>NZ_JALGRD010000004.1:0-407447 GCF_022810315.1 Stutzerimonas marianensis | reverse complement strand
TGGGTCAATTTTCCATCAGCGCCAACAGTGCGGGCTCAATCCCGCTCAGCGAACAGCTGGCCAACCTGGTCGGCCAACTGGCAGATCAGCTAGAGGAGGATGCGCAGGCCACTGTGGCCCAGGAGCGCGAACAACTGGCACGTGAACGGCTCAATTTCCAGAACCAGGCTCGGCAAGCCGAAGGCCGAATCCAGCAGTTGGAAAGTCAGAGCAGCGGGCTCACGGAACAGCTCCAAGCTGCCCAGCAAGCACTGCAGCAGGAGCAGCAGCAACGCCAGCAGGCCGAGATCGAGAATGCCCGCCTATTGCAGGCCAACCGCGACTTGGAGGAGCGCCTGCAGGACCGCGATGGGCAGATTCGCTCGCTGGAGGAAAAGCATCAGCACGCACGCGACGCCTTGGAGCACTACCGCCAGGCCAGCAAGGAGCAGCGCGAGCAGGAACAACGTCGGCACGAGACGCAGGTACAGCAGCTGCAACTGGAACTGCGGCAACTGCAGCAGACTTTGATAATCAAGCAGGACGAGTTGACCCAGTTGAACCGCGACAATGCGCGCCTGCTCGCCGAGGCCCGGCAGTTGCAAAAAGAGCAACATGCGCAGCAACAGCTACTGGCGCAGAAGGTCCAGGCCTTGGAAGCCGCCCAGAGCGCGTTGACCGGCGCTGAGCGCGCGAATGAAACCCTGGAACAGCGTTGTTGCACATTGCAGGAGGAGGTATCCCGGCTGGGCGAAGCCTCTGTGATCCAAACGCAGCAGGCGCAGGGCCTGCAGGAGCGCCTGATCGAAGCCAATGCACAGTTGAAGCTACTCGGGGCGCCGCTTGCGAACAGCGATGGCGCACGCAGCACATGAACCGGCACACTGAGCCCATGCGCTGAGTGGAGGTGAATATGACACGACTTGAGACTGCCGATGAGGGGGGCGCAGAACCTGTTCGGTTGACTACGCCGCTGGGCCAAGCCATCGGTAGTTTGTTTGCCCGGGCCTTGCCGCTACTGGATGGCAGCCCACCAGGCTCGCTCAAGGTCATTATCTTCGGCGGCTGCGCGGTGCACCTGCTCACCCATGCGCGTGGCAGTGCGGACATCGATGCAGAGATCGAGGCGGCCCGCGTGCTGCGTACAGATGAGATCATGGCCATCTACACACCACCAGAGGGCTATGAAGACAACTACGGCCGCGACTTGCAGGTGTACCTGGATCAGAACTACACCAATGCTCTCGGGCCGCTGCACGAGGACTATCGCGATCGCGCCATCCCCATGGAGGGTTTCGAGGGCGAGCAGCCGCTGCATATCTTCGTTGCCGCCGGCGTGGATCTGGCAATATCCAAGCTCGGCCGCTTTACTGAAAACGATCAATCTGATATCGAACAGCTCATCGAATGCGGCCGTGTAGATGTCGGCCAGTTTGTTACACTGGCAACAGAGGCAATCGATTATGCCGTGGGTAACCGAAGCGCAATGTTAGGCTGCCTAAAATTGGTCACAGCGAAGTACCTGGAGGATGGGCGAGATGCCACGTCTGGATCGTAAACAAAGCTTTGGCGCGCTCCTGGAGACTGTCACCCAGCAGCGCCTCAGCCAAGTTGCGTCCGATGCCCTCGTGGAGCTCGCTAAGCAGTTGTGGTACGAAGAACGCGACCTTGTGCCAGTACTGCAGCGTGAAGTAGCGGGCAAGCTGCGCGAGCCTGAGCAGAAGCTGCGCGCCCTCTATCTGGTCGACCTACTGCGTCGCTTTCCCTGTGTAACAACGGACAAAGCCGCGCGCCTAAAAGGCTTTGTCAGTAGCTGGTCGAGCTTGAAACCGGCCGAGCGTTCGCCGCGGGCGACCCAGTTGGTCTCTCGCTACAAGCTCGACAAGCTGGCCTATGAGTGGGGGCTGGAGGAAGACGTCAGCAAGCAGATGCAGGATGTCCTGGCTTTCCAAACCCGCCATTACGCCGCCACGCAGGGCGTGAAGACGGGCTATTCAGAGCCCGTGCCTGTCGGCTAGCTGACAGTCTCCGCAGGCCCTCTAACTCGCCTTTTTTCCCAATTTTTCGATCTCGAGCCGGCCACGGATTGCGGGAATTATCTGCAATTATCTCGACATAGATAATTGATCAATTATTAGCCGCCGCAGGCAGGTTGCGAATCGTGTTGAGGCTCTTCTGCGAGTGCAACCAAACGGCTGATCCATCCTTTCTCTCTAGATGGCTGTAGCGATTGGGCGCGAATCCTATTCCGACTGCCGATTGCCGCGCCGCAGTTCGTTGATCAGTGTCAGGATTGTTGCTAGGTTTCTGACATATTTCAAAAACTAGCCATCCATAAAATCCCTTCCCGCGGCAATCATCGAACACAGCAGGCTTCTTCCTGAAGGAGGCATTCTTGCACCAAACGAATTCCTTCATTTGGCTAGCCGTGCTGCGGTGGACAAAGCATTCTCTCGATTAGCCAAGGGCGGGGAGTTGATGCGGATTTCACGTGGCCTCTATGTCGCGCCGGTCACTGGGCGCTTCGGCAAACGCGCGCCGGCGACGGAGAAGGTCGTCAGTGCGATAGCTTCGAAAAGCCATCAGGTAATCGCGTTAAGCGGTGCCCGCGCAGCGAACCTTCTAGGGCTGACGCAGCAGGTGTCGATTAAGGAAGTATTTATCACCGGCGGACGGCCGAGAACCCTGCAATTTGGCAAAATTCAGGTGAGAATCGAACATGCGCCACAGTGGCAGGTCGCCCTCGGAGCGACCATTACTGGCGACGCTGTACGTGCACTTGCCTGGTTGGGCAAACCCCACGCCCAAGAGGCAGTCGCGAAGCTGCGCACGTGCCTGTCGAATAGCGATTGGCAGGTCTTGAAATCGCATAGATCCAAGCTTCCTGCGTGGATGGCTGAAGCGATTGAGCACGAAGCAGCTTTTGCTTGAGCAAGGCTTCTAATCTATTCGTTTAAATACAGTAGGTTAGAGAACGAATGTCCTAATTTTTGCCTTATCTCGGCATGACTCAGTTGCGCCCTGAAAAAGTCTATATAAAACATGCGGATAGGAGGGAAGTGAGTGAATTTTCCCTTTATCTCGGCATGACCCCGGGTGCCACTGCTTCGGCAGAAAGATCTGACAGCGACAGAGGTCCCTGAGAAAACGCCAAACATCCGCTTTTACGAAATGTCTGCCCCACAAGTCGGAGCATGGTTACTGAGGGCATTTTCGATGAAGGGCTTTGTCGGATCAGTCGGCGCTCCGCGATTAATAGCCTTCATGATCCTGAACCATGCAGAACAGAAAGCCACGGTTAACCTGCAGCCCAAAGCAATATGCTGAAGGCTGGTCTCGCCGCCTCAAGGTGAATAGCTCGACAACGCTCGAGCCGAAACCAGTGAAGTCGGAGCTCGATATAAGCTACTGCTGATTCTTGAATTGAATATGCCCCTTGAGCGCCGCGAGCTCAGCCCGCAATTTACGAACCTCATGAATAAGCGCGTGCTTTTCGTGCGTTAGTCTGTCCGCGTTTGAAATGGATCTCTGAAGCTTTTCTCGCGCAGTAATTATTTCAATTTCAGCCTTGCGGATGACCTCATCACATTGAAAAAAAATCTCTCGTAATTCTCCTGCGAGGCCATCAAGCACTGAGGTTGTACGGCAGTCCACTCTTGCTGAGCTTTTCAGTAGCGGAGCCAGCTCTTTTTTGGGAAATTTACGCTCAGCGACTTCATCCGTCTCATGCGTACCAACACCGTCCAAGTGCACCGCAGACTCATGAAGATATCTGCTGATGGTAGTAAAGCTGCCGGCTCCGATAGTATTTCTCACTGCCCTAATCGTCACCTGCTCACCTGCTCCAATCAAAATATTAACCGCGCGCGCTACATCCAAGCGTGTAATGGAAGGTCCTTTGGGTACCATATTGAGCTCCTAAATAGCTGCCTCGTTTACAGCACTATAAATCCATAATGACTTGCTGAGTTTCACTGCAAGCCAAGGACAAAGTCCAACTGGAGTCGCTGTCGCGAGAGATGTAGAGATGAGGAGTATTAACGACGCGACGCACATGTGGGCACCGCAACATTCTTTCAGAAACGACCCCCAGTACTGTTTCCCGCCTCATCGAGATGCCGGCGGGCGCCGCCATCTCATGGAGCAGCCCTTGCCACGGTCTAACTCTAAATTTTATGAAATAACCAAGCTCGAGATAAATGCTAGCATCGTATAACAACTTCAAATAATATACTTTCAACAAAACCACTGGTATTTCTTGATCAATAAATGTCGATTGTTGAAGCGCATCAACGTATCCAAAACCTAAGCAATCCAACTTGCTAGGCAGCCACGGCACACTGGAGGTTATGGCTAGTCGCAACCGAATGAGAAGGTAAATAGCAGTCTTTAGGCATGTTGGCTTAGGTGTCTTTACTCCATCCCAATACCCTAGCAACCCTTCGCAATGCGCAAGACAATGCTCATGTCTCTGCAAATGGACTGTCTCTATGTTTCGGCATGCACCTTGCCAATCTTTCCAATGACGGCGATTGGACGGCACTTCCCAGTTCACGATCTTGGTTAGACGCCGTACGACGCCCTCATTCTTAGCAATCGGGCAACCAAGGGAAGTGATGAGTACTTTATCAATGGGGTCTTCAGTGTAGCTACCGAGTTTGTCTAGTTTTTTAAAAAAAGGTGATCCTGATTGTGCGCCGCTCCGGACAAATTTAAACCACGCCGCTAGTGCTTTTCCCGCTCTATATGTTTTTAACGCGATCGTTGGGGAACTGCGGTATTTAACTTGGTTTAATGCTTGGCAAACATAGAAACCACACTGGGAACATGGTGCATCAAGCAGATCACGACTCAACATGCTGTGACACCATTTGCACAGCGGCTTGAGGGGGACACTGTGAATCAGGCATGTTTCAACCTGAGGCAGACAAAAAAAAGTTGAGTGATATCCCCAGACTAAGCACTCCGGACAGTACCGTACACCCATTGTCGCTGAGAACGGTGCCAGTCGAAACGCTGAGGGGAAATGCATCCTATAGTCATGCGCCCGACTTGAGGGCAGAGCGCTGGCAACCCTCTCGGGTAGATAGAAAAGCTTATGAACATTCCCAGCACTTCTTATTTCCAGCCACCGCATTACATCGACAGGATTGGCCCCATTGAATCGCGCCAAGCTGGCGATGATGCCGACAGGAGACTCGAATGGATAGGCACGTCGAATAAAAAATGGCAGCGGCTTCACCCCTGCCCTCCTCCATTGAGCATACAAAATTGCGGAAGATTCGATTTCTGCACCACCTCATCGAGCAACTTATCTGGAATGACAATCCTGGAAGAATCATTTTGCGACAGATACCTTAGCAGGTAGCGAATCGATAAAAATAGATGCTCAAGAGGCACGTTGTTCCTATAACCTCCGGCAGAGGCGGAGTTAAGAGCTTTCCAGAATGAGCCGTGAAGTGGCTCCAGCCTGAAACCCGTTGCGAATGCTTGAGGTGCGAAACCATTGGTATAGGTGATACCTGATTTAGGAGGATATTCCGATTTTTCGTCAAAGGTCTTTAGTATTACCGCGAGATCTTGAGCGCTGGTGCAGCCTTTAAACTCGATGAGCTCACTCATGAATCGCGCGATTAATTGCTCGCTGTTTCCAGCACACATGAGATCTTCACGTTGTTTGAAAACAGCTGGCATCGCAAACGATAGTATGGTCATAGTAATCCCTTTACGATCCAGCCTGTTAAACAAATCAAAAAGCACATGCAGATCATGAGATCGAAGTCTTTGAAACTCGTCGAGAAGCAGCACCCAATGATTGCAAAATTTTTCACCACAACGATTAATGACGTGCTCTGATATCCTATCTAACTTACCTACCGGTGTTTCTCGACTTCGAAACTTTACACCTTCCTCCGTGGCTAGCTGATCGAGTATATTGTTTGTGAAGGAACCCTCTTTCTTGACCACCTCAATTTGGATCACATAAGCGCGCGGCATAAACCCGCGAAGCTTGGAGTTGATGGTCTTGATGCACGAAGTCTTTCCCACTCTTGAAAGGCCGTGAAAAATCAGGCCAGTTTGCCGCATGAATATGGCTTCCAATGCCGTGCTGCTTGCTTTTGCTATTGCATTGGTTATTACCGTGAAATCTTTTCTGAACACGGCATGCGCATCCATCTGATCTCTATTCATCAGCAACGCCCCCTGCGGACTGATCAAAGAAATCATCCAGAAACTCCAACTTAGTCACTCCACCGTCAGTGAACTGAAATGCAGTTCGTTCAATGCTCTCTGAATCGTCACCTGACGAGCTTTGCCCTAATGATGAGAGCTCCCTTTCCATTCGCTGCCATTCCAGTAAGCTTCGCTTATTCCGCTTCCTCAAGAGGTTATCTACAAAGGACATTACAATGTCGTCTTTTCGTGTTATTTCCAGCGTTCTGTCCCTGAGTGCACGATTGATCAGCTTCCGTGTGATTCGACTGTGGGCAGTCTTAGACCAGTAGCCCAATACGCTCAGGCTACCCAGCGATAGCCCATTGGGAAGAATCGCTTCCACTTGCCGAAGGTCTTTGGGGTCAATTTTGACGAGCAGTCGCTGCCCTACTAACCCCAGCGACCTTGATAGAACCTTGTTGGTATACCGAGCCTTATCGATAGTGATGTGCGGGGCCACTCCTGACTCGGCACTTCCTCTGACAATACAGTATTCAACATCCAGGCTTAGCTTAGTTTTGTTAAGGCTCTCTTCCCGCGCCGTCGGAAGGTAAATTGGCACTTTATAATTATTCAAATGCGCTCGAATCAATTCAACAGGACTCATTGAGAAGGTAGAGCCGGACCTGGGGGTTACATTTAAGTTAGCCAACCAAACGTCGAGCAGACATTCAGCCTCGTCCACAAATATCTCATATTTTTCTGCATTACTTTCGGCATCAGTTGCTCGGCCAAATCCGGGTCCACTCCCAGTTGTTGACGGGCTCCGATGCATGACTTGTTCTGCAATCTGCTTAAAAGTGTTTTCAATTATGGATCGCCGTTCAGGTCGTTTAAGTTGACCATAGCTTACGGAGAAGCCAATCAATTCCTTTAGCTTAATCTTGATCTTGTCCGCGTGATGCGCCATCGCATTGTCTAAAAAAAGCGCCCCCCACAGCGCTCCCTTCGTTTCCGGAAGCACATAGCCAATCATTCCACTACCTGGAACATAGGATAAGTTTTGCAACTCAGCTTCGTCGCGTGGTTTCCAATTTCCCAGAAAAGCGCTGATCAAAACATCCTCTACGTCTTGAGCCCTTACCTCGCTGCTAAACACGAATCTCGCAGCAAGCACTCCCGTTGACACGGTATCCACAGCGGCCAATAGCCAAAAACGATCTATAACTCTTGATGTGTGAATTCCGGGCAGTGGCTCCGCTTTAACTATGCACATTTGGTCGACTTTGTAGGCATCCAGTTGCACTACGTCAAATGGTAGACTGGGGCTGATCAACCCTTGCTCCCCACTACCTATTTGTGCATGTGTTACGCCAAACTCTCCAAGCGTCGAAGCAGCACACATGAAATCGCTGCGCAGGATTTCATTAATATATTTCTCAATCGTCCTTTGACCTAACCCTTTATGGTTAAATGGCCACTCATCTTCCGTAACACCGGACTCCTTCAGTATCGATCTGAATTTTGCTGCAATGAATTTTCGATCAAATTTCTGACCAGAAAAGTCACTGTGAAATCGGAGAATGAAATTAGAAATTTCAGTCGCAACTGTAGGATGCCTTTCTAATGTCAGCTTAAGAACTCCGCTCAAACCACCCTGCTGCTGGCTTCTCATTGGCTGTACAGGCGCATTCCTCCGATACTCTGTTGTACGCATCTGGGGAATCAGGGCACGATCGCCAAAATATCTACCTTCAGGGTCACGCTGGAGAAATCTATTAGCTAGTCGAGTTTGCTCGGAGTTCGAGATACCACATCGACGATAGATGAAGTTCCCTGTTCTACCCTGGTTGATTAACCGAATAACAGTCAATCTATTGGCAAACACCTCTCTAATATTTTCTTGAAGTGCCTCCGGATTAACATGCATCAGTTCTTCTAGATTGATACCCTTTAAGCGCCCACGAACATTCATGCGTTCACCCATTCGGTGCTGGGACTGAAAAAATACGGTGACAACTCAACTTTAAGACGACCCTCGACAAACATTCTTGCAACAAGATAGTGCACCGTTGCCGTGTCAAAATCTCGTAGTTGCTCGTAGAGATCACTCATGCGACCTCTGACGCGCTGCCTGATGTAAAATTGAGCCTTGCTTACTATTTCTGGCGGAAGAGAATATTCTTTTCCAGCTGCCAAACATGCACATACCTTCAGCAGAGGCATTATTTTATATTTGTGCGGAATGATAGTCGCTGGTGTATATTCGCGCAGCGTTGCACCACAACTGTTGGCGTACTCTCTCAGCTCGGCCAGATAGTCAAAATTGATTTTTTCTGGAGAATAAAGTAAATGCCATTCTAACGCTCCGTCTACGAGAGTAGCTTCGGATGTCAGTAGGATTTTTCGTGGCGTTTTGGTTGGTAATATACGGAATGCGGGATGAAGGTTAAACTTAAGTACGCCTGGCTGAAACTCCAAAAATATAAGCCAGTAGCATAGCTCAATGTCGTTAACAATCGTAAGGCTTCTTCGAGCTTTATGGCTATAGACTACCCATGAATTCCCAAAATTCTGGCCACGATTGGTAAAGTTTGAAACCTTAGAATTGCGCCTGACCACAACCCATCCTCCCTAGCACAAGGAATAGATGGGTCCATGGTGATCTCTCTTATAAGTACTGTGTCGTACAGGTGGAGATGGCCCTCTGACAAGATATCAGATGATAACAAGACCCCTAGACCATTTACTAATAAAAAAACCTCCATTTATTCCAGGCTGGTCATGTATATGCCGCATCGCTATATATATTGGTAGATGGCATCATCTACCATTTTTGATATTTAGTTCATGGCAGAGTCATTACAGCGCTACCACATAGCTTTTACTTTTCCCCAGCAGTATTGAAAGATACAAAATTTTATATTTTGCAGAAAAATCAAAGCCTTAATATTCCGTTCTTTTCGTATTTTCAGTTCGCCCTACTTCTTGCCAATTCGCAGCCTCACCGTCAGCTCGGATCTGGCTCACTACCTTGAGCGGATATGCCTGCGCTAATCGTGTCCTGCGCAGTTTCGGAGACTGCCGCAGAAATGACGGCAGTCTGCGAGGCACCAATAACTGTCATCCATGTGGCTCTGTGAACCATTCCTTAGCGGACACTGTTAGGCATCTCAGGTGCTACATCTGCTGCTGATTACAACAACATCCACAACCGGCCTATGCTCAGCGGGACGCTTGCAGTCTGGGCATTGGCTCGTCCGGCAATGGGATGAACTGCGTATCGTCGGCGTCTGGCAGCTTCATCTTTCCTGCCTTCCAGTCCGATACCGCCTGCGCGAGACGGTCGCTCGAGGAGGAAACGAAGTTCCAGTAAATGTAGCGTTCTCCCACCGAGTCTCCGCCGAGGACCATCACCCGGGAGTGTTCCACCGCCCGTACGCGTGAAGCTGCCGACCCGAGCACCAACATCTTGCCACTTTCGTAACGCGTTCCAGCAAACTCTACCGCCCCGGTAGCAATGTAGAAGGCGCGCTCTTCATAGCCACTCGGGATCTCGGCGGTGGCGCCGGCGGCCATTTCGAGATGCGCGTAGAACAGCGGCGAATGTGTTTCGGCTCCGGCAGTCAAGCCATAGGCGCTGCCGGCGATGAGTTGCCCGATCACCCCGTCGTGGTCCCATTGCGGCAGGTCGAGACCTGAGTGATGGGTGAAAGATGGACTGATCTCCTCCTGCTCTGCCGGCAGCGCTACCCAAGCCTGAATACCGTGCAAATGATCGCCATGCGTTCGGCCGTGCTCGAACCGCTCGCTATGCGTAATGCCGCGCCCCGCCGTCATCCAGTTGACTTCCTGGGGTCGGATCGCCTGTTCGTAACCAAGGCTATCCCGGTGCATTACGTTGCCAGAAAACAGGTACGTCACAGTCGACAGACCTATGTGTGGGTGTGGGAGGACATCGAATTCGGCGCCCACCCCAGGCAGGATATCGAGCGGCCCCATGTGATCGAAGAATATGAACGGGCCCACCATGCGCTGCTTGGCAAACGGCAATACACGGCCCACATGCAGGCCACCGCCGAGACTGCGACGCCGCTGCTCGATAATCGTCTTAATCATTTCATTTCCCCTGATCGAACTCCGTCGTTGACGGCACAGAAGTCATCGCAGCATCTTGGCGCATCGGAGAAATCTCCAGACACCGGCCCTAAATGGGGCTTATGTCTTCATATGTCCCGGTCATCTGGAGCATCTGCCCATTGGGCAAGGTTGCATGCAAGCGACTCAGCCCACGCATAGTTCTGGACCTTGGCAGTCGTCGAGCCGTCATGCTCCTGCCAGCTGACAATATATAGACGGTTTCCGAGGGTACGACATGCGTATCAACGGACTCGGCTCGGGCGAATAGTTCTTCCTTAATATAAGGCCACATTAGTGGCTGGCCTCAAACTGACTTTTGGATACATCAATAACCATATCCACGGGAAAACCTTTTAACGGCATCAGCATGCTCTCGAGACATCGAAATACCGGAAAATTCATAGAGAGGCATGACCAAACTCGCTGCCCCGACCGCGTCCTTGCGATGTTCTGGTACGGGGCCTCGCCTTTCCCTACTCTACGGCTGAGGCACCGGCGTATTGAGTAGTTGCTGCTCCCACATGAAGGCGATACCGCTTCCACCGGTATGCTGTTTCATGACGTCGATCATTCCTTCAAGGCTGTCGGTTCGGGCCCAATCACGCTGCCACTCGGAAGCCACCGCTAACCAAGTCATCATGGTCACACCGGCGCCTATCATTCGCTGAATGGCAACTTCGTGTGCCTCGACAGAGACGCCACCCGATGCATCGGTGACTACCGTCACGTCCCAGCCTTCTCCAGCAGCTTGAATTGCCGGCATGGCGACACATGTTTCAGTCCACAGCCCGGCAATGATCAGCTGCTTTCTACCAGTCGCCTTGACCAGGTCGACTACCTTAGGGTCCTCCCAGGTATTTATCAGCGTCCGGTCAATTACCTCTTGGTCAGGGAACACGTCGGTAATCTGAGGGAAGATAACGCCGCCCTGAGCAGCAAGAACGCTCGTGAGGATGGTCGGCACCTTGAATGCCCTGGCCGCCTTTGCCAGACCCGCCGAGTTGTTAATCACCATCAGCGGCTCGTGGCTGTTCAAGTTCGCGAGTTGGAACGGCTGGTGGTCGATAAGTACGAGTACCGAGTCTTCCGGACGAAGAAGCGAAGTTAGGCCGTTACGGAACGTCATGAACTGATCCTCCAATTCGATTGTGTACTGAGGTTTTTCGTAGTGTGCCCGCACACTGTCGCAAAACGCCCACGACTTTCATTGGATGACAATCCGAGATTTGAATGAATCTGTGGTCGGCAATCGAACATGGTCGGCCAAACCCTTCGCGGCCCTTCTCCCCTCCCCCAGCTACTAAATAAGCACACGTTCGTTCCATCACTGCAGAACCATCCAAGTCATCCATCAATTCGCAGGCGAGGATCGCCGTGCTGCGCTTGGTCGATGAGCGCCAAAATTTGGCTTGGCCGGAACTTTAAGTCTGGACCATCAACTCGCAGCGCAGCTGTTCGAGGCCTTCTAGGAGCACGTTCGTGAACGTCAAACAACTCACTCAGGGAGTGCTAGTCATGTCAGTTATTTCAACCAAAATATTCGCCGCAGGCAGCCCCGGCGTCGAACACACCACGCAAGGTTTTCTTGAAGCCCTGGCTAAGGGCGGCGGAACTCCGTTGGAACAAATGACGCCCAGAGAGGCCCGGGCTGTTCTGACCGACGCTCAGGCGTCCGTGAACCTCGACCTTTCCGGCGTAAAGGTTGAAAACAAAAGCATCGCGATCGACGGGCAGACGCTGTCGCTAACGCTGGTACGTCCAGCGAACAGTAGCGGTGTGGTGCCAGCGTTCATGTTTTTCCACGGTGGCGGTTGGGTACTGGGTGACTATCCGACTCACGCGAGGCTGATCTATGACCTGGTGCTGGCGTCTGGTGCGGCAGCAGTCTATGTCGACTACACCCCATCGCCAGAAGCCAAATACCCCACCGCAATCAACCAAGCATATGCCGCCACCCGCTGGGTCGCCGAGCACGGCGAGGAGATTGGCATCGATGGCCAGCGGCTGGCGGTTGCCGGTAACAGTGTGGGCGGCAACATGGCAGCGGTGGTCGCCCTGAAAGCGAAGGACGAAGGCTCTCCGGCATTGAGGTTCCAGTTGCTCCTGTGGCCCGTCACCGATGCCAACTTCAACAATGCCTCCTACAACCAGTTCGCCGAAGGGCATTTTCTCACCAAGCCGATGATGGAATGGTTCTGGAACAACTACACCACCGACGCGCGCCAGCGTGACGATGTGTACGCATCCCCGCTCCGTGCACCTGTGGAGCGCCTTCAGGGTCTGCCGCCGGCGTTGGTGCAGACGGCGGAGATGGACGTGCTACGTGACGAGGGCGAGGCCTATGCCCGCAAGCTGGACGCGGCCGGCGTGCCCGTCGTCGCAACCCGCTACAACGGCATGATCCACGACTACGGACTGCTCAACGTGCTGAGCGATGTACCAGCCGTTCGCCTGGCCATGGCCCAGGCAGGCATGGCGCTGAAGCAGCATCTGGAATGACCGTCCATGCTGCCTGCTGCCGAGGCCAACATCTGTACTTCAAGAATGCATTAACAGCATGACCGTCCCAGAACCGCACAGCGGTTCAATTCACACCAACCACCCCACTGCGATAGTGCGCACACGCCTCTGGCCACGACTCCAACCGGAGTCGTGGCCAGAGACCGCGTGCGCAGCTGGATGCTCGTCACTACCGAGAGAGCATCAACCTGGCCATAACCCAATCGCTACCGATAACGAAGGTGACCAGAATGACCAACCCCAAACTCGAAGTACTGACGCCCAATAACTGCCAAGTGATCTTCATCGATCAGCAGCCGCAAATGGCCTTCGGCGTGCAGAGCATCGATCGTCAGACGCTGAAGAATAATGTCGTCGGTCTGGCCAAGGCCGCCCGGATTTTCTCGATTCCAACCATCATCACTACCGTCGAAACCGAGAGCTTCTCCGGCCACACCTATCCCGAGCTGCTAGGCGTTTTCCCTGACGCACCGATTCTCGAACGCACCTCGATGAACTCCTGGGACGACCAGAAAGTGCGCGACGCCCTTCAGCGCAACGGCCGCAACAAGATCGTCGTTTCAGGCCTTTGGACGGAGGTTTGCAATACCACATTTGCCTTGTCCGCCATGCACGACGCCGGTTATGAAATCTACATGGTCGCCGACGCGTCCGGTGGTACCAGCCAGGCAGCGCATGACTACTCCATGCAGCGCATGATCCAGGCCGGCGTCGTCCCGATGACCTGGCAACAGGTGCTGTTGGAGTGGCAGCGTGACTGGAAGAACCGCGACACCTATGACGAAGTGATGGCCGTGGCCAAGGAGCATTCTGGCGCCTATGGCATGGGCATCGATTACGCCTACACCATGGTGCACAAGGCAGACGAGCGCGTCAGCCATGGTCCAACTCTGGCGCCGGTAGCCGCGCCCATCTGACCGTTCGGGCCGGAGCGGTGGTCTGGCCCCGGCCCGCTTCTATCGTCCCATACAACCCTGACGGGTCGTGCTCTGAAGCCATCAGTTGCCGATCTCTACGCCGATCAACCTCCCGCCGACGAGGTTTGCGAGTCGAGCCTCGTCGGCGAGTCCGCTGCCTACCGGCAACCGCGGGAGCTATTGAACATGAACACTGGTGCAGCAGAACCCGCCGAAACCGTCACGCTAGTGGTTCGTCATCGTGTACGGCGCGGACAGGAGCAAGCCTACGAAGAATGGCTAAGACGCATCGTCGCCATCGCCAGTCAATGCGCAGGTCATCTAGGGGCCGACGTCATCCGCAGTACCCGCGACGGCCTGCCACTGTTCACCTGTGTGTTGCGCTTCAGCTGTCCAGAACGGCTACGGACCTGGCTCGATTCGGCACAACGGCGCCAGTTGATTGAAGAAGCGGAACCGCTGCTAGCCGATGGTGACCAGACCGAGATCAGTACCCTCAACGAATTCTGGTTTGTGCCGGCCGATGGTGAACAACGGCCACCGCGCTGGAAGCAGGCGTGCGTGACTTTTCTTGTAATCCTGCCGCTGAGCCTGCTCGTGCCACAACTCTGGCAGCCATTGTTCGCCTGGCAACCCATTTTGGGCACATTCCTGCTCAGCAACGCGCTGATCACCCTCAGCATTGTCCTGCTGGTGGTGTACCTGTTCATGCCTTTGGCCACGCGGCTATTCGCGGGCTGGTTAAACAACGCAAGGAGCAACGAACATGAGCACTGAAGACCGCACCCGCGACAGCCGTCGCCAATTCATCGCCGCCAGTTCCGCACTGGGCGCTGCCGGGATGCTCTGGTCTGCCCTTCCCTTCGCGAGTTTTGCCGGCCGATCTTTCGCCACTAATCGAGGAGGCAACATGACCGCCGATACCATTCTCTTCAACGGCCGTATACACACCGTTGACCGTGATAAACCACAGGCCACTGCAGTTGCCATCAAGGATGGACGCTTCCTCGCCGTTGGCGACGACGCCACGGTGATGGCGACACGTGGCGAGGGGACCCAGCTCATCGACCTGCACCGCCGTTGCGTCATTCCGGGCCTCAACGACTCTCATCTACATCTGATCCGCGGGGGCCTGAACTACAACCTCGAACTGCGCTGGGAAGGCGTGCCGTCGCTGGCCGATGCCCTGCAGATGCTCAAGGATCAGGCCGAACGCACGCCGGCACCTCAGTGGGTGCGTGTGGTGGGTGGTTGGAATGAATTCCAGTTTGCCGAAAAACGCATGCCGACACTGGAAGAAATCAACAAGGTCGCGCCCGACACACCCGTATTCATTCTTCACCTCTACGACCGAGCCTTGCTCAATCGCGCGGCCCTGCGGGTGGTGGGCTACACCCGTGACACGCCGAACCCACCGGGCGGCGAAATCCAGCGTGATGCCAACGGCGAGCCAACCGGCATGCTGGTGGCCACGCCCAACGCGATGATCCTGTATTCGACCCTGGCCAAGGGGCCATCCCTGCCGCTGGAGTACCAGGTCAACTCGACCCGCCAGTTCATGCGGGAGCTCAATCGGCTCGGCGTCACAAGTGCCATCGATGCCGGCGGCGGCTTCCAGAACTACCCCGACGACTATCAGGTGATCCGTGAGCTGGCCGAGCAGGACCAATTAACGGTGCGCATCGCGTACAACCTGTTCACTCAGAAGCCCAAGGAAGAACTGACCGACTTCAAGAACTGGAGCCACATGGTCAAGCCTGGCGACGGTTCGGACTTCTTCCGCCACAACGGCGCGGGCGAGATGCTGGTGTTCTCCGCTGCTGACTTCGAGGACTTTCTGCAGCCAAGACCAGAGCTGGCGGCCAGCATGGAACAGGAGCTGGAGCCGGTAGTGCGGCATCTGGTCGAACAGCGCTGGCCGTTCCGACTTCACGCGACTTACGACGAATCCATTTCCCGCATGCTCGACGTGTTCGAGAAGGTCAACCGCGACATCCCGTTCGACGGCCTACCATGGTTTTTCGATCATGCCGAAACCATCACGCCGAAGAATATCGAACGTGTGCGAGCGCTGGGCGGTGGCGTCGCGATTCAGGACCGTATGGCGTTCCAGGGAGAATACTTCGTCGATCGCTACGGCAAACAGGCCGCAGAACAGACTCCGCCGATCAAACGGATGCTTGCCGAAGGCGTACCGGTGGGTGCCGGCACCGATGCCACGCGAGTATCCAGTTATAACCCCTGGACCTCGCTTTACTGGCTGGTCAGTGGGCGCACCGTCGGCGGTCTCGCCTTGTATCCGGAGGGTCTGTCTCGCGAGGTAGCCTTGCAACTGTTCACCCACGGCAGCGCCTGGTTCTCCAGTGAGCAAGGCAAGAAGGGACAGATCAAGGTGGGCCAGCTGGCAGATCTGACGGCGTTGTCGGCGGACTTTTTTAGCGTCGAGGAAGAAGCAATCAAGTGGATCGAATCGGTACTGACCATCGTCGATGGCAAGGTCGTCTACGGTGCCGGTGAGTTCGACCGGCTGGCACCTGCGCCGCTGCCGGTCACGCCAGATTGGTCGCCGGTGGCTAAAGTGCCAGGGCACTGGCGACCCCAGTCCCCTTCACTGGCCAAGGTGCATCAGTGCTCAGGACCTTGTGCAGTACATGCCCATAGCCATGATCGGGTGCGTACCTCGTCGGTCCCGGTCAGCGATTACCAAGGGTTCTGGGGCGCCTTCGGCTGCTCCTGCTTCGCTTTCTGACCATGGACACCACGATCATCGCTAAGTCTTCGCCTTGGAGTGCCCTTCGCCACCCGACCTTTCGCTGGCTGTGGCTGGCCAGTATCGCCTCGAACGTTGGCACCTGGATGCACGAGGTTGGCGCCGGCTGGCTGATGACTTCCCTTTCGGCCAGCCCGTTGAGCGTGGCACTGGTACAGGTTGCAGGCTCTGCACCAATGTTCTTTTTGGCGCTGCCAGCTGGCGCGCTGGCAGACATTGTCGACAAGCGCCGCTACCTGCTCGGCGTGCAATTATGGATGGCCGCCGTGGCAATGACCCTGGCGCTCCTGACCTTGAGCGGGCTGATGAGCGTAACGCTCTTGCTTTTGCTCACGCTGGGCATGGGCATTGGCACCGCATTGATGATGCCGGCGTGGTCGGCGCTGACGCCTGAGCTGGTCGGAAAAGACGATCTGCAGTCGGCCATTTCGTTGTCGAGCCTTGGTATCAATGTGGCCCGAGCCCTGGGCCCGGCCATCGCCGGTGTGTTGGTCAGCCTGAGCGGCCCTTGGGCCACGTTTGGACTGAATGCGCTGTCGTTCTTTGCGGTCATCGCAGTGCTCGCCTCGTGGAGGCGCGAGCCGGCCACGGTAGCTTTCCCTGCCGAGCGATTGCTCGGTGCCATACGTGCCGGATGGCGCTACAGCCGCAGCTCAAAGCCGTTGCAGGCGGTGTTGGTGCGGGCGGCAGCGTTTTTCATCGGCGCCAGTGCTGGCATATCACTGTTACCCTTGATCGTACGCGGTGAGCTGCAGGGCAGCGCAGCCGATTTCGGTCTGCTGCTGGGCAGCGTTGGCATCGGCGCGGTCGTCGGCGCCATGCTGCTGCCACGGATACGGGGCAAACTGAGCGCGGATACCTTGGTTGCTGGAGCAAGCGTAATCTACGCCTTGGTGCTGCTCGCGCTGGCGTCGCTGCGCACGCTCCATGCGCTCATCCCCGTGATGATGCTCAGCGGCGCTGCCTGGATTGCAGTGTTGTCCAGCCTACAACTGGCGGCACAGACGTCGGTGCCGAACTGGGTTCGGGCACGCGCCTTGTCAGTGTATATATTGGTATTTTTTGGCAGCATGGCCGCCGGAGGCGCACTGTGGGGCCTGGTTGCCAGCCATAGTTCGATTGTCATTGCCTTGCTCAGCGCGGGCACGATATTGCTACTCGGTATTATCCTGACCTTACGCTTCCGGCTACCGGTGACAGACGCGGATGACCTGGCACCGTCGCTGCACTGGCCGCTACCCGTATTGAGCGATGACCATGATCAGGAACGCGGGCCTGTGATGGTGACGATCGATTACGACATCGCACCGGAGCGGGTCGCTGCGTTTCGCCAGGCCATGTTGCAAGTTCGTGGTATGCGCCAACGCAATGGATCGTACTCCTGGGGCCTGATGCAGGACAGTGAGAACCCGCGCCGCTGGCAGGAATTCTTCTTCGACGAATCCTGGCTTGAGCACCTGCGCCATCATCACCGTGTCACCCGCGCCGAACAGCGTATCGAAGCCGCAGCCCGGCGCTATCAGACTGCCGGCGTCGCAGTGCGAATCAGGCATTTGGTCACACCCGCGTCGGGCAATCGAGACCTTTCCTAACAGGACACCTCCTTTGAACAGACGGGTGGTTTTCATCCACGACGCCTGGTTGACGACAGCCAGTTGGGACCGTTTCAAAAGCCGCTTCACGGCCTGCGGCTATAACTGCATTGCGCTGCCGTGGCCACCGCAGGAGGACGGGTCAGCACGATCGTTTGGTCTCGGCCTATCCCGGCTCGTCGAGCATTACACCACCATCATCAGCGGCATGCCCCAGGTGCCCTTGCTGGTTGGCCATGGTTTTGGCGGACTGATCGTGCAGCTTTTGATCGATCGTGGTTACGGCAGAGCCGGCATTGCAATCGCGCCGGTACCACCGCGCGGCATTCGCCCCTGGCTACTGGCTTTTGATCTGCTACCGGTGTTGTTCAGAGCCGGCCTGCACCGGCAGGTCGACCTGAGTTTCGAACGCTTCGCACGGAAAGTAGCCCAGACCGTGCCCGACTCCGACCGGCTCATGGAATTCCAGCGGCATGTGGTCAAGGCGCCCGCACGGATCTTCTACGAGGCTGCACTGGGTATCGACAGCAAGGTCGACTTTGCCAATGATCACCGTCCGCCCCTGTTGCTGCTAGCCGGTGCGAACGACCGAAGCATTCGGGCAAGTTTGGTTGCCTCCAACTATCGTCATCATCATCGCTCGATCGCACCTATTGCCTATAAGTGCTTTGCCGGCCACAGCCACTGGCTGATCGCCGAGTCCAACTGGGAAGAAGTGGCAGATTACTCGATCGAATGGGCGCAGACTCAATCAGGACGATTTTGATTACCTGTGTCAGGCACAAGCATGACCCCATCAACCGATCGAACATCCCACCCGGTGCATAAACACGCGCAAGGTAAAGCTATCACGCGCAAAGCGGTGCCCCGCCACTCACATCGCCGATGGCGAAAGTGGGTGGTGCTCGTTCTACTACTCTGCGGCCCGTGCGTCTCTGCGCGCAGCCTGGATCACATGGAACATCACCGGTGGACCTCAGCTGACAATGGACCCAGCCAGGTCGGCGCTTTGGCACAGACCCGCGATAGCTACCTGTGGCTAGGGAGCAACGAGTCGCTGCTACGTTTCGATGGCATACGTTTCGTTCGGTACCAGCCGCCTAACGGCGAAGCTTTGGGGATCGTCTCTGCCTTATTGGCCACCGACGCCGGGTTATGGGTCGGCTTGCGCAAAGGGGGGCTTCGCTTGATCAGGCCCGCAGGAATGGATGTCCACCTAACACAACCAGGACTGCCGACTGGTGTCATCTACGGTCTGGCTGAAGATCCGCAAGGCAATATATGGGCGGCCGCCAACGACGGGCTGGCACGCTACAACGGTAAGCACTGGCGGCACATCTCGATCCGTTGGGGCTTCCCTGGTAGCCAGGCGCGCGCCGTTTTCGTCGATCGTGACGGAGTGGTCTGGGCCGCCAACGAGGAAAAACTGTTCTATCTGCCACAAGGCTCCGAAACGTTTGTTGATTCAGGTGTAACCGCACCGTCGACGAGCCAGATAGCCCAGGCGAGGGACGGCTCGATCTGGCTGGCCGACCGCTATGGCGGTGCGCTGCAGCGATACGATCCGCAGAGCGGCGAAACGCTGTTAGTGAACACCGGGACCAACGGTGCCAACGGGCTGCTGTTCGATCACCGCGGTGCACTATGGGTCGCCACAGTCGGTAGCGGCATTCGGCATGTCCGAAGACCAAACGCAACACAGCTGGCCGACGATCAAGCGATGGCCAGCTATGGCAAACGCGACGGTTTGAGTTCGGACTTCATCTGGCCCCTGCTCGAAGATTCTGAAGGCAACGTCTGGGCTGGCACCAACGCCGGCCTCGACCGCTTTCGACCACGGGCAGTAACGGCCGCATCGCTGCCGCAACATGCAATAGGCTTCGCGCTCGCAGCCGGTGCCGACGGAAGCCTTTGGGCAGGAACCGCCAATACCCAATCGATGCGACTCTATTCCTCCGACGTGCACGTGCTCGATATGCCACCGCCGGTCAGTGCAGCCATGACCGATCAAGCGGGATGTGTCTGGATGGCAGGGCCCAACGGCATCTGGCGATCAAACAACACGCAGTTGGAAAAGGTTGCGCAATTGCCTGTCGAGGTGCCACCTGAATCATCGGTACGCGCCATGGCGCTGGATGCACAAGGCGCCCTGTGGGTATCGATCAACCGAATGGGCCTGTTTGTCTGGCGCGACGGGGTATGGTCGAAGATGCCTGCCGACTCCCTGCAGCCGAGCCAGACGATGCCCGTCAGCGCCACCACCGATCTCAACGGACGGCTCTGGTTTGGATATCGTGACAATCTGCTCGTCTCCCGTGATGGCGATAACGTCCGCAGATGGGGAAAAGCCGACGGCTTGCGGATCGGACATGTAACCGCCATCTCGATGCGAGACGGCTTCGGCTGGGTTGGCGGTCAGCGTGGCGTGGCCTATTTCGATGGCGGCCGCTTCTACAGCCTGCAACTGCCGGACAACGGCTTGTTTGATAACGTTTACGCAGTTATCCCTACGCCTTCGGCCGATCAGGGCGCGCCAGGTAACGATCTTTGGATTCATGGAAAATCCGGGATCTTTCACCTGCCAGCCGCGGAGCTGGCGCGAGCCAAAGCAGACATCAATCATGTCATCCACTATCGTACCTACGACATGATAGGTGGTCTGGCAAACGATCCCCATCGGGTACTGGCCCTGCCGACTGGTGTACGAGGAAGCGACGACCAGCTCTGGTTCGCCACCAGCAAGGGCGTAATCCGCATCGATCCAGACCAGCGTGCTTCACAAGG
Organism: Stutzerimonas marianensis; assembly: GCF_022810315.1. NCBI lineage: Bacteria > Pseudomonadati > Pseudomonadota > Gammaproteobacteria > Pseudomonadales > Pseudomonadaceae > Stutzerimonas > Stutzerimonas marianensis. Next base: position 386,589 of record NZ_JALGRD010000004.1, on the reverse strand, counting down.
CTCAGCGCCGAAGGTGCTGATCGAATCCGTGAGCGTCGACGGCACCGAAGTGGACGCACAGCAGCCCGTGGTGGGGGCTGACGCCAAGCGCGTCGAGATCAGCTACACGGCGCTGAACCTGTCCGTGCCCGAAGCGATGCACTTTCGTTATCGCCTCGACGGCTTCGACAACGACTGGCACCACGCTGGCGTTCAGCGCCAAGCGACCTATACCGGATTGGCCGCTGGTGACTATCGGTTCAGAGTCGTTGCGCTCAATCACGATGGTGTCGCAAGTCTCGATGAAGCCACGCTGAGCTTCTCCGTCGCGCAAGTGTTCTACCTCAACCCGCTCTTTTTGCTGGCCTGCGCGGCGTTGCTGATTGGACTGCTGTGGTGTCTTTACCGCGCAAGCTTGCGTCACTCGGCGCGACAACTACGTGCCCGCCTGGAAGAGCGTCATGCCGAGCGCGAAAGAATTGCTCGTGAATTGCATGACACGCTGCTGCAAGGCGTGCAAGGGCTGATGCTGCGCTTCCAGGCGGTGGCTCAGGCTATCCCTGACGAGAACCCCGCGCGCAGCAAGATGGAACAAGCCCTGGACCGCGCAGACCAGGTACTCGCTGACGGCCGCGACCGGGTATTCAACTTGCGCAGCGCTCACCCACCGCCAGCTGACCTGTTGGCCGCCCTTATCGCTGCGGCCCGAGAATTCGAACAGCACACCGCGGTCGAGCTGAGCGCTTGCGCCGAGGGGGCTCGGCAGCCCTTGCAGCCCATCGCGCGCGAAGAGCTTTATCGCATCGGACATGAGGCGATAGCCAACGCGTTCCGACACTCGCAAGGCAAGCATGTGACCCTGCAGATCACCTACACGCGGCGTGCCTTTGAACTGCGCGTCACCGATGACGGTAAGGGAATCGAGCCGGCCTACCTGGAAACCGGACGTCAAAAACATTGGGGCCTCTGTGGGATGCGGGAGCGCACGCAGCGAATCGGCGGGCGCCTGACTATAGGTGCTGCACAACCGCACGGAACCGAAGTCAGGCTCGTGCTGCCCGGCGCGTGCGCCTATCAACGGCCACCCGGGCCCTTGGAGCGCGGATGGCATCGGCTTACATCGGCAAGGAGATCGGCGTGCAAACAGATCAACCCATCCGAGTGATGGTGGTCGACGACCACCCGTTATTGCGCGAAGGCATCGCGGCGGTTCTAGAGGGCCAACCAGATATGTTGCTCGTCGCCGAAGCGGTAGATGGCCGCGATGCATTGGCTAAATTTACGGCGCTGCGTCCGGACGTGACCCTGATGGACTTGCAGATGCCGGATATGAACGGTATCGAGGCTATAAGTGCGATTCGTTCGGAATGCCCAACTGCGCGCATCGCCATTCTCACCACCTACCGGGGCGACGTGCGTGCCCTGCATGCGATCAAGGCCGGCGCCATGGGTTATTTGCTCAAAAGCACATTGCGCAAGGAGTTGCTTGAAACCATCCGCTTACTGGCCGCCGGCAAACGACATTTCCCTCCGGAGATCGCAGCCGAACTGGCCGGACACCTCGATAAGGATTGCCTAACCGCTCGGGAAATACAGGTATTGCAGTGTGTCGCGCGAGGCAAGACGAACAAGGCGATCGCCATGCATCTGCAAATATCCGAGGACACCATTAAAGGTCATCTTCGCAGCATCATGGAAAAGCTCGGAGCGGATAACCGTACCCATGCAGTAGCCATAGGCGTCCAACGCGGTTTCGTCGAACTCTGAACTTTGCCAGTAGATCCATACAAAGCGAACGGATCGATCCAATCGGTCATAGGTAGATTCAGCCATCTTAGCCGAGACGCCGCCTGTGATCGGAGTGAGCAAGATGAAGGAAGGCCCAATCAAGACATTGGGGTATCTCGATCCCTACTGGCGCCCCATATACGGCTACGGCGAGGTCGAAAAAATCGGTAATCGCCTATACGTCACTGGCCAGATGAGCCACGGCACGACTGGCGATCTGGTCGGTCCGGCGAGCGTAGATGCCGATGGACTGCTTGCTGACTGTTCGAACATGGCACTTCAGCTGCGCGTTGCCTACGCCAATGCGCAGAAGCTGTTGAGGCTGTTCGATGCCAACTTGGACGATGTCATCGAGGAAGTCCTGTATGTGGTCGACCTGAGGGAGGCAGCGCGCGTGGTTGAACATGTGCGAAAGGAGGTCTACGGCAAGTTCTGGCCCAGCTGCAAGAGCAGGCTGATATGCACCCCTCAGCTGCTGTTTCCAGAGCAATTGGTCGAGATTACCTTGACCGCGGAAACCGCCAGCTAACCAAAGGCACAAAAGACCCCAACAGCAACCCGCGCCGCTGATATTTGCGGTCTGTGCCATGTACCGTTGAAGCGCCGCGCTACGCCGTTACTTCGTGTCCCCGGCTTTACAGAACATTCGCCGCCACATCTGCGGCGTCAGCCCCGTTTCGCGGCGGAAGGTACGGCTAAAATGCGACTGATCGCAGAAACCGTGGCTGAGTGCGATTTCCGCAAGCGACGAAGGGCTTGCCAACATCATCTCCCGTGCCGACTCGATCCGCCGGCGGGCAACATAAACTAACGGCGCAACGCCAAGCGTTTGCTTGAAAGCATGCGAAAAATGGCTGACGCTCAGGTTAAGTACCTTCGCCAGCTGGGGCGTGCGGATTGGGCTGTCTAGGTGTTGGTCGACGAAGCAGTCCACACGCTGAATCTGCCAACTTGCGAGGCCGCCCGTCGTTCCTAATGGCCTATGTAGCGTCCGTGCGGTTGGTTGAAGCAGTTCCATGGCCTGGGAGAGCCGTATCCACGCGCGTTCGTTGTCCTGATCCACCATGGCCAAGCATTCGGCTAGTAGCTTCAACAGCACTTCCACCCGCTCCGCTGGCACCGCCTCGCAGGGCACGTCAGTTAACGGAACGTCCGAGTTCGCAGGAAAGCTGACATGGGCTTGGGGCATCATGTTCATGATGTCGGTCTCCGGCTGTCCGACGCTCATGATGTTGTTCAACCGAGACTGCGCAAAGCCAACTATTGGGGGCTCGATACCCCCTCGAAAGTGTGGGTACGGATAAATTGGAATTTGTCCTGGCCCCCATGCCCCACCTTTGCACGGCGCGGCATCGCATCAAGCCTGCAGCAGGTAAGCAAGCTTAAGTGATGCAGTTTTTGCCTGGGCACGAGTAAGGGCTGCGAAACCCAGCACAAAGGCAGGTTCCAATTGATTTTGTTGACAGTACCCACGGAGGGGTTGTAGCCGTATACCGACCTCTGCCGCCGCTTCAATTAACAGATCCTGGTCCTGATCGGCTGTGAGCCACAGGATCAGGTGAAAGCCTGCATGCTCGCCGCTGATGCGATAACGTCCCGCTGCATGCTTTTGCAAGGTGTCCAGCACGATGTCACGCAGGGTCAGATATTCCTGACGGGCGCGCCTTAGATGACGAAGAAACGCCGGACCATGCATGTAAGCCGCCAAGCCCAACTGTTCAGAAACGCCAACACTACGACCGACCGTATGCCAAAGGGCGAGAATTTGATTGTGCAACTGCGGAGGCGCCATCAAATAACCGAGGCGCAAATTGGAGAACAGCGCCTGATTGAAGCTGCCGCAATAGACCACCCGCTGCACTGAATCGATGGCCTTTAATGCTGGCAATGGTGCGCGGTGGTAGTTGAACTCGCTGTCGTAGTCGTCCTCGATAATCCAGCCACCCTGCCGCTGCGCCCAATCCAGCAGCTCCAGACGACGCGTGGCCGACATGATCACCCCAAGTGGCGACTGGTGCGCCGGCGTTACATAGGCCAATCGGCAGTGAACTGCCTCGGGAACACTGCTCAGGTCCAGGCCCTGCTCATCAATGGGCGCATACACCAACGATGCACCGGCTTCGGCAAAGATTCGGTGCACGGCGGGATAGCCGGGATCCTCCACGACCACATGATCGCCGGGCTGCAGTACGACCCGCGCCACCAAGTCAATTGCATGGCGGATACCATTGGTAATCAGCAGATGCTCCGCCTGGCAAGCGATACCGCGGTGGTTGCGCAAATACCGTGCGATCTGTTGCCGCAATGCCAGCGCACCTTGGGGCTCGGCGTTGCACATCTGATCCGGTGTCATCCTGGCCATGGCCCGTTGTAAATGTGCAGCCCATTCGGCGGGTGACATCAACTGCGGATTGGCGAGGCGAGCTACGAACGGCATGCCTACCTGTGCCCTATGCACCGTCTCCGAGCGTACAGACTCTGTCGGATTGCTAGTTGGTACTTCCCCGATTGGCGTGCTGGTAACGCCAAAATCAATCACCGCTTTCAGGTAACTGTCGGGCATGACCGCGCTTACTCGACTGCCCGAGCCAACCTGGCGAAGGATATAGCCCTCGAGTTGCAAGCGTTCATACACGCTTTCCAAGGTGCCGCGAGCAACACCCCAACGCTGCGCAAGCGCCCGCGTGGACGGCAAGCGATCCTCCGCCTGCAGCAGACCATTCAGAATGGCTTCACGTATAGCCTGGTAAGCCCGCTCCTGTTTTGTGTTGGCAGTTCCCTCTTCCGGGAGGGGAAGCTCCAACGCGAGTGTCGCCTTTCCTTTGACCATAATGGTCCATACCCGTTTCGTTTAAATGGCCCTATTGACTGAACCACTTTGCCTCTAGTGTAGCGTTTTCTCTGTGACGGAGTCGCCTAGAGGTTTCCCATGTCGAGTTTCGACTATTTGCTGTTTGTATTGATTGCGGTGGCTCAGGTTGGCTCACCTGGCCCTTCGACCATCTTTTTGGTTAATAACGCTCTAATACATGGCGTGAGTCGTGCCCTATGGATACTCACCGGCGATTTACTCGCGATTGCTGCACTTGCCGGTCTCTCTCTTCTCGGCATCGATGCACTGCTGGCAGCCAACCCGACCGTATTCGTGATAATCAAACTTGCTGGCGCGGGATACCTGGTTTGGTTGGGCATTCAGCACATACACCTGGTTCGCGGTGGCTTGATCGCCAAAGACCAAGGACTGTCCGAGCGCCTGTCATCACTCTGGGCAAAATCATTCATGGTCGGCATCAGCAATCCAAAGGCGATCCTATTCTTCTCAGCACTGCTGCCTCAGTTTGTTGGCGCCCCCCAGGAAGCCAGTCTCGCCACGCTGTTGGGCCTGATTCTAGTCTTCCTGCTGGTCAAGTTTATGGTCTCGGCCGCTTACGCCATAGGCGCTAAAGGAATATCTCATCGTCTGGCCAAACCCGGTGCAGCTATCTGGGGTAAAAGACTCACCGGATCGGTGTTGATAATATTTGGATTGGCGATGGGGAAAAGTGCACTTGCCTAGCACTCAGTATTTCGAGAATTTCCGCAGATGGCGGCAGGCCTGCCATCAGATCCCTTGGTAACATTGATCAAATCTGAATACCCCACTCGTTAATAAAATGGTCAATTCAGAGTTCCGATAGTCCTTTTCCTGGACAGATCGCAGTAACGTGATTCTTACCTAGCTGATCAATAATAGTTTGATTTCGGAAGCGCAGCCTTTGCTAATTGCGTTACCGGTCACCTTGTGCATAAAACCGGACGACAGCTATGGCATTGGAGAGTGCTTGAGACCCTGTTTTTTGCCCCCGGTGATAACGAGAACACCGTATTAAACATCTGACATTGACAGTCGACCTCGGTTAGGAGCTTGAACCATGAACGGACGTATCGATACGGAGCCCTCAACAAACAACAACGCCCCCGGTCGCCCTGTCCACGCAAAACAAGCAAGACGGTTATTGATGTTACTGATGGAGACGGAGAAAGCGATTTACCGTAACCCCGACATCGCTTCGACGTATATTAAGCAGGCGATTAGCTTGCTGGCGGCTGCCAAACAGAACAAACAACCTTCATATAAAACCCGGGGAGGACTGGCGCGCTGGCAGATCCTACGAGTAGACACGTTCATAAGCGAGAATATCAGCAGTAGTATAAGGACAACCAAACTTGCCTCGTTACTGGGCTTGAGCGTCAGCCATTTCTCGCATGCGTTCAAACAGACGACTGGCATGACGCCGTCGATATACGTAGCGGCCGCGCGTGTGAAAGCAGCGCAACAGAATATGCTTCGCTCAGAGCAATCCTTATGCGACGTCGCTTTAAGTCATGGCTTTTGCGATCAAGCGCACTTTTGTCGTGTATTTAGGCGTGAAACGGGCTTGTCACCGCAAACCTGGCGAAAGTTATATACATCCCAGTCAGGCTTGGTTAGCTCGTCGCCTTGAGAAAGTTAGTATTGATCCGGGATGCATGAAGTTTCATGTCTTTAACACTTCTGCAGCCCCATGCTTGGAATGCTTCGATGCCGTCATGCCAAACGCGCGCCCCATATCGGCTCAGAGGCAGCTGAACGCCGCCAGGGAGCCGATAAAGGCGCACCGTTCCATGAGGTGGGCGGCTAATGCCATCGAGTACCGTTGCGAAGGCGTCTACATAGTTCATTAACAAGCACCTTTTATTGTTCAACGGGTGCCCACTAGACGCGCCTAGGGCGCGGCCGTCAGCTGCCATTAGTTCCAATAGGCTGGCAACCCTTTCCTCCACTCATCGTAAGATTGGCCGTGCTTCAGCTCAATGTTGTCCTTCAAGAAAACTTCTCTAGTGCGGGCAGATTCAGTTTCACCTTGCCCCTTAGGCGCGATAGGCGCGCATGCAGTTATTACGAACATTACGTAAAATAACGCCATCAATTTAAGCTTCATTGATATGTCCTCTGATCGCCAGAGCTATGCTGCTCCAGGAAAGAATGTAAAAATCAAACGACTTGGCACTATCAAAGGCGTCGGCTTGCACTTTGACTAAAGTGCTCTCGCTTGCCTTCGCATCGGCCTGAAATTGCAGCCCTGCATCGATGCCACTTGATCAATGCGGCTTAGCTGAAACAATGAACTGAAGCTGAACGCGCTCGATTCAGCTTCAGCTGATTCACAACTAGCCTCCACTTCCAAAACGACCAACCTGGCTGAACTCGATGGACTTGACGTTCCCTTGGCTGTCTTCATAGACCATGGTGACGGGTACAACACCTGCCTTATCGCTGGTATCGGTTACGGAAATAACCCGCTCGACGTCGAGGTTCATCCCATAATGGTATTTCACCGGATCGGCCACCTCATCCGAGCGATCGCTCTTGGCGAAAGCCGAAGTTGCAACTGTGGCGCTAAGTACTGCTACGTAGAAAAACTTGTTCATCTTGATTCACCTGTTCATGTCTAGAGAGAAGTTGTCTGAATGACTGCTTTGTACGGGGCCTATTCAAACAGTTGATGAACAAATCGATAAATCGAAACGAACAGTAGTGCCCATCGGCGTGCTTAATAATTGCGGGCTCCTATCGCGGCTATAGGGGCCACGAATCACCCGGTTTCTCACCGATGCGATACGGCAACCGGGGGCATCGAAGCGACTCGGTATTCGAGCTGAACCAGCCCGATACGAAAGGATGGGCGCGCTCCTGATGGAGCCGACCAAGAGGCCTTCACAGGTGGGAGCGTCGTCGCAATCTATGCTGCAACGATCAGAAAACGCTGGCAGTCAGTACTGGCGAATTGGGTTTGGCTACCCGTCAGACCGGTGCCTTGCTGGATGGCCGCGCACCGGTGTACTTACATCAATCACACGGCGCGATGCTGCATGACCACATCGCGAATGTCGCTAGCGAGTTCGCGCACGCGCGCTTCGCTGGTATCCCATGAGCACATGAACCGTGCACCGCCTACGCCGATAAAGGTGTAGAACATCCAGCCGCGATTTCTCAACGCGTCGAGCGCCGTGGGCGGCATGCTGACGAACACCCCGTTCGCTTGCACCGGGAACATGAGTTCGACCTCCGGTACGCCGCGGATCAACGACGCCAGCAGCTGAGCGCACCGGTTCGCATGCTCGGCGTATCGCATCCAGGCGTTGCCTTCGAGCAAACCGACCCAGGGAGCCGAGAGGAATCGCATCTTCGACGCCAGCTGGCCGGCCTGCTTGCAGCGATACTCAAAATCCTCGGCCAGGTCCCGGTTGAAAAACAGGATGGCTTCGCCAACCGCCATGCCATTCTTCGTGCCACCGAAACAGAGCACGTCCACACCCGCTTTCCAGCTCAGTTCCGCTGGTGACAAACCCAGGTGCGCGCAGGCATTGGCGAAACGTGCGCCGTCCATGTGCAGGTGCAAGCCCAGCTCTCGGCAGGTCGCGCTGATCGCCTTGAGTTCGTCGGGCTGGTAGACGGTGCCAATTTCGGTCGCTTGGGTAATGCTGACCACACGCGGTTTCGGGTAATGGATGTCCTTGCGCTTGAGCGCGATCTCGCGGATCGAATTGGGCGTCAGCTTCCCCTCCTCCGACCGCGCTACCAGCAGTTTGGAACCGTTCGAGAAGAACTCCGGCGCACCACACTCGTCCGTTTCGATATGCGCGATATCGGCGCAGATGACGCTGTGGTAGCTCTGGCACAGCGAGGACAGCGCCAGCGAGTTGGCCGCCGTGCCGTTGAAGGCAAAGAACACTTCGCAATCGGTCTCGAAAAGCTGGCGGAAATGGTCAGCCGCGCGCGCGGTCCACTGATCATCGCCGTAGGCCCGGTCGTGGCCCTGGTTGGCGCGGGCCATGGCCTCCCAAGCCTCTGGGCAGATGCCTGAGTAGTTGTCGCTGGCGAATTGCTGGTTGGCGGTGGTCATTCAAAACCTCTGTAAAAATCGGATGCCATCAGGACGAGATGGGCAGAAACAGTACGGTATAGAGCCCCAGCACGCTCAACGCCACCACTGACGCGCCGAGCCACAGCACGGACACCAGGTCCGCCTGGATACGGCCACTCTTGAGTCCGGTGGAGCTGCGGTTGTAGCGGCGTTGCTGGGTCAACCAGATACCCAATGCGGTGAGGAGCGACACGGCCACGAGCATGCCGACGAAGACACCGTGATACGGCATCCAGCGCAGGAAGAGCGCGCTGACGGTGATCAATGTGAGCAGTGTCCTCCCCCACGCCAGGGACGTGCGCTCCGGCTGCAGCCCAGGATCCTCGTGCAACGGTGGCGGCGGGGGTTTGGGCTGTAGCCGGCGGCGAAACGAGATGTGCATGGTCAGCTTCGCAGCACGATGTAGGCGATCAGGATCAAGGTCACCAAGGTGCCGCCAATCGAAAGGATCGGGATCAGCAAGGGAAACGGCAAGGGTCCCTGGTGGCGAATCGCACGCTCGATGGTCAACCAGCGGATGCAGGCCGTCGAGCTGATGAACATCGCCAGCAATAGCAGCGAAATGGAGAGCACCTTGCGGATCTCCAGGATGAAGATGTCACCCGCGAAGGCTTCGACCGCAACGCCACCCGCCAGCAGCGCGAGAGAAGTTCGGATCCAGGCGAGAAAGGTGCGTTCATTGGCGAGTGTGAACCGCGGATCGGGTTCGTTTCCGCCCGATAGCAATCGACGACTCCAGCGACTGCGTTCCATTTTGACGATGCATCTCCAGTGGGATCTGTAAGGCCTCATTCAAACAGAAACGCGCGTGCCGTGCAGGTTCCGTCGCTCCGATGCCATGCGGATGCGCGCTATCGCGTCGTGGTATCGTTCCGGCCCCTTTTCCCGCACTGGAGATCCGCATGTTGGCGCGCCTGGCAACCACCGTCCTGCTCGCAGCCGTCTGGCTGAACGCTTCGGCTGATGATCATCAGCACGACCACCACTCGATGCATCTCGCCGCCAGTCAGGCTTGGTCACGCGCCATGCCGCCGACGGCTCCGACTGGCGCGGTGTACTTCACCTTGCGCAATCCAGGCGATACGGCAGATCGACTGGTGGGTGTGAAAACGCCTCGTGCCGAGAAAGCAGAACTGCATGCTCATGTACACGACGGCGACCTGATGCGTATGGAGCACGTCGAGGGTGTCGACGTGCCGGCCGGTGGCGAGGTGCAGTTCAAGCCCGGCGGCTATCACGTCATGCTCTTCAATCTCAGCGAGCCGCTGGTCGCGGGCGATCGCTTCCCACTGACGCTGATCTTCCGAGACGGTGGCGAGGTACAGACCGAGGTGACCATCCGCGACCAGGCGCCTGAGGGCGACACTGGGGCCGCACACTCGCATCACTGACGGGCGGCCGGCCCCTGGGGCGGCACGCCGCCCCGCTACCCTCTTCCGCCTTTCAGATGCCCGTCGGGGTACGCATGGTGACGAACTCTTCCGCGGCGGTCGGATGGATGCCGATGGTTTCGTCGAATACCCGCTTCGTGGCGCCGGCTTTCATCGCTACGGCGAGGCCCTGCATGATTTCCCCCGCGTCGGGGCCGGCCATGTGGCAGCCCAGGACGCGGTCAGTGTCGGCGTCCACTACAAGCTTCATCAGGCTGCGTTCCAGGCTGTCGGTCATGGTGAGTTTCATGGGCCGGAAGCGGCTTTCGAACAGCTTGACCCTGTGCCCCTGCAGACGCGCCTGTTCTTCGGTCAGCCCCACGGTCGCCATGTTCGGCAGGCTGAACACCGCCGTGGCGATGCAGTTGTAGTCCACCGGGCGGTATTCCTCCGGCCGGAACAGTCGACGAGCGACCGCCATACCCTCAGCGAGCGCGACGGGCGTCAGTTGCACGCGGCCAATCACATCGCCGATCGCAAGAATCGACGGGACGGATGTCTGGAATTGCTCGTCGACAGCAATGAAACCCCGTGAGTCCAGGGCAACGTCCAGCGCATCCAGGCCCAACCCGTCGAGCATGGGGCGGCGCCCGGTGGCGTACAGAATGCAGTCAGCCTCGAGTGTGCGGCCGTCTTCAAGTGTGGCCAGGAGGCTGCCATCGGCCTGCTTGTCGATCGTTGCGATGTCGCTGTTGAACTGCAGATCGACACCCTTCTTGATCATCTCGTCCTTCAGATGATCGCGCAGCGACCCGTCGAAGCCGCGAAGGAAGAGTTCGCCACGGTACAACAGCGTGGTGTCCGCACCGCAGCCGTGAAAGATGGAGGCGAACTCGACGGCGATGTAGCCGCCGCCCACGACGAGCACCCGGCGGGGCAGCGCCTCGAGATAGAACGCCTCGTTCGAAGTGATGGCATGCTCGCGACCAGGAAACTCGGGCACGAAGGGCCAGCCACCCGTGGCGACCAGAATGTGCTCGGCGGTGTACTGCGTACCGTCGACTTCGACGCTGTGCGCGCCGGTCACGCGAGCGTGCGCCTGGAGCAGGGTCACACCGCTGTCGACCAGCAGATTCTTGTAGATGCCATTGAGGCGTTGAATCTCACGATCCTTGTTGGCGATCAGGGTTTTCCAATCGAAGGTCGCACCATCGATGCTCCAGCCGTAGCCCTGGGCCTGGCCCAGGTCCTCGGCGTAGTGCGCCCCGTAGACCAGCAGCTTCTTCGGCACACAGCCGACGTTGACGCAGGTGCCGCCCAGATAACGGCTCTCGGCCACCGCAACGCGCGCTCCATAACCGGCGGCGAAGCGCGCCGCACGGACGCCGCCGGAGCCCGCGCCGATGACGAATAGATCGAAGTCGTAAGCCATGTACAGTTGTCTCCCGTGTAGAACGCACAGCATAACCCAGGCCCCCGGGTCGATCATCGAAGGAGTGCCGCATGCGCCCTGCCCTTACCCACCTTGCCCTGCACGTGCCGGATCTGGACGCCTGTATCGATTTCTACGAGCGATTCTGCGGTATGCACGTCTTCCACGAACGAGCCGGAAAGGGCTCGCGGATCGTCTGGATGTCGGAGCCCGGCAAGGAACGAGACTTCATCTTCGTGATCATGCCCGGTGGCACGGACCGTCAGTTGGCCGCCAACGACTACAGCCACTTCGGCTTTGCGCTGGCCAGCCGTGACGACGTTGATGCAATCGCCGCGCTGGCACGCGAGGCCGGTTGCCTGATCTGGGAGCCGCGCGACGAGCCCTATCCGGTGGGCTATTACTGCGGCGTTCGCGATCCGGCGGGCAACTACGTCGAGTTCAGCTACGGCCAACCATTGGGCCCGGGCGCGCAGGATATGCCCGTTCCCTGAAACGCAAAGAGCCACCCGAAGGTGGCTCTCTGGTACCGATAAACGTTGATCAGAACGCTTTACCGGTCAGGTAGAAGTGCTCATAGCAGAAGTTGGTCGCCGCAATATAGCCTTCGGCCGAACCGCAATCGAACCGTTGACCCTTGAATTTGTAGGCCAGCACGCAGCCGTCCTGCGCCTGACGCATCAGTGCGTCGGTAATCTGAATTTCGCCACCCTTGCCCGGCTCGGTCTGCTCGATCAGGTCGAAGATGTCCGGAGTCAGGATGTAACGCCCAATGATCGCCAGGTTGGACGGCGCGTCTTCCGGCTTCGGCTTCTCGACCATGTGGCTGACACGGAAGATGTCGTCGCGAATCATCTCGCCGGCGATCACACCGTACTTGCTGGTCTCCTCCGGCGGGACTTCCTGAATCGCGACGATCGAGCAGCGGAACTGATTGTACAGTTTGACCATCTGCGCCAGGACCGGGTCGCCATTGAGGTTGATGCATAGGTCGTCCGCAAGGACCACCGCGAAAGGCTCGTCGCCGATCAGTGGGCGACCGCTGAGAATCGCGTGACCCAAGCCTTTCATCTCGACCTGACGCGTGTAGGAGAAGCTGCACTCGTCGATCAGGCGGCGAATGCCGACGAGGTACTTTTCCTTGTCGGTGTTGCGAATCTGATGCTCGAGCTCGTAGCTGATGTCGAAGTGGTCTTCCAGGGAACGCTTGCCGCGACCGGTGACGATCGCGATCTGGTTCAGACCGGCGGACAGTGCCTCTTCAACCCCGTACTGGATCAGGGGCTTGTTTACTACCGGCAACATTTCCTTGGGCATGGCCTTGGTCGCAGGAAGGAAGCGCGTGCCGTATCCGGCCGCAGGAAAAAGGCATTTCTTGATCATGTGAGTCCTTGAAGAGGAAGGTTCCAGTTGATGCACTGCGCCTGGATCGGCCAGCAGTCGTACCTGCACGTCCCGCCGACAGCGGCTGACTAGAGGCTACGACCACCGAAACGATGAGGGGTTCGACCGCGGTCGTGGCGAATTCCGCAGGCCCATTTTCTCCGACCGGCGGCCATTGACACGGCTCAGGTGCATAGCCTGATCCCGACCGCGCCGATTGCCAAGAGGCGCGACAGAAAAGATCGCTCGGCAGGCCTCCGCACTTGATCCGAACGCGCGTACGACCACCGGAAGTGCCGGCGGAAGGTCCGGCTGCGCCGCTTTTTACTGATCCAGATCATACAAAGCTCAGATTGCCTTCGGTTCGTCGCGCTCCATGCCGCCAGCTTGCGCAACAGGGTCTAGGATATCCGGCGCCTGGATAGTGGCGTTATGCCTTCTCGTGGCCGTCGGAGCTTGACGCGCGGCCTCGATGAGGCACGTCAGCGCCCCGATCGGCATCGCACAAACCCTTCGGGTTGGTTTCGCCAACGAGCAGTACCTGAGGAATTGGATGAACAGCACTCCCCCGGCACGGCGAATGTCCGTGCAGTCGAAGATCAACCTGGCCCTGCTATCGGTGTTCAGTCTGGTGCTCGCAGCGTCGCTCTTGTATTCATTCAATGCCGAGAAGCGACTGATTCTGCAGGTGGTCGAACAGCAGACTCGGGACACCGCCGACTCCTATTTCGACAGTATCAACACCATGATGCTGACCGGCACCATGGCCCAGCGCGAGGTGCTGCGCGAGAAGATCCTCGCCCGTCCCGGGATCATCGATGCACGCATCGTGCGCGGCGAACCGGTGGCCGCGACGTTCGGTCCCGGCTTTGCACACCAGGCGCCCAAGGATGCGCTGGACCAACGCGCGCTCGCGGGCGAAGCCATCGTCCAGGTTGCGCCGGGCGAAAACGGCCGGGTGCTGACCGTGATCAATCCGATCCACGCCCAGCAGGACTACCGCGGCACGAACTGTCTGACCTGCCATCAGGTGCCGCAGGACACCATCATGGGCGCCGTGCGCATCAGCTATGATCTGTCCGCGCTGGACGGCGAGGTGCATGGCAACCTCCTCGTCTCGGCAGCGATCCAAGCACTCCTGCTGGTGATCGGACTGGTCTTGATGAGCTACATCATTCGCCGCGTGGTCATCCGCCGCATCAATGCCATGCGTCACACCATGGAGGCCATCACCGCCGACGAAGATCTCAGCCGCACGGTTGCGGTACAGGCGCCGGACGAGGTAGGTGCGATGGGCCAGGCCTTCAATTGCATGATCCTCAGCTTTCGGACCAGCCTGGAGGCCGTCGCCGGTGTGACACGGCAATTGAATGAAGTGTCCGAGCGGGTTTCCAGCGTTGCCGAAAAGACCCATGGCGCGGTACTGGAGCAGCGCAGTGAAACCGACATGGTGGCCTCGGCGATGAACGAGATGAGCGCGACGGTGCAGGAGGTCGCCCGTCACGCCAACCAGACCGCATCGGCCTCCAGCGGCGCGGATGCCGAGTCCCGCGCTGGCGTGATGCGCGCCCAGGAAGCGCTGGACGGCATCGCGGCGCTGATCAGCGATATCGAGCACGCGGCCAGCGTCATCCGCCGGGTCGAGACTGACAGCGCGAGCATCGGCATGGTCCTGAACGTCATCAACGGCATTGCCGAACAGACCAACCTGCTGGCGTTGAACGCCGCAATCGAGGCGGCGCGTGCGGGCGAGCAAGGACGAGGTTTCGCTGTCGTGGCCGATGAGGTGCGTACCCTCGCCGCGCGCACGCAGAAATCCACCGAAGAGGTCCAGCGCACCATTGAGCAGCTGCAGCAAGGCGTGCGCGATGCGGTGCGCGCCATGGAAGGGGCGCAGGTGCGGGCGCAGTCGGGATCGGAGTGCGTCTCCAGGACGGCGCAGAGCCTCAATCTGATAGCCGGTGAGGTCGATACCATCAACGGCATGAACACGCAGATCGCGACCGCCGCCGAGCAACAGAGCGCGGTCGCCGAGGAAATCAATCGCAACATCACGACCATCAGCACCATCGCCGACACGACGCTCGCCGACGCCTCGCGCACGGCAACCATCAGCGACGAACTGGTTCAGTTGGCGGCCGAGCTCAACCGCTTGGTCGGGCGGTTCCGATTCTGAGTTCGGCTGGGAAGCTCACTCCTGTTGGCCGACCGCCCGGCGCCGGAAGCCTTCGGCCTGCCGGGTTCTTGATCTGGGACAGGCCGGCACCCCGAATGGAAAGGCGATAATTCGCGCCACGTTGTCGCAGGCACTCCGCCCGCCAGTCACATTCATGCAATCAAGGTGAACCCGTACATGGACCAAACGCCGAGCTTCAACCGCGCCCTGGTCGAGAAGTATGACCGTCCCGGTCCTCGCTATACCTCCTACCCGACCGCGCCCCAGTTCCATCAGGCCTTCGCCATGGACGACTATCGCAGCGCGGCGCAGTCGACCAACGAGGCTGCTGCACCCAAGCCGTTGTCGGTGTACATCCACATCCCGTTCTGCAAGAGCCTCTGCTACTACTGCGCCTGCAACAAGATCATCACCCACAAGACCGACCGCGCCGCCGAGTACCTGGATTACCTCAAGCGTGAAATCCAGATGCAGGCCGCGTTGTTCGACCGCTCACGAAAACTGACCCAGCTGCACCTCGGCGGCGGCACGCCCACCTACCTCACCAGCGCGCAACTGGCCGACCTGATGGCCGCGCTGCATGCGGCATTCAACATGGACGACAGTGACGAGCACGAATTTTCGCTCGAGGTCGACCCGCGCACCGTCACCCCGTCGCAGATCCATGAATTACGCGCGCTGGGCTTCAACCGCCTGAGTTTTGGCGTACAGGATTTCGACGAGGAGGTGCAGGTGGCGGTCAACCGCATCCAGACCGAGGAACAAACCCGCGAGCTGGTCCAGGCGGCGCGCGAGGCGCGCTTCAAGTCGATCAGCGTCGACCTCATCTACGGCCTGCCGTTGCAGACGGTGGAGAGTTTCAACACCACGCTCGACAAGATCATCGACATCCGCCCCAACCGGATCGCCGCCTATAGCTATGCGCATCTGCCCGAGCTGGTTCGCGCGCAGAAGCTGATCCGTCCCGAAGACATGCCGCCACCGGAACGCAAGCTGGAGCTGCTGGAACTGACGATCCGCCGCCTGACCGAGGCCGGCTACGTCTACATCGGCATGGATCACTTCGCCCTGCCCGATGACGAACTCGCCCTCGCCCGCGCGAAAGGGACGCTGCAGCGCAACTTCCAGGGCTATTCCACCCACGCCGACTGCGACCTGATCGGTCTGGGCATATCCTCGATCGGCAAGGTCGGCGACAGCTACAGCCAGAACGTGAAGGAATTGTCGCAGTACTACGCGCGTCTGAACGAAGGCCTGCTGCCGGTGCATCGCGGCTACACGCTCAGTGAGGACGATCGGTTGCGCCGCGACGTGATCATCTCGCTGATGTGCCACGGCCACATCGACTTCGCCGAGATCGAGCAGCGCTACGGCATCCACTTTCGCGACTACTTCGCCGACGCCCTCGGCAAGCTCGACGAGCATGTCGCCGATGGGCTGGTCGAGATCCACGACGACGCGCTTGCACTGCTGCCCCAGGGGCATCTGATGATGCGTAACGTCGCCATGGCCTTCGATGCTTACCTCGGCGGCGAGCAGCGTGGGCGCTTCTCGCGAACGGTCTGACCCACCCAGCCTCCTGCACTGCGGGAGGTCATGCCACTGATGTTTGCCACCTATCGCCCGGGTGTTGCCAAAGCACTCGACAACTGTATAAATAGCCAGCCCTATGGGCCGCGACGCCCAGTACGACCGAACCGGACGTTCGATGCGCCAGGCCCTGGAAAATCCCTTCTATTACCTCGACAACTTTCGCCAGGTACTGGCGTGGGTCGGCGAACGCCATGGCGATCTGCTGAATGACGAGGAGCGTGCGTTTCTCGACCGTTTTCCCCTGGTTCCGCAGGCGTCACAAGCGCTTCTCGTTCGAATGGTGATGCGCAAGGGCACCCTGTTCCGTGCGAGCAAGCTGCGCTATGCCGAGATTGGCTGCCCGCTTGAGGCTGCACCGGCGTTGTTGGAGCACGGTTGGGTCGAGGCCAACCCGGCGCTGGATCTCACCCAGCTGTTCGCCTTGCTGAAGAAGGACGAATTGCAGCGCATCTTCGGCAGCACGACACAGCGCAAGGCCGATCTGTTCCAGGCGCTTCAGCTCGAGCACGCCCAAGCCAGACCCTTTGCGAGCTGGTGCCAGGGGCTCGACGATCAGGCGTTCGGGCTTACCATCGGCGAACTCTGCGATCGGGTCCGCCTGATGTTTTTCGGCAACATCCATCAGGACTGGTCCGAGTTCGTGCTCGCGGACCTCGGCATATTCCGCTACGAGCAGGTCCCTTTCTCCAGCGCTTCTCGTGTCTTCCATGCCCGCGCCGACGTGGATGCCTACTTGCACCTGCATCACTGCCGGGAGCGGTTCGAGGCGGGCGAGCCAGTCGAGCAGGTGCTGACTGATGTGCCGACCGCACCCTATGCCAACGAGTGGCTGGAAAACCGCCGCGGCAAACTGCTGTTGGCCCTTGGCCGGCAATGCGAGCGCGAAGGCGACTTGTCGCTCGCGTTGCGCCTGCATGCCGACAACCGCTACCCGACGGCGCGCGAACGAGCGATCCGCGTTCTGGAGCGCTGCGATCAACCCGAAGCGGCACTGCATCTGGCGCTCTCAGCACAGGCCGCGCCGGAAAGCGAGCACGAGGCCCAGCAGCTGCAACGCATCCTGCCCCGACTGAAACGCAGCCTCGGCGAGGCCGTTGCCCGGCGTGTACAGGCCAGGCAACCGGAGCGTCTCGATCTGGCACTGCCCCGGCCCGAAACCAGCGTCGAGCATGCGGTGCGCGAGCATCTGACGCGCGACGAGGCACCGGTCTACTACGTGGAAAATGCGTTGATCAACTCCCTGCTCGGGTTGCTCTGCTGGCACGTGATCTTCGCACCTGTGCCAGGTGCGTTCTTCCACCCGTTCCACGCAGCCCCGGCCGATCTCGCACGCTCCGATTTCTTCACGCGCCGCGCCGAGCTGTTCAGGCCATGTCTGGACATGCTCGGCACCGACGAATACCGCGACTGCATTCGGCGGGTGTTCCGTGACAAGTTCGGGCTGCAGTGCCAGTTCGTCAGCTGGGGCCTGCTCGATGAAAATCTTCTCGAGCTGGCGTTGCACTGCATACCTGCCGAGCATCTGCGGGCCTTCTTCCAGCGCATCCTGCAGGACGTGCCGGCTCACCGCAGCGGGTTGCCGGACCTGATCCAGTTCTGGCCCGCCGAGCGCCGTTATCGACTCGTCGAGGTCAAGGGCCCCGGCGACCGCCTGCAGGACAATCAAAAGCGCTGGATCGACTTTGCGCTGCAACATCAGGTGCCCATCGCCGTCTGCTATGTGCAATGGACGGAGAACGCGGCGTGAACTACCGCATCGCCGTGCGCGCCTTGTGTGAATTCACCGCCAAACAGGGCGACCTGGACCTGCGCTTCACCCCCTCGCCTACGGCCCTGGAAGGCATGGCTGGCCACCTCACGGTCACCAACCGCCGGGGCGCGGATTACGAGCGAGAGGTATCGCTGGAGGGCCGTCATGGCGACCTGCTCGTTCGTGGACGTGCCGATGGCTACGACCCGGCGAGGAACCGGCTCGAGGAGATCAAGACCTATCGCGGCGACCTGGACCGCCAGCCGGCCAACCATCGCCAGTTGCATTGGGCTCAGGCCAAGGTGTACGGCTGGCTGCTGTGCCAAGCCCGCGCGCTGGAAACACTGGAGATCGCGCTGGTCTATTTCGACGTGGTTAGCCAGAAGGAAACGCTGCTGGTCGAAACCTTCAGCGCGACGCAGCTGCAGGCCTTCTTCGATGCCCAGTGCCAGCAGTTCATTGCCTGGGCCAGACAGGAAATGGCCCATCGTGCCGAACGGGACCAGGCACTGCGGACCCTCAGATTTCCCCATGGCGATTTCCGAAGCGGCCAGCGTCAGCTGGCAGAAGCCGTCTACAAGGCGGCCTGCACCGGTACGCACCTGATGGCGCAGGCGCCCACCGGCATCGGCAAGACGCTCGCCACCCTCTTTCCGCAACTGAAGGCGTGCCCGGGGCAACAGCTGGACAAGCTGTTCTTCCTGACCGCGAAGACCTCCGGACGGCAACTGGGGCTCGATGCACTGGCGAGCCTGCAGCACCAAGCCAAGCCGTTACGAGTCCTGGAGCTGATCGCGCGGGACAAGGCCTGCGAGCACCCCGACAAGGCGTGTCATGGCGATGCCTGCCCACTCGCGCGCGGCTTCTACGACCGCTTGCCCGCCGCGCGTGCCCAGGCCGCCAGGCAGCCGCTTCTTGACGGAGCCGCGCTGCGGGACGTCGCGCTTGCTCACCAGGTCTGCCCCTACTATCTGAGCCAGGAGATGGCTCGCTGGGCCGACGTCGTGGTAGGCGACTACAACTACTACTTCGATGGCAGCGCCCTGCTGCACGGCCTGGCGCAGGTCAATCAGTGGCGAATCGGTGTGCTCGTGGACGAGGCGCACAATCTGCTCGAGCGCGGCCGAGCGATGTACAGTGCGGAACTCGATCTTCGTGAATTCAAAGGGTTACGCCGATTAGTTCCGAACGTTCTGAAGAAACCGGTGGAGCGTGTGGTGCGCTGCTGGAGCGAGGCGCAGCGCTTGCAGAGCGCGCCTTACCAGGTGCTCCCGGAGCTTCCCGGCAAACTCCTCAATGCCTTGCAGCAGATGGTCAGCGCCGTGACGGAGTACCTGGGTGAGCAAGCAGCGGAGGTCGATCCGGCGTTGCAGCGGGTCTACTTCGATGCCATGCAGTTCTGCCGCCTGGCCGAAACCTTCGGCGAGCACTCGCTCATTGACAGTACGCTGGTACCGTCCTCAGATCGTCGCATCACGGAGGCGTCGGTACTGTGCATTCGCAACGTTCTCCCCGCCCCCTTCCTGGGGCCGCGCTTTGAAGAAGCGTGCTCGTGCGTGCTGTTCTCCGCGACCCTCACGCCGCAGCGTTTCTACGCCGACACCCTGGGCGTGCCTGCGAAGCGGGTCTGGATCGACGTCGTCTCACCCTTTCGCGCCGAGCAGTTGCAAGTGCATCTGGCACGGCACATTTCCACCCGCTATCGCGATCGACAGGCCTCGTTGCAGGCAATCGTCGACCTGCTTGCCGAGCAATACCAGGCGCGCCCGGGTAACTATCTCGCCTTTTTCAGCAGCTTCGAATACTTGCAGCAGGTCAGTGCCCTGTTGGGCGCCCGCCACCCTGAGCTGCCCCATTGGGAGCAGACCCGCAGCATGCAGGAGCTGGCGCGCTCGGCCTTTCTGGCGCGGTTCACCGAGGACGGACGAGGGATAGGCTTCGCCGTTCTTGGCGGTGCATTTTCCGAAGGCATCGATTTGCCCGGCCGACGCCTGATCGGTGCCTTCGTTGCAACGCTGGGCTTGCCGCAGGTCAACCCGATCAACGAACAGATGAAGGCACGCATGGACCGGCTGTTCGGGTCCGGCTACGACTACACCTATCTCTACCCAGGGCTGCAGAAAGTGGTCCAGGCCGCTGGCCGGGTCATTCGCACGACCGACGATGCCGGTGTCGTCCATCTGATCGATGACCGCTTTTCGCGCCCAGAGGTCCGACGACTGCTTCCAGCGTGGTGGGCTTGTCCCGCCTGATCAGTTGACGCTGTTCGTATCGGCGAGCGGCCGCAACCCGCGGCGTCAGGCTTCTCTAGTTCGTATTAGACCAATGTCTGAAGCCAAACAATTCTTTACAAATTGCGTTGACAACAATGACTGCCTGGCCATAATCCCTAGCGTCGTATGACGACTGATGTGTGTCATCGATCTGCCGTTTCAAGCGGCCACGCGATATTCCGCCTCGGCCAGGCATTGCCGCACGGGGCGGATAACTCAAAAAAGGGAGCACAACAACAATGACCCCACGCAACCCCCTGTCGGCCGCTGTCATGGCTGGCACCCTGTCGCTCGCACTCGGCATCCCCGTGGCGGCAAACGCGGCAGACGGCTTCTTCGACGGAACCAAGGCAAGCGTCACCGCGCGCAACTTCTACATCGGCCGCGAGTTCCGCGACGACGCGATCGACGACCGCTCCAAGGCCGAAGAATGGACCCAGAGTTTCATCCTCAACGTTCAGTCCGGCTACACCCCGGGCCCGGTCGGCTTCGGTGTCGACGTGCTCGCCGGCCTGGCCGTCAAGCTCGACGGCGGCCGCGGCACCTACGGCACTGCCCTGCTGCCGCGCCATACGGACGGCCGCCCGGCCGATGACTACGGCCGCTTCGGTGTCGCCGCCAAGGCCAAGTTCTCCAACACCGAGCTGAAGGTCGGCGAGATGATGCCGGTGCTGCCGATCCTGCGCTCGGACGACGGCCGCTCGCTGCCGCAGACCTTCCGGGGCGGCATGGTCACCTCCAAGGAAATCGACGGCCTGACGCTCTACGGCGGCCAGTTCCGCCAGAACAGCCCGCGCGACGATGCCAGCATGGAAGACATGAGCTTCGCCGGTGGCGCCTCCGATCGCTTCAATTTCGTAGGCGGTGAGTACGCCTTCAACGACAAGCGCACCACCGTCGGTCTCTGGACCGCCGAGCTGAAGGATGTCTACGAGCAGCAGTACGTACAGTTGCTGCATGTGCAGCCGCTGGGCGACGACCTGGCCCTGACCGCCAACATCGGCTACTTCCAGGGCGAGGACGACGGCAGCGCGCGCGCCGGCAACCTGGACAACAAGACCTACTCCGGCCTGTTCGGCCTCAGGACCGGCGGCAACACCTTCTACGTCGGCCTGCAGAAGGTCAGCGGCGACACCTGGATGCGCGTCAACGGCACCAGCGGCGGCACCCTCGCCAACGATAGTTTCAACAACAGCTACGACAACCCTGACGAGCGCTCCTGGCAGCTGCGCCACGACTACAACTTCGCCGCCGTCGGCATCCCCGGCCTGACCCTGATGAACCGCTACATCAGCGGCGACAACATCCGCACGGCCACCACAGACGACGCCGAAGAGTGGGGCCGCGAAACCGAACTGGCCTACACCATCCAGAGCGGCCCGGCAAAGAACCTCAACCTCAAGTGGCGCAACTCGAGCTATCGCTCCGAGGTCAACACTCGTGACCTGGACGAGAACCGCCTCATCATCCAATACCCGTTGTCGATTCTGTAAGCGTCATCCACCACGCTGGACGCAACGCTCCTCACTCCTGTTGCGGAAACTTTCGCCCGTCCTCGTGACGGGCTTTTTTTGGATGAACCTGGGCAACACCCAAGGTCCGGAAGCAGGCGACCACAAAGGCGCACTTCACCGTTCGGCGATTTCTGCCGACTGATGACCGACTTATTGAACGCGATCCGCTTCTTCTCGACCTACGGAGCCTTCGGAATGCGTGCCAAGTTAATCCGACAGCCGACCTGCAGTGCTTCACCCGCGCCGAGGGTACGCATCCCGTGCGCGTCAGGATTGTCCATACCGAGTGCGTTGTTGGCGTGGGTCACCGGTTCGACCGCGAAAAAGCCCATGTCCGCTGGAGGTGTGAAGACCACGAGGTGATCGAGGGCCGCTTCGGGCTCCATACGCAATGCAACGCCCTGCCCGGGCCAGCGGATGGACACGGGGCCTTCACGTCCGACGAAGCAATTGTCCAGAGCCGGTTCACCCAGGGACCGCGGTGTCGCGAAGTCCCAACTCGCGGGAACCGGTGTGCGCCGCGCAGGCAGGTTGCGTGCGTCATTCTCCCAGACAGCGCGCGCTGAGAAACTCAATTCACAGGCATCGTGACGCAGGAAGTAAGGGTGCCAACCCAGGCCGGCGGGCATCGAGCGCCGGTCGACATTGCGCAGCGACAACCGCAAGATCACGCCCTCATCGGTCAGCTGCAGGCGGTGCTCGAGATCGAAATCGAACGGCCAATCCTGTGCGGCTTCGCCCACGGCGCGATGGCTGTAACTCAGCACCAGGCTGTCGCTGCCCTGCTCCAAGACCTGCCAGGCGCGCTTCCACGCAACCCCGTGAATTGGCAACGAATGCTCTGGTGAAAGGCTGCGAAGCGAATACCGGCACCCCTCGTGCTCGAAGGCGCCGTCGGCTACTCGGTTGGAAAATGGCGCCAGGACGAAGCAACCGGCCCGGCGCACACTATCGGAGCCATCCCAGGGGCGCAGCAGGTCGATGCCATCGAAGCTGAGGCGCGTGATCGCCCCACCCAGTGAAGGACGTACGGCCAACCGCAGCGCACCCTTCATCAACTCGATCTCGGTCATCACCCTTTGTGCCTCGTTCATGCAGCATGGCTCCGATAACGGGCGCAATCCGCCGGCGGCGCTTTTGGCGCGACGCGGGACGGCGCCAGGAATGAAACGAACACGATCCGACGCCAGGCTGGATCGCTTTGCAGCGATGCGCCGGTCGGTACATTCAGACGGCTGTCAGCACCTCACCACGCTCCAGGAAGGTGCGCAGATTGGCCCACAGCAACTCTTCCATGGCCAGCCGCGTCTCCTCGGTGGCGCTGCCGATATGCGGCAAGAGCACGACATTGGGCAGCGCCATGAGCGCGTCGGGTACATGCGGCTCATGGGCATAGACATCCAGCGCCGCACCGCCCAGCCGGCCATCGAGCAGCGCCTGTACCAACGCTGGCTCGTCGACGACCGAGCCGCGGGCCACGTTGATCAGCATGCCTTTCGGGCCCAGCGCCTCGAGAACGGCCATGTCGATCAGGTTTCGTGTGCTCTCCCCGCCCGGGCAGGTCAGCACCAGAAAGTCACTCCAGCGCGCCAACTCGACCAGGTCCCGCTCATAACCATGGACAGAGCCCTCGACCGGCCGGCGGTTGTGATAGCGCACCTGCATGTCGAAACCGCTCGCGCGCTTGGCGACGGCTTCACCGATACGCCCGAGCCCGACGATGCCAAGCCGCTTGCCGCTGACGCGGCTCGCCAGCGGCAACCCACCGGAGGGCCACTCGCCCGCCCGCACGAAACGGTCCGCACGGGACATCTGCCGCGCACAATCGATGAGCATCCCGAACGCCAGATCGGCCACGCACTCATTGAGCACGTCCGGCGTGTTGCTGACGGCGATCTGCCGCGCGCGGGCGGCGGCTACGTCGATCGCGTCATAACCGACCCCGAAGCTGATGATTGCCCGGAGGTTCGGCAGTCGGTCGATGAGCGATGCGGTGCAGCCGAATCGTGCCGAGGTCACGACGATGTCGACACCGTTGCCGTGCTGATCGAGCATGGCGTCGGCGTCCGCTTCCCAGAGTCGCAGCACCTCATGTTCGGCGGCGAGCGCACGGTTGAATCGGTCGGTCAGGGGGCCAAGCTGAAGGATGCAGGTCACAAGATACCTCGAGTCAGTGCGGTGCGATTGATGGATCTGCCGAGGGCCCGGGGTGCGTCTCAGAACACCTTGCCCGGATTCATCAGACCCTCCGGGTCGAGCGTGCGCTTGAGGGCGCGCATCAGTTCGAGCTCCAGCGGGTCCTTGTAGCGTCTTGCCGCGTCGCGTTTGGCCTGTCCGATCCCATGCTCGGCGCTGATGCTGCCGTCCAACGCCGCCGTCGCCGCGTAGATGATCTCGGAAATCGCCGCTTGCTGCGCCTTGAACGCATCGTCGTCGCTGCCCGGCGGCTTGCTGACGTTGTAGTGCAGGTTGCCGTCGCCGACATGCCCATAGGCGACGATCCGCACGCCGGGAAATCGCTCGAGCAGCGCCTCGTCGGTCCGTTCGATGAAGGCGGGAATGCGGCTGACCGGCACACTGATGTCGTGTTTCAGGCTCGGCCCCTCGTGATTCTGCGCTTCGGAAATCCCCTCGCGCATCGCCCACAGCGCCGCCACCTGCGCCTCGTTACCAGCCAGCACGGCATCGAGCACCCAGCCACGTTCAAGCGCCGCGCCGAGCCCGGCTTCGAGCAGGTCGTTGAGCGGCGCATCCGGCTGGGTATCGCTCAGCTCGATCAGAACGTACCAGGGATGCACCTCGGCGAAGGGGTCGCTGCACCGGCCGACATGGCGCAGGACGAAATCGACGCTCTGTCGTGACATCAGCTCGAAGCCGGTCAGCCGGTCCCCGCAGAGCGCGCGGATCGACCCGATCAGCTCGACGGCCGAACGCGCGTCGGGCAAGGCGACCCAGGCGGTGGTGATGCTGCGCACCGCCGGGTAGAGCTTCAGCACAGCGGCAGTAATGATGCCCAGGCTGCCCTCGGAGCCGATGAACAGATGCTTGAGGTCATAGCCGGTATTGTCCTTGCGCAGTCCGCGCAGGCCGTTCCAAATTCGACCATCAGGCAGCACGACCTCGAGCCCGAGCGCCAGGTCGCGCATGTTGCCGTAGCGCAGCACGGCCGTGCCACCGGCGTTCGTAGCCAGGTTCCCGCCGACCGTGCAACTGCCCTGCGCACCGAGGGACAGCGGAAACAGTCGGTCGACCGCCGCTGCCGCCTCCTGCAGGTGCTGCAACAGGACGCCAGCCTCGACGGTAATGGTTTCGTTCGCCGTATCGATCTCGCGGATGCGTGTCATGCGGGTCAGCGACAGTACGACCTGGGTGCCGCTGTCGTCCGGAATCGATCCGCCGCACAGGCCGGTATTGCCACCTTGCGGAACCAGCGCGACGCGGTGCGCGTGGCAGATCTGCACCACCGCGGCCACTTGCTCGGTCGTCGCCGGCCGCACGACCAGCGCTGCGGCGCCCCGGTACGCGTTACGCCAGTCACTGAGGTAACTGGCCATCTGCTCGGGGTCGCAGACGATTCCCGCAGGGCCGACGACCGTTTCAAGGGCGTGCAGGAGGGACTGGGCGTTCATGGCACCTCCGACTGGAACCGCCTGGAAGGCGTTCCTGGCATGGAGTCGGGGCGTTGGACGAACGCCCTTGACGATGGGTTCTGTGGCGCCACCTCAGGTGATCGGGGCCGGGTTGAACAGCACGATGTCGTTGTGCAGCCGGTGCTGCTCGGCCCAGGTCTTCTTGCGGCCGCTGGCGACGTCCAGGTAGTAGTGGAACAGCTCCCAGCCGAGCTCCTCGATGCTCGCCCGCCCACTGGCGATGCGCCCGGCGTCGATGTCGATCAGGTCCGGCCAGCGCTCGGCCAGTTCAGTGCGCGTCGCCACCTTGACCACCGGCGCCATCGCCAGGCCATAAGGCGTGCCGCGCCCGGTGGTGAACACGTGGAGGTTCATCCCGGCGGCCAGCTGCAGCGTGCCGCACACGAAGTCGGACGCCGGGGTGGCGCAGAAGATCAGGCCCTTTCGCTCGACCCGCTCGCCCGGCCCGACCACGCCGTTGATGGCGCCGCTGCCTGATTTGACGATGGAGCCCAGGGACTTCTCGACGATGTTCGACAGCCCGCCCTTCTTGTTGCCCGGCGTGGTGTTGGCGCTGCGGTCGGCGGCGCCGCGCTCCAGGTAACGGTCGTACCAGTCCATCTCGGCGATCAGCGCGTCGGCGACCTCCGGCGTTTCGGCGCGGGCGGTGAGCATGTACACCGCATCGCGCACCTCGGTGTTCTCCGAGAACATCACCGTGGCCCCGGCGCGCACCAGCAGGTCCGCGGCATAGCCCAGTGCCGGGTTGGCGGTAATGCCGGAGAAGGCGTCGCTGCCGCCGCACTGCATACCCAACACCAATTCAGACGCCGGCACCGTTTCGCGACGGCGCTGATCGAGCTTCTTCAGTCGCATTTCGGCCAGCGCCATGATCTGCT
This sequence comes from Stutzerimonas marianensis, assembly GCF_022810315.1. Taxonomy (NCBI): domain Bacteria; kingdom Pseudomonadati; phylum Pseudomonadota; class Gammaproteobacteria; order Pseudomonadales; family Pseudomonadaceae; genus Stutzerimonas; species Stutzerimonas marianensis. Next base: position 359,856 of record NZ_JALGRD010000004.1, on the reverse strand, counting down.
CGATCATCTCGCCGAAGCCGGTGTTCGATTCCTGCAGGCGGTACAGCCAGGGGTCACGCAGGTCAACCGAAGGATCGCCCTCGTGCATCACCTGCTCGGCCTGCAGCTTCTCGCAGCCGAGGCTGATGACCAGCGCTTCGCCGCCGAGGTTCGGGTTGCGCGCCAGGTTGCGCACGGTGCGGATGGGTATGTAGGCGTCGCGGGCGTTGATCGCCACGCCGCAGCCGTAGCTGTGGGTCAGCGCGACCACGTCATCGACGTTCGGATACTTGGGCAGCAGTTCGGCGCGGATGCGCTTGACCGCGTGTTCAAGCACACCGGTGACGCACTGCACCGTGGTGCTGATGCCGAGGATGTTGCGCGTGCCGACGGTGCCGTCGGCGTTGCGGTAACCCTCGAAGGTGTAGCCTTCGAGCGGGTCGAGCCCGGCCGGCACGGCGGTGGCGCGCGGCAGGCTGTCCAGCGGCGGTGCGCTTGGCATCTTCAATTGGGTTTCCTTGACCCAGCTGCCACGACGCAGGGGTTCGAGGGCATAACCGATGATCTGTCCGTAGCGGCGCACCGCTTCGCCTTCGGCGATGTCCACCAGCGCGACCTTGTGGCTCTGCGGCACCGCCTCGACCGTGACCAGCCCGCCTTCGAACTGCGCACCGACCGGCACGCCGCCGTCATTGACCACCACGGCGACGTTGTCCGCCTCGTTCAAACGGATGCAGCGGGGGGAATCCTGGTGGGGAATCAGTTGCACGCTTTCGTTCATCTCGGTCTCCGGTTGGCCCGGTTGTTGTTGTGAGCGACCTGCCGCCGAGGGGTGGACGGCCGAAGCCATCCGCCGCGGGCAGCCTGCATTCCGTCAGCGAACCATGCAGGGCCGCTTGTTATTGAACGTCCAGTCCGGGATCAGGTACTGCATGGCGATCGCATCGTCGCGGGCACCCAGGCCCTTCGACAGATACAGCTCGTGCGCCTGCTGCAGTGCGTCGCGGTCCAGCTCGACGCCGAGCCCCGGCTTGGCCGGCACTGCCACCTTGCCGCCCACGATTTTCAGCGGGTCGCGCGTCAGGTACTGGCCGTCCTGCCAGATCCAGTGGGTGTCGATCGCGGTGATCCTGCCCGGTGCGGCGGCGGCCACGTGGGTGAACATCGCCAGCGAAATGTCGAAGTGGTTGTTCGAGTGCGAGCCCCAGGTCAGGCCCCAGTCGTTGCACATCTGCGCCACGCGCACCGAGCCGCTCATGGTCCAGAAGTGCGGATCCGCCAGTGGAATGTCGACTGATTGCAGCTGAATGGTGTGGCCCATCTGCCGCCAGTCGGTGGCGATCATGTTGGTCGCGGTCGGCAGCCCCGTGGCGCGGCGGAACTCGGCCATGACTTCGCGGCCGGAATAGCCGTTCTCGGCACCGCAGGGGTCCTCGGCATAGGCGAGCACGCCATGCAGGTCCTTGCAGAGGTCGATCGCCTCAGCCAGTGACCAGGCGCCGTTGGGGTCGAGGGTGATACGGGCGTCGGGGAAGCGCTCAGCCAGCGCGCGGATTGCCTTGACCTCCTCCTGGCCCGGCAACACGCCGCCCTTGAGTTTGAAGTCCTTGAAGCCGTAACGCTCATAGGCCGCTTCAGCCTGGCGCACGATGGTTTCCGGCGTGAGCGCTTCTTCGTTGCGCACGCGGAACCAGGTGTCGCTGGCGCCGGTTTCATCGCGGTAACCGAGGTCGGTCTTGTTGCGATCGGCGATGAAGAAGAGGTAGCCGAGCATCTCGACTTCGTCGCGTTGCTGACCATCGCCAAGCAAAGCGGCAACTGGAACCTCGAGGTGCTGGCCGAGCAGGTCGAGCAGCGCCGACTCGATGGCGGTGATGGCGTGGATGGCAATGCGCAGGTCGAAGGTCTGCAGGCCGCGGCCAGCGACGTCGCGATCGGCGAACGCCTTGCGCGCCTGGTTCAGCAGTGCGTTGAAGTTGCCGACGGACTGGCCGAGCAGGATGGACTTGGCATCTTCCAGTGTCTTGCGGATCGCCTCGCCACCCGGGACTTCACCGACCCCCGTGTGGCCGGCGCTGTCCTTGAGAATGAGGATGTTGCGGGTGAAATACGGACCATGAGCGCCACTCAGGTTGAGCAGCATGCTGTCCTGACCGGCAACCGGAACCACCTCGAGTTCGGTGATGACCGGTGCACCCTGATTTGCGTTGTTCATATGCGTCTCTCTACTTGTTCTTATGGTCCGCGTTGCGGGTGGAGCGAATCGAAGTGGCCAACCGGGGCGCTGGCCATGAAGCGCACCCGCCCCGGTCGACCTCGGTCGATCAGCCGATGTAGGTGGTCTTCACCGTGGTGTAGAACTCCTGGGCGTACCGGCCTTGCTCGCGTGACCCGTAGGACGAACCCTTGCGGCCACCGAACGGCACGTGGTAGTCCACGCCTGCGGTCGGCAGGTTCACCATCACCATGCCCGCCTGGGAGTGCCGCTTGAAGTGGTTCGCATACTTCAGCGAGGTGGTGCAGATGCCGGCCGAGAGACCGAACTCCGTGTCGTTGGCCATCGCCAGCGCAGCGTCGTAGTCCTTGACCTTCACCACGTTGGCCACTGGGCCGAAGATCTCTTCGCGGCTGATGCGCATGTCGGCGGTGCTGTCGACGAACAGGGTCGGCGCGAGGAAGTAGCCCTCGGTGCCGCAACTGACACGCTCACCGCCACAGGCCAGGCGAGCGCCCTCTTGCTTGCCGATCTCGATATACCGCAGGTCCTGCTCGAGCTGGGCCTGGGATACCACGGGGCCGACGTCCACGCCCTGCTCCAGCGCCGAGCCGACCTTGATCTTCTTGACGCGCTCGATCATGGCTTCGACGAAACGATCGTAGATGCCCTCGGTGACGATGATGCGGCTGGACGCGGTGCAACGCTGGCCGGTCGAGTAGAACGCGCTTTGCGTGCAGAGTTCGACAGCAACGTTGAGGTCGGCGTCGTCCAGCACGATCTGCGGATTCTTGCCGCCCATCTCGAGCTGAACCTTGGCCTGGCGTGCCGCGCAGGTCGCCGCGATGCCACGACCGACGCCAACGGAGCCGGTGAAACTGACCGCTTCGACGCGCGTGTCGTTGACGATCGCCTCGCCCACTTCGCGGCCCTTGCCCATGACCAGGTTGAACACGCCCGCTGGGAACCCGGCGCGCGAGATGATTTCCGCCAGTGCCCAGGCGCAGCCCGGGACCAGGTCAGCCGGCTTGATGACGACACAGTTGCCGTAGGCCAGCGCGGGTGCAATCTTCCAGGCCGGAATGGCGATCGGGAAGTTCCAGGGCGTGATCAGGCCGACGACACCCAGTGGCTCGCGGGTGACTTCGACGCTCACGCCGGGACGGACGGATTGCAGGGTCTCGCCCGCCTGACGCAGGCATTCCCCGGCGAAAAACTTGAAGATGTTGCCGGCGCGGGCGACCTCGCCGATGGCTTCCGGCAGGGTCTTGCCCTCTTCGCGGGCCAACAAGGCGCCCAGTTCTTCGCGACGCGCCAGGATTTCCAGGCCGACCTTCTCCAGTGCGTCGGCGCGCGCCTGGATGCCAGAGGTGGACCACGCAGGGAAGGCCTTGCGGGCGGCGGCGATGGCGGCGTCGACCTGAGCCGCATCGGCCTGGGCGTATTCACCGATGACATCCGACAGGTCGGATGGATTGACGTTGGCCTGGTACTGCTTGCCAGCTACCCATTGGCCATCGATGTAGTTGTCATAACGCTTTGCGTCTGCCACGTAACGCTCTCCTTCGTGTTGTCCGCTGGTACGCGCAGGCATGAGCCGTCGCGCGTGGCGGATGGGCGAGTGGGTCGGTCGGGCGTGCCGTTATTGAGCACCCTGCTTGGCCATCAATGCGGCCAGCGCTTCGTATTCGTCACGGCTCAGGTCGGTCAGCGGAGCGCGAACCGGGCCGGCGTCGAAGCCAGCGATCTTCGCGCCCGCTTTGACGATGCTGACGGCGTAGCCCTTGCAGCGATTGCGGATGTCCAGGTACGGCAGGAAGAAATCGTCGATCAGCTTGCCGACGGTTTCGTGGTCGTCACGCGAGATGGCGTTGTAGAAATCCATCGCCGTCTTGGGAATGAAATTGAACACGGCCGAGGAATAGACCGGCACGCCCAACGCCTTGTAGGCAGCGGCATAGACTTCCGCGGTCGGCAGGCCGCCAAGGTAGCTCAGGCGGTCGCCGAGGCGACGACGGATCGAGACCATCAGCTCGATATCGCCCAGACCGTCCTTGTAGCCGATGAGGTTCGGGCAGCGCTCGGCCAGTTGCTCGAGCAGTGGCGCCGTCAGGCGGCATACATTGCGGTTGTAGACGACCACACCGATATCGACTGATTTGCATACCTCTTCGACGTGCTTGGCCACCCCTTCCTGGCTGGCCTCGGTCAGGTAATGCGGCAACAGCAGCAGGCCCTTGGCGCCGAGGCGCTCGGCTTCCTGCGCCATCTGGATGGCCACGCGGGTCGGGCCGCCAACGCCCGCCAGGATCGGCACCTGCCCGGCGCAGGTGTCGACGGCGGTCTTGATGATCTCCGGATATTCCTGCGGCGTCAGCGAAAAGAACTCGCCAGTACCGCCCGCGGCGAACAGCGCCGTCGCGCCGTAGGGCGCCAGCCATTCCAGACGCTTGATGTAGCCGGCACGATGAAAATTGCCTTGCTGGTCGAAATCGGTGACCGGAAAAGACAACAGACCAGACGAGAGGATGGCCTTCAGTTCTTGTGGATTCATTGTATGAACATCCTATGAAGCTATCGGGGTGTGAGTAGGGCCGCAGCCTTCGAGATACGTTATCGTACAACTAAACAGGACGCTACCGCTTTGTGCATTTTTCTCCCCGGCGGCTTGTGGCCCGCTCACGGGCGGCCCAGCGTGCGGCGCCACACATGATTGATAAGCGTCCTACCTTGTTTATAGACGCCGCTTCAGATGAGAGCGAACCAACGTTCGACTGATCGGTCACAGCGCCCGACCCATATGTTTCGTCGATTTGACATCCCGAAACCACGCTGTTAAAAATCCCTGCAAGTCATACGACGACGTATGACAAAACAACCAGAGCTTAAAAAGCCATGACCTACTCCGCACCCTTCAGCGCGACACTGCCTGGCCTTCGAAGACCTTCTCGCCTCTTCTCGCGCTCCGGCCGGTTGGCGCCGAGCGCACCGGCCCCGGGCTCGCACCTGGACAGGTGCTCACCCCAGTAATCGAAACCTCCCGTCGATACCGCTCACAAGAATAATCAGGAGCCCGTGACTCGATGTCAGACGCCAATTCCGTTACGCCCGTCGTTACCCGAATGCAGGTCATCCCGGTGGCCGGATACGACAGCATGCTCCTCAATCTCTGTGGCGCCCACGCGCCCTATTTCACCCGCAACCTCGTCATCCTCGAAGACAGCGCTGGCCGGACAGGACTCGGTGAGGTGCCCGGCGGTGAAGGCATCAGGCGAGCCCTCGAACGTACGCGCAGCTTGGTCGAAGGCCAGCAGATCGGGCGCTACAACCGCATCCTCAACGCCCTGCGGCGGGCGATCATTGGGGGTGGCGCCGGTGGTCCGCAGAACACCCAGCATCAGGTGACATCCGACGCCGAAGCCGCCGTGCTCAAGCAGCCCCACGAGATCAATCTGCGCCTGGACAACGTCGTCACCGCTGTCGAGGCGGCGCTGCTCGACCTGCTCGGGCAGCATCTCGAGGTGCCGGTCGCAGAATTGCTCGGCAGCGGGCAGCAGCGCGACAGCGTCCCCATGCTGGCCTACCTCTTCTATATCGGTGATCGCACCCGGACCGACCTGCCCTACCTCGCCGGCAACGGCACGCCGGACGACTGGTATCACCTGCGCCATCAGGAGGCCGTCACGCCCGAGGCCATCGTTCGCCTGGCCGAGGCCGCTCGTGCCCGCTACGGATTCAAGGACTTCAAGCTTAAGGGCGGCGTGATGCGCGGCGAAGAGGAGATGCAGGCCATCGCCGGGATCAAGGGCCGCTTTCCCGACGCGCGCGTCACCCTGGACCCGAACGGCGCCTGGTCGCTGGCCGAAGCCGTGGCGCTGTGCAAAGGCAAGGGCCATATCCTTGCCTACGCCGAGGATCCGTGCGGCCCGGAGAACGGCTACTCCGGTCGGGAGATCATGGCCGAGTTCAAGCGCGCCACCGGAATTCCCACGGCGACGAACATGGTCGCCACCGACTGGCGTCAGATGGGCCACTCGCTGCGCCTCGAGTCGGTCGACATCCCCCTCGCCGATCCGCACTTCTGGACCATGCAAGGTTCGGTACGGCTGGCCCAGATGTGCGAGCAGTTCGGCCTGACCTGGGGCTCGCACTCGAACAATCACTTCGATGTGTCCTTGGCGATGTTCACCCACGCCGCCGCCGCCGCACCGGGGGCCATTACCGCGATCGACACCCACTGGATATGGCAGGAAGGCCAGGAGCGATTGACGCGCGAGCCGCTACAGATCGTCGGGGGCGAGATCCGGGTGCCTGATCGACCGGGCCTGGGCATCGAGCCGGACATGGACCGGATCATGGCCGCCCATGACCTCTACAACAAGGTCGCCACCGGTGCCCGTGACGACGCCATGGCCATGCAGTACCTGGTGCCCGGCTGGGCATACGACCCCAAGCGACCAAGCCTGGGACGCACATAAGAAGAAGCAGCGATCGACGACGCAACCCCAACCACCGGAGAGACAAACAATGAAAAAAGCACTGAGCGCCTCCCTCGTTTCCGCCCTATTGGCCACTGCCGTCAGCGGTGCGTTCGCCGCCGAGACCGATTGGCCCAACCGCCCGGTACAGGTCGTGGTCATCGCCAACGCCGGCGGCGATACCGACTTCAACGCCCGCACCATCGCCAAATACTTCACCAAACTCACCGGCGAGGCGATGGTCATCACCAACGTCGCTGGCGGCGGCGGCACCCTGGCGGCCGAGCAGGTCAAGCAGGCCGATCCGGACGGCAACACCATTCTCTTCACCCACACCGGCCAGCTGATCGTCAACGAAGTGGCCGGCCTGACCGAAGACAGCCTCGATGCCTTCGATATCTGCTGCATCGCCGGCGTGGACAAGGGCGCGGTCTTCGTTGCCTCGAAAAGCTCTGGCCTGAAATCGCTCGAGGACCTGATCGCCAAATCCAAGGCCGAACCCAGCAGCGTGACCTACGGCACCGAGATGGGCAGCTACTCCCACCTGCAGGGCCTGATGTTCGAAGGCCTGACCGATACCAAGCTGAAGATGGTCGACGCCGGGACCGTGTCCGAGAAGGTCGTCGCCCTGCTGGGCGACCGCATCGACCTCGCGGCCATCAGCTATGGCTCGGTGCAGGATTACGTCACCAGCGGCGAAATGGTCGCCCTCGGCCAGCCCAACGACGAGCGCAACGAGCTGCTTGGCGACATCCCGACCTTCAAGGAACAGGGCGTCGATTTCGTCATGGACAAGCCCTACGTGGTCGCTTTTCCGGATGGCACCGACCCGGCAATCATCGAAAAGATGGCGGGCATCGTGAAGCAGATCACCGAGATGCCCGAGTACGCTGAAGAGCTGCGCAAGACGTTCAAGCAGCCGGTGAGCTATTACGGTACCGAGGAGTCACAGGAGCGCCTGAGCAAGACCCGCGAGGATTTCATGCAATACAAGGATGAGCTGCGCCAGAGCAAATAAGCCTCGCACCCGGTGCCGGGCGTTGTCATCCGCCCGGCCACTACCTTCCGATACGAGACTCGCCCCATGGATACCTACAAGAGAAAGGAGTTACTGGTCGGTGCGCTGATGCTGGCGGCCGGCCTGTTCTACCTGTTCCTCACGATCAATCTTCCGCGCAAAGGTTTCATCGACGCCTCCACGGTGCCCTACATCCTTGCCATCGGGTTGTGCCTGCTGGGCGTTCTGCAATTGCTCGCTGCCCGTACCGCGACCCCGCCGGCGAGCGACCCTGACGACGAAGCCGCCGGGGAGGAAAAAAGCCCACCCGACTACCCGACCGTGTTCAAGACGCTGGCGTTGATCGCGATTTACGTCGCGCTTCTGCAGAAGGTCGGCTTCCTGATCATGACGGCGCTGTACCTTTACGTGCAGTTCATCGTGATCACGCCACGCGAGCAGAAGGTCAATCACATCACCTACGTCATCATCGCGGTCGTGGCATCCGCCGCCATCTTCTTCACCTTCCGGCAGGGCTTCGATCTGATGCTCCCCACCGGCTTTCTGAAATTCTAGGAGGCGGCCATGTTCGAACTTCTGCAGGCCGGTTTCGGCGCGGTGTTTTCACCGTACATCTTCATTCTGATCACCCTGGGCGTGGCGGTCGGCATCGTGTTCGGCGCGGTGCCCGGCCTGTCGGCGACCATGGCGATCGCACTCTGCCTGCCACTGACCTACACCATGGGCCCGGCCGCCGGCCTCTCGCTGCTCGTCGCACTGTTCATCGGTGCGACCTCGGGCGGCCTGATTTCGGCCATCCTCTTGAAGATTCCCGGAACGCCCGCCTCCATCGCCACCACCTTCGATGGCGGCCCCATGATGGAAAAGGGCCAGGGGATCAAGGCACTTGGCATCGGCGTGGTGTTCTCCTTCATCGGCACCGTGTTCAGTATCGTGGCGCTGATGTCCATCGCGCCGTCGCTGGCCAAGGTTGCCTTGCGCTTCGGCCCGCATGAATATTTCGCCATCGCGATCTTCTCGCTGACCCTGATCGCCACCCTGTCCACTGGCTCGCTGCTCAAGGGCATCTACGCCGGCACGTTGGGTTTCGCCTTCTCCACCGTCGGCATCGCACCGGTCGATGCCATTCGCCGCTTCACCTTCGACTCGCCCAACCTCAACGGTGGTTTCGCGATGCTGACCGTGATGATCGGCATGTTCGCGGTTGCGGAGGTCATCAAGATCGCCGAGACGGGTCGCTCGATGCACAAGACCAAGGTTGGCTCGGTCAGCATGAAAGGCGTCAAGGGCTTCGGCTTCTCGATCAAGGAATTCTTCGGTCAGATTCCCAATGCCTTCCGCTCCTCCCTGATCGGTATCGGGATCGGCATCCTGCCGGGCATCGGCGCGGGCACCTCGAACATCGTTTCCTACATCATCGCCAAGAAGCGCTCCAAGCATCCCGAGCAGTTCGGCAAGGGCGCAGTCGAGGGCGTGGTGGCCAGCGAGACGGCCAACAACGCCGGTATCGGCAGCGCCATGATTCCGCTGATGACGCTGGGGATCCCAGGCGACACCGTGACCGCGATCCTGCTCGGCGGCTTCATGATCCATGGCATCCAGCCGGGCCCGCTGCTGTTCGTCAGCCAGGGTGCGCTCGTCTACACCATTTTCGCGGCGCTGATCCTGGCTTCGGTGATGATGCTGGTTCTGGAGTTCTACGGGCTGCGCATCTTCATTAAGCTGCTGGCGATTCCCAAGCACATCCTGCTACCGATCATCCTGGTGCTCTGTGTAGTCGGTGCGTTCGGCCTGAGCAGCCGCGTGTTCGATGTCTGGACGATCCTGCTCTTCGGCCTGATCGGCTACGGCTTCGTCAAAGGTGGGATGCCGGCGGCACCCTTCATCATCGGCTTCATTCTCGGGCCCATGGCGGAAACCAATTTCCGGCGCGGCCTGATGTTGTCGGATGGCAATTTCATGGGGTTCCTCAGCAACCCCATCGCGGCGACCTTCCTGATGCTCGCCCTGGCCTCGGTGCTCTGGCACCTGTTCAGCGCCCTACGCGGCCGCAAGAAGGCAGCCGTCGGCAAACTGCAAGGTACCTGATGGCGCGCCGGCTCGACGTGCACAGGGGCTTAGGCCCCTGTGCACGTTGCGCCTGGGCCGCCGCGCTCAACCGGCGTCGCACGATCCGGCCTGGATCCGGGGTCGCTTCCGCAACGCCGCCTCACACACAGGCACTCGCATGTGAAGCACGGCGCGGGCGATCAGGCGCGCTGCCCCACTTCGGCGTGTTGCAGCGTCCAGCCGGGCACACGGTCGCTCAAGGTCAGCCCGAGCCCGGGGCGACCGGGAACCAACATGCGACCGTCGCGGATTTCGAGCCGCTCTTCGAACAGGGGCTCGAGCCATTCGAAATGCTCGATCCACGGCTCGCGCAGATGGGTGGCAGCCAGATGCACATGCAACTCCATCGCGAAATGCGGCGCGAGCGTCATACCGGCTTGCTCGGCCAGCGTCTGTACCCGCAGATAGGGTGTGATGCCGCCTACCCGCGGTGCGTCCGGCATGAGGTAATCAGCGCCGCGCAGGCGTATGAATTCCCAGTGCTCGGTCGGGCTGGTGAGCATTTCACCCGTGGCGATCGGCGTATCGAACTGGCGAACCAGCTCGGCATGCCCTTCGGCGTCATGACAATCCAGGGGCTCCTCGATCCACACCAGGTCGAACGGCTCCAGGCGTCGGCACATCCGTCGCGCCTGGGGGCGATCCCATTGCTGGTTCGCATCGACCATCAGCGGAAAGCCGTCGCCCAGGTGGTTGCGCACCGTACCGACCCGAAGCAAATCCAGCGCCCAATCGGGTTGGCCGACCTTGAGCTTGATTCCACCGATACCCTGCTCCCGTGAGGCGTCGGTGTTGCGCATCAGCTGATCCAGCGGCGTGTGAAGGAAGCCGCCGGAGGTGTTGTAGCAGCGTACAGAGTCGCGATGAGCGCCGAGCAGGCGTGCCAGCGAGAGCCCGGCACGCCGCGCTTTCATGTCCCACAGCGCAACGTCGAATGCACCGATGGCCTGGGTGGCGAGGCCGCTGCGCCCGACCGAAGCCCCCGCCCAACAGAGCTTGTCCCAAAGCTTCGCGATATCGTTGGGGTTCTCGCCAAGCAGGTTCGGCGCCACTTCGCAGGCATGAGCGAACTGACCGGCCCCACCGGCACGCTTGGAATAGCTGAACCCCATTCCCTGGTAGCCGTCGCGGGTTTCGATCTCGACGATCAGGATGGCGATTTCGGTCATCGGCTTTTGCCGCCCGGTGAGCACCTTGGCGTCGCTGATCGGGTTGGGTAGCGGTAAGGCCACGGTTCTCAGACGCAGCCAGGCGATACGGTCGCCATCGCCGCAGGAAAACGCATCGTTCATGTAACCTCCCGTATGGTTCTGCTGCGCGCTGCCCTGCGAGCAAGAGCATGTCGCGAGTCGCCAAACTGCTGAACGCGCAAGCAGATGCCAGCCGAACGATTCGACTAGTCGTCATACGACCATAGACCATGATCCCGGCCGAGAGCGTTCTGGATGCGTCCCAGGCGTCACCCGACTTTAGTTCTATATCGTCCAAACGCCACGGCGCCTCAGGATAACGAGCGGCTCCGCAAAAAGGCCGTGTTATAGCGGCTTCATCGAACGAAGGAGCGATTTTGCACGCCTCTGCGGCCTGCCAGCCAGCCCCGAGTCGCTTGTTGAAAGGGCCAAGTTCGGCTTGACAAGTAACAGCTCGCTACAAATAATCGAGCCAAGTCATCCGACAACAGATGACATCAAAACAATAAGCGACGGGCAGACCATAATGACAAGCACGACGACCGCTCCCACACCCTTCAATCGCCTCCTGCTGACAGGCGCCGCAGGAGGGCTGGGCAAGGTGTTGCGCGAAACGCTTCGCCCCTACGCCACCATCATCCGCCTTTCCGACATTGCCCCCATGGAGCCCGCTGCCGGCGACCATGAAGAGGTGGTGCAATGCAGCCTCGCCGACAAGGCTGCGGTCCACGCCCTGTGCGAAGGTGTCGACGCAATCGCGCACTTCGGTGGCGTATCGGTCGAACGGCCCTTCGAGGAAATCCTCGAAGCGAATATCAAGGGCGTCTTCCATATTTATGAAGCGGCACGGCGGCACGGCATCAAGCGTGTGATCTTCGCCAGCTCCAACCATGTCATCGGCTTCTATAAGCAGACCGAAAAAATCGACGCCAGCGTGGCTCGCCGCCCGGACAGCTACTACGGCCTGTCCAAGTCCTACGGCGAGGACATGGCCAGCTTCTACTTCGATCGCTACGGCATCGAGACGGTGAGCATCCGCATCGGCTCCTCGTTCCCCGAGCCGCTCAACCGCCGGATGATGTCGACCTACCTCAGCTACCGCGACCTGACCAGCCTCATCGAGCGCTCGCTGTTCACGCCCAATGTCGGCCACACCGTGGTCTATGGCGCGTCGGCGAACCGGGACGTCTGGTGGGACAACCACATGGCCGCTCATCTCGGGTTCGAGCCTCAGGACAGCTCCGAGGTGTTCCGCGAGAAGATCGAGAAGCAGCCCCCCTACGCGCCTAATGATCCGGCGTTGATCTACCAGGGCGGCGCCTTCTGCGAAGCCGGCCCGTTCGATGACTGACTGACCGCCACGCCGCGAACAACAACAAGAGAATCGCCATGGCAAGCAAAGCAGAATTGATAGTCGACGCGCAGAACGCCACGGGTGAAAGCCCTGTGTGGGTCGCATCCGAACAGGCACTCTACTGGGTGGATATCCCCAATCGCCAGCTGTTGCGCTGGCAGGCGTCGGATGCCTCCGTCACCCGCTGGGTCGGCGACCAGATGATCGCGTGCATCGCTCGCCAGGATGCAGGCCACTGGGTTGCCGGCATGGAAGATGGCATCTATGCCCTCGCCCCGCAGGACGACGGCCGCCTGAACGCCAGACGCCTGGCCGCGGTGCAACATAGCCACGCTGGCATGCGCTTCAATGACGGGCGCTGCGACCGCCAGGGACGTTTCTGGGCGGGAACCATGGTCATGGACATGGCGGCTGGTATTCCGGCCGGCGCGCTCTACCGATTCGATGGCCAGGTCGCCGCAACGCCGCTCACGGTGCAACTCGACAACTTCGTCGTACCCAATGGTCTGGGGTTCAGCCCTGACGGACGCACCATGTACCTGTCCGACTCTCATCCGAGCGTGCAGCGCATCTGGGCATTCGACTATGACGTCGACAGCGGCACGCCCAGCAATCGCCGTCTGTTCGTCGACATGAATCAGTACCCCGGCCGCCCCGATGGCGCAGCCGTGGATAGCGACGGCTGCTACTGGATCTGCGGCAATGACGCCGGGCTGATCCATCGCTTCACCCCAAAGGGCCGCCTCGATCGCTCGCTTGAAGTGCCCGTCAAGAAACCCGCCATGTGCGCCTTTGGCGGGCCGAGGCTGGACACCCTGTTCGTGACCTCCATTCGCCCGGGCGGCGATCTCTCCGACCAGCCGCTGGCCGGTGGCGTATTCGCCCTGCAAGCCGGTGTCACCGGACTGGAGGAGCCACAGATCCGCTAAGGCTTTTACCCAAGGTCATGCTGGCATTCGCCTGACCCTCGCAACGCTGCATACCAACAACAACAAGACGGAGACTCACATGAACTTCAAACGCAAGTTGCTCATCGCTGCACTCCCCCTCGCCTTCTGCCTGTCTAGCGCCGCTCAGGCAGCCATGACCCTGAAGATCGCCGAAATCCATCCGGCCGGCTACCCGACCGTCGTGGCTCAGGAAAACATGGGCAAGAAGATCGAAGAAGCCACCAACGGCGAACTCAAGTTCCGCATGTTCTCCGGCGGCGTGCTGGGCTCGGAGAAGGAAGTGGTCGAGCAGGTGCAAATCGGTGCGGTGCAGATGACCCGTGTCAGCCTCGGCACCCTGGGGCCGGTGGTACCGGACGTCAACGCGTTCAACATGCCCTTCGTGTTCCGTGACAACGAACACATGCGCAAGGTCATCGACGGCGAGATCGGCCAGGAGATCCTCGACAAGATCACCAACTCCGAATTCAACATGGTCGGGCTCGCCTGGATGGATGGCGGGGTGCGCAACCTCTATACCAAGAAGCCGGTTCGCGAGCTGGAAGACCTCAAGGGCATGAAGATCCGCGTCATGGGCAACCCCCTGTTCATCGACACCCTCAATGCGATGGGCGCCCAGGGTGTGGCGATGGACACCGGCGAGATCTTCAGCGCACTGCAGAGCGGTGTGGTCGATGGTGCCGAGAACAACCCACCGACCATGCTCGAGCACAACCATTTCCGTGCCGCCAAGCACTACTCGTTGACCGGGCACCTGATCCTGCCCGAGCCGATCGTGATCTCCAAGACCACCTGGAACAAGCTCACCCCGGAACAGCAGGACATCGTCAAGAAGTACGCCAAGGAAGCGCAGATGGAAGAGCGCAAGCTGTGGGACGAGAAGACCGCCAGCAGCGAAGCCAAGCTCAAGGAAGAAGGTGTCGAGTTCATCGAGGTCGACAAGAAGCCCTTCTACGATGCGACTGCTCCGGTTCGCGAGAAGTACGGCGCGCCGTACGCCGAACTGATCAAGCGTATCGAAGCCGTTCAGTAATCCTCGTGCAAGCGCATCGCGGCGGCCCGTGCCGTCGCGATGCAACCGGTGGAATTTCATGAAAAACCTGGTTCTGGGCGTCAATGACGCCATCTATCGCGCCTGCGTCATCGTTGCCGCCCTGGCGATCGTGATCATGGCGACGATCATCCCCTGGGGCGTGTTCAGCCGTTACGCTCTGGGCCAGGGCCTCGGCTGGCCCGAGCCCATCGCCATCCTGCTGATGGTGCTGTTCACCTTCGTCGGCGCCGCCGCCAGCTACCGCGCCGGCGCGCACATGGCCGTGCAGGTGCTCAGCGATCGCCTGCCGCCGATGGCCCAGCCCTTCATCATCCTGTTCGTGCGCCTGGCCATGGCGGCCATCAGCCTGTTCATGCTGATCTGGGGCTACAAGCTGTGCATTGCCACCTGGAACCAGTACCTCAGCACCCTGCCCTGGATGCGCGTCGGTGTCAGCTACGCGCCGATTCCGCTGGGCGGCTTCATCACCCTGCTGTTCGTCATCGAGCAACTGTTGTACGGCGACCAGAGCAAGCGTCCGGTCGTCGATTACGAAGCCCGCGAAGAGTCCAAGGAGTCCGTGTAATGGATGCCGTCGTCCTGTTGGGCAGCTTCATCGTCCTCATCCTGCTACGCGTCCCGGTAGCCTACTCCCTCGGCCTGGCCACCCTGGCCGGCGCCTGGTGGATCGATATTCCCCTGCACGCCGTGATGATCCAGATCGCCGGCGGCGTGAACAAATTCTCCCTGCTGGCCATTCCGTTCTTCGTTCTGGCTGGCGCGATCATGGCCGAAGGCGGTATGGCTCGCCGCCTGGTCGCCTTCGCCGGGGTGCTGGTCGGCTTCGTCCGCGGCGGGCTGTCGCTGGTCAACATCACCGCCTCGACCTTTTTCGGCGCCATCTCCGGCTCGTCCCTGGCGGATACCGCTTCGGTCGGCTCGGTGCTGATCCCGGAAATGGAAAAGAAGGGCTACCCGCGGGAGTTTTCTACAGCCGTGACCGTCAGCGGCTCGGTGCAGGCGCTGCTGACTCCGCCCAGCCACAACTCGGTGATCTACTCGCTGGCGGCCGGCGGTACCGTGTCGATCTCCGCGCTCTTCGTCGCCGGCATCGGCCCGGGCCTGCTGCTCAGCACCGCCATGGCCACGCTCTGCCTGCTGTTCGCCCGTAAGCGCAACTACCCCAAGGGCGAAGTGGTGCCGCTGCGCCAGGCGCTGAAGATCTGCGTCGAGGCGCTCTGGGGCCTGATGACCATGGTGATCATCCTTGGTGGCATCCTCTCCGGCGTGTTCACTGCCACCGAGTCGGCCGCCGTGGCAGTGGTCTGGGCATTCTTCGTGACCATGTTCATCTACCGCGACTACAAGTGGCGCGAGCTGCCGAAGATGCTGCACCGCACGGTGCGCACCCTTTCCATCGTGATGATCCTGATCGCCTTCGCCGCCAGCTTCGGCTACATCATGACGTTGATGCAGATACCGTCGAAGATCACCACCCTGTTCCTGACCCTGTCGGACAACCGCTACGTAATCCTGCTGTGCATCAACTTCATGCTGCTAGTACTGGGCACGCTGATGGACATGGCGCCGCTGATTCTGATCCTCACGCCGATCCTGCTCCCGGTGGTGACCTCGTTTGACGTCGATCCGGTGCACTTCGGCATGATCATGCTGGTCAATCTGGGTATCGGCCTGATCACACCACCGGTAGGTGCGGTACTCTTCGTCGGTGCCGCCATCGGGAAGGTCAGTATCGAGAGCACGGTCAAAGCCCTGCTGCCGTTCTACGCGGCGCTGTTCGCCGTGCTGATGGCTGTGACCTATATCCCGATGATCTCGCTGTGGCTGCCTAGCGTGGTGCTCTGAACGCAGACAGGCAGGGTACGAGGACGCCGCCCCACCCGGGCGGCGTTTTACTTTGCACATTGACGAGCATTCTCAAACTCCGACCTTGAACTGGCCGCCTAACGCCGAGCCATCCTGCAACCAAACGCGTAGCACTCAGTACAGGCATTAGAAGGATTGGTTTTCCATGCAAACTGCCGCGCCCTTTCCCCGCCATATCGCCGTGCTGATCTTGGCAACCCTGGCCTGCTCGTTCGCTGGCAACCACATCGCGGCGCGCATCGCCTTCGATCACGACACCGGGCTGCTGCTGGCGATGCTCTGCCGCGCCGGCGTGACCCTGGCGGTGCTGGCGGCGTTGGTGTTCTGGCGGCGCGAATCGCTGCGCCTGAGCCCGACCACCTGGCGTTGGCAGCTGCTGCTCGGCCTGCTGATTTCAGTACAAAGCTTCTGCATCTACTCGGCGGTCGCCCGCATCCCGGTGGCGCTGGCGCTGCTGGTGGTGAACCTCTCGCCGATCCTGCTGGCGCTGCTCACCTGGGCGCTCGGCGGCCCGAGGCCGACCCGTCAGGCGCTGGCGATCATGGGCATGATCCTGTTCGGCCTGGTGCTGGTGCTGGATGTGCCGGCGCGCCTGCTGAGCGCCGAGGCGCCGGATGGCCAATGGGTCGCCGGCATCCTGTTCAGCCTGACGGCCGCCGCGGTGTTCGCGGTGGCGCTGTGGGTCACGGAACACAAGCTGTCGAAGATGGCCGGATCGGTGCGCAGCATGCTGACCCTGATCGTGGTGTTCCTTGTCTCGGCGCTGCTCGGCAGCAGCGGCCTGATTCCCGGTGGGCTCGGCCTGCCCAGCGCCACTGCTGGCTGGATCGCCCTCGCCTGCCTGGTGCTGCTCTATGGCGCGGCCTTTTCCACGCTGTTCATCTGCATGCCGCGGCTGAACATTGCGCGCAACGCGCCGGTGATGAACATGGAGCCGGTCGCCGGCATGCTCCTCGGCTGGCTGGTGCTCGGCCAGCTGCTCGGCCCATTGCAGATATTCGGCGGGTTGATCGTGGTGGGCGGCATCGTGTTGCTGGCCTACCGCAAGCATTGAATCCGATTACAGAGATCGTCTCGTAGAAGGCAGCGCATGCCGCTATAGGCGGCAGGCGCCTGTGCTATGGATGACGGGCGTCGGCCGGTGTCATCAACCAGCCTTGTCCGTCTCGGCCTCTTCGTGGGCCTGACGCAGGCGCTCACGGCTGTTGGTCAGGTGCAGGCGCATCGCCGCGCGGGCGGATTCGGCATCCTGACGGGCGATGGCGTCATAGATCTGCTCGTGTTCGCGACCCAGGCGCTGCTGGTAATGCGGCTGGTCGTCGTGGGCAAGACGCGCGGAGTTGAGGCGACTACGCGGAATGATCGCCGTGCCCAGGTGATTCATGATGTCGGTGAAGTAACGGTTGCCGGTCGCTTCGGCGATCTGCAGATGGAACTGGAAGTCCGACACCGCGGCCTCGCTGGACAGGGCAGCACTCTGCTGGAGCGAATCGAGGAAGGCGCGCATCGCCGCCAGCTGCTCCGGTGTACGCCGCTGAGCCGCCAGCCCGGCCGACTCAACCTCCAGACTGATCCGTAACTCGAGAATCGACAGCACGTCACGCAAGGTGCCGATCGTCGCCGGATCGATACGCAAACCGGTGGTGCTCGGCGTATCCAGCACGAAGGTCCCAATGCCATGGCGAGTTTCGACCAGGCCCGAGGCCTGCAAACGCGAGATCGCCTCCCGCACCACGGTGCGGCTGACACCCTGCGCCTGCATGATGGCCGACTCGGTGGGCAATTTGTCGCCCCGCTTGATCAGGCCGTCACGAATCTGCTGCGACAGCTCCGTCACCAGCTCCTGGGCAAGGCTGCGATGTTTGCGGCGGACACGTGGCTGGGCGCTCTGGTTTTCCATGGGCACTTCGATCTCTGAGAAACGAACTGACGGCTATCATAGCTCAGCAGTTGTACGATAACTATCCGCAACATCCGGTTTGCGGCCTATGACCTTGCGTCCGAAATCCGAGCGACTGTCGATCGCCTTCTATACTGAGCGAACGTTCCCAGCAGGAGATCGAATCATGCGAAAACTATGGGTAATCGCCGTTGCGGCTTTGATGAGCGCACCGGCCTGGGCTATGCATTGCCCGCAGGACATGGCGGAAATCGACCAACAGCTGCAATCCAACCCGCCATCGGATCCGGCGATCCTGTCACGCGTGCAGGCATTGCGCGAGGAAGGTGAAAAACTGCACAACGCCGGGGACCATGAAGGTTCGCTGAAGGCACTGGGAGAAGCCAAGGAGCTACTCGACAGCTGACGCGCTGCGCCGATGGTGGCCGCTAGCGATAGGGGCTGCCATCGGCTTTGTTGCAGCGAACCCGCAACTCCTTTCGTTCGAAATCCTGTTCACTGCTCAGCGTTTCGAAGCCATCCGGGCAGGCATGCTCTGCCAAGGTTTCGCAGCTGGGCTCCCCGGCGACCTTCTCACATGCAAAGACATACTCATCGTCGCCCTTGGCCGGCGGCACGCTCTCAGTAGTCATGCAGCCGCCCAGCAGCGCTGCCACCAGCACGAACATCGCCGTTTCGCGTGGGTGATACCCCCTGACTCGACGCCTCTGTAGGCAATGGCTGACGCACATTGGCGAGCTTCGCTTATTCCGCCTCATCTCAGGGTTGCCTATTCTGAGCATCAGTAGCGCAGGACGCGCACCGGGAAAGGATGCTCGAACGGAACGGTCGCTGGAGAGCGGCTTCATGGACGATGGAACGACGGATGCGACACTTGCAGCCCCGCCCCGCGCGGGGCTTTTTATTGCCTGATTTCATCGCGGGTTCGGCGCCTCATTGCGCTCCGCATTGTCCGGGTCGGTATCAGGTACACGATCACGAATACGTTCGGCCTCTCGGCTGCCCGCAGGCGTCTTGCCCTCGTTGCCGGGCAGTTCATCGACGCCAGCTTCGCCGCCCGGATTCACATCGGTGCGCTCGCTGCCCAGAGGGGGTGGAGAACCAGGCACAACGATACCGTCATCGTCGGCGTTGTTGGCGGCAGCGCTCAGTTCTTGGTGCCGGGTTGGGTCGTTCGGGTCTTGGGTCGCCATGCGCTATCCCCTTCGGTTGCTCTTGCCTGTTTGGAGGGCGCACGGCCGGTGACGTTCATGCAGTGAGCGACCGTTGATCATGAAGTCGGCCTGCCCTCTCGGTTGCGCCGGGTGCCGCGGCTGGTTATAGTCCTGCGCCGCGATCCCGAGGGTCGCGCGCAACATGCCCGGATGGCGAAACTGGTAGACGCAAGGGACTTAAAATCCCTCATCCGAAAGGGTATGCGGGTTCGATTCCCGCTCCGGGCACCAGCCGTCTCTTGTGAAGCCGAGCCGGGTTTCACCTCGTCAAGCGTCATCCCCCCCTCCTCGCCGTGACGCGCCGTTCAATGCCTGCGCCGCAGGCCGACGATTATCCAGAACACCAGCCCCAGAATGGGGAACAGGGCGATGCCCAAGGCCCAGAGCGCCTTCGCGCCCACGGTACGATCGCTTTTGAAAACGCTGACGATGGCAAGCAGATCCAGAGCGATAACGGCCACCGCGACGGCGATGGCAAGGTAACTGACGGCATCCGACATGCTGGGTACTCCACGGACTCGATACAGGTGAGTCTTTCGAGCGAGCGCGTCAGTTCCATGCAGAGGGGTGCGGAAGGGATGACGATGATCGGCAGGGTAAAAAGCCAGACGAAAAAAAACCGCAGGCTTTCGCTTGCGGTTTCTTTTTTAATGGAGGCCGATGTCGGAATCGAACCGGCGTACACGGATTTGCAATCCGCTGCATAACCACTCTGCCAACCGGCCTCAAAACGATGACGCCGCATACTGCGGCGTCATCGTCAACAAACTGGAGCGGGAAACGAGACTCGAACTCGCGACCCCGACCTTGGCAAGGTCGTGCTCTACCAACTGAGCTATTCCCGCATCGTCTTGGTGACGGGCGCCATTTTATAGTTTCGTGACGCCCCGTCAAGCCTTTGATTAAAAAAGTTTTTATTTAGTTTCGGTTGGGCTGAGGTGCGGCCAGGCGGCGATCAGGTAATTGACCATCGACCATAGCGTCAGACCGGCTGCAACGATCAGCAAGGCGTAACCCAACCCGACCCAGACGGTTGCCAGCGGTGGATTGGCCAGCAGGATGACCAACGCGGTCATCTGCGCCGCGGTCTTCCATTTGCCGAGATTGGACACCGCCACCTGTGCCCTTGCCCCGAGCTCGGCCATCCACTCCCGCAAGGCCGATACCACGATTTCACGCCCAATGATGATCGCGGCCGGCAAGGTCAGCCATAGATTGGAGTGTTCCTCGACCAGTAGCACCAGCGCGACCGCGACCATCAGCTTGTCGGCGACGGGGTCCAGAAAGGCACCGAATGGCGTGCTTTGCTGTAATCGCCGAGCGAGGTAGCCGTCGAGCCAATCGGTCGCAGCGGCGAAGGCGAAGACCACGCTGCAGGCCAGGTAGCTCCATTTGAACGGTAGGTAGAACAACAGAATGATGATGGGGATCAGCAGTACGCGCAGTACGGTGAGAATGTTTGGAATGTTCATCGATACCACTGTCCGCAAATTTGGATGAGGATTCTACTCACTGTGCAGAGTGGCATAAATCGACTCGGCAAGCTTTTTACTGATGCCGGGCGCCTTGGCGATCTCGTCCAGGCTGGCGCGACACAATTCTTGCAGACCGCCGAAATGCTTGAGCAGTTCGCGCCGGCGCTTCGGCCCGATGCCGGGAACGTTCTCCAGCGTAGAGGTCGTTCGCGCCTTGCCGCGCCTCGCCCGGTGGCCGGTAATGGCGAAGCGATGCGCCTCGTCGCGTACCTGCTGAATGAGGTGCAGCGCCGGGGAATCGCCTGGCAGCGTGAATTCGTGCGCCGCATCGTTCAGGTAGAGGGTTTCGAAGCCGGGCTTGCGGGTCACGCCTTTGGCTACGCCCAGCAGGATCAGGTCCGGCACCGCGAGCTCCTGCAGCACCTCCCGCGCCATGTTCAACTGGCCCTTGCCGCCGTCGACAAGCAGGATGTCCGGCAGCTTGCCCTCGCCTTCGGCCGCCTTTCGGAAGCGCCGTGACAGGGCCTGATGCATCGCGGCGTAGTCATCACCCGCGGTGACGCCTTCGATGTTGTACCGGCGATAGTCGGACTTCAGTGCGCCCTCGGGCCCGAACACCACGCAGGAGGCGACGGTCGCCTCGCCGCTGGAGTGGCTGATATCGAAACATTCGAGCCGCGTGGGTGGCTCCTCCAGGTCCAGCGCGTCGGCCAGCGCCTGGAATCGCGCTGCCAAGTGCTGGCGACTGGCGAGCCGGGCGCCGAGGGCTTGCTCGGCATTGGTCAGCGCCAGTTGTTGCCAGCGCGCGCGGGTGCCGCGTACGCGATGCGTGATGGCCAGCTCGACGCTGCGCAACTCGCGCAGCGCATCGATGAGCGTGTCGAAATCCTCGTGAACGGTGTTGACGATCAGCTCGGACGGCAGGTCGCGCTCCATCGAACCCAGGTAATACTGCTCCAGAAAGGCCTGCAGCACTTCGCTGACGCTTTCCTCGATGGCGACCTGGGGAAAGAAGTTCTTGCTGCCCAGCACTCGGCCGCTACGCACGCTGATCAGGTGTACACAAGCGCCCCCGGGGCTCACCACGGCCGAAACGATATCGACGTTACCGCTGCCGCCTTCCATGCTTTGCTGGTCCTGCACGCGGCGGAGGATGCCAATCTGGTCGCGAATTTCTGCCGCCCGCTCGAAATCCAGCGCCATCGCGGCCTTTTCCATGTTCCTCGACAGCTCTTCGGCGAGCGCGTTACTGCGGCCTTCCAGGAACATTACCGAATGGCGGACGTCCTCGGCATACTCGGCAGGATCGACCAGGTTCACGCACGGCGCCTTGCAGCGCTTGATCTGGTACTGCAAGCACGGCCGGGTACGGTTGCGGTAATAGCTGTCCTCGCACTGACGAACGAAAAAGGCTTTCTGCAACAGGCTCAGACTCTCACGGATCGCTCCCGCGCTGGGGTACGGACCGAAATACCGACCTGGCTCCTTCTTCGCGCCGCGGTGAATGCTCAGCCGCGGGAAGTCGCCGCTCGACAGGAACACGTAGGGATATGACTTATCGTCGCGCAGCAGGATGTTGTACGGCGGCCGCCACTGCTTGATCAGCGTCTGTTCGAGCAGCAACGCTTCGGTTTCATTCGCCGTGATGGTCGTCTCGACCTGGGCGATCCGAGCCACCAGGGCTGCCGTCTTGGGCGCTTGCCCGGTCTTGCGGAAGTAACTGGCGAGGCGCTTCTTGAGGTTCTTGGCCTTGCCGACGTACAGCAGCTTGGCCTCGGCGTCGAACATCCGGTAGACGCCGGGTCGCCCACTGCAGGACGCGAGGAATGCCGAGGAATCGAAGCCGGTCATCAATTGATGGTGTCGACCATGCCGTGGCGGACGGCCAGCAATGCCAGCTCGACATCGCTGGACACGGACAGCTTCTCGTAAATGCGGTACCGGTAGGTGTTCACCGTTTTCGGCGACAGGCACAGCTTGTCGGATATCGTCTGGACCTTCTGGCAGTTCGCGATCATGAGGGCAATTTGGATCTCGCGCTCGGACAGCAGATCGAACGGTGAACCGTTGACCTTCGGCTGGAAGGACTTGAGTGCCAGCTGCTGGGCAATCTGCGGACTGATATAGCGTTGCCCGGCGAATACCATGCGGATGGCCTGGACCATTTCCTCGAGGGCGGCCCCCTTGGTCAGGTAGCCGGCGGCACCGGCCTGGAGCAGGCGCGTCGGAAACGGATCCTCCTCACAGATCGTGACCGCGATGACCTTTATGTCCGGATGGCTGCGCAGCAGTTTGCGCGTGGCCTCGAGGCCACCGATGCCAGGCATCTTGACATCCATCAGAACGACGTCCGGCTTGAGCTCGCGCGACTTCTTGATCGCCGCTTCCCCGGACTCGGCCTGACCGATCACCTGCAAGCCGTCGATATCGGCCAACATGCGGGATATGCCTGTGCGTACCAGATCGTGGTCGTCGACCACCAGCACCCTAATCAAGCAGACACCTCTTCAGTACGATTTCAAAGCTGGCTGGCTGCTCGCTTCATAAGCGGCGAACTCTACCAAATCCTTGCCGGCTTACCCAGACCGCACGTCACATGGCCAGATGATATTACACCTGTCGATCGGCACCGCCATCCAGCTGAACGCTACCCGGCCGCTGCGCGTCAGAGCTAGGAGCCGCCGCAGCCAGAGGGACGCCCACGTGCTCGAGAGTTTCATTGCCGCCACGCTGCTTGCCGCCGTACACCTGTGCGCTGGCGGGTTGCGTAGCCTGGATCGTCTGCCGCGCAGCCGCTGGCTATCGGCCGCTGGCGGTGTCGCGGTGGCCTATGTTTTCGTGCACCTGCTGCCCGACCTCGCCCGCGGTCAGCAGGTGATGGATGGCATCGACATCGCCTTGCTCAGCTATCTCGAGCACCACGCCTACCTTCTGGCCCTGCTCGGCCTGGTGGTGTTCTACGGACTCGAGCGAATGATAAAACAGCACCGCCAGAACAAGCCGGCGCACCACCCTTCCCACCCGGCCATGTTCTGGCTGCATATCGGAGCGTTCGGCGCCTACAACGGGCTGATCGGATATCTGCTGGTGCATGGGGAAAGCGAAGACTCGACCGACCTGGCGCTGTACTGCGTTGCAATGGGGCTGCACTTCCTGGTCAACGACTTCGCCTTGCAGGACGCTCATAAGGACCTGTTCAGCCGTCGCGGCCGCTGGTTGCTGGCGCTGATGCCTGTAGCCGGTTGGGCCATAGGGAGCGTCACGGAGGTTTCCGAACTGGCGGTATCGGCCCTCGCAGCCTTCCTGGGGGGGTCGATCATCCTCAACGTGTTGAAAGAGGAGCTGCCGGAAGAGCGCAACAGCCGGCTCGGACCTTTTTTGCTGGGTTCGATCGGTTACGCCGCCCTGCTGCTCAGTGTGCAGGGCTGACGGCGCGACGGGCGAAGCAGCGTACGCTCGCCACGCTTTACATCACATATGGCAAACCATATATTCGGCTACCCATATATCTACGTGCTGCAGCGCCTCATGACACCCGAACTCACACCCGCCGAGGTTTTCAAGTGCCTGGCCGACGAGACCCGCGCACGGATCACCCTGCTGATCGCGTCACGAGGTGAGCTGTGCGTTTGCGAGCTGACCGTCGCGCTCGATCAGAACCAACCGAAGGTATCCCGTCATCTGGCCCAGCTACGCAACTGCGCCCTGCTCGAGGACCGTCGGCAAGGGCAGTGGGTCTACTACCGCCTCCACCCTGAACTGCCGGCCTGGATCCAGGCCCTGCTGACCGAGGTTGCCCAGGCCAACAGCCGCTGGCTGGCATGTGACAACGAGCGTTTGCAAGCGATGCGCGACCGCTCCGATACGAGCACCTGCAGCTGATACGGCCCTAGCCATACGAGAGGAGTGATACGTGAACGACACGCAAGAGCCGCGCCCCGAATTGCCGAACCTGGACGAGGCCTTGCTGGCCATGCCCGACCTCGCGCGTCTGGGGCAGACGAGCCTGGCGCACAAGCCTCGCATCCTGTTGCTCTACGGCTCGAATCGGCCGCAATCCTACAGCCGGCTGCTGGTATTGGAAGGCGCTCGCCTGCTGCAGCGGCTCGGCGCCGAAACCCGCGTTTTCGACCCGTCCGGCCTGCCCTTGCCAGACGATGCGCCCGACACGCATCCAAAGGTTCAGGAACTCCGCGAGCTGATGCAGTGGTCCGAAGGCCAGGTCTGGTGTTCCCCGGAACGCCACGGCTCGATGAGTGCGGTTTTCAAGGCACAGATCGACTGGGTTCCGCTCGCCATGGGTGCCGTCCGTCCGACTCAGGGCAAGACGCTTGCAGTGATGCAGGTTTGCGGCGGCTCGCAATCCTTCAATGTCGTCAACCAGCTGCGGGTACTCGGGCGCTGGATGCGGATGGTCACCATCCCGAATCAGTCCTCGGTCCCGAAGGCTTTTCTGGAGTTCGACGCTGACGGCCGTATGAAGCCGTCAGCCTTCTATGATCGGCTGGTCGATGTCATGGAGGAGCTGATGAAGTTCACCCTGCTGCTGCGAGGCCGGGAGCAATATCTGGTGGATCGCTATTCCGAGCGCAAGGAATCCGCCGAGGCGCTCTCGCAGCGCGTCAACCAGCGTTCGATATGACCCGACCGGCTCGGAATCCAACGTGATCAAGACCTTCGCCCTGTTCGTCCTCACCGCCCTGGCGGAGATCGTCGGCTGCTACCTGCCCTATCTCTGGCTGCGGCAGGGCAAGAGCGCCTGGCTGTTGCTGCCGGCCGCTGCTTCGCTGGCGCTGTTCGCCTGGCTGCTGTCGCTGCACCCCACTGCGGCGGGACGGGTCTACGCCGCCTACGGTGGCGTCTACATCGGCACTGCAATGCTCTGGCTCTGGTTGGTGGACAAGATCAGGCCCACCGGCTGGGACCTGCTCGGCTCGGCCGTCGCCCTGGCGGGCATGGCCATCATCATGTTCGCCCCACGTCACGGCTGACCCTTTCACATTCTTCAAGGAGTGCTGCTCATGGCATTGAAAGTCGGTATCAACGGTTTCGGCCGCATCGGGCGCCTGGTCCTTCGCGCCGCGTGGGATTGGCCGGAAATCGAGTTCGTGCAGATCAACGATCCCGCAGGCGATGCCGCGACCCACGCCCACTTGCTCAACTTCGACTCGGTACACGGTCGCTGGCAGCACGAGGCGGGTCATGACGGCGATCAGCTGGTCATTGCCGGACGAAGGATAACGGTCACGGCCAACAAGGCGATCGTGGACACTGACTGGTCGGGCTGCGATCTGGTCATCGAGGCCAGCGGCAAGATGAAGACAGTCGCCGTGCTGCAGGCGTACCTGGACCAGGGTGTCAAACGCGTGGTGGTCAGCGCACCGGTGAAGGAACCGGGCGCGCTGAACATCGTGATGGGTGTCAATGACCAGCGCTTCGACCCCGCCCAGCACCGCATCGTCACAGCCGCATCCTGCACCACGAATTGCCTCGCCCCGGTGGTCAAGGTGATCCACGAGAACCTCGGTATTCGTCATGGTTCGATCACCACCATCCATGACCTGACCAATACCCAGAGCATCCTCGACCAGCCCCACAAGGACCTGCGCCGCGCCCGCGCCTCGGGCATGAGCCTGATTCCCACCACCACGGGCTCAGCGACTGCCATTGCCGAGATCTTCCCGGCGCTGCGAGGCAAGCTCAACGGACATGCCGTGCGTGTCCCGCTGGCGAATGCGTCGTTGACCGACTGCGTATTCGAGCTCGAGCGCGCCACGACCGTCGAGGAAGTCAACGGGTTGCTGCGCAGCGCCGCCGAACAGGGTCCGCTGCGCGGCATCCTTGGCTACGAAGAACGGCCGCTGGTCTCCATCGACTATCGAACCGACCCCCGCTCTTCGATCATCGATGCGCTGTCGACCATGGTCGTCAACGGCACGCAACTGAAGCTGTACGCCTGGTACGACAACGAATGGGGCTACGCCAACCGCACCGCGGAGCTGGCGCGCAAGGTTGGCCTGGCCTGACCGGCCTGGAGGGGGCCGACCTCACGCTCGGCCCCGGATCCTCTCGAGAACACCATGACCACGATCTCTCCCGCCGTTCGCCAGTACCTGATCGTCACCGGCAACTACTGGCTCTTCACGCTGACCGACGGTGCCTTGCGAATGCTGGTTGTGCTGCATTTCCACGCATTGGGCTATCAGCCGCTGGAAATCGCCGCGCTCTTTCTCTTCTACGAAATATTCGGCGTGGTCACCAACCTGGTCGGCGGCTATCTGGGCGCGCGGATCGGGCTCAACCGAACCATGAATATCGGCCTGGGCTTGCAGGTGATCGCCCTGCTGATGCTGACGGTGCCCGCCGTGTGGCTGACCATTCCCTGGGTGATGGCGGCGCAGGCGCTGTCCGGCATCGCCAAGGACCTCAACAAGATGAGCGCCAAGAGCAGCATCAAGACGCTCGTACCTGACAACCAGCAGGGCCAGCTTTACCGCTGGGTGGCGATGCTCACCGGCTCGAAGAACGCCCTGAAGGGTGTGGGCTTCTTTCTCGGCGGTGCCCTGCTCGCCTGGCTCGGGTTCCGCGGCACCCTTCTCACCCTGGCCGGCCTGCTCGCGGTGGTCTGGGTCAGCAGCCTGATCCTGCTCGAAACCGACCTGGGCAAGGCAAAGGCCAAACCGAAATTTCGTGACCTCTTGTCCAAGAGTCGCGCGATCAACGTGCTGTCCGCGGCGCGCCTGTTCCTCTTTGGCGCGCGTGACGTCTGGTTCGTGGTCGCGCTGCCGGTCTATCTCGCTGCCGTGTTCGGCTGGGATTTCTGGCAGGTCGGCGGCTTTCTCGCGGCGTGGGTGATTGGCTATGGCATCGTCCAGTCGCTCGCCCCGGCGATCACCGGCAAGCGACGAGACCAAGCGCCTGATGGGCGTGCTGCGCTTGTATGGGCGTTGCTGCTGGCCTGGTTGCCTGCTGCCATCGCGCTGGGGCTGGCCACTGACCTGCCTCCACAGCCCATTCTGATCGGCGGGCTGTTGCTGTTTGGCGCCCTGTTCGCCATCAATTCCTCCCTGCACAGCTACCTGATCGTGTCCTATGCCGAGCAGGACGGCGTGTCCCTCGACGTCGGCTTCTACTACATGTCGAACGCCATGGGTCGTCTGCTCGGCACCTTGCTGTCGGGTTGGGTCTACCAGGCTCATGGTCTGGCGGCCTGCCTGTGGGTTTCGACCGCATTCATCACATTGGCAGCGCTGATCTCTCATGGACTGCCGCGGCATACCGAAGCGAACTAGGACACCAGCTCCGCGGCGTCGCTCAGCAGATGGCTCAGGACCGAGCGCAGCTTGCCCGCCTTGACCGGCTTGTTCAGCACGGGGACACCGAAGCCCTGCAGCGCCTTGCGGCACTCATCGCTACGATCTGCGGTGATCATTACCACCGGAATCGCCTGGCCGAAACGCATGCGCAGCGATTGCGCAACGTCCCAGCCAGTCACGCCCTGGTCGAGGTGATAGTCGGCGAGGATCAGGTCCGGCGCGGTGCCATCCAGCACCTCGACAGCAGCCGCTTCATCTACGGCGGTGAGTACCGCACAGCCCCACTGCCCGAGCAGTGCGGCCATGCTGTCGAGGATGTTCAGCTCATTATCGATCACCAGCAACCGGCGCCCCGGCAAGGGGTCGCCCAGCAGCGTGGCCTTGGGCTGGGCATCGACGGTGACCTGCTCCGGCAATGGCGCCAGCGGAACCTCGATACTGAATACCGAGCCGCGACCGGGCTGCGAACGGACCTCGATGCGGTAGTCGAGCATGCTGGCGATACGATCGACGATCGCCAGGCCGAGCCCGACCCCCGCCCGCTCGGCTGCCCGTTGCACGCCCAGCTGGTTGAACTCCAGGAAGATCGATTGCAGCTGGTCGGCCGCAATACCGCGCCCCGTGTCCCACACCTCGAGCCGCAGCTTGTCGCCCCGCCGCCGCGCGCCGAGCAACACGCGGCCCTCATCCGTGTACCGGCAGGCATTGCTCAGCAAGTTGCGCAGGATGCGCGTCAGCAGCCGGAAGTCACTGCGCAGGGCATACGCCGGGATGTAGTGCGCCAAGCCAAGCCCCTTGGCTTCGGCGACGGATTGAAACTCGGAAACCAGCGGCAGCAGCACCTCATCGACGCGGTACACCTCGATATCCGGCTTGATGGCCTGCTGGTCCAGCTTGGAGATATCCAACAGGTCGGTGAGCAGGTCTTCCGCGCCCTCCAGCGCGAGGTGCGCGCGCTCCACCAGGTTGTGCTCGGCGCCTGGCAGCGGGCGCTCGCGCAGCGTGGAAATCAGCAGCCGGGCGGCATTCAGTGGTTGCAGCAGGTCATGGCTAGCAGCGGCGAGATACTTGTCCTTGCTGCGGTTGGCCGCCTCGGCGGCATCCCGTGCCTTGCGCAACTCCAGCGTCCGCTCGGCAACGCGCTGCTCGAGCTGTTCGTTGAGCTGCAGCAGCCGCACCTGCGCCAGCTTGCGTTCGGTGATGTCGGCTACGAAACCCTCGACGAGCCCTTCTTCGTCCGGTTTGAGCAGCAGGTTCATCATCACGTCGATGGCGCTGCCGTCTTTTCGTCGCAGCCGCGTCTCGTAGCCGAACAGGCCTTGCTGTGCACCGAGCGTCTTGCGGATCTGCTTGAGCTCCGCATCGCCGCCAAGGAACAGGTGATGCGACAGATCGGTCAGCGCCCAGAGCGCTTCGGCGGGGTCCTTGTAGCCGAGCATGCGCGCCAGTGCCGGGTTGGCGGCACGGATGCCTTCCTGCAGGCTGGCCTGGAAAATGCCGTGCACCGCATGTTCGAACAACCATTTGTAGCGGTTGCGCTCGGCCTCCAGCTCTTCAAGCCGTGCGACCAGTTCCGGGTAATGGCTCTTGCGCGCCGAATGAGTGCCGAGACCGAGCAAGCCGGCCAGCGCGTCATCCTGCTCAGAGTGCTTCGGCATACACCACTTCGACATCGCGCTGGGTGGATGAGCGCGGGTTGGTCAGGATGCAGGGGTCCTGCATCGCGTGCTGTGAGAGGAACGGAATGTCCGACAGATTGACCCCATGCAGGCGGAGCGTTTCATGGAAGCCGATGGCCTGCTTGAGACTGATCAGATGCTGCACGAGCCGTTCGCGAATCTGCCGGTGGTTCAGGCCGCGGCTGTCGATGCCGAGGGTCTCGGCCACCTTCTTGAAGCGGTCCGGCGCGGCGTCGTAGTTGAAGGCCACCACATGTTCGACCAGCACCGCATTGCACAGGCCGTGTGGCAGGTCCAGGTAACCGCCGAGGCTGTGCGACATGGCGTGCACGGCGCCAAGGATGGCATTGGAGAAGGCCAGCCCGGCCTGCATGCTGCCGAGCATGATCTTCTCGCGCAGCTCGATGTCCGCAGGATGGGCGATCATCTCCACCAGATGACCATTGATCAGCCGCATCGCCTCGAGCGCGTGCGGATCGGTGAGGGGCCCGTGGCCGGTGGATACGAAGGCCTCGATGGCATGTACCAGCGCATCGATACCGGTACAGGCGGACAGAAAGGGGTCCATGCTCAGCGTGGTTTCCGGGTCGATCAGCGAGACGTCGGGCACCGCGCCCTTGCTGACGATGGAAAACTTCATGCGTTCGGTCTGGTTGGAAATGATCACGAACTGCGACACGTCTGCTGAGGTCCCCGCCGTGGTCGGGATCAGGATCAGCGGCGGGCTCGGCACCCGCAGGGTGTCGACGCCTTCGAACTCGACGATATCGCGACCATGCGCGACGGCGATGCCGATACCCTTGGCGCAGTCCATCGGGCTGCCGCCGCCAACGGCGACGATCACGTTGCAGCCTTCGTTGCGATAGACCTCGGCACCGAGCATGACTTCCTCGGAGCGCGGGTTGGCCGAGACCTGAGTGAACAGATGAAAGCCGATCTCCTGCCGGGTCAGGCTGGCCTGGACGTCCGCGGCCCAACCGGCCTTGACCACGCCAGGGTCCGAGACCAGCAGTACCTTGCGGGCTCCGAAGTTCTTCGCGTAGTTGCCAGCGCTGTGTCGACAGCCGGCGCCGAAGACGATTTCAGGCGAGACGAATTTACGCTGCAGGCTCAGGTTGGGGCTCATACAACAGCCTATCGTTATTATTCTGGACGTCCGGCAAGCCTACTGCTTTCGGCTGCCAAAGCAATCGGCAAATAGGCGCATACGACCTGAGGCAACGGCTGCGCAACGGGCCTCATCGACGCAGTAGCCGCTGGTAGAACCCGCACTCGCGTGTGAGCGCATCGGCCAGATTGGCCGCCTGCCGAAAGCCGTGACGCTCCTGGGCATAAAGATGGTGCTCGACAGGAATGCCGCGGGCACGTAGCGCCTCGACCATCGCCTCGGTCTGCTCCGGCAAGACGACCGCATCCAGGCCGCCCTGGAAAAAGATCACCGGCACCTTGATCTGCGCTGCGTTCTTCAAGGGTGTCCGCTCGCGGTAGCGCCGGGCGTCGAGGATGGGGTCTCCGATCAACCAGTCGAGGTAATCCGCTTCGAACTTGTGGGTGACCCGGCGCAGCGCCAGCGGGTCGCTGACACCGTAAAGGCTCGCCCCGCCCGCGAAGCCGGCGTCTGCGGCGAGTGCACACAACGCACTGTAGCCGCCCGCGCTGGCGCCACGAATGAAGGTACGTGCCGGGTCGATCTCGCCGCGCAGTGCCAGACAGCGCACCACAGCGCAGGCGTCCTCGACATCCACCACGCCCCAGGCCTCATGCAACCGCTGCCGATAAGCCCGGCCGAAACCGCTGCTGCCCCGGTAGTTGACGTCCGCGACAGCGAAGCCGCGTTGTGTCCAATACTGAATGCGCGCATCGAAGACCGGGTAGCTGGCCGAAGTCGGCCCGCCATGCATGAAGACCACCAGAGGCGGTCGTGCGTCCGGTGGCCCCTGCACAGTCGCATGCGTCGGTGGATAGAAGAAGGCGTGGGCGGCCTCGCCCGATCCGGAAGAGAAGCTGAACGGCTGCGGGTGCGACAGGTGAGCGGTCGGCAATGGGCGCTCGCCGCCAGCGAGCACCTCCACCCGGGCGTCATGCCGGTCGATGGCCAGCACGGCCGGCGTCAGGCCTGGCGAGCCGGCGATGCAGTAATAGCGGTGCGCATCCGCGGCGAGCTGCCGACAGCGGCTGAACGCCGTTGCCAATGCTCGCGCCTGCGCGCCTGCCTTCAACTCGAACAACAGGCTGTAGCCATCGACGATTCGCGTCAGCAGCAGATCGCCGTTGCCCAACGGCAGATAGCTGGTAGTGCCGAGCTGCCAGGGCGCGGGCGCGTGATCGAACGCTGCGCGGGCGCAACGGCGTTCCGGCACCCAGGTGCCATCCTGAAGCAGCCAGGGCTGCCACCAGCCGTCACGGTCGCTCAAACAATGCAGCGTGCCGTCCGGCGCGAAGCGTGGTTGCTGCAGGGACTCGCCTCCGTTCGCGCCAGCGATACATTCAGCGCGCCCGAGGCGGCCGTCGGCGCTGTAGGGTGCACACCAGAGCTCGGTGGCCGTCCAGGGTTGATCGGGCCGCTGCCAAGCGATCCAGGCCAGGCGTTCGCCGGCGGAATCCAGCGTCGGTGCGGCATAGAAATCGGCCCCTTCGACCAGTACGGAGCGCGCTCCATTCCTTAACGAAAGGCTTACCAATCGGTGGGTTACAGCCGCTTCCTCGTGTGATTCCTCGATCGCGAGAACCGCCTGCCGCTTCGCATCAAACCGCAGATCGCCATAGCGACGGTCTCCCCCGGGGCCAAGAGCGGTCGGCTGAGCACCCGCCTCCAGCGGCTGCAGATAGACCTGCTGGTCCGCTTCGTTGACGAACGCGACGCCCTCGTCGGTCAGGCAGACGGCGCCACCGCCGTACTCGTAGACACGGCTGCGCAGCGAATAACCGGCCGGGGTCAGGCATCGGAGCTGATTGTCGCGCCAGTACCAGAGCGTGTTGCGGGCGTCGGCTGGGTCGTACTGGATCCAGAAAGCCCCGCCGTGGCCCGCAAGCAGTTCGGCGAAATCGCAGCTCGCGGAAGCGGCATCCTCGGCCGTCCAGTCACTCGGCCAGAAGCCGTAGGGTTCTTCCGTCTTGGTCATCAGCGTACTCGTGGCCGGCAGCCAGCTAAACCTTGAGGATCAACCTGGAAGCCTGCTCGTTGCGGAAGGTCAGCTCATCCAGCCCGCGCGGTGCCTGCTCGGCCTGGGTACGCGCAGCCAGGATGGCGCCATGATGGGCTGACTTGCTGCATACCGGGTCCGCGTTGGCGGCGTCACCAGTGAGCATGAACGCCTGGCAGCGGCAGCCGCCGAAGTCCTTTTCCTTCTCGTCGCAGGACTGGCACGGTTCGGGCATCCAGTCGAAACCGCGAAACCTGTTGAAGCCCAGCGAGTGCTTCCAGATCTGCTCGATGCTGTGCTCGCGCACGTTCGGAAACGTGATCGGCAGCTGTCGGGCGCTGTGGCACGGCAGCGCAGTGCCATCGGGCGTGATGTCGAGAAAGAGATTGCCCCACCCGTTCATGCAGCCCTTGGGTCGCTCTTCGTAATAATCGGGCGTGACGAAGATCAGCTTGCAGGGGTGGTTTTCGGCAGCGAGCTTCTCGCGCCATTCGTTGGTGATGCGCTCGGCACGTTCCAGTTGCGCGCGGCTTGGTAGCAAGCCGGCGCGGTTGAGTTCCGCCCAGCCGTAGAACTGGCAGGTCGCGAGCTCGACGAAATCCGCCTCCAGCTCCAGGCAGAGCTGGATGATGCGGTCGATGTTATCGATGTTGTGCCGATGGGTGACGAAGTTGAGCACCATCGGATAGCCGTGCGCCTTGACCGCGCGGGCCATGGCGAGCTTCTGCGCGAACGCCTTTTTCGATCCGGCGAGCAGGTTGTTCACCTCTTCGTCCGCGGCCTGGAAGCTGATCTGGATATGGTCGAGCCCGGCATCAGCGAACGCGGCGATCTTGCTTTCGGTCAGGCCGATACCGGAGGTGATCAGATTGGTGTAGTAGCCGAGTCCGCGGGCCGCCGCGATCAGTTCGGCCAAGTCCTGTCGCACCAGCGGCTCGCCACCGGAAAACCCGAGCTGCGCCGCGCCCAGTTCACGCGCCTGACGGAACACATCGATCCATTCGGCCGTGCTCAGCTCGTCATGGTTGCGGGCGAAATCCAGCGGATTGGAGCAGTAGGGGCACTGCAGCGGGCAACGGTAGGTCAGCTCCGCCAGCAGCCAAAGCGGCGGCCCCGGCTCGAAGCCCGGCTTAGCGAAGCTCGATCCAGAACCGTTCAACGGCGACCTCCAGGAACGCGACGATGTCTTCCTCGATGCCCTCGGCATCCGGGTAGCGGGCCTGCAACTCGGCGACGATGGCGCCAACGGTGCGCGTACCGTCGACCTCGCCGAGCACGGCCGAAGCGCTCTCGTTGAGCTTGATCATCCCCTCCGGGTAGAGCAGCACGTGGCAGTCCTGCGCGGGTTCCCACTGGAAGCGAAAGCCACGGCGAAACGCCGGGATACGGGTCAGCATGTCAGTCATTGCCTGCTCCTCGATCGGGGCCTGGTTCATGGCTTGATGCCGGTGTGCCAGACGCGCTCGCGCGTGACGGTGTGGTACGGCGGGCGATCCAGCTCGTAGGCCATGCTCATGGCGTCGAGCATGCTCCAAAGCACGTCGAGTTTGAACTGCAGGATGTTGAGCATCCGCTCCTGGCCTTCCCTCGTCGTGTAGTGCTCGAGCGTGATGCGCAGGCCGTGCTCGACATCCCGCCGCGCCTCCTTCAGCCGCTTGCGGAAGTAGTCATAACCGGACGGATCGATCCAGCCGTAGTGCTGCGGCCAGGCGTCGAGCCGCGACTGGTGGATGGTCGGCGCGAAGAGTTCGGTCAGCGAACTGCTGGCCGCCTCCTGCCAGACGGCGCGGCGTGCAAAATTGACGTAGGCGTCTACCGCGAAGCGCACGCCGGGCAGCACGAGTTCCTGAGACAACACCTGTTCGCGGTCCAGCCCCACGGCTTCGGCCAGCCGTAGCCAGGCTTCGATCCCCCCTTCCTCACCCGGCCGACCGTCGTGATCGATGATGCGCTGGACCCATTCGCGGCGGGCATCGCGGTCCGTGCAGTTGGCCATGATCGCCGCGTCCTTCACCGGAATGCAGACCTGGTAGTAGAAACGGTTGGCGACCCAGCCCTGGATCTGCTCGCGCGTGGCGCGGCCCTCGTACATCGCCCGATGGAAAGGATGGTGGATGTGGTAGTAGTCGCCCTTGGCGCGCAGCGCCTGCTCGAATTCGGCGGGGGTCATGGCTGGCAGGGTCATGAAGGCTTCCTTGGTCCGGCCCGACTGCGCTGGCGGCGCGACGGGCTTCGATGAGGTCGTGTCTGGTGTGCTGTCGTCGTGCTAAAGCTCGATGCTCATGCCATCGAATGCCACCTCGATGCCATGCTCGCCGAGGATTTCCCGCTCGGCCGAGTCCTCGTCGAGGATGGGGTTGGTGTTGTTGATGTGGATGAGGATCTTGCGTGCGGCAGGCATGCCGTCGAGCACCTCGATCATGCCGCCGGGACCGCTCTGCTGCAGATGGCCCATCTCCGAGCCGAGCTTGGTGCCCACCTCACGGACGCGCATCTCGTCGTCGCGCCAGAGCGTGCCGTCCACCAGCAGGCAGTCGGCGCCGCGCATCAAATCGAGCAATTGCGGGCTGACCTTGCCCAGGCCCGGCGCGTAGAACAGGGTCCCGCCGGTCGTCCGGTCCTCGATCAGCAGGCCGATGTTGTCACCGGGGTGCGGGTCGTTGCGGTGCGGCGAGTAAGGCGGTGCGGCGCTGCGCAGCGGGATCGGCGTGAACTTCAGGCCCGGGCAGGCCGGAATGGTGAAATCCCCTTGCAGCGCGATGGGATTCCAGCGCAGGCCACCGTTCCAGTGCTCGAGCATTCTGAACAGGGGAAAGCCTGTCGTGAGGTCCTGATGGACCATCTCGGTGCACCAGACGTCATGCGGGCAGCCCTCGCGCAAGGTCAGCAGGCCGGTGGTGTGGTCGATCTGGCTGTCGAGCAGGATGATCGCGCCGATAGCAGTGTCCCGAGGGCCACGCGCCGGTTGCAGCTTGGGAAAGGATTCGAGCTGCGCGCGGATGTCCGGTGAGGCGTTGCACAGGATCCAGTCTTCGCCGTTGTCGCTGATGGCGATCGAGGACTGGGTGCGAGGCCGAGCGCGCAGCGTGCCGTTGCGCAGCCCTGCGCAGTTGGCGCAATTGCAGTTCCATTGGGGGAAGCCGCCGCCAGCAGCCGAACCGAGAATCTGGATATGCATGGGCAGCTCCCTGAAAAGCGGAGCCCCGGCCGGGGCCGGGGCAGATCGATCAGCGGTTGGCGAAGTACATGGTGACTTCGAAACCAATACGCAGGTCGGTGAAAGCAGGCTTAGTCCACATGGCAGGTTCCTCTCTTGTCTGGTGCCGGACGTATTCCGACACCGCATTAAGCACCCAGCTCTGCGAAAAGCAGAATGGTACTTTGGAAGGAGACCGCGCCCTGCGTTGGTAGTGCCATGCGCCCTACCCTCGCCAGGCCTTGCGCCAGAGCCAGGCAGACCGTTCGTCAGCCGTTGCGCGTCGCCGAACGCCCATGCGTGCCGCGCCAGCCCAGTTCATTGCTCAGGGTCGCCATCGGCGAAAACATGTCGTAATCGAATTCGGTCAGCCCGATGCCCTCGCGAACGCGGATCGGCCAGTCGTGGTTGGCCAGCGCGGCCTTGCCGATCGCCAGCAGTTCGGCCTCGCTGCGCTCGAGCAAGGCTTCGGCCTGTGCGCCGGTCGCGATACCGCCGTTGGCCACGACAGGGATCGACACGCATTCCTTGGCGATTGCCGCGAGACTCGGCCCTCCGTCGAAGGCCGGTGCGCTGGCGTCATACTCGGTCACGTGCAGGTAGTCGAGGCCAGCGCCAGCGAGCGTCACGAAACGATCGCGCGCCGCCTCGACGCCGCCGTCCCACTTCAGACGGCTGTTGGTCACCATGCCCTGCGACAAGCGCATGCCGACGACGAAGTCCGCCCCGACGGCGTCGCGAACGGCTCGAATGACCTCCAGCGGCAACGCCAGCCGCGCCTTGTAGTCGCCGCCCCACCGGTCGGTGCGCTGGTTGAACTCCGCACTCATGAACTCGTGCAGCAGGTAACCGTTGGCACCATGCAGCTCGACCCCATCGAACCCCGCCGCACGCGCATGGCGGGCAGCCTGAACGAAGCCTTCGATCGCCTCCTGGATCTCCGTTTCAGTCATTTCGGCCGGCGTAGCGTAAGGTCCCTCACCGCCATAGAAGCTCAACTGCCGCCCGTCCGGCTGCACGGCGGAGGGCGCGACGTGGCGGGCATGGTGGATATTGCCCTGGGTCTGAGCGCCGCCGTGCATCAGCTGCGCCACGATCGCCGCGCCTGCCTGGTGAACTGCGGTGACGACCGGTACCCAGCTGTCGCGATGCGCCTCGGTCGCCAGCCCTGGCTGATTGAAATAGCCCTGGCTGTAGGCGGTGTCGGTGTAGATGCCTTCGGTAATGAGCATGCCGAAGCCACCCTCGGCGAAGGCCTGGTAGTAGTCACGCATCATCTCGTTGGCCATGCCTTCCGGCTCGGCACTGACACGCGTCATCGGGGCCAGGACGGCACGGTTGGGAAGTGTCAGAGCGTTCAGCTTGAGGGGGTCGAACAAGCGGGGCATGGGTGGCTCCTCATCAGTGGGGTCTGCTGAATCTGAGAGGGGCATGGGCGTTGGAGTTCGGTTCAGTCCGCCGTCGTCCCCGCCGGTATCGGACAATCTAAGGCGAACCGGCCGATGGGGAGTTGGTTGAGCGCTTGGTTTCGCCCAACGCGAAGATCGCCGAATTTCCGCGAATAGGTCCTCTTTTGCCATCACTCCAG
This sequence comes from Stutzerimonas marianensis, assembly GCF_022810315.1. Classification (NCBI taxonomy): domain Bacteria; kingdom Pseudomonadati; phylum Pseudomonadota; class Gammaproteobacteria; order Pseudomonadales; family Pseudomonadaceae; genus Stutzerimonas; species Stutzerimonas marianensis. Next base: position 322,132 of record NZ_JALGRD010000004.1, on the reverse strand, counting down.
TTGCCGCACCAAAAAAACCACCAGCCAAAAAAAACGCGACCCATGGGGTCGCGTCGCGTTGATGAACCGATCAGGCACCGCCTGCGCCCAACCGATCCCCGCACCGCAGTGCGAGCCAGTCAAACCGGCGCGCTGGAGCGAACGCGCCGGATCCTCCGAGTTGAAAACTGCTGGCTAGAAGAAGCCCAGCGGGTTGATGTCGTAGCTGATCAAGAGGTTCTTGGTCTGCTGGTAGTGGTCGAGCATCATCTTGTGGGTTTCGCGACCGACACCGGACTTCTTGTAACCACCGAACGCGGCATGCGCTGGATACAGGTGGTAGCAGTTGGTCCAGACACGGCCGGCCTTGATTCCGCGGCCCATGCGGTAGGCGCGGTTGATGTCGCGGGTCCAGACGCCGGCGCCCAGGCCGAACTCGGTGTCATTGGCGATTGCCAGCGCCTCGGCTTCATCCTTGAAAGTCGCGACGCCCACTACCGGCCCGAAGATCTCTTCCTGGAACACGCGCATCTTGTTGTGGCCCTTGATCAGGGTCGGCTGCACGTAGTAACCCGTCGACAGGTTGCCCTCGAGCTTCTCCGCGGCACCGCCGGTGAGGATCTGCGCGCCCTCCTGCTCGGCGATCTCCATGTAGGACAGGATCTTGTCGAACTGCTGTTCGGACGCCTGGGCGCCGACCATGGTGTCGGTGTCCAGCGGATTGCCACGCTTGATGGCCGTGATCTTCTTCATGACCACGTCCATGAAGGGTTCGAAGATCGACTCTTGGATCAGTGCACGTGACGGGCAGGTGCACACCTCGCCTTGGTTGAAGAAGGCCAGTNACGCTTGATGGCCGTGATCTTCTTCATGACCACGTCCATGAAGGGTTCGAAGATCGACTCTTGGATCAGTGCACGTGACGGGCAGGTGCACACCTCGCCTTGGTTGAAGAAGGCCAGTACCAGCCCTTCGGCGGCCTTCTCGATGAACGCCGGCTCGGCCTGCATGATGTCCTCGAAGAAGATGTTCGGGCTCTTGCCGCCCAGCTCCACGGTGCTCGGAATAATGTTCTCGGCCGCGCAACGCATGATGTGCGAGCCAATCGGGGTCGAGCCGGTGAAGGCGATCTTGGCGATGCGGGTATTGGTGGCGAGCGCCTGACCCGCTTCCTTGCCGAAGCCCTGCACGATGTTCAGCACGCCGGCGGGCAGCAGATCACCGATGAGCTCGGCGAGGATGACGATCGACAGCGGCGTCTGCTCGGCGGGCTTGAGGACCACACAGTTGCCGGCGGCCAGGGCCGGCGCCAGTTTCCAAGCGGCCATCAGCAGCGGGAAGTTCCAGGGAATGATCTGGCCGACGACGCCCAGCGGCTCGTGGAAGTGGTAGGCCGCGGTGTGCTCGTTGATTTCCGCGGTGCTGCCTTCCCGTGCGCGGATGCAACCGGCGAAGTAACGGAAATGGTCGGCTGCCAACGGCACGTCGGCGTTCAGGGTTTCACGAACGGCCTTGCCGTTGTCCCAGGTTTCGGCGATGGCGAGTTTTTCCAGGTTGGCTTCGATGCGGTCGGCGATCTTCAACAGGATCAGTGCGCGATCCTGGACGGAGGTCTTGCCCCAGGCATCGGCCGCGGCATGGGCGGCGTCCAGCGCCTTTTCGATATCTTCGGCGCCCGAACGGGGAAATTCGGCAATCACTTCGCCGTTGACCGGCGAGGTGTTGACGAAATATTCACCCTTGACCGGCGGGACGAATTCGCCGCCGATGTAGTTGCCATAGCGTGGCTTGAAGGAAATGACGGCGCCTTCTGTACCGGGTTGGGCGTAGATCATGAGCGGCCTCTCTGTTTTTTTGCTTGTAGGAGCCTGGCCGGGAAATGGTCAGGACATGGAACGATCTTAGGCAGCCCACACACACCACCGAAATGCACCCAACGGCGCGATGAGTTCGTTATTTGGTAGTAGGCGCAAGGCGTTAGCGCGATGGCCGGCGGGTACGTCTGGCACCTCGGTATGGCCCCGTACTCCGCTGGCCGAATAAATTCGGCCCTACAGGTGACGCCAACCGATGGGCCCCGCACGCACCGTAGGGGCGAAATTATTCGCCCGGCGGGGTGCCGGCTGGCACTTCGGTGAATCCCCGTACTCCGCGGGCCGAATAAATTCGGCCCTACAGGATCTGCCAACCGATCGGCCCCGCACGCACCGTAGGGGCGAAATTATTCGCCCGGCGGGGTGCCGGCTGGCACTTCGGTGAATCCCCGTACTCCGCGGGCCGAATAAATTCGGCCCTACAGGATCTGCCAACCGATCGGCCCCGCACGCACCGTAGGGGCGAATTGATTCGCCCGGCGGGGTTCCGGCTGGCACTTCGGTGAAACCCCGTACTCCGCGGGCCGAATAAATTCGGCCCTACAGGATTTGCCAACCGATCGGCCCCGCACGCGCCGTCGGGGCGAATTTATTCGCCCGGCGGGGTGCCGTCTGGCACTTCGGTATGGCCCGTACTCCGCTGGCCGAATAAATTCGGCCCTACAGAATCTGCCAACCGATCGGGCCCGCACGCACCGTAGGGGCGAATTTATTCGCCCGGGGGGGTGCCGTCTGGCACCTCGGTATGGACCGTACTCCGCTGGCCGAATAAATTCGGCCCTACAGGTTCTGCCAACCGATCGGGCCCGCACGCTCCGTCGGGGCGAATTTATTCGCCCGGGGGGGTGCCACCTGGCACTTCGGTAAAGCCCCGTACTCCGCTGGCCGAATAAATTCGGCCCTACAGGATTTGCCAACCGATCGGCCCCGCACGCGCCGTAGGGGCGAATTTATTTGCCCAACGGGGTACCGTGTGGCACTTCGGTGAAGCCCCGTACTCCGATGGCCGAATAAATTCGGCCCTTCAGGTTCTGCCAACCGATCGGGCCCGCACGCACCGTAGGGGCGAATTTATTTGCCCAACGGGGTACCGTTTGGCACTTCGGTGAAGCCCCGTACTCCGCTGGCCGAATAAATTCGGCCCTACAGGTGCCGCCAACCGGTCGGCCCCGCACGCACCGTAGGGGCGAATTTATTCGCCCGGGCAAATAAAAACCCCGCCAGGCAGCGGGGTTTCGGGTGCATGGCGGATCAGCGCTGGGCGACCGCCCGGTCCTTCGGCAGCTTGAAGGTCCAGACCATGCCGCCCTGGTTGAAGTCCTTCACACGCTTGGCGACTTCGCCGCCCCACAGCGGAACAGCGCCGCCCCAGCCAGAGAGGACGGAGACGTACTGCTCGCCATCCATCTCCCAGGTGACGGGCGAGCCGACGATGCCCGAACCGGTGTTGAACTCGTACACCTTCTTGCCCGTCTTGGCGTCGAACGCCATCAGGAAGCCCTCAGGGTTACCCGTGAACACCAGGTTGCCCTTGGTCGCCAGCACACCGCCCCACAGCGGCGCGTAATTCTCGTAGCGCCAGACTTCCTTGCCGGTCTTCGGGTCGATGGCGCGCAGCACGCCGATGTATTCCTCGTTCAGCGGATGGATGGTGAAGCCGGCACCCAGGTAGGCCGCGCCCTTCTTGTAGGCGACGCCTTCGTTCCAGATGTCCATGCCCCACTCGTTGGAGGGCACGTAGAACAGTCCGGTGTCCTGGCTGTAGGCCATGGGCATCCAGTTCTTGCCGCCGAGGAAGGACGGTGCGACGAACACCGACGAGCCCTTGTCCGCGTCGCCCGGCTTGCCGGGGCGGTTGGCATCGTCGTAGATCGGGCGCCCGTCCTTGTCCAGGCCCTTGGCCCAGGTGATCTTGTCGACGAAGGGGAAGCCGCGGATGAACTTGCCGTTGGTGCGGTCGAGCACGTAGAAGAAGCCGTTGCGGTCCGCGGTACCGGCTGCCTTGATGGTCTTGCCGCCTTCCTGGTAGTCGAAGGAAATCAGCTCATTCACCCCGTCGAAGTCCCAGCCGTCATGCGGCGTGGACTGGAAGTGCCATTTGATCGAGCCGTCCTCCGGGTCCAGCGCCAGTCGCGAGGAGGAATACAGGTTGTCGCCCGGGCGCAGATGCGAGTTCCAAGGAGAGGGGTTGCCGGTGCCGAACAGCAGCGAGTCGGTGTCCGGGTCATAGTAGCCACCGAGCCAGGGAGCAGCGCCGCCTGTCTTCCAGAGGTCGCCCGGCCAGGTCTTGCCGGCTTCGCCGCCGGAGATGCCGTTCTCGACCTTTTTGCCGTTCTTCATAACGTAGCCCATGTGGCCTTCGACCGTTGGCCGGGTCCAGAGCAGTTCGCCGTTCTTTGGGTTGTAGGCTTCGATCTTGCCGACCACGCCGAACTCGCCACCGGCCACGCCGGTGATCAGCTTGCCTTTGACCACCATCGGCGCGGCGGAGATGGAGTAGCCGGCCTTGTAGTCCGCCACTTCCTTCTTCCAGACGACCTTGCCGGTGTCCTTGTTCAGCGCGACCAGCTTGGCATCGAGGGTGCCGAAGATGACCATGTCTTCGTAGAGCGCGACGCCGCGGTTGATCACGTCACAGCACGGCATGATCCCGTCGGGCAAGCGCGCGTCGTACTGCCACAGTTCCTTGCCCGTGCGGGCGTCGACGGCGAACACGCGCGAATAGGAACCGGTGATGTACATGACGCCGTCCTTGACCAGCGGCTGGGCTTCCTGCCCGCGTTGTTTCTCGCCACCGAACGAGAACCCCCATACCGGCCGCAGCTCGGTCACATTATCGACGGTCAGCTTGTCCAGGGTGCTGTAGCGCTGGCCTTGCAGTCCCAGCCCATTGGTGACGATCTGATCGGTGGATTTGGCGTCATCGAGGATTTCCTGATCGGTGACTGCCCACGACGACACGCTGGATAACGCCACGGCGGCGCAAAGCGCTTTCAGGGCGAAGGGCTTGCGAAGACCGGTGTGCTTCATTGCGGCTACCTCTGCGGGTTCATTGTTATCGTCGCCGGGAAGTTTTCCCGGTGTGTTGCGATTCTTCGATGACGGCCCTTTGCCAACAATTGAACGCAGTACCGATTTCCGTAGTTCCTTGGTAGCAATACCCGGCCGCTCGCACGAGACAGGCCACGCCCAGCGGTGTAGCGCGACAATCATCCGGTAAATGGACGCCCGGCGACGACGGACAACCGATACAGTAGGCACCTATCGATGTGCGCCGCCCTCCCCCGGGCCTCGCCGATGGCTACCGTCTGTTTTTCCCTCAAGGTTCGAAATGAAAGAAACCTGGTCCCCCTTTCCCTGGGTGTGCTTCGCCATGTGCGTCGGTGTGATGGGCACGGCCCTGATCTCGCCGCTATACCCGCTCTACCAGGCCGCCTGGGCGCTGCGCACCAGCGAGATATCGCTGATCTACGTGGTGTACATGGTTGGCGCGCTGTGTGGCCTGCTGTTCATGGGGCGTCTGTCGGACACCCTTGGATTTCGCCGGGTCATGATGGCCGGGCTGCTGCTCGGCTGGTTCGGCACCCTCCTCACCATGCTCGCCTGGCATCTCACCAGCCTGAACATCGGGCGCTTCGCCGTCGGGCTTTCGTCCAGCCTGATCGTCACCAGCGCTTCCGTGGGCCTGGTGCAGATCTCGCGCGAGGGCGCGTCGCAACGGATATCGACCATCACCAGCTTTCTCCTGGCATTCGGCTTCGGGCTCGGGCCGATCACGGGCGGCATCATCGGCCAGTGGTTCGCCCATCCGCTGGTCTCGACCTACGTGCCGACGCTGGTGCTCGGCGTGCTGGCGGTCTACGCCCTGATGCGCGTCGAACTCAAGGGGACGAGCGCGCCGGCACCGCAGGCCCCGAGCTGGCGCGCCTTCGTCCCTCGGCTGGCGTGGGCGGACCGCGCCGACTCGCTCGCCTTCGCCCTGACCTGCGCCTGCCCCTTCTTCGCCTTCGGCGTGTTTGGCGTGTATGCCTCGATGGCGCCGCTGTTCCTCGACCAGATGGTGCCCTGGCACGGGCCCATCGTCAGCGGCACCGCAATTGGCGTGATTCTGCTGGCCTCGGCAACCGTACAACTGTTGTCCGCGCGGATGAGCCTGCGCTGGTGCGGCCTTCTCGGCCTGCTGGCCGTGGTGCTGAGCAACGCCATGCTGGTGCTCAACTTCAGACTGGGGTCGCCGACCGTGTTCATGATTGGCGTCTGCGGCGCAGCCATCGGCCACGGCCTGTGCCTGCTGGCCGGCATCAGCATGGTCAACCGGATCGCACGTCCGGCGCAGCGCTCGGGCTTGATCTCGACCTATCTGGTGTGTGGCTACGTGGGCAGTATCGTGCCACTGATCGCCGCCGGCTGGATCGCGGACCATTTCGGCCTGGCCACGGCGATCACCATTCTGGGCCTCGCCGTGATCGCCCTGGCAACGCCCTCGGCAATCGGGTTCTTTCGGCACCCGCGGATGCGCGAAAGCTGAAGGGCTTGCCGAAGCCTTCGGCGAGTCCGATCACTCGCAGCCAACCAGCCGATAGCCGACGCCGGCTTCGGTGGCGATGAATCGAGGCGCTGAGGGATCGTCGCCCAGCTTGCGCCGCAGATGCCCGACCACCACCCGCAGGTAATGGCTGTCACCGCTGTGACTCGGGCCCCAGATGTCCTTCAGCAACTGCTGTTGCGTGACCACACGACCGGCGTGCCGGGCGAGCGCCGCCAGTACGGCGTATTCCTTACGGGTCAGGCCAACGTCCTGCCCATCGAGGCTGACCCGCCGATAAGCGAAATCGATACAGAGGGGCCCGGAAATCCGCTGCGTCGGCTCGATTGAGGCACCCTGCCCCTGGCGCAGTAGTGCACGCACCCGCGCGAGGAATTCCTGGATACCGAATGGCTTGGTGACGTAGTCGTTGGCGCCGTTGTCGAGGGCCTTCACCTTTTCCGATTCGCCGGAGCGTACCGACAGCACGAGCACCGGCGCCTGGCTCCACACACGCAGCTCCTCGAGTACCGACTGACCGTCGATATCCGGCAAGCCCAGGTCGAGCACGATCAGATCGGGCTTTTCCAGCGCGGCGATGGCGAGGCCTTCATGGCCATTGGCGGCCTCCTTTACCTCATAGCCCTGAGAGTTGAGGCTGATTCTGAGGAACTTGCGAATCTGCGGCTCGTCGTCGACGACCAATATGCGCGCGGACTGATTCAAGAGGCATCCTTTTCGAGTTCGGGCTGAGGCTGTAGCGGCAATTCCAGGATGACGCCCGTCCCGCGCCCGTCGAGCCCGTCCGTGACCGCCACCCGACCGCCATGAGCACCGATCATGCCCTGGCAGATGGACAGGCCGAGGCCGGTGCCCGGGCCACCGCGGTCACCTCGCGCTGCGGTATAGAACATGTCGAAGATCTTCTTGCGTTCGGCCTCGGGTACGCCCGGGCCTTCGTCACTCACGATGAACCGCAAGGCCCGCGCATCGGATTCGACCGCGATCTCCAGGCGACCGCCAACGGGCGAGAAGCGTGCCGCGTTCTCAAGCACATTGACCAGCGCCTGTTCGATCAACGCCGGATGCACATACAGCAGCGGCGGCGCGTCCGGCAGCCGCACGTCGAGCCGCAGGTCGGCGAGCACGCGTTTCAAGCGCTGCACGGCGCTGGCGACGATATCCCCCGGGGCCGTCCAGTCGCGGATCAGCTTCAGACCACCATGGCCAAGGCGTGTCATGTCCAGCAGGTTCTGGATGTAGCGATCCAGGCGCTCCGCCTCGTCGCGAGTCGCCTCGAGCAGCTCCTGCCGGTCGGACTCGCTCATGCTGTCGCCCAGGCTGGCCAGGCTGTCGATGGCGCCGCGCATGGCCGTCAGCGGTGTGCGCAAGTCATGGGACACCGAGGCGAGCAACGCGCTGCGCAGCTCTTCGGTCTGCCCATGAAGCCGGGCAGCCTCGAGCTGTTCGGCAAGCGTGGCACGCCCCAGTGCCTGGGACAGGGGTTGCGCCAGCGCCGCAACCAGGCGTCGTGTCTGTTGCGCGGTACGGCTGGGAACCGGGAGTTCGATTCCCAGCAAGCCGAGCGATCGCTCATCCCCGCTCAAGGGCAGCCACCACCAGCGTCCGCTTGGCAAGGTGTCCGTACCCTGCCCCGCGGGCTGGCCATGTTCGAACGCCCATTCCGCGGCCGCCAGCTCCTGTTCGGTCAGCGTCGGCGCACTGTCACCAAGGAACCTCCAGCTACCACGCCCTTCACGCGTGGTCACGATTGCCCGAAGATCGGTTGTCTGTTTCAGCTGGCGGACGGCAGCGGTGGCGACGGCCTGCGCGTCGGTGGCTGCGCCGAGCTGGCGGGAAAGCTCGAGCAAGGCCGTGGTGTCGGCCTGCGTCTGACGCAGGGCCTGGAACTGCCTGCGCTGTCGACTGGCCAGGTTGCCGGACAGCACGGCCATCAACAGGAAGAACACCAGCGTCAGGACGTCTTCCTGCCGTGCAACGATGAAGGTGAAGGTCGGCGGGATGAACAGAAAATCGTACAGCAGGAAGGACAGACCGGCGCAAGCCAACGCCGGCCCGAGGCTGCTTCGTACCGCGACCACGAGCACCGCGGCGAGAAACACCAGTGAGATGTTGGGCAGCGCAAGAAAGCGCGACAGCAACAGGGCGATAGCGGTCGCGCCCCCGGTGGCGAGTACGGCGAGCAGGTAGTCTCGCCGGTTCCAGGCCTTGCGGCTCGGAGAGCGAACGGGCTCGTCGGGCGGCGTCTGCGCGAGCACGCTGATCTCCAGCCCGCAACCAGCACGGATTAGTTGCTCCGCGACGGAAGGCTGCCAGATGGCCCAGCGTCGACGGGCCCGACCGCGTCCGCCGACCAGCAGGACACTCGCACGCCGCGCCGCCGCATGGTCAAGCAGCGTTCTCGCGACGCGCTCGCCGCGCAGCTCCACGACCTCCGCACCAAGGCGCTCGGCCAGGGCCTGCGCGGTCTGCAAGCGCGCCAGTTGAGCCTCGTTACGGCTCGTTCCGGTATCGACATGCACCACGGACCACGGCAAATGGCGGCGTTCGGCCACGCGTGCCGCGTGCCGCACCAGGCCTTCGGCCTCCGCATTCCCGGCGATGCCGACCAGCAGGCGGCCACGCACGGCCGGGGCAGCCTGTCCCAGCAGGCGATGGCGACGATGCAGGTCGGCGTCCACACGAGCGGCGGCCGTCTGCATGGCCAGTTCGCGCAGCGCTGTCAGGTTGGTCTGGCTGAAGAAGGCATCGATCGCGGCTCTCGCCTGCTCCGGCACGTAGACCTTGCCTTCACGCAGGCGCTCGAGCAGTTCACGAGGGGGCAAATCGATCAGCAGGATGTCATCGGCCTCCTGCAGCACCCAGTCAGGCACCGTCTCCCTGACCTGCACGCCGGTAATGGCGCGCACCTGATCGTTGAGACTCTCCAGATGCTGAACGTTAACCGTGGTGTAGACATCGAGGCCCGCATCGAGCAGCTCGAGTACGTCCTGCCAGCGCTTGGCGTGCCGGCTGCCCGGTGCATTGCTATGCGCCAGTTCATCGACAAGAACCAGTTGCGGGCGGACGTTCAGTAAGCCGTCGAGGTCCATTTCCTGCAGCGCCACACCTCGGTGGTCGCGCCGGACCATGGGCTGCTCGACGAGGCCGACCCGCATGGCTTCGGTTTCGGCACGGCCATGGGTTTCGACAATGCCGATCCGCACGTCCCGCCCAAGCTGCCGCTGGCGCTGCGCGGCCTGAAGCATGGCGTAGGTCTTGCCGACTCCCGGAGCCGCGCCGAGAAACACCTTCAGCTGACCCCGCCCCTCACGGGGCGAATCCAGGAGCAGCGCATCGGCACGTTGGGCGTCGCTCATCAATTTCTCTCGGCGAAATCGGGAGCTGGATTCTCCGCCAATGCCAGATTCAGAGCCAGCACGTTGACGACGGTCGGCCCTATCCAGGGCCTTTGCGCATGCACCCGAACCAGCGCCACCAGTCGCTGCGATGGTATCCCCCGCGCCGCCGCGATCCTCTCGGCCTGGAACAGGGCGGCCTCGAGACTGAGATGAGGGTCCAGGCCGCTGCCGGACGTGGTGACCAGCTCAAGCGGCACGGGTTTTCCGCGCGTCCCTGCCCAGTCCGCTGCGTTTTGCCGCACCTGCTCGAACAGTACGGGGTTGCTGGGCGCCAGGTTGCTCGCCCCACTCGCCACCGTTGCGTAATCGACAGCCGATGGACGCGGGTGGAACCACTGCGCGCCTTCGACGGGCTGCGCCAGCAGCCAGCTGCCCCTGACGCGCCCGCTTTCGTCGCGCACCAGGCTGCCATTGGCCTGCTCGTCGAACGCCAGCTGCGCCAACGCGGTGACCGACAGCGGATACAGAATGCCGGTGAGGGCTGTCATCGTGACCAGCGCGGCGAGCGCGGGCCGTACATGCTTGAACATCATGGGTACTCCGGCAGGGCGTGCTCAGACGAGCCCGACATGGATCAGTAGAAGGTCGATCAGCTTGATGCCGGCGAAGGGAGCCAGCAGGCCCCCGACGCCATATATGAGCAGGTTGCGCCGCAGCAGGCTTGCCGCGTCGGCGGCCTTGATGTTCACGCCGCGTAATGCCAGCGGAATCAGACCGACAATGATCAGCGCATTGAAAATGATCGCGGAAAGGATCGCGCTCGCCGAGCTGTGCAGCTGCATCACATTCAGCGCGTCGAGCTGCGGGTAGATGCCAATGAACAGTGCCGGAAGAATGGCGAAATACTTCGCCACGTCGTTGGCGATCGAAAAGGTCGTCAGGGCGCCACGCGTCACCAGCAGTTGCTTGCCTACCTGAACCACGTCCAGCAATTTGGTCGGATCGGAATCCAGATCGACCAGATTCGCGGCCTCGCGGGCGGCTTGCGTGCCGTCGTTCATGGCCAGACCCACATCGGCCTGCGCCAGGGCCGGCGCGTCGTTCGCACCATCGCCGCACATGGCGACCAACCGGCCCTCGGCCTGCTCTTGCCGGATTCGCTGAAGTTTCTTCTCCGGCGTTGCCTCGGCGATCACATCGTCCACGCCTGCCTCGGCGGCGATGGCAGCCGCGGTCAGAGGATTGTCACCGGTGACCATCACCGTGCGGATGCCGAGCTGGCGCAGCGCGGCGAAGCGCTCGCGGATGCCAGGCTTCACCACGTCCTTGAGATGGATCGCGCCAAGCAGTCGCTCGTCGGCACAGACCAGTAGCGGCGTCCCGCCACTCTGCGCGATCGCCTTGATCTCCCTCGCCAGCACCTCCGGTAGCTGGTCGCGGCCAAGGCCAAGGTGGGCCAACACGGCGTCCACCGCCCCCTTGCGATAGCGCCGGCCGTCATGATCGGCGCCGGAGAGACGGGTCTCGGCCGTGAAGGCGATGCTGCGTAGCTCGCCAGCCACCGGTGCCTGGACCGGGTCAAGCGCGCGCAGGTACTCGACGATCGACTTACCCTCCGCGGTATCGTCAGCCAGCGACGAGAGCAGCGCGGCCCAGCTGAGTTCGGTCGCAGTGACGCCAGGAGCCTTGAACATCGCCGTGCAGCGACGATTCCCGAAGGTAATGGTGCCGGTCTTGTCGAGCAGCAGGACCTGGACATCACCCGCAGCTTCCACGGCGCGGCCCGACTTGGCGATCACGTTGAGCCGGACGAGACGGTCCATGCCGGCGATACCGATGGCCGAGAGCAGCCCGCCGATGGTGGTGGGAATCAAGGTCACCAGCAAAGCGACCAGGTAGATCAGCGGGATGTCCCCGCCGGCGAACCGGGCGAACGGCTGGAGCGTCGCGACCACCACCAGAAAGATCAACGTCAGGCCGATCAACAGCACGTCCAGCGCAACCTCGTTGGGCGTTTTCTGTCGCTTGGCGCCTTCGACGAGCGCGATCATGCGGTCCAGGGTGGACTCGCCGGGTTCACTGGTGATGCGCACATGCAGCCAGTCGGAGACGACCCGAGTATTACCCGTGACCGCCGAGCGATCTCCCCCGGACTCACGGATGACCGGCGCCGACTCGCCCGTGATGGCCGCCTCGTTGACCGCGGCGATGCCTTCGATGACCTCCCCGTCGCCGGGAATGAGTTCACCCGCCTCGACGCGCACGACGTTGCCGCGTCGTAGCGTGCTCGCCGGTACGCTTTGGTAGTTACCCGCCTGGTCCAGCAGGCGCGCTTCAAGCCCCGTCGCGCCGGCCTTGAGACTATCGGCACGCGCCCTGCCGCGACCTTCGGCCAGGGCTTCGGCAAAGTTGGCGAACAGCACGGTAAACCAGAGCCAGAGCGCAATCTGTACCGCCACGCTGGTCGCCACCATGGGGTTCGGCAGCAGGCACAACAGTGTCGTGCATATCGCTGTGATTTCGACGACCAGCATGACGGGCGAGCGCCACAAACGGCGTGGATCGAGCTTGATGAATGCCTGCAGAAGTGCGGGTCCGCACAGGGAGCTGAATTCGGTCGCAGCCGGCTTCGCCGCCCTATCGATTGTCATGTCGGGCATGTTCATCACAAGGCTCCTTGGGACGCGGTGAGCAGGGAGAAGTGTTCGGCGACTGGCCCCAGTGCCAGCGCAGGAAGAAACGTGAGGCCACCGACGAGCAGGATCACCAGGCTCAACAGCACGACGAACAGGGCCCCATGGGTGGGAAAGCTGTTCGCATCGACCGGCACCGACGCTTTCGCCGCCAGGCTTCCGGCGATGGCCAGCACGGGCAGGATGAATCCGAAGCGCCCCAGCAACATGGCCAGGGCCATCATCAGGTTGTGATAGGGCGTCGCGGCGCCGAAGCCGGCAAAGGCCGAACCGTTGTTTCCGGTCCCGGACGTATAGGCGTACAGGATCTGGCTGAACCCATGCGGTCCGGGGTTGCTGATCGACTCGGCCGGTCCCGCGAAGCTCACGCCCAGCGCGGTCAGTACCAGCACGCCGAGCGGCATGACCAGCAAGGTCGCAACCAGCAGCCGAACCTCCTGCGCTTCGAGCTTCTTGCCCAGGTATTCCGGCGTGCGGCCAATCATCAAGCCCGCCAGGAACACGGTGACAAGGACGAACAACAGCATCCCGTACAGCCCGGCGCCCACACCGCCGAAAATGATCTCGCCCAGCATCATGTTGAACATGGGCACCAGACCGCCCAGCGGGCTGAAGCTGTCGTGCATGGCGTTGACCGATCCGTTCGACGCCGCGCTGGTGGCCGTCGCCCAGAGTGCAGAAGCCGTAATGCCCAGCCGGCTTTCCTTGCCTTCGAATGAACCGCCCTGCTCGACCGGCAACGCATTGAAGGCCGGGTTCGGTTGATGTTCGGCCAACAAGGTGGCACCGAGCCCGAGGCAGAACAGCACCAGCATGCAGGCCAGGATCGCGCGGCTTTGACGCAGATCGCGAACGTAGTGGCCAAACATGAATACGAGGGCCGCCGGAATCAGCAGAATCGAAGCCATCTCGAGCAGGTTGCTCCAGGCCGTCGGGTTCTCGAACGGATGCGCGGAGTTGACGCCGAAGAAGCCGCCGCCGTTGGTGCCCAGCTGCTTGATCGCGATCTGGCTGGCGGCCGGGCCAAGCGGAATGCTCTGTTCCGAGCCTTGCAGCGTGACGGCACTGACATAGCTATGCAGGCTTTGCGGGACGCCCTGCCACACCAGCAGCAGAGCCAGCACCAGGCTCAGCGGAAGCAGGCCGTAGAGCACGGCACGCGTCAGATCGACCCAGAAATTGCCGACGTCACGAGACGAGCGACGTGCCAGCGCTCGGCAGAACACCACCAGCACCGCCAGGCCGACCGCCGGACTGACGAAATTCTGCACGCCGAGCCCCAGCATCTGGCTGAAATAGCTCAGTTGCGCCTCACCGCTGTAGGCCTGCCAATTGGTGTTGGTGACGAAGCTCACCGCTGTGTTGAGCGCCAGATCCCAGCTCATGCCGGGCACGGCCTGAGGATTCAGCGGAAGGTGAGCCTGAAGCACGAGGATGGCGAACAGCGCCAGCAAGCTCGCCGCGGTCAGCGACAGCAATGCAAGGCTGTAACTTTTCCAGTCCTGCTCGCGCTCGCCATCCACACCCGCGAGGCGATAGCACAGGCGCTCGACCGGCTGCAGCACGGGTGTCAGCCAGGTGCGCTGGCCCTCCATTGCGCGGTACAGGTAGCGACCCAGCCAAGGCGCCGGCAGCAACACCATGAGAAAGAAAGCCGCGATCAGCCCGTAGTCATTGACGTTCATGCGACCCCCTAACGGCGTTCGGCGCGTAGCAGCGCTGCGAGCAGATAGACGAACAGGAGGATGGCCAGGCTCAGTGAAAGCCCGTCGAGAAAGGACATGGGATGGCTCCGTACGACGCGTGATTGCAGGTACGGAGATGGTCGGCCGGGCGCGCGTAAAGATTCGATTGCCGAACCGCTTTGCCGGCGTAAAGAACGCGTATTTTTCTGTTGCGGTTGTGGGTACGCGGGGCTCTGGTCAAACCCGCCCCAGGTACCGGAGGGGCTCGATGCCTCACTCCGCCTGGTACAGCTCCGGCAATTCGTAGCGCAGACCGTAGCGCGCGTAGAGGCGTTCGACGTCACCGTCGCGTATCAAGGTTTCCAGCTCGCCTTCCAGCGCATAGGCCAGTTGGCGGTTGGATTCGTGCACGGCCATGCCCAGGTCCCACGCCTGCTTGCCCATGTTGGGGTAGGCGTTCTCACCGAGCCTGAGGTGACTGTCGCGGGCCTCGTGCAGCAACCAGTCGATCTCGCCGCGCATGGCCATGGTGGCGTCGACCTCCCCGGCCCGCATGGCCGCGAACGCCGCCTGGGCGGTCGGGTAATGGTGAAGCATCTTGGCGATGCTGCCGTTGAATACCGAGGCCAGGTAGAACGACGGCACGCTTTCGACCTCGACCCCGACCGGGTGGTAGCGCAGCACGCCGACACTGGACAATGCCTTCACGCGGCGATCGTCATAGGCCGACTGCCAGCGCTCGCGCTGGTACGGCCCGAACATCACCACCAGCTCGTTGATCAGCTCGCCCAGTTCGTTCTGTTTGTAGGCGAACTCTCGATCGTAGGGCACGCGCATCATCACGTCGGCGAGCACGTTTGGCCGCAGGTAGTGGCCTTTCCAGATGAAGTTGCGCAAGTCATCGTCGAGCGTTTCGTCCGGCGTGACCCAGAGCAGCTCGACCTTCAGCCCCAGGCGCTCGGCCAGTGCGTTCGCCAGCTCGACATCGACGCCGCGCGGCTCTCCGTCGGCGATGAAGCTGTACGGCGGAAACCGCTCGTACATGGCGACCTTGAGCACGCCCGAATCGATGATGTCGTCGTACGCGCGGACCTTGACGATATCCGCCCGGGCCAGCGCGCAGGCCAGCAACAGGCACAGACCTGCGAACAACTGGCGCATGGCGATCACCGCTTGGCTGCTTCGCTTTCGATATAGGTACGGATCGCCCAGAGCGCTTCCTGGCTGAGGTAGTCGGCCATGCGCGGCATATACACGGCACCGTCGCGCACCGCACCGTTGATCACGCGCTCCTTGTACCACTCGTCACCGTCGTAGCTGGCTTCGAGCTCACGCAGATCGGGGGCGATCCCGCCGGAGATCGCCTCGAGGCCAT
This sequence comes from Stutzerimonas marianensis, assembly GCF_022810315.1. Lineage (NCBI taxonomy): Bacteria > Pseudomonadati > Pseudomonadota > Gammaproteobacteria > Pseudomonadales > Pseudomonadaceae > Stutzerimonas > Stutzerimonas marianensis. Next base: position 306,639 of record NZ_JALGRD010000004.1, on the reverse strand, counting down.
GGCAGCGGGCGCAGTTCTGGTTGTAGGCGGACGAGCCGATCTCGACGGCCTTGTCATGGTCTTCGCTGGGTGCCCGATACGGGTTCTCGTCTACCCATTCCTCACCCAGCGGCGTCAGGCCCTTGGTTTCGACCTTCTGGGGCGTGACGTCCCCGTGGGCCAGGGCCAGGCCGGCGAAACCCAGCAGACCTGCAGCGAAGAGCGTGCGCCGTGCGATTTTATTGTTCATGGCTACCACCGTTGGTTTTCGAGTACTGAGCAAGGCCGCCCCAGTCGGAGCGCGTGCTGAGCATCTTGGAGGCCGTGCGGGATCAGCTGAATCCTGCTTTGGTGGTCGGCATCTCCTTCCTTGGTAGTAGGGCGATTGGCGCCTGCGCGGCACTCATGGAGCCAGGCGAAAACACAGATCTCGACTGGCCAACCTGGAGATGAGTAGGCTGAACAAGGCCGATCTCGCCGGCGCCAACCTGACGACGCCAATCTGTAGATGGCAGATTCAACGAGGCCAATCGGACGGACGCCGCCCTGTCCGGCGCACGCCGGCACTACGCGACCTTCCAGGGCACCGCGACGGGCAGCTCCCGCGATTGCCCGGTTGAGTGGGACAAGAGAAACTGCGCATCGGGAGCCAAGCCGCACCCCCGTCGTAACCCTTTGGCTGCCTCGGTTGACGCAATGCCCTCCGCGCTTCGGTGCGGCATTGCCACGAAGGCATTCGATGCTCCATCGGCGCTATGAACCGGCTATTGTCTGAAAGCCTCTCCTACCGTCTTGCCGTTTCCCCTGCCGAGTACCTCGATGCCCCTGATCCGCATTCCCCTGATTACCGACCTGGACACCCTGCCCCGCCTGGAGCCACTACCCAGCGAGCGCATCGTCACGCCGGAGACACCCGCGCAATTGGCCGAAGCGGTCGACGCGCTCATGGCCTGGCGCCACGTAGGCTTCGATACCGAATCCAAGCCGACCTTTCGAGCAGGGGAGGTTTCTACCGGGCCGCATCTGATCCAGCTCGCCACGCCGGAGAAGGCCTTTCTGTTTCAGGTCGGCGTCGAGGGTGCAGTCGCAGCGGCGAGGACGGTGCTGGAGGCCACACAGGTGTTGAAGGTGGGCTTCGGCCTGGGCAGCGATCGTTCGCGCTTGCGCACGCGGCTTGACATCGAGTTGCGCCCGTTCATCGACCTCGGCACGACGCTGCGCTACCAGGGCAAGAAGGGCCAGGTCGGCTTGCGTGGCGCTGTGGCGGGCGTACTCGGCGCCCGTGTCAGCAAGTCACGGAGCATTTCCACCTCCAACTGGGCCAACCCGGTCCTGAGCGAGGCGCAGCGTCGGTATGCCGCAAGCGATGCGTATGCCGCGCTGCAGGTCTTTCTCGCATTGGGCGATGACCCCGAACGGCTGCTGGCCGACCGCATCATGCCGCTCGGCAATTCAACCCCATAGGTCGCTCCATCACGCACCCGCTGCAACCCCTCGGTCGCGATGGCGTCTACCCCACAGACGCTCACGAGGAGGTGCAGGTGGAAGGCATGTTTTTCAGCGGCTGGTCGACACTGGTCCGCACTCTGGTCATCGGCGTGCTCGCCTACATCAATCTGATCGTGCTGCTGCGCCTTTCCGGTCGCCGGACGCTGTCGAAGATGAACGCCTTCGACCTGATCGTCACCGTCGCGCTGGGGTCGACCTTCGCCACTATCCTGCTCAACCGCGATGTGTCGCTCGCCGAGGGCACGCTGGCGCTGGCGCTGCTTATCGGCCTGCAATACCTGGTTACCTGGACGAGCGTGCGCGTGGGCTGGGTGAGAAAGATGGTGACGGGCGAACCCGCCCTGCTGTTCTACCAGGGCATGATGCTGGGCGGCGCGATGCGGGCGGCGCGGGTAACCGAGGATGAAGTCCGCTCGGCCATCCGTTCGAGCGGCCTGTCAGCACTGGACGAGGTCGAAGCGGTCATTCTCGAAACCGACGGCAGTTTCAGCGTGGTGAAGGCTGGCTCCGCCGATAGCCGCTCCAGCCTCTCCGGGGTGATGACGCCGGGCCCGCGCGACGTACCGCTCTGAGGGCCCGGGATGTATCTGTTATTGAATATCGACGTGGCGGATCTCGACCGTGGTGTCCGCTTCTATGAAGCGGCGCTCGGCCTGCGTTACAGCCGTTCGCTGTTCGACGGAGGCGCCGCCGAAATGCTTGGCGCCGGGTGCCGTCTCTACCTGATCGAACGAGCGGAACCGGATCCGGCACCGGCCGGCGCCGCGCATCCCTGGTCCCGGCACTGGACGCCCATTCATCCTGACTTCGTCGTTCCGGACATTGCCACCGCCACTGCCCGCGCCGTCACGGCCGGCGCCCTGCAGGAGACGCCGATCCGTCCGTTCGAATGGGGCCAGCTGGTCACGCTGAGCGACCCCTTTGGCAACGGCTTCTGCCTGATCGAGTTCGTCGGCGAGCCCTACGAAGTACCCCGCCACGCCTGAGCGCAACGGTGCCTCTGCACGGTAGTTTCACCTGCTGTCAACGACGGCGGACGCCTCCACGCGCTTTTTTGATGAACGGCATTGAAGAACGGTTTGGCTATGCCGAGAACGTGGAGGAGCAAGCGTTGCTCGCCTATTCATCGGGTACGGAACTATGTTCAACAAGAAGCTGAAGCAAGAGCTGGCCGAGTTGCGCGAGGAAGTCGCGACCAATCGCCAGATCAAGGAGTCGTTGTACAGGGAAATGATGGTGCTGGAGGTCGACACCCAGGGTCGCGTTCAGCATGCCAACCCGATGTTCCTCAGCGAGATGGGGTACCGTCTCGAAGACCTCGTCGGCCGGCCGCTCGATAGCTTCTTTACCGATGAATTCAAGAAGGAGCCCAACTACGCCAGCCTGAAGAGTTCAATGCAGCGAGGCGAGCATCTCAGCGGCGCCTTCCGCCTGCTACAGGCCAACGGCAACGAAGCCTGGCTGCGCTCGATCTGGCAACCGATCAAGACGGCCGACGGCACCCTGCGCCAGTTCACCCTCTGCGCCAACAACCTGACCCGGACCATTGCCACCTCTCGCGAGCATGAGAGCGTGATCAGCGCGCTCAAGCGCTCGACCGCCGTCATCGAGTTCGACCTGGGCGGTCACGTGCTCACCGCCAACCAGCAATTTCTCGACGGCATGGGTTATCGCCTGGAACAGATCAAGGGCAAGCACCACCGCATGTTCTGCGAACGCGAAGAAACCGAATCGCCGGCCTACCGGGACTTCTGGGCACGTCTCAACCGTGGCGAGTTCGTGGTCGACCGTTTCAAGCGTGTCGACTCGCACGGACAGATCGTCTGGCTGGAGGCTTCCTACAACCCAGTCCACGACGTCTACGGCAAGCTCTACAAGGTGATCAAGTTCGCCACCGTCATCACCGACCAGGTCAACCGCGAGATAGCCGTCTCGGAAGCCGCGACCATCGCCTACAGCACCTCCCAACAGACCGACCTGAGTGCCCAGCGCGGCGCGGCGGTGGTGCAGCAGACGGTCGACGTCATGCGTCGCATCGCCAACCAGATGAAGGAGGCGTCGGACGGCATCGAGGCGCTGGACAAGCAATCCCAGCTGATCAGCTCGATCCTCAAGACCATCAGCGACATCGCCGACCAGACCAACCTGCTGGCGCTCAACGCGGCGATCGAAGCCGCCCGCGCCGGTGACCAGGGCCGAGGCTTCGCAGTCGTGGCCGACGAAGTCCGCCAGCTGGCGGCACGCAGCAGCAAGGCCGCCGAAGAGATCGTCGGCGTGGTCGGCAAGAACCAGGACCTGGCTCAAGCCGCCGTGCGCAGCATGTCGGCAAGCCGCAGCCAGGCCGAAAGCGGGTTGGATTTCGCCAACCAGGCTGGCGCAGTCATCGTCGAGATTCAGGACGGCGCCCAGCGTGTCGTGAGTGCGGTCGGCCAGTTCGCCAGTCAGTTGCACAACTGACGGCGACTCAGCCAGCGCTATCGTCGCCGTAGACATCGCGCCATCCCCAGCCGTCCGCTTCGAGCAACGCGCCGAGCCTGTCGCGGCGCTGTGCTTCGTTCAGCCAGCCATGCCACCGAAGTCTGCACCCGCCTTCAGTGGCCGACCACGACCTCGCTGATCTGGCGGATCGGTGCCAGGTCGGTGTAGTTGGCGATGTCGGCGACAATCTCCTCGGCATGGGGCGCGAAAGCCGCCTGGAACGCCTCGAGCGACTCGCAGAAGATGTGGCACATCGCGACGTAGGGTGCCGGCACATCGGCCGGCCCGGTCAAGGCCCGGTCGATCGTGTAATACAGGCAGGCATCACCCAGGCGCGCCTTGAGCAGCGGCAGGTGCGTGTCTCGGTAGTAGTCGTGATCGAACCGTGCCCCGGGGGTATTGGGGTACATCACGCTGACCTTGATCATGGTGGCTCCTTGTAGAGACGGCCGGGTATCGGCTGAACGGCTCTGGACTATGGCACAGCGAAACGGGCCGCGCTCGTCTCACCCCGCAGCCGCAGCCCGCTAGGAGGCGCTGCCCCGCGCCGGTTTACTACCTTGGTACACAGCCACCGGTACTTTCTGAATATTTCCCCTGCCCGCCATGGTTCCTATGCTGGCCGCAACGCCACAGGAGTCGTCCATGCGCCCTCTTCTTTCATGTGCCGGGTTGGCCCGCGCGGGCTGGCTGATCGCCCTTGCCTGCTTCGCCGGCATCGCCAGTGCCGCACCCGAGGGTCTGGCGGTGCGCATCGGCTACCTGGCCTATCGGCCCGACACCGGTCCGTTGTTATCCAACGTCATTCCCGAGCCGAGCGACGCGGGCCTGCGCGGCGCGGAGCTCGCCATTGCCGACAGCAACACCACCGGGCGCTTTCTCAAGCACAGCTACAGCCTGCAGAGCGCCGAAGGCGAGACGCCCGACGCCCTCCTCGAAGCCGCCCGCGCGCTGCATGCCAAGGGCTTGCGGCTGTTCATCGTGGACACCCCCGCCGCAAGCCTGCAGCAGCTCGCCGAGGCGATGCCCGACAGCCTGCTGATCAACGCCGGCAGCCCGGACGACCGCCTGCGTACCGCCCGCTGTCTGCCCAACGTGCTGCACACCCTGCCCAGCCGCAGCATGCTGGCCGACGCCCTCGCGCAGTTTCTCGCCGTGCGCCGCTGGAACCGCTGGCTGCTGATCAGCGGCCCGACCGCAGACGACCAGGCGTACGCCACCGCGCTCAAGCGCGCGGCCAAACGCTTCGGCCACAGGATCATCGAGGAAAAGCCCTGGACCTTCGATAACGACCAGCGCCGCACCGCCCAGGCCGACATGCCGCTGTTTACCCAGGCCGACGAGTACGACGTGGTCGTGGTGGCGGACGAGCGTGGCGATTTCGGAGAATACGTGCCTTACCACACCTGGCTGCCGCGACCGGTGGCCGGCACCCAGGGCCTGACGCCGACCGGCTGGCACAAGACGGTCGAGACCTATGGCGCCGCCCAGCTGCAGAAGCGCTTCGAAGCCCACGCCCAGCGCTGGATGAACGACCGCGATTTCGCCGCCTGGATCGGCGTGCGCAGCCTGGCCACCGCCATCACCAAGCTGGGCACCGACGACGCGCAGGCCATCCGCGACCTGTCGCTCAGCGAGACGCTGCCGGTGGATGGCTTCAAGGGTCGCAAGCTCACCTTCCGTTCCTGGAATGGCCAGCTGCGCCAGCCCATCCCGTTGGTGCACCCGCGCGGGTTGGTCAGCAACTCGCCGCAGGAAGGGTTCCTGCATCAGACCAGTGAGCTCGACACCCTGGGCTTCGACCGCCCCGAAAGCGAGTGCCGACTGAGCGAGGCGACGCCATGAACCGGCTATGCGCAACCGCCCTGCTGCTCGCGCCGCCTGCCACGGCGAAAGCCGTCAGCGAGCAGCGGCAGGCGCTGACGAATACCTGCGGCGACTGGATATACCTGCCGCTTCCAAGGCCCGTCAACGGGCTGCACAACAACAAGAGAAGCCCACAATGACCCGAACGCTCCTTGCCGCCTCGATCACCTGCTCGCTCGCGCTCGTCGGCCCATACGCGCTGGCTGCGACCGCCTACGTTTCCAACGAAAAGGACAACAGCATCAGCGTGATCGACCTGGACACTCTGGAAACCGTCGAGACGCTCGAGGTCGGCCAGCGCCCGCGCGGCCTGACGCTGTCACGTGACAACACGCTGCTCTATATCTGTGCCAGTGATTCGAACACCGTGCAGGTCATGGACCTGGCTTCCCGCAAGATCATCAAGCAGCTGCCATCCGGTGCTGATCCCGAACAGTTCGCGCTGCACCCGAACAACAGATGGCTGTACATCTCCAACGAGGACGATGCGCTGGTCACGGTGGTCGACGTCGACAACGAGGAAGTGCTGGCGCAGATCGACGTGGGCGTGGAACCCGAAGGCATGGGCGTCAGCCCCGACGGAAAATGGGCGGTGAACACCAGCGAAACCACCAACATGCTGCACTGGATCGACACCGCCACCCACGAGCTGGTCGACAACACCCTGGTCGACCAGCGTCCGCGCCACGTCGAGTTCAGCAAGGACAGCAAGCGGCTCTGGGCGTCTTCGGAAATCGGCGGGACGGTCAGCGTCGTCGATGTCGAGCAGCGCAAAATCATCAAGACGCTGAACTTCAAGCTCAAGGGCGTGCACCCGGACAAGGTCCAGCCGGTGGGCATCAAGCTCAGCTCCGACGGCAAATACGCATTCGTCGCGCTGGGCCCGGCGAACCACATCGCGGTGGTCGATGCGAACACCTACGAGGTGCTCGACTACCTGCTGGTCGGTCGCCGGGTCTGGCACATCGCGTTCAACCTCGACGAAAGCCAGCTGCTGACCACCAACGGTGTCAGCGGCGATGTCTCTGTGATCGACGTCGGCTCGCTCAAGGTGGTCAAGTCGATCAAGGTCGGCCGCTACCCCTGGGGCGTGGTGGTGGCGCCATGAGCGCCCTCGAGGTCGAGAACCTCGGCTTCGCCTATGGCGCGCGCGAGGCGCTCCAGGGCGTGGGTTTCCGGACCGCGCCGGGCCGCTTCACCGCCTTGCTGGGGCCGAACGGGGCCGGCAAGTCGACGCTGATCGCCCAGCTGACCCGCCTGTACGAACTGCAGCGGGGCGACATCCGCGTCGCCGGTTTCAGCCTGCGAGAGCGCCCACGCGAAGCGCTGCGGCGCCTGGGCGTGGTGTTCCAGCAGAGCACCCTCGACCTGGACCTGACCGTCGAGCAGAACCTGCGCTATCACGCCGCGCTGCATGGCATGCCACGTGTGGTGGCGAACGAGCGGATCGCGCAGGAGCTGCAACGCCAGCACCTGGCCGAGCGCGGCCGGAGCAAGGTGCGCGAGCTCAACGGTGGCCATCGCCGCCGCGTGGAAATCGCCCGCGCCCTGCTGCACAAGCCGAGCCTGCTGTTGCTCGACGAGGCCAGCGCCGGGCTCGACCCCGCGAGCCGCCGCGCCCTCAACGAACACGTCCGCGCCCTGTGCCGGACCGAGGGCATGAGCGTGCTCTGGACGACCCACCTGCTCGACGAGGTGCAGGCCGACGACGACCTCCTGATCCTCGATCGCGGCCGACTGGTGGCCCAGGGCCGCGCGGGCGAACTGTCCGCTCCTGACGGCGATCTGGAACGCACCTTCACCCGCCTCACCGACAACCCGGTCGCGGCCTGATGAGCCAGGCCCAGATGATTTCGGAGCTACCCGCATGACGGCCTATTGGGAATGCCTACGGGCGATCGTGGCGCGCGAGTGGCTGCGCTTCGTCCAGCAGCGCTCGCGTTTTCTCAGCGCACTGGTCCGCCCGTTGCTGTGGCTGGTGGTGTTCGCCGCCGGCTTCCGGGCGGCGCTGGGCATCGCCATCATCGAGCCCTACGACACCTACATCACTTACGAAACCTGGATCGTGCCCGGGCTGGCCTGCATGATCCTGCTGTTCAACGGCATGCAGGGCTCGCTGTCGATGGTGTACGACCGCGAGATGGGCAGCATGCGCGTGTTGCTGACCAGCCCGCTGCCGCGCAGCTTCCTGCTGGCGAGCAAGCTGCTGGCGACGGCGCTGATCTCGCTGCTGCAGGTCTACGCCTTCCTCGGTATCGCCTGGCTCTACGGCGTCCAGCCGCCGCCGATGGGCCTGCTCGCTGCGCTGCCGGCGCTCTTGCTGGTCGCCCTGCTGCTCAGCGCGCTGGGGCTGCTGCTGTCGAACGGCATCCGCCAACTGGAGAACTTCGCCGGGGTGATGAATTTCGTCATCTTCCCGATGTTCTTCCTTTCCTCCGCGCTCTACCCGTTGTGGAAGATGCGCGAGGCCAGCGAATGGCTGTACTGGATCTGCGCGGCCAACCCCTTTACCCACGCGGTCGAACTGGTGCGCTTCGCGCTGTACGAGCGCCTGAATCCGACGGCGCTGGGCATCTGCCTCGGTCCGACGCTGTTGTTCGCCCTGCTCTCGGTGCTCAGTTTCAACCCGCAGCACGCGGCGCTACGCCGGGCGGCCTGACCCTGGCTCTACTACTTTGGTACTGCTTTTCTTGTCGATCGTAGGATTTCAAAAGCGCAGACTTTGCTCTGTAATGTGGCCGACCGAAGTACCGGACGCCGTGACCTGGCCGTGCAGGAGCCGCCTGATCCAACTCGCCAGGCCACGCCTATTCGCACCTTGCTGCCCCGGAACGCCCTACCGATTCGCCCCAGCATAATCACAACAATGAGGTGACCGGCTGTGTACAAGATACTGATCGCTGACGACCATCCGCTGTTTCGCGAGGCCATCCACAACGTCATCCAGGATGGCTTTCCCGGCAGCGAGATCCTCGAAACCGCGGATCTGGACAGCGCCTTGAGCCTGACGCTCGAGCACGACGACCTGGATCTGGTCCTGCTCGATCTGAACATGCCCGGCATGCACGGCCTCAACGGGCTTATCAACCTGCGCAACGAAGCGCCGACCATTCCGGTCGTGATCGTCTCCGCCGAGCAGGACAAGCAGATCGTGTTGCAGGCAATCACCTACGGCGCCTGCGGCTTCATCACCAAATCCTCGCCCCGCGCGCAGATGACTGAGGCCATCGAGCAGATCCTCAACGGCAACGTCTACCTGCCCTCGGACATCATCCGCAGCCAGAAGGCCGGCACGCGTCAGTCGCAGCACAACGAACAGAGCATCCCGCCGGAACTGCTCCAGGCCCTGACCCGCAAGCAGCTGCTGGTGCTCGAACGCATGACCAAGGGCGAATCGAACAAACAGATCGCGTACAACCTCGACATCGCCGAAACCACCGTCAAGGCCCACGTCTCGGCCATCCTGCGCAAGCTGAACGTGCACAACCGCGTGCAGGCGATTCTCTCGGCCGGTGACATCGACTTCACCGCCTACCTGCGCCGATAGGTAGTCCGCACCGCGCTGCAGGCGCGGATCAGGATTTCGGCGTGGCGCCGGATCGCCAGCAAGCTGGCTCCTACAAGGCGGGGCGGGCCTGGAACGCACCCTTGGCAGAGCCGCTGCCAGTGCGTTTCGTGGGCGCAAGCTTGCGAGCCGCCCTCCCTCACGAATGCCCGTGTTCCATCATGTGGCACATGGCGGTCTTGAGCTTCATCGGGCGGACCGGCTTGTGCATCAGCATATGGCCGAGTTCGCGGACCTGCTGCTTCAGCTCGTTGCTGTAATTGGCCGTGATCATCAGCGCCGGCAACGGACTGGCGCGACGGGCGTTTACCGTTTCGACGACGTCGATGCCGTTGCAACCGTTGTCGAGGTGGTAGTCGGCAATGATGAGATCGGCGTCGGCATGGAAGTTGTCGACCTGGCCGGCCAGGTCCTGCTCGGATAGCGCGGTGACGACCCGACATCCCCAGCCTTCGAGCAAGGTGCGCATGCCGGCGCAGATCGAGGTGTCGTTATCCAGCACCCAGACGCGGGCGCCTTTGAGTCGTTCGAGCAGGAGATCCGTGGTTGGCGGCTCGACACCCGCCTTGGGCGCGCGCTTGGCCAACGGCACCTCGATGGCGAACTTCGACCCCCGTCCCGGCACCGAGGCGACCTGAATGCGATGCCCAAGCATCCGCGCGATCTTCTCGACGATGGCCAGCCCCAGCCCCAGGCCGCGATCCTGCTGCGGCCGCACGCCATCGCCGCGTTTGAATTCGTGGAAGATTTCCTCGAGCTTGTCCTCGGCAATGCCGATGCCCGTGTCCCACACTTCGATCGACAGGCTCTGCCGGCGCCGCCGGCAGCCGAGCAGTACGCGACCCGAGGGCGTGTAGCGGATGGCGTTGGTCAACAGGTTGCGCAGGATGCGGGCAAGCAGCTGAATGTCGCTGCGTACGAGCGCCGAGCAGCCGATGAAATCGAGCTGCAAACGTTCGCTGCCGGCGATCTGACGGAACTCGGCGGCGAGGTTTTCCAGCAGTTCGCTGACGGCGAAGGGCGCAATGTCCGGCTTGATCACGCCGGCGTCGAGCTTGGAGATGTCCACCAGCGTGCCGAGCAGGTTCTCGACATCCTCCAGCGAGTTGCTGATGTTGCGGATCAGCCCGCTGCTTGGTGCACTGGGCTGTTCGAGCAACGCCGAGGTGAACAGCCGCGCGGCGTTGAGCGGCTGCAGCAGGTCGTGGCTGACCGCGGCGAGAAACTTGGTCTTGGACAGGTTCGCCAGCTCCGCCTCTCGCTTGGCCTCGCGCAAGCGCGCCTCGGCGTGGGCACGCTCGTCGATCTCGCAGAGCAGCTGGTCGTTGAGGCTGGTCAGTTCGGCGGTTCGCTCGCGCACGCGCTGCTCCAGGTTCTGGTAGGCCTGGTGCAGCGCCTCGGCGGTGCGGCGGCGGTCAGTGATGTCCTGAATCAGCACGAAGATGCCGGCCACTTCACCGTTGGCCAGCCGGTTCGGCACGTAGGAACGCAGCATGTAGCGCTGCTGGCCCGAGTGGTTCCGCTCGGCCATTTCGAAACTCACGTTCTCGCCGGACAGCGCTCGCTCGATATAGGGCTCGAGCTGATGCCAGTGCTCACCGGTGTGGATCTCGCGCAGCGGCTGGCCGAGCATGCCGTCGCTCGGCCAGCGGTACCACTCTTCATAGACCTTGTTGGTGAACTCGTAGGTGAGGTCGGCTGACACATAGGCGATCAGCGCCGGCACGTGGTCGGTGATCAGACGGATCCAGCGCTCGCTCTCGCGCAGCGCTTCGGCATGGCGGTAGCGCTCGGTGATATCGGTAAAGGTGTTGACGAAGCCGCCGGTGGGCAGCGGATGGGTGCGGATTTCCAGCGTCCGGCCGTCGAACAGGTGCTGCTCGAGCTCGGTCAGCAGCTGGCCGTTGGCATCGACGGTAGCGGGTGTGAGCAGCCGCAGTTCGCTGTCGGCCATTACCTCTTCGAACGGGCGATGCGCCTCGATGGGCGCCAGACCGCAGAGCTCGAGGAAGCGGCCGTTCCACAGCTCCAGGCTACCGTCGGCGCTGACCATCGCCACGCCCTGGGAGAGGTTGTCGACGGCGCGCTGCAGCAGCCGGGACTTCTGCGCCAGCGCCTGCTCGCGACGCATGGTTTCGCTGATCTTCACCTCGGTGATGTCGGTGTAGAGCATCACCAGGCCGCCTTCGCGCGTGGGGCGCTCGCTGACCTGCACCCAGCGCCCGGTGTGCAACCGGTAGACGGTCGGCTCATTGGCCTTGCCTCGGTGCTCCTCGGCGATCAGTCCGCTGCTCTCGGCCAGCCGTTTGAGCTCGGACAGGCGCGTACCACTGTTGATGCGTGCGCGGGTCCGGCTCCACAGCGACTTGAAGCGTTTGTTAAACAGGACGATGCGCTGGTCCCTGTCGAACAAGACGAAGGCGTCGGAGATGCTTTCGATCGCGTCCACCAGGTGCTGGTGCGCGGTTTCGGCCCGCAGGCGAGCGTCGCTGAGCAGCCGGTTGCTGGCCTTGAGCTCGGCCATCGCCTGGTTGAGCGCGTCGGTGCGTTCGCGCACCTGCTCGGCCAGTTCCACCGAATGCTGGAACGCCGCGTAGGACGCATCCCGCCCCGTGCCGCTCGACTCGACGCGCTCGATCAGCGCGGCGTTGATGCGCCGGAGCTTCTGGTTCTCCCGCTCGAGGTCGGCCTGCCTGCCGAGCAGTTCAGCGAGCACTTCGTTCTCCAGCGCGCCCTCCTGGCCGGCCGATGGCGACGCCGGTGAAGGTCTGGTTGATGTGCATGCCATTGAACTGCTCCCCATAGGTGTTGAAGCCGATCACCTGCTGGCGTTTGAGAAAGGCCGAGGTGTCCGCCGTCGAGCCGTTGCCTTCGATCTCCAGCCGCCGCAGGAAGCAGTCGCAGCCGATGGTCAGCAGCGGCGCGCCGAGGCGCTGTTCCAGCCGCTCGAACAGCGCCTCGAGGTTGGGCATCAGCGGGCCGGGGCGCATGGCGGTCAGGACGATGCCGTTCTCCACCGCGCAGTAGAAGGTCAGGCTGAGATCGTCGTTGACCTTCTGGATCGAGCGCACGTAGTAGTGCTCGTTGATGCGTACCGCCAGCGGGTGCGCGGCGAACAGCCGGTGGTCCAGCTCGTCGACCCCGACACCGATCAGCCGCGCGTATTCCTCGGCGGCAGGCTCGGCATTGAGTTCGTAGACACGCCGCGCATGGCTATCGGCCCGAGTGACCACCAGCTTTTCGGTGCGCGGCAGGATGTGGTGCGTGGTGAACACCTCGAATTCCAGCCAGGTGTTGATCAGCACGACGATGGCCGCGCCACTTCTGAACTGGCCGTCGTAATAGACGTGGGTATTGGTCAGGTGGTTGTCGTCGCCGGCCGAGCCGCCGAAATGCGGGATGCTGCCGAACGCGGCGCTGAGCGCGGACAGCACGATTTCTTCCCGGCTGGACAGGCCGTCGAGCAGGGTCAAGGCAAAACTGTGGTCCTTGATCGGTGCCAACGAGTTGCTGCGGCAGTCACTGCCCAGCCGCTCGACCAATTGCTGGGCGTCGATCAGGCTGAAGCGGTCCATCTCGTCGATCAGTTCGCAGGCAATGGAAAAGCTGCGGTGATCGAAGCCGACGGCGGTCACGCAACTGCGGCCGTAGCCCTGCGCGGTGATCTCCCCAGCGGAGGTGCAGCCGACCATGCGCACGCCGCCGAAGTACTGGTGCAAGGCATCGCCCAGCACAGGCAGGTCATATTCGGCGGAACAGAAGAACAGCACGAAGCCCAGATGCGGATGGATCAACTGCCGCGCCAGGTCCTGCGCGACCCGCTCCGGGTCGCGGGCGTCGGACATCGCTGTGCGTACCATCAAGGATTCCTGCTCCACGCACCCCACCCCATTGCCCTGTCGTATGACCCCATTCTTGGTCAGGGCATAGGGCACGAAAATGCTACTTCAGTACCGGCAGCGGCGTGCCAAGGTAGCAAAGCGACGAAACACCGCGGGGCGGCCGGTTTCGGGTGGTCTGAACGAAAAAAGGCGAACGCCCCGGGAGGCGCCCGCCTGTCCGCCGCGAGGTGACTTAGAAGCTCAGCGCCGCGCCAACGGCGTAGGTGCGGGTTTCTTCGTCCAGCGCGTCGGTGTCGCGGCCGCTCAGCTCGAACTGATTCACTTCGGCGACCAGCTTCAGGTTGTCGTTGATGGTACGGAAGTAGGCGATACCACGGGTCTCGTAGTCGGCGGCGGTGCCCAGGCCGTTGCCGTCGTCCTTGGTCTTGCCGGTCGACAGCGCGATGCGGTTCTTGCCGAACGAGTAGGAGCCCTGCAGGAGGTAGCCATCGCTGTCCACATCGCGCAGCTGCGCTTCGCCGGCATTGTTGGTGTAGAACGGGTTGATGCCTTCGGCCTGGAAGCCCGAGGCAGTTACGGAGAAGCCGCCCATCTTCGCCTGGATGCCGTAGCCGATGCCCTTGGAATCGACCTCGTCGACGCTGCTGTCGGTGTTCCTGGAGGTCTGCTGCATACCATTGATCCAGGAATAGAACTGCGCCCCGCCGACCTCGAACTGGTAGGTGACTTCGGTTTCCAGGCGCGGGCTGTCCTGGTAGGCCTCGTCCAGGGCACTGCTGGCATCGTCCGTGGTGTCGACCGGGTCCATGATGCCGACCGCGATTCGCAGGCCGCTCATGACCGGAGAGCGATAGGTGACCTGGGAGGTCGGGAACGGGTATGGGTAGCCGGTGCCGATGTTGCCGAACGACACACCGCCGAAATCGACCAGGCCCAGGGTGTCGCTGACCTGGCCGTAGCCGGCGAGCATCTCGTCGAGGAAGATGTTGGAGCGGCCGAACAGACCGAAGTCCTTGCCGAACAGCACTTCGCCCCACTGATCGTTGGAGGCCGTGCCGTAGAACTGGCGGACGTCGATACCGGTTTCGGTGCCGTTGGTGTCGCTGTCGTTGATGCTCACCCAGAAGGAAGAACGTCCGCCTAGCTTCAGGTCGTCGAGCTGCTTGGCGAAGTTGAAGCCGATGTAATTGGGCAGGAAGCCCATCTTCACGCGGGACTGGTCGCGGTCGAACTGCTCGCCGGCGCGGTCGACATCGCTGCTGACGTAGAAGGTGTTGAAGTAGCCATCCACCGAGAAGCGGGTGTCGTCCCGGTCGTAGAGCGTGATTTCGGCCACGGCCGACTGGCTCAGGGTCATGGCAACCGCACTGGCCAGGGCCAGCGGCATAAGGGTGGTTACGGCGTTCTTCTTGTTGTGCATGGCGCTCTCCGCTGATGGGACGACGGGCAGTCGTGTCGAGGCGGATTATCGAAAGCGCCTCTGGAGCGCCATACGCTGCGATGGCGGCGTTTTGCTACTGCTTTGGCCGCAAGCACCGTATCGCCTACCTATGAGGTGGTTGCCGCGCTGCTGGAAGCAAGGCTTCGGTATTACGCCGTTGCGCTTTGGAGGTGCTGCCCAGTGCGGGTACCGCCCCGGCGCGCCGTCGAGGACCGAACGATCTGGGGAAAACGATCCGGTTCAGCGCGGCCCTAAGGCCACTCGGACGTCGGCATCGGAGCGTTGGAGAGCACCAGCCGCCCCGCTCCGTTCAGCGAACGCGACGCCTGGATCAGGTCCGCTGGCCGCAGCACGCCCATCGCTGCCCTGACCGCCTCGATGTGCTCCGGCGCCTGACCGGCCAGTACCGCCTGCCAGGCCCGCTCGCTGCGGCCGCGCCACTCGGCCAGCGCTTCGCCCTGCTGCTCGGCCGTTTCGCGCGTGACCGTCGCCAGGTCTCGCGCAGGCCAGTCGTGCAGTCTCAGGGAGAATGCCTCGAGAAAGGCCTCGACATGCCGATGGATCTCGCCAGCAGAAGCCGTCGGCGACTGCACCGCAAAGAACACCCCAGCCTGCCCGGCGAATTGACCAAAGCGGCATAGCACGGCGTAGCCCAACTGCAATTCGCTGCGCAGCCGGCGGAAGAACGCGCCTTCCAATAGCCGGGCAAAAACGCGCCAGGCCGCCTCGGATGGTGCATCGAGCCCGGGCAGCGGACGAAACAGCACATAGGCCACTTCACCACCCGATGGACCGGGAATATGCAGCCAGCGATTCGTCCGGCCAGGCGCGACCGAAGCCATCGCGGCGCTGATCGGCCTGCCCGGGAGGCTCCGTAGAGCACTTTGCAGCGTCGCCATGCGCGCCTCGGGAAAGCCGACCGCCAGCCCTTCCCAGACGGCGTCATGCCAGTGGTCTTCCAGATTGGCCGTTTCGGCAGCAGCAAGGCCGGTTGACAGCGACTCGCCTGGGTCCGCCACGGCCTGGGGCAGCCGGTCGAGCAACTGACGCAGCAGCATCGCCTCCTGCCCGAGCGTGGCGGCTTGCTCGGCACGACACGCACCCTCAGCCACATACCTGGCGGGCGGCCGTGCCAGCAGCGGTGACAGGTCGGCGAGGATATCCGGCATGATCTCGGCGAACCCGCGCAGGCTCAGCGTCCAGCTGCACCCAAGGTGTTCGAACGCCAGCTCCACGCCCGCCTGCCGTGCCGCCCAGACGCGGCTGCGCAATGCCAGATCGACGGCGTGCCAGTGTCGAGCCGCTGGCGGGTTCGTGAACCGCCAGCGCAGCATCAGTGCGCCCTGCCCGCCTTCATCCTGCGGCCCGAGGGCGCGCAGCGGCAGCGTTTCGGCAGGCTGACCGCTTTCGATCATGTCGCTGGTCGAACGCAACCAGGGGTTTGGCTGCGGCACTTGCCAGCACCAGTCCGGCATCGCCATGGGCTCCGGCGTCTGGTGTGTCATGCGCAGCGGAAAGCCCTGGGTGTCAACCGGCTCGCCGCTCGCGCCGTCTTCGCCTGTGAGGGTCAGCGTCACCGGGTCGCTAGCCAGCATGCACCGCACCAGTGTTGTCACCGCCTCTGGCTCCGGGCCGGCCTCACAGGACCAGGCGCCCGGCTCGACCCAGTGCCGCAGCCGTTGCAACGGCTCGGTACCCAAGAGGCGACGACGCGTTGCCTCCTGATAGTCCGCGCTGCAAACCGGCCAGCAGACCGGAGCGGCGAAGAAGCGCAACCAGTCGAGCACCGCGCCGGCAACGACGGCGCGCTGTCGTTGCCCGGCCCCCCCCAGCACGGCTTCGATGACCAGCACGCCCTGGTCGCCAAACCGGTACGGCACGCGCATCGCCAGCCCCTGGCACAGGTCGGCGTCGCGCAACCGTGCCAGCAGGCCGCCTGGCGCTTCGGACGCGATCCAGCTCGCCAGATAGTCCTCTACGGACGCTGATTTGGGGCATCCATCGATGACGAAACCGAGCAACAACCGCGGCCGGGCCTGCGGCAGATGCAGGGTCAGCCATCGATCGGTGCGTGTGTGCAGCGCGGGCGCGCTCTGCGGCATGGACGCGCCCGGCCGCAGCCTGGCATCAGCCATCTGGGCAAGGCGCTGTAGCTCGCTGCGGTCCTGCGGCCCCGTCAGGAGCAGCTCGATGTTTCCGGTGCGGTAGGCGTGGTCGAGGTAGCCCCGCAGGGCCTGTTGGAAAGCCGGGTCGTCCACGGGGAGCGTCTCGCGGTGCCCGGCATGAAAGCGGCTGGCCGGGTGCATCGGGGTGATTGCCGTCGCCAACGCGGCGTCGCAAAGCGTTTCCCTGTCCTGCGCGCGAGCAAGGAATTCGGCATGCAACACCTCTCGCTCGCGCCGCTGCGCGTCCAGGTCGAGGCTGGGCTGCGTCAGCATGTCCAGCAGGCGCAGCAAGGCCTGCTCGAGATGTCGTGCCGGCACTTGGAAGAAGAAGTCGGTATGGCGCTCGCGGGTGGTCGCGTTGAGCTGGCCGCCCACACCCTGCACGAAGGGCATCAGCGCGGCTTCCGCCGTGTACTGCGCGCTGCCCAGGAACAGCATGTGCTCGAGGAAATGCGCCAGTCCCGGATACGCCACCGGTGCGTCGTGCGAGCCGGCGTGGATACGCACCAGCGCAGCGGCCTGGGTGCCGGCGACTGACGGCACCATCCGCACTCGCAGGCCGTTAGGCAGGCGATCCAGGGGGGGACGATGAAGACGAGGATCGGGTCGAGTCATTGGCACGCGCTCGGCTGGGGAACACAGCATCGCGCCAACCGTACCGCAGCACAATTGTTCGGGGTTGCGTCAGGTATCGAGGCGGCCCGACAGGAACTGCATCAACCGGTGCTGCATCAGCTTGCCGGAATTGCCCAGACAGGCGATCGGTGTGCCGCGCAACCCCTCCTCCGAGAATTCCGCCGCCTCACCCGCCATCGCCAGCGGGCAATCGACCGACAATGCCAGTCGCGACAACTGGCGCAGGATCAGCGCATTCGGCGGAACGTTCGAATACAGGATCAAGGCATGAGGCTGGACTTTCTCGCAGACCAGCGTCAGCTCATCGAGTGGTTGGCCGATTGCCAATACGTGTACTGCCACATTCTCACTGGAGAGCAGCAGCCCGGCGACCAGCAGTTCGAGTTCGCGGCATTGCCCAGTCACGCCGGCGAGCAACACCCGTTTTTCGGCACGACCACGGGCCAGCTGCAACCGCTGCAGCACGCGCGCGCGCAGATAGGCATCGAGAAACAGCCATTCGCTGCTGCGGCCAAACTCGTCACGGCGCGACAGCAGTTGCTGCCACAACGGCAAGAGCACTTCCTGAAACACGACCGGCACCGGGTAGGTAGAAAAGATCTGCCCGTAGACCTGGTCCAAGCGCACCTCGTCGAAATCGCCGACGGCCTGTTGAACCTGGGCCTGCCATTCGCCCCACTCGCCTGCCACCGCTTCCTGCTGCTCGGGCGGCGCACTGGCGCGCGTCGCGGCGTTGCGCGACAGGATGCTGCCAACCTTGCTGACTGCAACACCCCGCTCGGTCCAGGCCAGGATATTGCGAACCGCTTCGATATCAGCCATCGAGTAGAGGCGATGCCCGCTTTCGGTACGCGTGGGCTGGATCAGACCATAACGCCGTTCCCAGGCACGCAACGTCACCGGGTTGACGCCGGTGAGCCTCGACACTTCGCGAATGGGGAACAATTCTTCCTGCTTGAGGGACTCGTTGGCGAGCAGCTTGGAAGCACGGGCGAAATCAGTCATGACGCAAGGAGCTCATGCGAATGGGTCGCGCATTGTAACCCAGGCCCAGGCGGCATAGGCTGTACAAAAGCTATACAAATCGAGAGGTTCGACATGTCGCCTGCACTTCCCCTGACATTGTTCGTGGACGGGGCCTGTCCGCTGTGCGCCAGAGAAATCGCCTGGCTGCGTCGCCATGCCGATCCGGCCCGTCTTCAATTGGTAGACATCAACGACCCGGACTTCGCTGTAGAGGGCCGATCAACGGACCAGCTACGTGCCAAGCTCCATGCGCTAAGCGCCAACGGCCAATGGCTGACCGGCCTGGACGCAACCTATTGGAGTTGGCGAGCAGCGGGCCTTCACACCTGGGCCGCGCCGCTCGGCTGGCGGCCGCTTCGTCCTTTGCTGCTGGCCGCCTATCGCCTGTTCAGCCTTGCCCGCCCCCACCTGGCCTGGTTGCCGCACCCCGACGGCGCTCGTCGATGCACGGATCGCTGCAAGCGATAAGGCAGGACTCGTCTGAATTCTTGTACGGCAAGTTGATTTGGTATAACTTTCGCGCAACGTCGCCGTGGAACGGCATTTTCAGCGCATCTCGCTGCATGAGGGTCCTTTGCATGACCGAACTGTCCAGTCACTACCAGCAGATCCTCGTCGGGCTCGGCGAGGACCCGGAGCGGGAGGGGTTGCTCGACACACCCAAGCGCGCCGCGAAGGCCATGCAGTACCTGTGCAAGGGCTACGGTGAGCGGCTCGAAGACATTGTAAACGGCGCGCTCTTTGCCTCGACCAACGACGAGATGGTCATCGTGCAGGACATCGAACTCTATTCGCTGTGCGAGCACCATCTGCTGCCCTTCATCGGCAAGGCCCACGTGGCCTACATTCCCACCGGGAAAGTGCTGGGGCTTTCGAAGGTGGCGCGAATCGTGGACATGTATGCGCGACGCCTGCAGATCCAGGAGAACCTCACCCGCCAGATCGCCGAGGCCATCCAGGAAGTGACCCGCGCCGCCGGAGTCGCCGTGGTGATCGAGGCGCAGCACATGTGCATGAAGATGCGCGGCGTCGAAAAGCAGAACTCGGTGATGAACACCTCGGTGATGCTCGGCACCTTCCGCGAGTCCTGCACGACACGCATGGAGTTCCTGCAGCTGATCGGCAGGTCCCACTGATGGCGCTCGAATCCGGCATGGCGCGCATACGCATCAAGGACCTGCGCCTGCGCACCTACATCGGAATCAACGACGACGAGATCCGCAACAAACAGGATGTGGTCATCAATATCGAAGTCCTCTATCCCGCGCGGAACGCGGTCCGTGCGAACGACATCGAGGACGCCCTGAACTATCGCACCTTGACCAAGGCCGTGATCGCCCATGTCGAGAACAACCGGTTCAGCCTGCTCGAACGCATGACTCAGGAGCTGCTCGACCTGGTGATGCGCGAGCCGAGCGTGTGTCACGCACAGGTCGAGGTCGACAAGCCGCATGCGCTGCGATTCGCCGACTCGGTGTCGATCACGCTTGCCGCCGGCCGCTGAGCCCTCCGCCGCCCCCTCCTCGCCCTGTCGCACCGCGACGATGAACGCGCCGTGCCTGGCCCGGCAAAGTTGTTCTAGAATGCCGCGAAACGCCCAAGAGACGCCCCGATGATCAATGCCAAGCTGCTGCAACTGGTAATCGAAGCATCCAACGACGGAATCGTGGTCGCCGAGCAGGAGGGCGAGGACAACATCCTCATTTACGCCAACCCGGCTTTTCAGCGCCTGACGGGATACGAAGTGGACGACATCCTTTATCAGGACTGCCGCTTCCTGCAGGCCGACGACCGCCAGCAGCCGGGCCTGGCCGCCATCCGCGAGGCCGTGCGCAGCAACAAGCCGTGTCGCCAGATCATCCGTAACTACCGCAAGGATGGCAGCGCCTTCTGGAATGAGCTGTCCATCACGCCGGTTTTCAATGAAGGCGACCAGCTGACCTATTTCATCGGCATCCAGAAGGATGTCTCACCCGAGGTCGAGGCCCGGCAGCGTGTCCGAGAGCTCGAAGCCGAAGTCGCGCAACTGAAAGCCGAGCTCGCTGCCCTGAAGGGCTGACACGCTGCCCTTTTCGAACGCCGCGCTTAAGCGATCCAACCTCCCGCCGATACGCTGATGTCACGGCCCGGTGCCCGTCACCGGCCGTTTCGCCTGCGCATTTGCCGAATCCGGGCATAAACGCGAATAATAGCGAACCGCTACTACTGACCCGCCACCGGACGGCGCCTGGACCGGAACCCTTTCCTTGACCACCTACGCCTTTGTGGAAAACGCCGCGGTGTTGCTTGCCCTCTGCTGGCTGCTGTCGTTCAGTGCGCGCCACTGGGGCCAGAGCCACCCGACCCGCGGCCAATGTCTGGCGGGTGTGTGGTTCGGCAGCGCCTGCATCGTGGGCATGCTGATGCCCATCGTCGCGCAGGCCGGGGTGATCTTCGACGCGCGCACCGTGGTGCTGAGTATGGCGGCGTTGTTCGGTGGGCCGCTGGTGGCGGCGATCGCCGGCGTGCTCGCTGGCGGTTACCGGGCCTGGCTGGGCGGTGCGGGTGTCTGGGTCGGCTTGATCAACGTGGTGCTGCCGATCGCCCTGGGGCTGCTCTACCGACACCTGCACCGCCGTGGTTCGATTGGCGTCGGCGTCTGGCAGCTCTTGTTGTTCGGCTTGCTCCTGCACGTCGGCGTGGTCGCTTCGCTCTGGCTCCTGCCGACCGGGCTGGCACCGCCGACGCTGAGTCTGGTGGGCGTTCCGATGCTCCTGGTGCTGCCCCCCTCGGTCGTGGTGCTTGGCCTGCTGCTGGGCGACATCCTCAGGCGCGACCAGATCGAGCGTGCCATGAAACTCAGCCAGGCACGGCTGCGGGCCGTCACCCAAGCCATTCCCGATTCGCTCGCGGTGCTCGATGAGGATGGCCGCTACCTTGAAGTGATCGCCGGCGATCCCGCGGTGCTGCCCATTTCCAACGAAACGCTGGTCGGCCGCTGTCTCTCTGACCTGCTGCCGGAGCCACAGGCGCAGCGATTTCTCGCATTCATTCGCGACACCCTGGACGGACACGGTAGCGGCGTGCACGAGTACCCGCTGCAGACCGCGACAGGCATACGGGTCTTCGAGGCCCGAGCCCAGCGCCTCGCCCATGCCGAGTCGAGCAAGCGGGCTGTCGTCTGCCTGAGCCGGGACATCACCGAGCGGGCCCATGCCGAGCAGGAACGCCGCATCGCCGCCATCGCCTTCGAATGCCAACAGGGCATGATCATCACCGATGCGCAGAACCGCATCCTGCGCGTCAACCAGGCCTTCACCGAGATCAGCGGCTACAGTGCGGACGAGGCCATCGGTCAGGACACCCGTCTGCTCGCCTCGGGGCGGCACTCGCGTGAGTTCTATCAGGAGATGTGGGGCAGTCTCGAACAGACCGGTGCCTGGCAAGGCGAGATCTGGAACCGCCGCAAGAGCGGGGAAATCTACCCCGAATGGCTCACCATCAGTACCGTCCTCGACGCTCAGGGCCAGGTCACTCACTACGTTGCGGCCTTTACCGACATTACCGAGCGCAAGGCCGCCGAAGAGCGCATCCACAATCTGGCCTTTTACGATCCGCTGAGCGGCCTGCCTAACCGTCGCCTGCTCATCGACCGCCTGCAACAGGCCTTGGTCGGATGCAGTCGCAGCCGCCGCAATGGCGCCTTGATGTTCATCGATCTGGACAACTTCAAGAACGTCAACGACCTGCACGGGCACCAGGCTGGAGATCAATTGCTGTGCCTTGTCGCCGAACGCCTGGGTCGCGAGGTTCGCGGCAGCGATACCGTGGCGCGGCTGGGCGGCGACGAATTCGTAGTGATGCTGGAAGGCCTGGAAACCAACCCCGAATACGCCGCGGCGCAGGCCGAGCAGGTCAGCGAGAAGCTGCTGTCATCGCTCAAGCACCCGTACCGACTGGGCGAGCTGACTCTGCACAGCAGCGCGAGCATCGGCGTGGTGCTGTTCAGCGAGCACGACAGCGACGCCGAAGAGCTGATGAAGCGTGCCGACATGTCGATGTACGAAGCCAAACAGGCCGGGCGCGACGCCCTGCGCTTCTTCGACCCACGCATGCAGCAGGCGGTGCAGGAACGCCTCAAGCTCGAGGATGAGATCCGGCACGGCCTCAGCCATGGCGAATTCGTCATCCATTTCCAGCCGCAGGTCGGGCGCGACGGCGCGCTGGTCGGCGCGGAAGTGCTGGTACGCTGGGAACACCCGCAACGTGGTCTGCTGGCGCCGATCCACTTCATCGGCCCGGCCGAACGTGCCGGGCTGATCCAGGCGCTGGATTTCGTCGTCCTGCGCCAGGCCTGTGAGCAACTCGCCGCCTGGGCTGCTCAGCCGCCGCGTTCTCGGCTGACCCTGGCCGTCAACCTCAGCGCGCACCTGCTGTATCAGGCCGACTTCGTCGAGCGTCTGCTCGATCTGCTGGAGCAGACCGGCGCCGATCCGCACCTGCTCAAGCTCGAGCTGACCGAATCGCTGCTGCTCGATGACATGGACGAAGCGATCCTGCGAATGAAAATGCTCAAGGCGCACGGCATCCGCTTCTCCATCGACGACTTTGGCACCGGCTATTCATCGATGGCCTACTTGCAGCATCTGCCACTGGACCAGTTGAAGATTGATCAGTCCTTCGTGCGCCAGCTCGTCGAGGACACCAGCAGCCAGACGATCGTACGCGCGACCTGCGCGCTCGCCACCGGACTGAACCTCGAGGTAATCGCCGAGGGCGTGGAAACCGACGCTCAACGTCAGCTCCTGGAGCTCAACGGCTGCGGCTTGTTCCAGGGCTATCTGTTCGGTCGCCCGGTGCCCTTGGCTCAGTTCGAACAACTGCAACTGGCGCTGCGAGCCTGAGCGGACCCGCCGCGCCGTGGCTAACGCTCAGAGCGACAGCGGGGCGCGACGGCACAGGGCGACCAGCGCCTGCACCCAACGCTCGTGCGTGTTGAGGCATGGGATCAGCTGCAGTTCGGCACCGCCGGCTTCGATGAATTGCTCGCGACCGCGATCGCCAATCTCCTCCAGCGTCTCGATGCAATCGGAGACGAAGGCCGGGCACATGACCATCAGCTTCTTCACGCCACTCGCCGCCAGCTCGTCGAGGCGGGTCTCGGTATAGGGTTCGATCCACTTCGCCCGACCCAGACGCGACTGAAAAGACACCGACCATTGGTCGTCGCGCAGGCCGGCGCGCTCCGCGAACGCCGCCGCGCTCTGAATGCATTGCGCCCTATAGCAGCTGGCGAGTACTGCCCCTTCCGCCCGCTGGCAGCAATCCTCACCCTTGAGACAATGCGCACCGGTGGGATCGGTCTTGTGCAGATGGCGCTCGGGTAGACCATGGAAACTCAGCAGCAGATGATCGAATCCCTGCGCTAGGTAGGGTCTGGCACTGTCGACGAGCGCATCGATGTATTCGGGCTGGTCGAAGAATGGCTGCAGGATCGACAACTTGATATCGAGGCGCTTTTCGCGGATCACCCGTCGCGCTTCCTCGATCGCCGTCGTCGTGGTGCTCTCGGCGAACTGCGGATACAACGGCGCGAGCGTGACCTGCCGAATGCCCTGCCCGGCCAGCCGGACCAGCGCGCCCTCGATCGAGGGTTCGCCGTAGCGCATCGCCAATTCCACCGGGCCTTCCTTCCAGTAAGGCCGAACGGCGTCGGTCAGCTGCTTGCTCAGCACCACCAGCGGCGAGCCCTCCGGCCACCAGATCGAGGCGTATGCATGGGCCGACTGCGCGGGTCGCTTGATAAGGATCATCGAGACCAGCAAGCGGCGCAGCGGCCAAGGCAGGTCCACGACATAGGGGTCCATCAGAAACTGGTTGAGATACCGGCGGACATCGGCGACTTCCGTGGAGGCGGGCGAACCCAGATTGACCAACAACAACGCCTGCTCAGCCATACGACTTTCCTGACTACGGGTTTAAGAGGCCCGGCCGCTCCCGCGGCCGGCGCGGTATTTTCACACAGGCGACTGCGGCTTGCGCAGGTCCGCCAATGCCGCATCCAGCGTCTCGAAGCGAAACGCGAATCCGGCCGTCTGCAATCGCAACGGAGCCACGTTCTGGCCACCGAGAATCAGCCCGGCGAGCTCGCCCAGCGCCAGCCTGAGCACCGGCGCCGGAGCCACCAGCACGGCCGGTCGCCCCAGGCTGCGCGCGTACGCCTTGGCGAAATCGGCGTTGCGAACCGGTTGCGGCGCGCAGGCATTGTAGGGGCCGCTCGCGCCAGGAAGCTGCAACAGAAAATCTATGAGCCCGATCTGATCATCGATGTGAATCCAGGGCATCCATTGGCGTCCGTTGCCCTGGCGTCCACCCAGGCCAAGGGCAAAGAGCGGCTTGAGCCGCTGCAGAAAGCCCCCCTTGCGCGCCAGCACCAGGCCCGTGCGAACCAGGACGACACGGATACCCATGGACTGCGCGCGCAGTGCACTGGCTTCCCAGGCGCTGCACAACCGCACCGCGAAATCCTCGGTCACCGGTTCGTCATCCTCGGTCAAGGGACGATCACCACCGTTGCCGTACCACCCCACCGCCGAACCGGAGATAAGCAGCCCTGGCTTCTGGCTCCGCTTGCCCAACCAGTCCACGAGTTGCTCGGTCAGGGTCACTCGGCTGTTCCACAGCACCTCGCGCCGCGAGGCCGTCCAGGGCCTGTCAGCGATCGGCGCGCCGGCGAGATTGATCACGGCATCCAGGGGAACGCTGTCCAACTCGCTCAGAGCGCCGATGCCCTGCACCAGCGCACCGCAGCGCAACGCGACCTGCTCCGGCGAGCGGCTCCAGACCCAGAGGCGATGCCCCTGGCCCAACCAATAGCGGCACAGTGCTCGGCCAATCAGCCCGGTTCCGCCCGTCAGCAGTATGTTCATGGCCCTCTCCCCTGGTGCAGTGCACCCGTGGCGCGGATGATACATCTATACAACCATAAACAGTTGTACAGCTTTAGTCGCAAGCGTAGCCTAAGTCGTTCCGTGTTGCAGGTGCTCCCATGAATCGTTTTAACCCGGCCAAGCTCAAGCTTTCCAAATGGACCGCGACTCACCCTCAACGCAAGGAAAAGCACTTTCTGGTCGTCGATCTCCTGCATGACGAAGCGGGTGAGCTGTTGGAGGTCGAACTCCAGGCGATACACAGCCGCCGTAGCGAATGGATCGACTGGCGTCGGCTGCGCGATTCGACCACTTGGAGCATGGGCTGGCGCTGAGTGCCAGCCTCAGGACCGCCAGTCGCCTCACTTATACAACTGCTATTGACTTGTACAAGCAGCAACCTATGATTGCCACAGGTTGTACAGAAACTTATCTCTTGTACAAGACACGAGGTTGCTCATGCCCCATCCCGTTCGCGCACCCATAAAAGTCGGTATCAGCGCCTGCCTGCTCGGCAGCCCGGTGCGTTTCAACGGGGGTCACAAGGAATCGAGGCTGTGCAGCGAAACGTTGGCGCGACATTTCGAATTCGTGCCGGTTTGTCCGGAAGTGGCGATCGGCCTGGGCACGCCACGCGAACCCATTCGACTCGTGGGTGACCCGACGCAGCCCCGTGCCGTCGGCAGCGTGCGCCCTGACCTGGACGTCACCGATGCGCTGCACGCCTATGGAGAGCGAGTCGCCGAGGAACTGCAGGACATCAGCGGCTATATCCTCATGCAGAAGTCCCCGTCCTGCGGCATGGAGCGGGTGAAGGTCTACAAGGACGACGGCCACCCCGTAAAAGGCGGCGGTACGGGCGTATTCGCCCGTGCGCTGATGCAAGCGCGCCCCGACCTGCCGGTCGAGGAAGATGGCCGCCTCAACGACCCCGTGCTGCGTGAGAACTTCCTGACCCGCATCTTTGCCTATGCCGAGTGGCACCGGCTGCTCGACGCGGGCCTGACGCGCAAGGCCTTGGTCGAGTTCCACGCGCGCTACAAGTACCAGCTGATGGCGACCGATCCGGTGCAGTACAAGCACCTGGGGCGGCTGGTCGCGACTGTCGGGCAAGCCCCCCTGGAAAGCTTCGCGCCAGCCTATTTCAGCCAACTGATGAGGGCGCTTAAGAAAACGGCCTCGCGCGGAACCCACAGCAACGTGCTGCAGCACCTGAGCGGTTACTTGAAGAATGATATCTGCGGCGAGGACAAACAGGAGTTGCAGCGGGTGATCAGCCAGTACCGCGAAGGAATCGTGCCCCTTGTCGTGCCGCTGACGCTGCTCAAGCATCACTTCCGCCACCACCCGGATCGCTACGTGGCGAACCAGGCTTACCTGCAACCGCACCCTGAAGACCTCAGCCTGCGCAACGGCATCTGACCCATGACTCAATATTTCGACGACCCTGAACTGGGGGCTGCGGACGGCTGGGTGCCGATCCGCGAAGTAGCACGTATCACGGGGGTCAATCCCGTCACCCTGCGTGCCTGGGAGCGCCGGTACGGGCTGATCGTGCCCAGGCGCACCGCCAAGGGTCATCGCCTTTACGACGACAGCCACGTTCAGCGAATCCAGAGCATCGTCAGCTGGCTCAACCGTGGCGTGGCAGTCAGCCAGGTCAAGCAGCTGCTCGACGCACGCCAGTCCATCAACCTCGCCGAGCACAACCAGTGGGGCGGTTTGCATGACGAAATGATGCGGGCCGTCGGTGGCCTGAACGAACGCCAGCTCGACGACGCCTTCAACCGCGCGCTCGCCCTTTATCCTCCGCGAACCCTGTGCCGACATCTGCTGCTGCCGCTGCTGCTGAGCCTCGAACAACGTTGGCATTCACCGTTTGGTGCGGACCTGGAGCGGGCACTTTTTCAATCCTGGTTGCGTACCAAGCTGGGCACTCGGCTGTATCACGCCAATCGCCAGCATCATGGTGCGCCGCTGTTATTGCTCAACCTTTGCGAGCACCGCTTCGAGCCCGGTCTGTGGCTGTGCGCCTGGCTCGTTTCCAGCGCCGGCTGCCCGGTGGATCTGCTGGAATGGCCGGTGCCGCTGAACGAACTCCCCCTGGCAATCGAACGCCTCGCGCCACGGGGCATCCTGTTGTATGCCAGCCAGCCACTCGACAGCGGCTACCTCAAGCGACAATTGCCACGCCTGCGCGAGCCGACCGGCGTCCCTCTGGTGCTGGCTGGGCCAGCCGCCAGCATTCATCAGGCCGAACTTCGTGACCTCGCGGGGCTGAGCCTCGCCATTGATCCACTCGCCGCGCTCGAGCTGATGCAGGCCAGCCTGCTGGTGGACGGTGCCAAGGGATATCTCGAATGAATCAACTGCTCTGGCTGCGCAGCGACCTGCGCGTCACCGACAACACGGCGCTGGCCGCTGCGATGGCCGCCGGGCCGACCGTCGCCGTCTACCTGCTCACGCCTGGCCAATGGCGGATCCACGACGACGCACCCTGCAAGGTCGACTTCTGGCTGCGCAACCTTCAGGTGCTGTCGGAGCGGCTGGCCGAACTCAACGTGCCGCTGCTGGTACGGCACGTCGACGACTGGCGAGCTGTACCTGATGCACTCGGCACCCTGTGCCGCGAACACCAACTCGGGACCGTGCATGTCAACGAAGAGTACGGCGTCAACGAACAACGCCGTGACGATGCCGTCGAAACGGCGCTGAGCCTGGCCGGCATCGGATTTCGGCGCCACCTTGACCAGCTGCTCTTCGCCCCCGGAAGCGTTCGAACACTGTCGGGCGGCTGCTTCAAGGTCTTCAGTCAGTTTCGCAAGGTTTGCCACGCGCGCCTGAACCAGTCCTTGCCAGCCTGCCGGCCCGTCCCCGCTCCGCAAGCTGCGATACCGATCCCGAGCGACCCGATACCCGACACCGTTTCGGGTTTCCCCAGCCCCAGCGAGTACTTGCGATCCCTGTGGCCGGCTGGCGAGGAATTCGCACTCCGACGGCTGCAAATTTTCGCCGAGGACGACCTGGCCGACTACGAGCAGCGCCGGGACGTTCCCGCCGAGGCCGGCACCAGCCAACTGTCGCCCTACCTGGCGGCAGGCGTCATCTCGCCCCGGCAATGCCTGCACGCCGCCTTGATCAACAACCGCGGCGAGCTCGACGGGGGCAATCCCGGCGCCGTGACCTGGATCAACGAGTTGCTCTGGCGCGAGTTCTACAAGCACATCCTGGTGGGTTTTCCGCGCGTATCCATGGGCCGCGCCTTCCGTCGTGAAACCGAAGCCCTGCCCTGGCGTCACGCCCCCGATGACCTCGAGGCCTGGCAGCAGGGGCGAACCGGCTTTCCGATCGTGGATGCCGCCATGCGCCAACTGCTGGCGACCGGCTGGATGCACAATCGCCTGCGGATGATCACCGCCATGTTCCTCAGCAAGAACCTGCTCATCGACTGGCGGCATGGTGAGCGCTGGTTCATGCGCAACCTCATCGACGGCGACCTGGCCGCCAACAACGGCGGCTGGCAGTGGAGTGCCTCAACCGGTACCGATTCGGTCCCCTACTTCCGCCTGTTCAACCCGATCAGCCAATCGGAGAAGTTCGACCCGAACGGCCGTTTCCTGCGGCAATGGCTACCTGAGCTCGTTGAACTCGACCCGCGCGCGATCCACGATCCCGGCCGTTTGAACGGCCTGTTCGATCAGGTCGCCTACCCGCGCGCGATCGTCGACCTGCCGATGAGCCGAGAACGCGCCCTCAACGCTTTCCGGGCCTTGGGCGAAGCGTCTTGACACGGATCACCCCGCCCCGCAGCGCGCCCGGCCCGGGCGCCATGTCACGTTGATCAGAGGGTGGCCACACTCACCTGATTACGCCCGCCGCGCTTGGCCATGTACAACCGGCGGTCGGCTGCAGCGAGCAGCTGCGTGGCTGATCCCGCCGGCGCCAGCCCCGGCTGCGATAGATCGGAGCCATTCAGCGTCGCAATTCCGATACTCGCCGTGATGCAGGTCGGTGCCGTCTCGTGCGGCACGGCGGCGGCTAGCAGGCGCTCGCGCAGACGCTCGGCGACGTCCTCGGCCCCCGGGCTATCGAGCCCGGGCAGGATCACGGCGAACTCCTCGCCGCCATACCGGCAGGCCAGGTCACTTGTGCGAAACAGCCCGTTACGCAGCAGTTGCGCCAGCCGGCGCAGGCACTCGTCGCCGGCCTGATGCCCGTAGTGGTCGTTGTAGCGTTTGAAGAAATCGATATCGAGCAGCATCAGTGACAGGGCTCTGCCGTCTCGCCGGCAGCGCGCCACCTCCGCCTGCAAGGTTTCATCGAAACGCCGACGGTTGGGCAGGCCAGTGAGGTAATCGTTGTCGGCCAACTCGCTCAGCCGGGCGTTGGCCAGCGCCATTCGCTGGTTCGCCTCAGCCAGCTCCTGCCGCAACCGGTGCTGCTCGGTGACGTCGGTGATCGCCAAGGTCATGCCGATGAGCTGGTCCAGTCCGTCGTCCCGCACCGCCTGGATGGTGACCTGGTAATAGCGCCCATTGAGGGGCAGTGCCTGGTCGGCAATGGATTCACCTGCCGCCAGGCGAGTGAACATGCCTGGCACATCCAGCTGCTGCACGGCGAAATAGCGCGCCACGGGCTGTCCGGCCAGGGGCATGCCCTCAAGCCCCAGCAGGCGAATCAGAGCCCGGTTGGCATTGACGAACCGACCCTCTCGGTCGACCAGGCCGAGGGCGACCGGCGCCGCGGCATAGAGCGCTTCGAGCTGCACCATTCGCGGGCTCAACGAGCCGATTGCCGGGGTGATGTCGCGGTCGATTCCTCGGTAGCCCACGAAACGCCCGTCTTCGCCGAACAACGGGATCCCACTGGTCTCCAGCACGACCAAACGGCCATCGGCATGCAGGTTGCGGTTGATCAGCCCGGCGAATGGCCGCTGCTGCGCCACGATCGCGGCGAACTCAGCGCCTACCCGCTCGGCCTCAGCCGGCGGCATGAAATCGAATGGCGTCCGTCCGAGCACGGCGCTCGGCGCGTATCCGAGCATCTGCTCGCTGTGCGCCGAGCAGAAGGTGTAACGGCCCTGCGCATCGACCTCCCACAACCAGTCGCTGTTGTGCGCGATGATTTCCTGCAGGCGCCTGATTTCGCGTTGATAGGCTTCCGGCGAAGCATGGGGGTTGGGCATGTAAGGGTTCGCATGAGCGATGGGGCGCGGCGGAGGAATGTAGTGCAGCCGCCGGCCATAGGCAACGGGCTTTCGACGCGGTTGGGCTGCCAGAGTGCCCAACCGATCGAAGGTAAGGACTGAAAGGCTGCCAAGGCTCTGGCTCGGCCTCTGTCGTCTGGTGGATGGCCGACAACATGGTCGTTCTACGCACCCTGCCCTGGCACCTGCGGCGCGCGGATGGTATTGCTGATCGTCCCCTATAGCCAGGACGACGCCATGATCCCGATGCCTCTCGTCGAAGCCCTCCGCAACGCGCAGCATGCCGTGATATTCACCGGCGCCGGCGTCTCGGCCGAAAGCGGCATTTCAACCTTTCGCGACTCATTGACCGGCCTGTGGGAGCGCTTCGACGCGACTTCACTGGCGACCCCGGAAGCCTACCAGGCCGATCCAGCCTTGGTCTGGGGCTGGTACGAGTGGCGTCGCATGAAGGTGCTACAGGCGCAACCGAACCCTGCCCATCGCGCCATTGCGGCCCTCGCCAGAAGGGTGCCGCGGCTGACGCTGATCACCCAGAACGTCGACGATCTGCACGAGCGCGCCGGCAGTACGGAGGTGATCCACCTGCACGGCAGCCTGCACCAACCGCGCTGCTTCACCTGTGGCGCGCAACCGGATGTCCCGCTGGCCATGCCGGACGAGCCCGAAGGCGGCCGCCGCCTGTCGCCACCTGGTTGCGCCCGATGTGGCGGGCAGCTGCGGCCTGGCGTCGTCTGGTTCGGCGAGAGCCTGCCGGGCGATGCGCTCGAGGCTGCCTTCCAGGCCGCACAGCAATGCGACCTGCTGCTCTCCGTCGGCACGTCCGGCGTGGTTTATCCCGCTGCCGAGGTGCCTGGCATCGCCTGGCGTGCCGGCGCGGTGGTGGTGCATGTCAATCCTCAGCCGCACGTGGAGCACCCGGAACGCGAATTCGCCCTCACGGGCGCCGCCGGCGAGCAACTGCCCAGGCTGCTCGAAGCGGCCTTCGGCGAAGGTTGAGGGCGCGGTCGGCGGTGTTTCACGGACAGCCGCCGACGCCCCTTTTCGGACAGGGGCTAGACGTCTACCGAGCCAATGAACTGCCTGAGTTCCGGCGTGCGCGGGTTGGCGAACAGCGTCTGCGGGTCGCCGATTTCATGCACCTTGCCTTGATGCATGAATACGAGCTTGCTGCCGACCTCGCGGGCGAAGCGCATCTCGTGGGTAACCATCACCAGTGTCATGCCTTCGCTGGCCAGTTGTTTCACGACGGCCAGCACCTCGTTGACCAGCTCGGGATCGAGCGCCGAGGTGATTTCGTCGCACAGCAGCACTTTCGGCGACATCGCCAAGGCCCGCGCAATTGCGACCCGCTGCTGCTGCCCTCCCGAGAGCCGCTCCGGGTAGGCATCGAACTTCTCCGCCAGGCCGACCTTCGCCAGCATCTGCCGAGCCAGCGGTTCGGCCTCGGCATGTGGCATCTTCTTCACGACCTTGACGGCCAGCATCACGTTCTCGCCCGCGGTGAGATGCGGGAACAGATTGAACTGCTGGAAGACCATGCCGACCTTTTGCCGCAGGCTGCGCAGGTCGGCGCGAGCAGCGTCCAGATAGTCGCCGTCCACCTCGATGACGCCGTCATCAATGGCTTCCAAACCGTTCAAGGTGCGTAGCAAGGTGCTCTTCCCCGAGCCGCTGCGGCCAATGATCGCGACCACTTCGCCTTCCTCGACGCGCAAGTCGATGCCCTTGAGCACGTGGTTGTCGCCGTAGTGCTTGTGCAGGGCGGAAATATTAAGCAGTGACATTGAGCCTCCTTTCCAGACGATGCGCCGCGAGTGACAACGGATAGCAGATGGCGAAGTAGCCCAGCGCGACCAGGCCGTAGACGAGGAAGGGTTCGAAGGTGGCGTTGGCCAGCATGCTGCCGGTCTTGGTGAGTTCGGTGAACCCGATGATCGAGGTCACGGCCGTGCCCTTCACGACCTGAACCGAGAAGCCAACCGTGGGCGCTACTGCGATGCGCAGCGCCTGCGGCAGGACCACGTGGCGCAGCGTCTCGAGGCGGGTCAGTGCCAGGCTCTCGGCGGCTTCCCACTGACCGCGCGCGATGGACTGCACGCAGCCACGCCAGATTTCGGCGAGAAAGGCGCTGGTAAAGAGCGTCAGCGCCACTGCCGCGGCGAACCAGGCCGAGACCTCGACACCCAGCAGGGCAACACCGAAGAAGGCAATGAACAACTGCATCAGCAACGGCGTGCCCTGGAACAGCTCGATGTAAGCCTGAGCCAGGATGCGCAACCAGCTGACCGGGGCGATCCGCGCAAGCATCACCAACAACCCGACCACGCCTCCGCAGACGAAAGCCACCAGTGACAACACCAGCGTCCATTGCAACCCGGTCAGCAGGTTGCGAGTGATATCCCAGAAGGTGAACTCCATCAGCGAGAGCCCTCCACATAGCGGCGGCCGAACCAGCCCAGCAGCTGCCGGATCAGTATTGCCATCGCCAGGTACAACAAGGTGGTGACCAGATAGGTTTCGAACGCGCGGAAGTTGCGCGACTGGATGAAGTTCGCCGCAAAGGTCAACTCTTGGGTAGATATCTGCGAGCAGACCGCCGAGCCGAGCATGACGATGATGATCTGGCTCGACAGCGCCGGCCAAACCTTCGCCAATGCCGGGCGCAGCACCACATGGCGAAAGGTTTCCATGCGCGTCATCGCCAGGGCCGACGCCGCTTCGATCTGGCCTGCCGGAATCGCCTGGATGCCGGCGCGGACGATCTCGGTCGAATACGCACCCAGGTTGATGACCATCGCCAGCACCGCGGCCTCCCATTCGTTCAACCGAAACCCCAGGGCGGGCAGGCCGAAGAAAATGAAGAAGAGTTGCACGATGAAGGGCGTGTTGCGGATCAGCTCGACATAGCCGCCGAACAGGTAGTTGAACGGCCGGATCCGCCATGCACGCACCAGCGCGCTGACGATCCCCAGCCCCACGCCCAGCAGCGTGCCGATAGCGGTCAGGCCCAGGGTGAACATCGCACCTTCCAGCAGCACATCGAGGTTCGCCAGTACAGGGCCGAAGTCCATCTGGTAAGCCATGGTCGATCTCCCGCTCCGTCAAGCCTTACAGGTCGTCCGGCAGCGGTTGCTTCAACCACTTCTCGCTGATCGCGTCGAGGCTGCCGTCCTGCTTGGCGGTCGCGATGATGGCGTTGACCTTTTCCAGCAGCGCGGGCTCGTTCTTGTTCACGCCGACGTAGGTCGGTGAGTTTTTCAGGTTGAGCTTCATGGCCGGCACACGCTTGGGGTTGCGCTCGGCGATGGCCGACATGACGACGTTGCCACTGGCGATCAGGTCGACCTGCCCGGAGAGATAGGCCGAGATGGTCGAGTTGTTGTCCTCGAACCGCTTGAGCGTGGCGCCCTTGGGTGCCACGGCGCTGAGTTCGATGTCTTCCACCGAGCCGCGGGTGACGCTGATGGTCTTGCCGTCCAGGTCATCGAGGCCGGAAACCTCCATCTCTTCCGGACCGAACACACCCAGGTAGAACGGCGCATAGGCGTCGGAGAAATCGATCACCTGTTCGCGCTCGGCATTCTTGCCAAGACTCGACACCACCAGATCGACCTTGCCAGTGGTAAGGAAAGGAATCCGGTTGGTGCTGTTTACCGGCGTCAATTCCAGCTTGACGGCCAGCTTGTCCGCGAGCAGTTGCGCCGTATCGATATCCAGGCCACGCGGTTGCAGATCCGGGCCGACCGAGCCGAACGGCGGGAAATCCTGCGGCACGGCAACCTTGAGCACGCCGCGCTGAGTGATGTCTTCCAGGCCGTCGGCCACGGCAGCTGTACTGGCCAGAGTGAAGCCCAGGCAGAGGGCGGTGATCAGTGAACGGGTCGCGTTGCGCATGATGGAGCTCCGAGGGGTGAAAGACGGCATCGGCTTTGCACGCGGCATGCCAGTGGCGCAGCGAGGCCCGAACCATGCGGCCGCGCGCGCCGGCTGGTCGGACTGGTCTGAACAGTTCAGGCCCGTCCGGCCAGTTTGTTGCCCCCATGAGGTGCGGTGTCGCCTGAAGATGGTGCGTAGTCGATGCGCCCCCGGGCACCCGTCCCCTTCTCCAGACAGACACAGAGCCGCCCATGCATTCGATTCAAAAAGCCGTACCCCAGCAGGCCCTCGCCTCGATCCGCCAGCTGATCGAAGAAGATGCCTACCAACCTGGCGACGCCCTGCCCTCGCAACGGGAGCTGGCCGAGCGTCTGGGCGTGAGCCGCGCCTCGCTGCGTGAGGCGCTTTCCTCGTTGAGCGCGCTCGGGTTGGTGCGCATCCAGCCCGGCAAGGGCGTGTTCATCCAGGCGCAGCCTGCCCCGGCGGCCAACGAGCAAGCCCAGGGATGGCCGTTCGCCAAGCAGGTCTCGGCGGAGGACACCTTCCAGTTGCGCTTCGCGCTCGAAGGTTTTGCCGCCAACCTTGCGGCTTTGGCGCTGAGTAGCGATGAGCTGGACGTGCTCAGCGACAACCTCGAGGCGATGCGTCTGGAGTTACGTGCCCAAGCGTTCGAAGCAGCGGCGCAGCTGGATTTCGACTTCCACCGGCTCATCCTGCGCGCCGCCGGAAATCAGGCCATTCTCAGCATCCTGACCAGTCGCTCGGACATCTATCTGGAGAGCCAGAAGCTGCCCTTCATCCGCCCGGACAGGGCCATGGAAACCTGGCAGGAGCACCGCCGTATCCTGCGCGCCCTCTCACGCCATGCGCCGGCGGCCGCATTGAAGGCCATGCAGGAGCACATTCGCGCGGCGGCGGCGCGCACCGGCATCCGCTTCGCGGGATGAAGGAACCACGCCAAACGGGTGCCCCCTGCCCGCTCAGGTCAACGGCGTGACCACTGCTGTCTGATAGGCGGGTCGCTGCCGCAGCTGCCTGTACCAATGGTGCAGATGAGGCAAGTCCGGCCGCTCGATGGGCATTTCGAACCAGGCGTAGGCGAAACAACCCAGCGGGATGTCGCCCATACCGAAGGTGTCGCCCGACAGGTACGGCTTTGATGCCAAGGCCTTGTCGGCGATCTTCAGCAAGCCGGCGCATTCATTCAGCGCCGCCTCGACCACTGCCATGTCGCGCTGGTCCGCAGGCGTACGGACCATGTTCCAGAACACGGTGCGAAAAGGGGCCGCCAGGGACGAGGTTACCCAATCCATCCACTTGTCTGCCTGCGCACGGGCTATCGGATCGGCGTTCCACAGCGAGCCGTCGCCATAGCGGGCGGCCAGGTACCGGACAATGGCGTTGGATTCCCACAGCACCAGCTCGCCATCTTCCAGACAAGGCACCAGTCGATTCGGATTCTTGGCAAGGTAATCCGCATCCCCGACGACACCGAAACTACCCCCCGCATCGATTCGCGTGTAGGGGATGCCAAGCTCTTCGATGCACCAGAGTGCTTTCTTCACATTGGTCGAATTGGCCCGACCCCAGAGTTTCAGCATGCCGATATGCTCCTGTCCGTTTGTTCACTGGCGTTCACCCTAGCCTTGAACCGACAAGGACAGCCAGTCGATTCTCAACGATGCTTCGCCTTGGCCCGCTCGGTCAGCAGCCGCGTCGCTCCCTGGGCCTTCTGCGTGTACCAGAGCACCCGGCTCACCCCGCGGGTGATGGCGACGTAGGCCAGGCGCAGGCTTTCGTCGGCCATCGCCTGATCGTAGCTGTTGCGGAAGAAACCGCAGTAGGCGTACAGCGCGTTGCGCAGGGGGTGGGGTTCGCTCGGCAGGCAGTCGTCGACGATGATCGCGACCTCCGCCTGCAGGCCCTTGGCGCGGTGGATGCTGTACGTCTTGACCGGCCATTTGCGGTCAAGCTGCGCCTCGATCAGGCGCAGCGGGTCATTGCGCCTGCTGAGCACCAGCACGGCATTGCGGTCGGCGCCCTCGCGGGCGGCAACGTGCTCGCACTGCGCCTGGATCTCACTGATCAGGTCCGGCAGGCGTGCCTTGAGGTCGAAGCGGGTAACCAGCTTGACGCCATGGTCGCCGGGCTGGGTGGCACGGCTTGCCTGGCTGGTCTTTTCCTGCTTGACGCAGACGCCGGCCAGTACCGACTCCCCGTCGCGTATCACCGGTTCGATGGAGCGGTAGTTGGTGGTCAGCATCAGCACGCGGCTGAGCTTTTTCGTGCCCTTGGCGGGGAAGTACTTGTCGAAATCCATGAACAGCTCAGGCGAGCTGCCGCGCCAGCCGTAGATCGACTGCCAGTCGTCACCGATGGCCATCAGGCTGACCGGTGCGCCCTGGTGCGCGAGGGCACCGTGCAAGGCTTGCAGCCACTGGACGATCTGCGGGGAGATGTCCTGGAATTCGTCGATCAACAGATGGCTGAAGGGCTCGGGCAGGGCCGGCGAAGCGGCTGCCTCGGGGCTATTGAGCCACTGTGTCAGCCGCTGAAAAGCGCCGTTGAAGGTCATCAGTCCCTGGCTGTCGAGCAGTTCGCTGAAGCAGCGCCAGAACAATTGCAGCGCCTCGACGAACGCCCGCTCGGTCTCTTGGCAGGCCAGGCGCGCAGGCTGTATCTGGTCGATACGAATGCCGATGCTCTCGATGAAACCGGCCTGGGCATGAAAGGCTTCGAACAGTGGCGCCGGTGTGCGCTCGCCCGCCAGCTTGAAGGCATCCAGCGGGGCCTTCGGAGCCGTGCGACGCGTACCGGTCTCGTCCGGTGCCGGCAGGCCCAGGAGCTGATGCACCCGTTCGCGGAAACGTGGTTGCTCGGCGTAGCACTGCTGATAGGCCTGTTTCAGCAGGCGCTGTTGCGCTGGCCGCAGCCGCGATGCGGTCAGCGGGTTGTCCAGTTCGGTTGGTGAGGCGCCCTTCTGCTCCAGCTGCTCGAACCACTGCGGCTTGCCCAACACTTCGCGAGCCAGCACGGCCATCGCGGCATGGAAGGTTCGCACGCACTGGCGTACCCGCTCGGTATCGACGTCCAGGTTCCAGAAGCCGAGCACGCGCACCAGTTGCTCACGCAGCTCGGCGCAGGAGGCATTGGTGAAGGAGATGACTGTCAGCCGCTCGGGCGGGATCTCGAGGTGGCAGAGCATGAACACGACCCGCAGCACCAGGGTCGTCGACTTGCCGGAACCGGCGCCCGCAAAGATGCGCGTCACGGGGCTGGCTTCGAGGATCATCGCCCATTGCTCGTTAGACGGCGCGCGAATCACGCCTGCCTCCACGGCGCGCCCGACCCGCAGGCGCATGGCCTGGATCTGCTGCTCGCCGATGCTCAGACGGGCCGGGCCATAGATTCCATCGCTGGTGGCCTTGGCCGGGCGCACGCGGGGCTTGTCTGGAGAGCGCGGTGCGGCCTTGCCGGCGCGGGCTGGTTTGGCAGCGGCCTTGGCGCGGGGCTTTTTCGCGGTAGCGGCCGGCTGCTTACGGGCTTCCGGCCAGCGACGGAGGATGAGGTCATCTTCGGAACGAACGTAAGCCGAAGTACGGGGGAAACAACGGGCCAGCGCACTGGAGACCAGCCGCTTGTAGCGCTTGACGGCAGACAGCATGAACAACAACCGGAACGACGCAGGTGGGGCGCTATGGTACGGCTTTTCATCGCACGGCTGGGCACCGATGATGGGTGGATGATGGCCGGCCACCCGCCGGTTTTTTCATTGATACGCCGCACGGCCACCCCGTGGCGGACACTAAGATTGAACAGCCCTCACCACAGCCACCGCACAGGACGTTAT
The DNA here is from genome assembly GCF_022810315.1 of Stutzerimonas marianensis. NCBI lineage: Bacteria > Pseudomonadati > Pseudomonadota > Gammaproteobacteria > Pseudomonadales > Pseudomonadaceae > Stutzerimonas > Stutzerimonas marianensis. The sequence goes on along the minus strand of NZ_JALGRD010000004.1, from coordinate 268,289 downwards.
GTACAGAATCGGTTTCGCCTGCATGTATCGCCATCCCGGACACAGCGAATCATTGAAGGAGCTGGAGGCCATCGAGCGCGCCTTCAATCCCCGCTCGACCACCCTGCGCTGGCTCAAGAGCGTCGAGCAGGAGGTCGCCCGGCAGAAGCTCAATGACATCATCGAGCACAACCTCGCCGCGCAGCTGCGTCTGCTCGAGTACGTCGGGACCCTGCCGGAACCGCTGCGCATGCTGCGCCTGAGCAGCGACCTGTTGCCCTTCTACAGTCACCCGGAAGCTGCCGAGTTCTACCGCCAGGCAGATGTCCGGCAGATGCTCGAGCGCGAATTCGCCCGCATCGGCGAGCGCGCGCGGGGGCTCGGCGTTCGCCTGTCGCTGCATCCGGGGCAGTACTGCGTGCTCGGCTCGGACAAACCCGAGGTGGTCGAGAACAGCCTCGCCGAGTTCGAGTACCACGCGGACATGATCCGCATGATGGGCTTCGGTCAGCGCTTTCAGGACTTCAAGTGCAACGTGCACATCGCCGGCCGGCTGGGTGTGGCCGGCACTCGGGCGATCTGGCCGCGCCTGTCGCAGGAGGCGCGCAACAGCATCACCTTCGAGAACGAGGAAAAGACCTACGGCGTCGACGACTGCCTGCAGCTCGCCGATCTCGCGCCCGTGGTGCTGGATATCCATCATTGCTGGATCAACGAGGACGACTACATCGACCCGCATGATCCCCGCGTCGCACGGATCATCGAAAGCTGGAGGGGCGTCAGGCCGACGATGCACTACTCGCAGCCGCCGGAAACCCTGATGGAGCTGGGCTTCACCGCGCAGGAAAAGCTCCAGATGCCCGCCCTGCTCGAGAAAGTCGGCAAACGCGACCTCTACAGTCACAGCAAGCGCATGTGGAACCACTGGACGAACCTCTACGCCCGAGAATTCCTGGACCGCTTCGACATCATGTTCGAAGCCAAGGACAAGAACCTCGCCACGCTGGGCTACTACCGGGACTACCTCGACCCCGCCTGACCGGAAGGCGCACTTTCCCTCCGTTGCCGAGTCAGTTACTTGAAGCGCCAGTCCTGGCGCGAGCCAGCGGTCGCCTTTGCGTGGTTAGCCAATGACTGACGATAAGTACCGAACCGCGGTAGATGCCGCGGCGATCTATTCGGAAACCGACCTGCACGGGACCATCACGCACATCAACGACCAGTTCTGTGCCATTTCCGGCTATAGCCATGATGAATTGATCGGTGCGAACCACCGCCTGCTCAATTCCGGGCTCCATCCGCCGGAATTCTTTCGCAACCTCTGGCGCACGATCTCCAGCGGCCAGATCTGGAAAGGCGAGATCTGCAACCGACGCAAGGACGGCTCGCTGTACTGGGTCAGCAGCACCATCGTGCCGATCAAGGACGACGCCGGTCAGTATGTCGAGAAGTACATTTCCATCCGCTTCGACGTCACCGAGAAGCAGGAGCTGCTTGAAGCCATGCAATGGCGCGCCTCGCATGACGTGCTGACGGCCCTGCCCAACCGCGTCTACCTGCACGACCGCCTGCATCAAAGCATCGCCGCGGCCCAGCGCCACGGGCACGCGGTGGCGGTATGCATGCTGGATCTGGACGGTTTCAAGGCGATCAACGACCGTCACGGGCATGCGATCGGCGATCTGCTGCTCGTCGAGGTCGCCAACCGTCTGAGGCGTGAACTGCGTACCGAAGACCTGCTGGCCCGCCTGGGTGGCGACGAATTCGTCCTGCTGCTCGACCAGGTCGACGAGGTGCAACTTCCCGCAGCACTGCAAAGGGTGCTGGAGGTACTCGCCGTCCCCTTTCATATCGATGGCGTGCTGCTGAACATCTCCGGTTCCCTGGGCGTGACCCTCTACCCGAAAGACAACGAAGGCCCCGACACGCTCCTACGCCACGCCGACCAGGCCATGTACGAAGCCAAGCAGAGCGGGCGTAACCGCTTTCGCTTCTTCGATGTCTCGATCAGCAAGGAAGCCAGGGAAGCGTTCCGTACGATCGAGTGCATACGGCGGGCCCTCACGCGCGACGAGCTGGAGTTGCTTTACCAACCGAAGGTGAACCTGCGCAGCGGCAAGGTCATGGGGTTCGAGGCGCTGCTGCGCTGGCGGCACCCCAAGCTGGGCCTGATTCCGCCCGACGCGTTCCTTCCGGCCATCGAGCGAACCGATGTGATCATCGATGTCGGCGAATGGGTGATCGACCGGGCGTTGCGCCAGATCGACGCCTGGGCCGCGCTAGGCAAACACTGGCCGGTGAGTGTGAATATCGCGGCGCGGCATTTCCAGCTGCCCGATTTCGTCGAGCGCCTGCAGCGATTGCTGAGGCGACATCCCGACGTCGATCCGCAATCGCTGGACCTGGAGATCGTCGAATCCACCGCCATCGACAACCTGGAACACGTCAGCCAGTGCCTGACCGATTGCCAGAAGATGGGCGTAACCTTTTCCCTGGACGATTTCGGCACCGGCTTTTCATCGCTCAGCTATCTCAAGCGATTGCCGGCGGAGACGGTGAAAATCGACAAGTCCTTTGTTCGCGACATTCTCCATGACAAGGACGACCTGGCACTGTCGGAGGCGATCATCAAGCTGTCCCGCACTTTCGAGCGTGAAGTCGTGGCCGAGGGGGTGGAGACCGATCTGCAGGAAAGCATGCTGTTGGGGTTGGGATGCTACCTGGCGCAGGGCTACGGGATTGCTGCACCGATGCCGGCCGATCAAGTGGCCGAGTGGGCAGCCCATTACGAACTGAATCCGCGCTGAGGCGCTATCGGTTGGAGGCTGAAAACGAGGTGGCGAGGGTGTCAGCCTGCGCAAGCCAACCATGGCCCACGCAGGATCGTGAGGGTCAGGAATTCCTTACGTGAATCGCATGCTCCTGTCGTCTGGCCAGGACGTCCGCAGTGATCAGCGCGAGCAACGGCAACACGCCAACCTCCAGGGCCAGTTCCCACGATCCGAGGAACCCAATCAGTACCGCTCCTACTACAACGATGGCAGCAATGCAGTGAGCGCAGAAGCGCCACAGTTCGAGTGCAACGACCTGAGATTTCTGGTTCGTCATAGTCATCCCCTCTTTCTTGTTGTAATAGCGTCGTACACCTTGAGCGTAGTCCGGCAGAACGGGCGCGCAAGCACATTTTTGTTTCAGGAATGTGTCTAGCGCGCTGGTTCCAGCACCTTTACCCGATTGCGCGCAATGGGAGGGGCCGATTGGGCTGAAGCCATCACCGCCGGAACACGCGAGTATCGACGCGCCCATCGCAGACGAACGGTCTGATTCTCAGGCGTTCGAGTCGCCTCCCGCAGGCCGGATGGCGTCCAGCGCCTGCTTGAGAAGGTCCACCGTACGCTCCGGATGCATCAGCTTCTCGAGCCCGAACAGGCCGATGCGGAATGTCTGGAAGTCGGCCGGCTCGTCACATTGCAGCGGTACTCCAGCAGCAATCTGCAACCCCTGCTCGGCAAAACGGCGGCCGTTCTTGATCTCGGCATCGTCTGTGTAGCAGACCACCACCCCCGGCGCCTCGAACCCCGGCGCCGCAACGCTTTCGAAACCGCGCGCGTCAAGCAACGCCCGCACGTCGCGGCCGATCCGGAGCTGTTGAGTGCGGAGCCTTTCGAAGCCGTAGTCACGGGTTTCGAGCATCACATCGCGAAAGCGGACCAGCGCGTCAGTGGGCATGGTCGCGTGATAGGCGTGCCCGCCCTGCTCGTACGCCTGCATGATCTGCAGCCATTTCTTCAGGTCGCAGGCGAAACTGCTGCTCTGCGTCGCCTCGACACGGGCCCGTGCCGCCGCGCTCAACATGACCAGCGCGCAACAGGGCGAGGCGCTCCAGCCTTTCTGTGGCGCGCTGATCAGCACATCGACGCCAATGGCCTGCATATCCACCCAAAGCGCACCGGATGCGATGCAGTCAAGCACGAACAGGCCACCGACCTCATGCACGGCCTGCCCGACCGCCTGGAGATAGGCATCCGGTAGCAGCATGCCGGATGACGTCTCGACGTGCGGTGCAAACACCAGGTCAGGCTTGCGCTGCCGGATGTTCGCCACAACCTGATCGATGGGCGGCGGAGCGAAAGGAGCGCGTACGTTGGCGCTGGTCGCATGCGCTTTGAGCACATCGGCACGCGCTGGAATCCGCCCCATATCGAAGATCTGGGTCCAGCGGTAGCTGAACCAGCCATTGCGGATGACCAGGCAGTTGGCATGGGTGGCGAGCTGCCGAGCCACTGCCTCCATCCCAAAGGTGCCACTGCCGGGCACGATGGCAACGGCGTCCGCGTTGTAGACCTGTTTCAGCGTGGTGGATATGTCGTTCATGACGGTCTGGAACGACCGGGACATGTGGTTGAGCGAGCGGTCGGTGAACACGACCGAATATTCGACCAGACCGTCGGGATCGATGCTGGGGTATAGCTCGGACATGGCTGACTCCGGAGGCAGGAAACCTGGCGTCGACCCTGCCCGAAGCCCATGCGCTTGACAAGCTCATTCAGGGCCGGGGGCGTCGCGATCATTTCGCTTCATCTTTTGATTGCCGGCACGGTCGCACCGAGCGATCAATGCGCTCCCTTTGCCGTTTATCTGAAACAGCCCAGCCCAAAAGGGTGAGCCGATTAACGGTTAATTCAAAAAAATGACGGCAGCATCAGTGCAGCCCTTGCCACGCCTGGGCTCCAGGCCACGATTACTGAAATAAGTACTGGCCACTCGATATCAAATAACTGAAAGCTGACAATTAGGCGGTTTATTGGCGCCTTTAACATGTCGCTCAAGGTTTAAATGATTGAGAGAACAAATTATAAAGTCGCCGCGATTACCGGGGGCCGGTTGGGCCTACCCGTTGCGCCGGTGGCATGCGTGATCCCGCCCGTAGGCGTCCTCTGCCAGCAGCCACCACGTTCGTTCATCCGCATCGCCAGCGCGCGGGCGGATTCGTGATTTCGGAGAACTGCATGTCCCTAACATTATTCACCAGCGGCTGGAAGGGCCTGGCCCCTGCCGTCGCGCTCTTCAGCCTGCTCGGTACGCTGCCGCTCGTCGGCACTGCCCATGCGGCGACCGTGAGCAGCGCCAGCGTTGCGAGCATCGCCTACTCGGCGCAGATCAGGAAGATCACCGACAAGTATTGGAACAACGGTTCCTGGCGTGCCTCCGCCGGCGTCTCGGTGGCGGCTACACCTGCAAATATCAAGGCCTTCAAAGCCGGTACCCGCGTCCGTCTGGCCGACGGTCAGGTCCGCACGATCAAGTCGGCCAAGACGACCAGTGGCGCCCTGACGGTATTGATGAGCGGTGCCGTGCTCAACGGTGCACGCCTGGGTTACCCGAACAAGCTCAGCGTCGTGCCGGTCGCCACGGCTGCCGCGACGAAAAGCACCGCAACCAAGGCCGCTACGGCTACCGCGACCAAGGCGGTCAGTGCTTCGGCCCAAGCCAAGGCGGCCCCGAGCACCGCGACCAAGAGCACCACCGCCACCACGGCGGCAAAGACCATGAGCACGTCCAGTGCAACCGCAACCACTTCGCAGAACAGCGCTGCCAAGACGACCGCCGCCGCCCCGCTGCTGGCCGCGCAGTCGACGACCCCGAGTGCACCAGTGCAACTGGTAGGCGTCTCCCTGTCTGGTGCAGCCTTCGGATCGTCCGCGCTCCCGGGTACACATGGGACCAACTACATCTACCCTGCCGAGTCCTACTACAAGAAATACGCCGAGCAGGGCCTCACGCTGGTCCGCCTGCCTTTTCTGTGGGAACGCATCCAGCCGCAGTTGGACACCGAACTCGATGCTGCCCAACTCGCGCTGCTGACCCAGTCGCTCGACTACGCACAGAAGTACGGCGTCAAGGTCGTGCTCGACATGCACAACTACTACCGCTACTACAAGCAGCCCATCGGCTCGGAAACGGTACCGGTCCAGTCGTTCGCCAACACCTGGAAGCGGATTGCCCAGAAACTCGGTACGCATCCAGCGCTCAGTGGCTACGGTCTGATGAACGAGCCCAACACCAACGGGCTCTGGCCGGCCACCGCCCTGGTAGCCGCCAAGGCAATCCGCCAGGTGGACAAGACCAACTGGATCTATGTCGCCGGGGACCGCTACTCCAGCGCCTGGCACTGGCCGCAGTCCAACGCCCAGCTGATCGCTGACCCCTGGATGCGCGACGCCAACAACAAGCTGATCTTCGAAGCGCACATGTACCTCGACCGCGACACCTCGGGCTCGTATGCAGACAAGACCGAGACCTTCGCGCCGGACCTCGGGATCACGCGCGCCAAGCCGTTCGTGGACTGGCTGCGGGCGAACAACCTGCGCGGCTACATCGGTGAGATCGGCGTGCCGAACTATGCTCCGGACGCCATCCTGGCAATGGACAACCTGCTCGGCTACCTCCGGGAAAACTGCGTGCCGATGACCTATTGGGCCGCCGGGCCCTGGTGGGGCAGCTATATTCTCTCGCTCGATGTCACGGGAGGCGCACCGCAGCCTCAGTTGCCGGTACTGGTCAAGCACGCCAATACGGCGAACAGCTGTGCTGCTATCGGCGAGCCGTTGTAAGGCGTCACGACGCGTCACGCAAAAGGCCTGTCACTGCGAGTGACAGGCCTTTTCTTTTGACCAGCACAGCGAAACGGAACCAAAGCTCCACAACCGGGACGAAATCCCTACGCGGTGCCGAAGGCACCTCTCGGCCAGCATGACGTCGGCCGCTCGATCCCGGAGATGGACATGAAAGAGGAAATTCTGTTGGCGCTGACCTGTGGTCTGGTCGTGCTGACAGTGCTGCCGCTATGGAAGCACCCCGCCTGGTGGGTGCGCGGACTCGACTTTCCCCGCCTGCAACTTTGCGTGCTGGCCTTCGCCCTGCTACTGGCGCAAGCACTGCTTCTCTCCTATTCCAAGCCCCTGCAGCTGATCATTTCAGCCGCCTCGATCGCATGCCTGCTCTACCACGCCTGGTGGATTTTCCCCTACACCCGCCTATGGCGACGTGAGGTCAGATCAGCGAGCCGGAACTCCGCCAGCCCGCGCATTCGAGTCATGTCGGCCAATGTACTGACACCCAACCGACAGGCCGACCGCCTCTTGGCTCTGGTACACGAGCACAGGCCCGACGTACTGGTCACCCTGGAATCGGACCGCTGGTGGGAAGCGAAGCTCGACGAACTGGTCTCGGACTATCCGTACAGCCTCCGCTGCCCGCTGGACAACCTCTACGGCATGCACGTCTTCTCCCGATGGCCGCTGGAAAACGCCGAAACCGCCTTTCTCGTCGAGCCGGATGTCCCTTCGATGCACGCCTGCGTGCGCGTGAATGACGACTTGGCGATCCGCATACATTTCCTCCATCCCGCGCCCCCGAGCCCAACGGAGAACGACGAGTCCACCGAGCGGGACGTGGAGCTGCTGGTGGTTGCCAAAAGCATTCGCGATGACCAGCAGAACGTGCCGATCATCGTTGCCGGGGACCTCAACGATGTCGCCTGGTCCGCCAATACCCGGCTGTTCCGCAAGATCAGCGGCCTGCTCGATCCGCGCGTCGGGCGCTGCATGGTCAACAGCTTTCATGCGCAGCACTGGTTCCTGCGCTGGCCGCTGGATCACTTTTTTCACAGCCATCATTTTCGTCTGGTGCGGATCCAGCGACTGCCGGCATTTGGCTCCGACCACTTTCCCGTGCTGATCGAGCTGCAATACGAACCGACGCAGGATCAGGCTGGGTTGCAGGCGGATCGCGATGACGAACGGCTGGCCAGCGACACGATCCAACGCCGCCCCGCCGACGAGTCGGACGTTCCCGAACCCGCCAAGGGCTGAATTGCTCAGGTGGGCGACACCATCGGCAATGCGTCTTTACGAACACGCCAGAACGGCCGGGTTACAGTTGTGCCGACACCCATCGCGACGCGAGCGCCTGATCCATGCTGACCTTGACCCTCGGACCACTGACCTTCGGCGTGCCGCATCTGGTAGCGCTTGCCAGCCTGCTGCTGGCTACTCTCGGCGGCTGGTGGGTCGGCCGACGCCGAGGGCGCAATCCCGAGGGGCAACTGTTCAGGCTGTTCATCCTGGCGCTGATCGTGGCGAGGCTCGCCTTCGCCGCCGTCTACTTCGAGACCTTTTCCAGCCCCTGGCAGCTGTTGGACATTCGCGACGGAGGCTTCATCGCCTGGCCGGGCATTGTCGCGGCACTTTTAGGTGGCGCGTTGATGATGTGGCGCGACCCGCCCGTGCGAGCGCCATTGGCGGCAGGGCTGGCTGTGGGGCTGCTCTGTTGGCTGGTGGCGAGCTTTGTCTGGTATTCGCTGGAACAGGGCACCCGGCTGCCGGACCTGGTCCTACGCGACAGTCGGGGCGAGCCGGTGTCACTTGCGGACTATCAGGGCAAACCAATGGTGATCAATCTCTGGGCGACCTGGTGTCCACCCTGCCGCCGCGAGATGCCGGTGCTGGCCGACGCCCAGGCCGAGCATGACGAATTCGTGTTCCTCTTCGTCAATCAGGGCGAGGGCGCGGGCGAAGTCCAGCGCTATCTGGAGTCGCAAGCCCTGTCGCCTGGCAATGTGTTGATCGACGGCGGCGGTCGGCTGGGTCAGCAGGTGGGCTCTGGGGCACTTCCCACCACTTTGTTCTACGACGCCGAGGGTCGTCAGGTTGGCAGCCATCTCGGCGAATTGTCCCGTGCCAGCCTGTCACGCGCGCTCGAGGCGCTGCAGTGAACCGGTGCGGTTCTCCCCCCGCTGCTGACCGCCCGCTTCCTTTGCATTACCCTGCCAGCCGCACCTGGTCGCGAAACGCCGCCAGGTTCTTCCAACCGACGGCGAAGCACGGAGCGAAACGATGAAAGTACGCGCGGTATTGGCGATTGCAGCGGCGATGGTAGCGGGTACTGCATGGGCGGACGGACAACCGTTGACGGTCCGGCTCAACGGCATCGGGCATGATCGCGGCGGTATGAAGGTCGCGCTGTTTTCCGACCCCAAAACCTTTCGCAAGGCCGATCAGGCCTTCGCGACGCGAGAGACAGCGGCCCGCGCCGGCACACTCAGCTTTGTCTTCGAAGACCTCCCGGCGGGCGAATACGCCATCATGGCCTTCCACGATGAAGACGGTAATGGAGAGCTGAACCGTCGACTGGGCATGTTTCCCACCGAGGGCTATGGGCTGTCGAACAACCCCAAGGTGATGGGCCCTCCCAGCTTCGAGGACAGTCGCTTCGAGGTCAGTGGTGACCAACCGACCGAAATCGACATCGATATCCGCTACTAGGCAGACCGTAACCCCGTCGCCCTGTCAGCGAGTGCGCCAGGCTTCCATCAGCGCGAACAGGCGCATCCCGGCCAGCATCGCCACCACGAACAGGACCGCTTGCCAATGCCCGACAGCCAGCGTGAGCGCTGGCGCCGGGCAGATGCCAGCGAGACCCCAGCCGATACCGAACAGCAGACTGCCAATGACGAGAGGCCGGTCGATTGCACGCACCTGGGGCACGCGCATCGGTGCGCGCAGCAAGCTGAGCGAGCGACGCCTGGCCCAACGGAAAGGCAGGCGTGCCGCACCGATCGCACCCACCATGACCAATCCCAACGAGGGATCCCAGACGCCAGCCAGATCGAGAAACCCGAGTACCTTCGCCGGATTCGCCATGCCCGACAACAGGATGCCTAGGCCGAACACCACACCGGCCAGCAAAGCGGACAACGCTCTCATGATCCCCCCAGAAGATGGCGTACGACGTAAACGGTCACGAAGCCAGCGGCCATGAAGACCAGCGTCGCCACGGACGATCGGAGAGACAGGCGTGCGATGCCACATACGCCATGACCGCTCGTACAGCCCGAGCCATAGCGCGCACCGAAGCCCACCAGCAATCCAGCAAGCGTCAGCATCGGCCAGTCCACCTCGAAGTGGACACTTGGCAGTACCGCGAACATGCGCCACAGGAGCGGAGCAAGCACAAGCCCCAGCAAAAACAGGCCGCGTTCGGCACGCCCCTCCGAGCCATCCAGCAGACCGCCGATCAGCCCACTGACCCCGGCTACACGCCCGTTCAGGACGATGAATGCGCCCGCAGACAGCCCGATCAACAGGCCGCCCGCCAGCGCACTCCATGGAGAGAACTGCAACCAATCGATCATCATTTTTTCTCGTCCTCACAAAATAGCTCATAGAGCGTGCCGATTAGCACCAGCGCCTCCCTGCTGGCGATCCGGTAATGAATCTGCTTGCCAGCCCGGCGGGTTTCGACCATTCCCTCGCGCCGCAACACCGCGAGTTGCTGGGACAAGGTCGGCTGCTGGATACCCAACAGCGCCTCGAGTTCGCTGACGTTGCGCTCACCCTGCGACAGCTGGCAAAGCAGCAGGAGGCGATCTGCGTTGGCAAGGGCTTTGAGCAGAAGGCTTGCTTGCCCAGCGCTGGCTTTGAGCCGTTCGATGTCCGGTGCTGTCGCTTCGTTGGTCATGGAAAACTCGAATTCATTTAAACTTAAAACAATATATATATTTGTAAATTGAATACCAACATGCCAGCGCAAGTCCCGCCCGGCAGGCGGCTGCCGATGGTCGCCCCGTTACTGAACTGTTGCGCACGAGGGACTGTCCAGAGCTGTGGCGTCCGAACCAACCGCCTTCAGGGGCTCGGGCCTCGACGCAATTTTTTTGCGAAAAGAGGAAATTTGCCGCAGGCGACGGACCGAGACGCTGCTTATACTGACCCCCCAATCCCAACCAGGAGCTACACCTGTGAATAAAGCCGAGTTGATTGAAGCGATCGCAGCCTCTGCCGATGTTCCGAAAAGCACTGCCACCCGTGTGCTGGATGCCTTCACCGAAAGCGTGACGAACAGCCTTCAGAACGGCGACAGCGTGACGCTGGTTGGCTTCGGTACATTCGCCGTCAAGGAACGCGCCGCACGCGACGGTCGCAATCCCCAGACTGGCGCGACGATCAAGATCTCCGCGGCGAAGCTGCCAGGCTTCAAGCCGGGCAAGTCGCTGAAGGACGCGGTGAACTAAAAACCGCCGGATAACGGGCCGCTGACGTCCTTTCGGACGCAGCGCCTGCTCCCCTCCCGCCCCGCTCCACTGCACACTGAAAAGGCGTCGCCGCACACAGCGCACCATCAGCAAGCACCGCGACCAGCTACCGTCATTCACATTCTCTTGCGGTCCCCTCAGCTCGGCCTCATCAGCCCCCGCAGAACAGGCTTTCACCCGCGTCGGGCGCCCCTTTTCGCAAGATCCTGGGCAGTTGGCATCTCGCTTGCTGTACTGCTTACGCCAGGAAGCTGCGGCTCAGGGATGAGTTGATTCGAGGCAAGAAGTGCAAGTCTCCTCTTGCCGTCGGGATACGCGTCAGCCAATCGCGGCGCGGTCGGAACAACCTGCTCCAGACGCCCTCCCATGCAGAGACAGTTCGGTTCACTCTGCTATGAGGAGGCTCCATGCGCATCACTCTTCCACGCCTGGGTTTCGGCGGCGCGCCGCTGGGCAACATGTTCACGCCGCTGGACGAAGCCACTGCCGATGCCACGCTCCAGGCAGCGTGGGATGCCGGCATCCGGTATTACGACACATCACCGCATTATGGCGCCGGCCTTGCCGAACAACGGTTTGGCCGCCTGCTCAGTCGTAAACCGCGGGATGCCTTCGTGCTGAGTACCAAGGTGGGCCGCCTGCTGCAGCCGGCCAGCGCACCGGAAAATGCCCAACCCTTCGTCGACGAGCTACCCAACAAGCGCATCGCCGACTACTCGGCCGACGGCGCGCGGCGCTCCATCGAGGACAGTCTTGAACGCATGGGGGTGGACCGCATCGATATCGCCTTCATTCATGACGTGTCCGAAGATCAATGGGGCCCGCAATGGAAAGCGTACTTCCAGCAAGCCATGCAGGGCGCTGCCAAAGCACTCACCCAGATGCGCGAGGAAGGCACCATTCGAGGTTGGGGTCTGGGCGTCAATCTGGTCGAACCCTGCCGTATGGCGCTGGAACAAGCGGATCCGGACGTGTTCCTGCTGGCCGGTCGCTATTCGCTGCTCGATCACCGCGAAGCGCTGGATACCCTCTTCCCACAGTGCGTGGAACGCGGTGTGGGCATCGTTGTAGGTGGCCCGTTCAACTCCGGCGTATTGGCGGGCGGCGCTCACTACGACTACGCGCAAGCACCTGATGAAATCCGTCGCAAGACCGAGCAGTTGGAGGCAGTGTGCAAGGCCTTCGACGTCGATCTGCGCGCAGCGGCGCTGCAATTTTGCCTGGCCCACCCGGCGGTCCTGTCCACCATCCCCGGCACAAGCAACCCCAAGCGTCCGGCGCAATATGTCCAGCAGAGCGAAGCACCCATTCCAAGCGACTTCTGGCAAGAGCTGAAAACGCGGCAGCTGTTGCCCGACGATGTGCCAGTACCGGACTAACCCGGTCGGTAATCGCCAACGACCAGGCGAGGCTTCCACCTGTCGGTATCGCGCAGTCGGCAGGTATTAATCCGCCGACCATCCCATATCGGCCAAACGGGTTATTTCCGCTTCGCCTGGTCAGGTCTAAAAGTCAGCATTCTTGTCATCGGACGGACGCTACAAAAATGCGCACAACAAAAACAATCCTCGCAGTTGCAGTCGCCATGCTGATCGCCAACCACGCCCTGGCCATCAGCGAAACCATTCAGGACCAGACCGGCACCGACAACGTCGCCGACGCGACACAAAGTGGCGATGGCGGTTTCATCAGCCAGACCCAGAACGGAACGGGCAACATCGTCAATACCGCGCAGAGCGGGTATGCGATGAGCGCGACCAGCAGCCAGACAGGGGCAGCGAACCTGGCCTTCATCGATCAGGCCGGCAACGAAGGCGAAGTCGAGATCAACCAGGACGGCGAGTTCAATCTCGCTACGGTCGCTCAGGTCTCTCAGGAAGGGGGCCATGTCGCCGTGATCACCCAGGTCGGAAGCAACAACCTCTCCTACGTCGAGCAGCTCGATGGCGTCAGCAACGATGCGATTATTTATCAGGATGGCCAGGGCAACGCCATCGAAGTCTTCCAGGTAGGCAACGCCAACTATTACGAGGGGACCCAGACCGGCAACGGCAATATTGCCCGCATCGAGCAAGACTGGTTCGCCACCGCTACCACGGAACAGAGCGGCACCGGGAACCTGATCACGCTGACCCAGGCAGGCTTCCCCTATGGTGCCACCGCGTTCATCCGCCAGGATGGCACCAACAACACCGCAACGGTCGATCAGCCGGAAGATTCGCGCTATCCCGTCGGATCGGTGGATCTCGAGCAGATTGGCACGGACAACGTCGCCACTGTCACGGCGGCCACCGGCGGCGGCTCCATGGCCTATACACAGGACGGCATCGACAACGAGCTGACAACGGTGCAAACCGGCCGGGGCAACAGCATCTCCGGAGCGACAAGAGGCGACGGCAATCGAGTCGACATCCAGCAGGACTATGACCTCAACAGCGTGACCGTCAGCCAGGACGGGAACCAGAACGAGATCGACGTCGTCCAGGAGGACTATGCCAACACGGCCGATATCCAGCAAGTCGGCTCGCAGAATGTCGCCTCCCTGCTGCAGACCGGCGGGCTTGGCTCGCTGAACGGCTTCGATGCAACCATCATCCAGAACGGTACCGGTAACTCGGCGACGGTTACCCAGGGTCCGTAATTCGCGTCCGACTCACGCGCGCGTGACCGCCCGCCCGGCCGGTCACGCCTCACGCGAGAGCTCAGCCTGCCAGCCAGCCGGCCAATCGATGCAGGTACAGGTAATCCAGCCAGGCCACCTGATGGGCCAGAACGATCATCCAGAACACAAATTGGAATGGCAGCTTGCGGGTCTTGTGGCGCAGCAATTGCTGCGCGATAAAGGCACCGGGCCACCCACCGAGCAGTTCCAGCAGATGCAGGCGCATCTCCGGGGTGCGCCATCGGCCACGCTGCGCGCTACGCTTGTCATGCAGGTAGAAGCCGAAGGTCACCAGACTCGCCAGGGCGTAAGCCAGGAGCGGCCAGTCATGCCCCCTCTCGCTCATCTTCAACAACCCCAAACCTGGCAGCAGACAGAGCAGGATCAAGCCGGTCAGCTCGAGTAATCGCCTCCGGGGCGCCTCGTGTCTTCGAGGTGGGGTCATGTGCCCCTTCGCCGCGCCGGCTGGTTTGCGGCGGATCGCTGGATCGTCGAGGGCCAGAGGTGCATCGAGGCGAATGTGAGTTGCCCGCAACCGCCCAGCCTGATCGGCTTGGGAGAGATAGAAGACGGTATCGCCCTGCTTCGGACGACGATCACCCCGCATCACCGAAATATGGGCGAACACCTCAGCGCCACCCCGCTCCGGGCGGATGAAACCGAAACCTTTCTGGTCGTTCCAGTTTCGTAGCTGACCTCGCAGCTCCATGTCGGCACCTGATGACGGAAAGCGGCGAGTCTAACGCCGGCCATGGCGACTGGCATCCAGCTGCGTTAAAGGCAACGCTCGCGATCCGCCGAAGCCGGAGCGACGTACTGATTCACGCCGCGCTGAAGCTCAACCGGCCGCTGTGTGCCAGTCGATCAGGCTGAACTGCCAGGTCGCGAGAATGACCAGACCAAAGATGATTCGATACCAGGCGAACGCGGCATAGCTATGGTTGCCAATGAACTTCAGCAATGCGCGGACCGCTAGCATGGCGAATATGAAGGACGTAACGAAGCCGATCGCGAATACCGGCAGGTCCCCCGGCTGGAACAGCTCGCGGTACTTGTAACCCGAATAGACCGCTGCCCCCACCATCGTCGGCATGGCCAGGAAAAAGGAAAACTCCGTAGCGGCCTTGCGTGACAAGCCGAACAGCAACCCGCCGATGATCGTCGCACCCGAGCGCGACGTACCCGGGATCAGCGCCAGGCATTGTGCGCAACCGACCTTGAGCGCGTGCGACCAGCGCATGTCGTCGACGGTTTCTGCCTGAACCGCATGCGGCCGTTTTTCCGCCCAGAGCATCACCACACCGCCGATGACCAGCGCGGTAGCGACCGTGATGGGGTTGAACAGATAGGTGTGGATCAGATCAGCGAACGCGACACCCAGGACGACCGCCGGAAAGAACGCGACCATCAAGTTCACCGTGAAACGCTGCGCCTGCCGCTCGCGCGGCAGCCCGATAACGACGTCAAGTATCTTGCGGCGGTATTCCCAGACCACCGCGAGGATCGCGCCCAGCTGGATGATGATGTTGAAGGCCAGCGCGCGCTCGCCACCGAAGCCAATCAGGTCGGCAACGATGATCTGGTGCCCGGTACTGGAAATCGGCAGAAATTCCGTCAAGCCCTCCACGATGCCCAACAGCAACGCCTGAAACGCAATCCAAAGCTCCATCTAGTCCCCATTGGCGGTGTCATCACCGCGGCTTATGTCCAACGAAGGTATATATCAGATCGCCATCTGAGCGCTGTTCTGACTCGCTTATGGTCAGTAAATTCAGTGAGGTACGCGAGGCAGCCCTCATCTTTTTACCGACCGAGCCGACACGCTATGCAATGGGCATCGAAGCTGCTCGCGTCACCTGAACCGACCGCGCGCCAGGCCCGGACAAGCGTCCCCGACACTATTCCAATAATAAGTAACATCCCGCCTTAACAGGAGCCTACAAGCCCATGAATATGCTCAGAAATATCCCGATCAGCAAACGCCTCTGGCTGATACCCCTGGTAGCCATCGCAATGCTGTTCGTATTGGGCTTGTTGATGATCCAGCAGGTCAGAAACGACCTCTACCAGGGCAAACAGGTGATGACGCAGAACATCGTCGAGACGGCACGCGGCGTACTGGATCATTACCATCAGCTCGAAACGAATGGCCGCCTGACCAAGGCCGAAGCCCAGAAGGCCGCCATGGATCAGATCCGCATCCTGCGCTACGGACACGACGACTACTTCTGGATCAATGATCTTCAGCCGGTCATGGTCATGCATCCCATGAAGCCGGAACTTGAAGGCAAGGACCTGTCACAGACCAAGGACCCGAACGGCAAAGCGCTATTCAACGAGATGGTCAAGGTCGCCAAGCAGGACGGCGCCGGTCTGGTTGATTACCAGTGGGCCAAACCCGGCGAAGAACAGCCCGTACCGAAGATCTCCTATGTCGAGCTATTCAAGCCTTGGGGTTGGATCATTGGTTCAGGCATCTACGTGGACGACGTGGAGGCCGAGTTCCAGAACTATCTGGTGCACTTCTCGCTGATCGGGCTTGCAATCGCAGCGCTCATGGCGCTCATGGTCGCCGTGCTGATCCGCAGCATTACCGTGCCGCTGCGTCGTTCGATGCAAGCCATGGCCAATATCGCCAGTGGCGAAGCGGATCTCACCCGCAGCCTGGATGTATCCGGTAACGACGAACTGACCATGCTAAGTCGTGATTTCAACGCGTTCACGCAAAAACTGCGCAGCGTCATTGGTAGGCTGCTGGAGACGGCGGACTCGCTTGAACAGTCCTCCAATGCCCTGGGCGGGCTGGCCAATCAGGCGCACTCGCACAGCCAGCAACAGTCTCAGCAAATGGAACTGGTCGCCACCGCCGTCAACGAAGTGACCTACGCCGTCCAGGAGGTTGCCAAGAACGCCGAGCACGCCGCCAGCGAAGTTGGCGAGGCCGAAAGACAGGCTGGCCAGGGTCAGCACAACATCGAGGCCAGCCTGAAACAGATCGATCAATTGTCTACCACCATTGGCGAAGCCGTCGGTGTCATTCAATCCCTCGCAGACGAAACCACCAAGATCGGCTCGGTACTCGAGGTGATCGGTTCGATCGCCGACCAGACGAACCTGCTGGCATTGAACGCGGCGATCGAAGCCGCCCGCGCCGGTGAGCAAGGCCGCGGCTTCGCAGTGGTAGCCGACGAAGTCCGCCTGCTGGCCCAGCGCACCCAGACTTCGACCGCGGAGATCCAGACGATGATCGAACGACTGCAGAAGAATTCCAGCGCGGCGGTCGCAGTGATCACCGAAAGCAACCGAGCTTCGCAGGCAACGGTGGAACAGGCCAGCCAAGCCGGTGAAAGCCTGGCGCAAATCGCACAGGCGCTGCGCAACCTGTCGGGCCTGAACGCTTCGATCGCCAGCGCGACCCTGCAGCAGACTCATGTGGTCGAGGATATCAATCAGAACGTTACCCAGGCGGCTGGTCTGGCCATGCACAGCACGCAAGCGGCCGAGCAATCGAACGCTGCCGGTAAGCAACTCGGCGATCTCGCCGAACAACTGAACAGGACGCTCAAGCAGTTCAAGGTGTAATAACGCCGAACCTTTCCAGCTGCGCATCGAAAACCGGCCAGGCGTCGAACGCCAGGCCGGTTTTTTTTATTCGCCCGTGCGGCTTTTCGTCACGTATCGATGCCAACGTGAGCAGCCACTCATTGTGTTGGAGACTGGCTCGTCCGGCAGAAACCCAGTCGTGGCGCGGGTTCTCGAGCAATCAAAGCGCGCAGGAAGCAAACAGGCATCACCTACAACTTTCGGCTAATTGCCAACTTGCGAACAAATCAAGAACTCATCGTGTGACTTATCGGTCCCCTGTGTACATCAATGGAATGTAAGGCCGACGCCGAACACCCGACGGCATGGCCATTTCGTATTTTTTGTATACACACAGAGAGACATGCCCCATGACCAGCCCCCTTCGCTTCAACGACGCCCTCCTGATCACCGACCGCGCGTTCAAGCCCTTCCAGTGCGTCGCCTGGACCCTGATGGAAGGTAACGGTGAGCTCAGCATCACCGTCGTGGACGGCAGCGAATCCCGCCCGGTCGGTCATTGCAAGCTGCCCAGCAGCGTGTATTCCGATCCGGTCAAGCTGGGCCAGAAGCTCGAACAGACCCGTGCCGACCTGGCTCGCCAAGGGATTCACTTCGCCCCTTGGCACATGCCCGTCTGAACGCCTGCCTCAAATGCAGAGCCCGGCCTCAAAAAGGCGCCGGGCTTGGCGTCAGGTGCTGGTGGTTGCGATCCATTCGCCTGTTTTACGGTCCCATGCACTGAGCCGTTAAAACAGGAGCACCTCCATGAAAGGCGCCGAAGCCTACGTAAACGATCAATGGCACAGCAGTGGCCTGGCCGATCTTCCGAAACGCCCCGAGCCCCATTCGGTCACCCTGACGTTCATCGTCCCGCGCGATGCGCAGACCACCGGGTTGATCACGCACATTCGCGACGTTGCGCAGCAAAAGCTGCACGAAGCTTATGGCGATAGACAGGTCACGCATAAACCGGTGGTGGGTTCAGTCGTTGGCGACGGAAGCGGTGACGGGATCGAGCTGGTCTTCGACATCGCCGCGGCGAGCTGAGGCGGCGCCTCTCTATGCATGCGTCAGATGGCTGGTACGAACCCGTATGGCTCGTGCCTGTCACTGATAGAGACGATGCACGGCGCTTGGTGCCGTGCTTTCCGCTGACCTACCCAGGAGCATGCACATGATAGGCGACTTTTCTTCGATCAATGATCATCTCGTAGCCGCCCGAGAAATGGCCGATCAGGCCGAAACCAAAGCGGACCCGGCCATCTACCGCGAAGCGATAGACGAACTCGTTGCCGCGATCCGCATCCTGATGCGCAACAGCAGCGAGCGCGAGAACTGATCTGAACCGACAACTCAATGGCCAGGCCTGCCGACGTGGCAGTCGGCAGGCCTGCCGTTCGTCACGCCATTTCAGCCCTGGTCGGACCTGGCCCACATGCTTATCGATAATTCATCCCTGACGCTTGCCGAGGGCACACCGCCCATCCCGGACGATGAACGCGTTGATATCGGTACCGCCCTCTGTCCCGACCTGCCCGACGACCTCCACTACGTCGACGATACGGGCCCTGGCATCACCCGACGCGTGTTGCGCGGCAAATTTGCCTATTTTCTTCCGTCCGGCGAACGCATTCGTGACCAGGACGAAATCGACCGTATCAACAAGCTGGCTATCCCGCCGGCCTATACCCAGGTCTGGATCTGCCCAGATCCGTGTGGCCATATGCAAGCAACCGGGCGTGACGCCCGAGGGCGCAAACAATACCGGTACCACCCTCGCTGGCGGGAAATCCGAGACAGCGACAAGTATGAACACATCCTGGCTTTCGGCGCCGCGCTACCCAAACTGCGCGCACGATTGGAAGATCATCTGAAGCTGCGTGGCATGCCACGTGAAAAAGTCATGGCGCTTGTCATTCAGCTGTTGGAAACGACCCTGATCCGAATCGGCAACTCCCGCTATGCCCGCGAGAACCGTTCTTATGGCCTCACCACGCTGCGCAACCGTCATGTCGACGTTCGAGGCTCGGCGATTCGCTTCCATTTCCGCGGCAAAAGCGGTGTCGAACACCGCGTGACGCTGAAGAATCAGCGACTGGCTCGCATCATGCGCCGCTGCCTGGAGCTTCCGGGCCAGCACTTGTTCCAGTATCTGGACGACGATGGACAACGCCACGCCATCAGTTCCAGCGATATCAACCTCTACCTGCGCGAACTGACCGGTGCGGATTTCACCGCCAAGGATTATCGGACCTGGGCCGGCAGCACGTTGGCCCTGGATTACCTACGCGGGGTTCCCCATGACCCCGAAACCGTGGCGCGACGGAATCTCGCCGAGACGGTCAAACAGGTGTCGCGGCAGTTGGGCAACACACCGGCAGTGTGTCGGCAGTGCTACATCCATCCGGCCGTCATTGAGGCCTTTTTGAACGGCGAGCTGGCGAACCTGCGCAGAGCACGCAAGCGCAAATGGCTGAGCGCGGAAGAAGCGGGTCTGCTCAAGCTGCTTGGCAGCCGTAGCCAGGAGGCAGCAGCCGGTCAGTGACGGTACAAGGTCACCTGGTTTCGTCCACCGGACTTGGATGCATAGAGGGCGCTGTCCGCCCATTCGATCAGTTGCGCATAGCCATTGGTGGGTAGGCTCAGGTCCGCCACCCCCAGGCTGATCGTGAAGCGGATGCTGTGAGCTTCGTGCCGGACCTCATGTGCCTCGACCGTCTGGCGAAGCCGCTCGGCCAATGTCATGGCGCCCTGCTGGTCCGTGTCCGGCAGCAGCACGACGAACTCTTCGCCACCGTAGCGCCCCGCGATATCGGAGTCGCGCATGGCCTGACGAATGATGTCGGCGGTCTGCTGAATCACACTATCGCCGGCCTGGTGCCCGTAGGTGTCGTTGATCTTTTTGAAGTGATCGATATCGAACATGATCAGCGCCGTATTGGTGCCATAGCGCCGATGCCGGGCGTAGTCCTGGCGCAGCATTTCTTCCCAATGCCCACGGTTGAACAGGCCTGTGAGCCGGTCGGTGCTCGATAGCCGCTGCAACTCTCGGTTGGCGGCCTGCAGTTGCCGGCGGTTGGTCGCCACGTCGGTGACATCGTAGATGATCAGGCAGATCTGCTGGATTCGACCATCCAAGCCCTTGAGCGGAAACAGCGTGGTGTTCTGGTACATGAAATCTTCCAGCCCGGTGATTGGCTGGTAGTTCTTGAAACGCAGCAGATACGGCCGCTGTTCCCAGATGGTGAACGACGGCGTGCCGAGCGTCGCCACGTTTTCGACCTTGCGCCGGAACCACTTCTCGTCCACTTCAGGAAACAGCTCGAAAAAGGATTTCTTGCGCGCTTCCTCGGGGAGTCGCCCGGAGCGGTTCTCCATGAAGGTATTCCAGACGTCGACGCGATATTCACGGTCGAGCACGACCACGCCAACGTCAATGTTCTGGACGATGGCCAACAACCAGTGCATTTCGCTGAGTTCGATCGAGTCAGACATGCTCAGTCCATCAGGTAGGCGAGTTTGCGTGACAACAGTTCCACCGAGTCTTCGGTGAACAACAGCAAAAGGTCGAAATGAATGTCGTGCCCTTCGAGGCTGTAGCTGATCTCTACTGCGAGCGTGCTTTTCCAGCGTTCTCGGTTCAGGCGGATCAGCTCCTCGATCGACGCATGCTGGCCAAGCACCTGTGGGTGGCCCTGGGAAAAGACCACGTCGATCTGATCGGCAATCCCACTCAGGCACGCACTGATCAGCAGGCTTGACAGATCCAGCAGCATTTCCAGCTCGCGGTAGTCGTCGGCGCGCATGAGCCTGGCCATGTCGGCGACTTCCGAGTCATGGAAGATCAGCAACGCCTCGCCGGCAATCCCACCCCCGATATACCCCTGGCATACCGCGGTGAGCTTGTCGCCTTGTGCCGCATCGGCCAAGGCCATGTGCAACTCACCCACTTCGAGCATGTTCACATTCGGGATCGGCAGCTGGACGAACACACCCAAAACCCTTGCCAACAACGCAGCGGCGCGCCCCATCGCGACGTTGACAACCTCGCGCACCGCATCGCGAAAACCGACCATGTCGCCCGCGTCGCGCTGGCCAAGCATTGGCAGTTCGGTGCCGATCATGCCGAGGCTGGCGAGTGTTTGCCTGAGATGGACCGGATCGGCAGGCTTGCGAATGAATGCCAGGGCGCCAAGTTCCAGCACCCGACGGACCGCTTCTTCCTGGATGTCCGCCGAGACGACGATCACCTTGCAGTCGAGCCCTTCGTCACGCAGCTGAGCAAGAACCTGGTAGCCGTCCATGTCGGGCATGGTGAGGTCCAGCAGGAGCAGGTCCACTCCCCCTTTCCGGATGCGTTCAAGCGCCTCGACCCCGCCAGCGGCCTGATGGATGTCCAACTGCCAGGCAGCCGGCAGCGAGCGCAGCAATTGCTTGCGCGCCAGGCTCGAATCATCACAGATCAGCAGGGAAACGGCAGACATGCAGCGCTCGCTCTCTTTAACCAGCTACCGAAACTCGGACAGCTTATCTCAGCAAACGAGCGCTGTGGGGCTGCCACCGAAGAAATAGTGGCATTTTGCCTTGATTTACCGATTGGCGGGCACGCGGGACGTGCGAACCCCTTGCCAGGGCATCAGTAATAGGCGTTCTCGCGGTTGGTATGGTCCGTCACATCGCGCACGCCCTTGAGTTCGGGGATCCGCTCGAGCAAGGTCTTCTCGATCCCTTCCTTCAAGGTCACGTCAGCTTGTCCGCACCCTTGGCAGCCGCCACCAAACTGCAAAACCGCGACCCCTTCCTCGACGACGTCGATAAGCGTGACCAAGCCGCCGTGGCTGGCCAGCCCGGGGTTGATCTCGGTCTGCAGGTAATAATTGATGCGCTCGTTGAGCGGGCTGTCCTCGTTGACCATCGGTACCTTGGCGTTGGGTGCCTTGATGGTCAGCTGGCCACCCATACGGTCGGTCGCGTAATCCACGACGGCGTCCTCGAGGAACGGCTCGCTGACGCCGTCGATCCAGGCAGTGAAGCGCTTCAGGGCGATCGCGACGTCGTCCGGCTTCTCTTCGCCCGGCTTGCAATACGCAATGCAGGTCTCCGCGTAGGGCGTCCCCGGCTGGGTGATGAATACACGGATGCCGATGCCCGTGGTGTTCTGCTTCTCGAGCAAATCGGCCAGGTAGTCGTGGGCGGCTTCGGTGATGGTAATGGCGCTCATGGGAACTCCTCTGAGATATGCGCGAAAGTGTACGCCATGGACGAAGCTGATTAAAGTCCTAGCGTTTTAGTCAAGATTAACGATCCGCCAACATGAGCAATCTTCATGCGAAGCGAGGCAGCGATCAAAAAGCATGCAGCCTTGCTATGATGCGCGGTTCTCGAAACCAGCTTCAGGTAGTCCCCATGCTCGACCGCAACGCCCGCCTCAAGGCTCTCCAGCAGGCTCTCCAGGAGCGCATTCTGATCCTCGATGGCGGCATGGGCACCATGATCCAGAGCTACCGTCTGGAAGAGGCCGACTATCGCGCTGAGCGCTTCGCCGACTGGCCGAGCGACGTGAAAGGCAACAACGACCTGCTCCTGCTGACCCAGCCGCGAATCATCGCGGACATCGAGAAGGCTTACCTGGACGCTGGCGCTGACATTCTGGAAACCAACACCTTCAACGCCACCCGTGTGTCGCAGGCCGACTACGACATGGAAGAGCTGGTCTACGAGCTGAACGTGGCTGGCGCCCGCGTCGCCCGTGAAGTGGCCGACGCCAAGACCCTGGAAACCCCGGATCGCCCGCGCTTCGTCGCAGGGGTTCTGGGCCCGACCAGCCGTACCTGCTCGATCTCCCCGGACGTCAACGATCCCGGCTACCGTAACGTCACCTTCGACGAGCTGGTGGAGAACTACACCGAGGCCACCCGCGGCCTGATCGAGGGCGGCGCCGACCTGATCCTGATCGAGACCATCTTCGATACGCTCAACGCCAAGGCGGCGATCTTCGCCGTGCAGCAGGTGTTCGAGGAAGACGGCGTCGAATTGCCGATCATGATTTCCGGCACCATCACCGACGCCTCCGGCCGCACCCTGTCCGGCCAGACCACCGAGGCGTTCTGGAACTCGGTGCGCCATGCCAAGCCGATCTCCGTGGGCCTGAACTGCGCCCTGGGCGCCAAGGACCTGCGCCCTTATCTGGAAGAGCTGGCCAACAAGGCCGACACCCACGTGTCCGCCCACCCCAACGCCGGCCTGCCCAATGCCTTCGGCGAGTACGACGAAACGCCGGCGGAAATGGCCGCGGTGGTCGAGGAGTTCGCCGCCAGCGGTTTCCTCAACATCATCGGCGGCTGCTGCGGCACCACGCCGGCGCATATCCAGGCGATTGCCGAGGCGGTGGCCAAGTACCCGCCGCGCGTGATCCCGGACATTCCAAAGGCCTGCCGCCTGTCGGGCCTGGAGCCCTTCACCATCGACCGCAGCTCACTTTTCGTGAACGTCGGTGAGCGCACCAACATCACCGGTTCGGCCAAGTTCGCCCGTCTGATCCGCGAGGAGAACTACACCGAGGCGCTGGAAGTGGCCCTGCAGCAGGTGGAAGCCGGCGCCCAGATCATCGACATCAACATGGACGAAGGGATGCTCGACTCCAAGGCGGCCATGGTCAGGTTCCTAAACCTGATCGCCGGCGAGCCGGACATCTCCCGCGTGCCGATCATGATCGACTCCTCCAAGTGGGAAGTGATCGAAGCGGGCCTGAAATGCATCCAGGGCAAGGGCATCGTCAACTCCATTTCGATGAAGGAAGGCGTCGAGCAGTTCAAGCACCACGCCCGCTTGTGCAAGCGCTACGGCGCCGCTGTAGTGGTGATGGCCTTCGATGAGGTCGGCCAGGCCGACACCGCCGCGCGCAAGCAGGAAATCTGCAAACGCAGCTACGACATCCTGGTCAACGAGGTGGGCTTCCCGCCGGAAGACATCATCTTCGACCCGAACATCTTCGCGGTGGCGACGGGGATCGAAGAACACAACAACTACGCGGTGGATTTCATCGAGGCTTGCGCCTATATCCGCGACGAGCTGCCCTATGCGCTCAGCTCCGGCGGGGTGTCCAACGTGTCGTTCTCGTTCCGCGGCAACAACCCGGTACGCGAAGCGATTCATTCGGTGTTCCTCTACTACGCCATCCAGAACGGCCTGACCATGGGCATCGTCAATGCCGGTCAGCTGGAAATCTACGACGAGATCCCGAAAGAGCTGCGCGACGCGGTCGAGGACGTGGTGCTCAACCGTAACGATGGCGCCACCGAAGCGCTGTTGGCCATCGCGGACAAGTACAAGGGGGATGGTTCGGTCAAGGAAGCGGAGTCCGAGGAGTGGCGCAGCCTGCCGGTCGACAAGCGTCTCGAGCACGCGCTGGTCAAGGGCATCACCGCCTTCATCGTCGAGGACACCGAGGAATGCCGCCAACAATGTGCGCGTCCCATCGAGGTGATCGAAGGCCCGCTGATGAGCGGAATGAACGTGGTCGGCGACCTGTTCGGTTCGGGCAAGATGTTCCTGCCCCAGGTGGTGAAATCGGCCCGCGTGATGAAGCAGGCCGTGGCCCACCTGATTCCGTTCATCGAAGCGGAAAAAGGTGACAAGCCGGAAGCCAAGGGCAAGATTCTCATGGCGACCGTCAAGGGCGACGTCCATGACATCGGCAAGAACATCGTTGGCGTGGTGCTTGGCTGCAATGGTTACGACGTGGTCGACCTGGGCGTGATGGTACCGGCGGAAAAGATCCTGCAGACCGCCAGGGACGAGAAATGCGACATCATCGGCCTGTCCGGGCTGATCACCCCGTCACTCGATGAGATGGTCCACGTCGCGCGCGAGATGCAGCGCCAGGGCTTCCGCTTGCCGCTGATGATCGGCGGCGCCACGACCTCCAAGGCGCATACGGCGGTCAAGATCGATCCGCACTACAACAATGACGCAGTGGTCTACGTGACCGATGCCTCGCGCGCCGTGGGCGTAGCGACCACCCTGCTGTCCAAGGAGCTCAAACCGGCCTTCGTCGACAAGACGCGCGACGAGTACGCCGTGATCCGTGAGCGCACCGCAAACCGCAGCGCAAGGACGGAACGCCTGACCTACGCCGAAGCCATCGCCGTCAAGCCCAAGTTCGACTGGGCCGGATACTCGCCAGTCAAGCCGACCTTCACCGGGCGCAGGGTGCTGGAGGATATCGACCTGCGCACGCTCGTCGACTACATCGACTGGACGCCTTTCTTCATTTCCTGGGACCTGGCCGGCAAGTACCCGCGCATCCTGGAGGACGAGGTCGTCGGGGAGGCCGCTACGGCGCTGTTCAGCGATGCCCAGGCGATGCTGAACAAGCTCATCGACGGCAAGCTGATCAAGGCCCGTGCGGTGTTCGGCTTCTGGCCGGCCAATCAGGTCGACGAAGATGACATCCAGGTTTACGGCGATAACGGCGAACCCCTCGCCACCCTGCACCACCTGCGCCAGCAGACGGTGAAGACCGACGGCAAGCCGAACTTTTCCCTGGCCGACTTCGTCGCGCCTCGCGACACGGGCCTGACCGACTACGTTGGTGGCTTCATCACCACAGCCGGCATCGGTGCCGAAGAAGTCGCCAAGGCGTACCAGAACGCCGGCGACGACTACAACTCGATCATGGTCAAGGCGCTTGCCGACCGCCTCGCCGAGGCCTGCGCCGAATGGCTGCACGAGCAGGTCCGCAAACAGTACTGGGGCTATGCGCCGGACGAGCAACTGAGCAACGACGAGCTGATCCGCGAACAGTACAAGGGCATCCGCCCTGCCCCCGGTTACCCGGCCTGCCCGGACCATACCGAAAAAGGCACTCTGTTCCGTCTGCTCGATGCTGACGGCGTAAGTCAGGTAACGCTGACCGAGCATTACGCGATGTTCCCGACCGCGGCGGTTAGCGGTTGGTACTTCGCCCACCCGCAGGCGCAGTACTTTGCGGTTGGCAAGATCGACAAGGACCAGGCCGAGCGCTACAGCGAACGTAAAGGCCAGGACCTGAGCATCACTGAACGCTGGCTGATGCCC
Source organism: Stutzerimonas marianensis (assembly GCF_022810315.1). Classification (NCBI taxonomy): domain Bacteria; kingdom Pseudomonadati; phylum Pseudomonadota; class Gammaproteobacteria; order Pseudomonadales; family Pseudomonadaceae; genus Stutzerimonas; species Stutzerimonas marianensis. The sequence goes on along the minus strand of NZ_JALGRD010000004.1, from coordinate 241,890 downwards.
AACCTGGGCTACGACGCCTAACCCCCGCGCCGGGCCAGCGCCCGGCGCCCTTCTGGAAGACGCACCATGCCAACCGATGCGCCCTACCTGCTCGATCAGCTTGAAGCAGCCGACATGCTGGAAATCGACGGGCTACACGCCGGCTCGTTTGTCCTTAACGAGCCATTGCTCGACGATGCCGACATGGCGGCCGAGGCGGACCAGCCTTTCGCCAGTGAGGATGTCGTGCTGACGATCGAATGCATCGACGGGCGCGAGCGGCGGGCGTGGCGCTTCAGCTACAACCAGGTCATGGAAGCCGAATACCGTGCGGAGGATGACAGCTGGTCGCTCGGCGATGGCAAGCACCGGTTGCGCTGCCTCGGCGCGCTCGCCGTTGGCGAGCCTGACTGAGCGCACGTTGCGTCACCGCTCACGAACCGGTACGGGCTGTGCTGCCTGTTCCCCGCGCCCCTTGGGTGCGGATGTCAGCGCTTGCTCGAGATACCGATAGCTGAGAAAGGCGACGATCAGCGACACCGTCACACAGGTCAGAACGCGGGGTACCAGCGGGATGTCCGCCAGCCAGTGCATCGTAAAGAGCCACGCTGGGATGTGGCACAGGTACAGCGAGAAAGACAGGTTGCCAATCGCCTCGACCGGACGCGACAGCGCACCGAACACCACGTCATTGGAAAAGGCGTTGAGGACGAAGCACACCGCCAGGATGAGCGTGGCGGCCGTCCAGCGAAACGACGCCAGGTCCGCCAGGGTACTGGCAACGACCGCCGCACATAGCACTGCAGCGACTGAGATGAACGCCCTGCTCGGTACGCTCAGCTGGTTGATCTCCTGCTCCGCCAGCCGGAAGGGTTCCAGCGTGGAAAGCTTCCAGATCAGCAAGCCTGCAAACAGCGCATTGGCCCGGAACAGCCATTCCGGGCTGAACGGGCTGGCGAAGCTCAACCAGAGCAGGATTGCGATCACCGCCCACCAGAAATAGCGCCCAACCAACAGCAGCAGCGGAAAGAACAGGTAGAACTGGACCTCCAGCGCGATCGACCAGAAGTAGCCGAAGTCGGTTTCGTGCAGGGCGTTGTAGACGTTCGCCAGAAAGAACGCCGCGCTGCTGGCGATACCGACAATGGCCTGCATGCCGTACGCGGGTGAGCCGTCGATCAGGTCCAGCAGCCCCAGGAGCACCACTGCAGCCGCCCAGAACCAGGTTGGTATCAGCACTCGACGAATGCGTTTCTTGTAGAAGCCGTAGACTGCAATCAGGTCGAATTGCCTCTGCTTGCGCAGAAAGGTAACGCCCATGAGGTAGCCGGAGATGAGGAAGAACAGGTCGACGCCAACGCCGGGAAGGATGTGCTGAAGCACCGAATCCCAGTAGACCGCTTCCTCACCCACCAGCATCACCGAGCCATGCGCGAACAGCACCAGGATAATGGCCAGCCCTCTCAAAAACTGGATGTTGCGATTCTTGCCCTGCTGATTGTCTGGCTCAGACATGGATGACGAATCTACCTCCGGTGGACCTCGGATGGCTGCGGACGCCCTCCTGGCTCCTAAGCCTTCACCTGCGGTCGCCTCCGTTCGACACCTTGTGTCTGCTGACAGGCGTCGCGCCGGGTCGTTCAGTCATGCAGCGACTCAGGCGTCCCGGCACCCTGGCGCAGCAGCAATCCGATCGCCACCAGAACCAGCATGCTGCCCGGCAGCCAATGCCATCCAATCCGCTGGGGCTGAGCAAAAAACAGCAGCAGCATCGATACGAAAGGCACCAGATAGCTGTACGCGGTCACCGCGCCTGGCGTGAGCACGGCTGTGGCGCGTTGCTGCAAAAAGAAGGTCACGCCGCTGGAGAACACGCCGAGATACGCCACCAGCGCGGCGTCGCTCAGGGTCATCCGCAGGAGTCCCCCTCGCTCCTCGACGAACAGGCCGAAGGTACCGATCAACAACGCACCGATCAGCAGACTCCAGAAGGTTCTAAGCCCGGCCTGCCTGGCAAGCCAACCGCGCTGAAGCCCCCACTTGCTCAACACGGGATACAACGCCGAGGCGACGCAGCCGCCAAAGAACACCAGCTCGCCCACACCCAGACTCAGCCCCGCGAAGTCCCCCCCGTTCTCGGCCCAGGCCAGACCGAGCGCGCCAACGGCACCCAACGCCAGGATCGCCAACAGCCGCCCGGCCGGTTGCTCGACCCGTAGCCCACGTCCGATGCAGTAAGCGAGCAACGGCACGCTGACGAACAGTGTCGCCATGGACAACGCACTGACTCGATGCGCGGCCCAGAACATGGCGCCGAAGAAGCAGGCCAGGCTCAGCCCCATGAGCGCATAGAGCCCTAGCGCGCAGCGTTCCGGCCAGCCGCCAGCGTGGCGCCAGAGCAAGGGGGACAGCGCGAGCGCGGCGATGAAGAAGCGAATCGAGGTGAGCAAGAGCGGCGGCAGACCCTCGCTCATCAAGCCGACGGCGGGAAACGACAACCCCACCAGCAGTGCCCAGAGCAGCATGCCCAGGTGAGCCAGCGAAACAGTACGACGGCGATCGATCATCGACCGGCTCCACACAGGACCGCGCCGATGGCTTGCAGGTCGACGGGACCGGCCACTACCTGAGCTCGGAGGGCGAGTTGCGCACGATCCTGATCTTGTGGGTCAGCGTCGGCTTGCGCGTGACGCTGATGGCTCGCCGCGAGACGGTGTCGAGGGTGATGTTCCAGAAGCCGGTGCTCGGCACCTTGATGCGTGCGGGAAACTTGTCGAACGCGCCGCCGTGGTAGGTGTGGCGCCCGCCGTTGCGGAAGCTTCGGAAGTTCTTGTCGTTCATCAGGCGGATGTTGCAAGGCTGCGAGCATTCGATGATCACGAAATCGTCTTCATTGAGGTGTTCGCGCTGGTGGATGAACTTCATGTACCGCTCCGGGCCGCAATCTGGCAAAGCGCGCAGATTACCATAGCCACTCCGGCAGGCCGGTACGGCTCGGCGGGTCGATGATCTTCTGACACAATGCCGCGCGCCACGATCGCTGGCGGAATTTTTTTTCCAGGAGAGTACGGCTTATGGTCCCGGCGAATCAGGCACCCGCCGCCTCGCCATCGGTCCGGCGCGCGACCCGCGTCGGCTTCTTCATGGCTGGCTTCGGACTCTCCGTCTGGGCGCCGTTGGTCCCCTTCGTCCGCGCCCGCATCGAGATGAGCGATGCGCTGTTTGGCATGTTGCTCCTGTGCGTCGGTATCGGGTCGCTGACCTGGATGCCGCTCTCCGGCATGCTCGTCGCCCGCCAGGGCATCCGTCCGGTGATCCTGGGTAGCGTCGCCCTGCTTGCGCTCGCACTGGCTGCAATGGCACTGACTCACTCGATTGCCATTCTCGCCGTGGCGCTGTTCTGCTTTGGCGGCAGCCTTGGCGTGATCGACGTAGCGTTCAACATCCAGGGCGTGATGGTCGAGCGTGATACGGGCAAGCGCTACATGTCCAATTTCCACGGCATGTTCAGTCTCGGCTCGATCTGTGGCGCGCTGTCCCTGACCAGCGCCCTCACACTCGGCTTGGCCCCGGCTACCGGGACGCTGCTCATGATCGGCCTGATCGTACTGGCCAACCTCGCCGTATCCCCCGGCCTGCTGCGCGAACGAGCCCCGGCCGGCGGCGTGGCTTTCAGGCGCCCCTCTGGCCCGGTGCTTCTGGTGGGCAGCCTGTGCTTCATCGTCTACCTGGCGGAAGGCGCGGTACTGGACTGGAGCGCGCTGTACCTTACCGAGACCAAGGCACTCGAGGTGGCGAAAGGCGGGCTCGGCTACGCCAGCTTCGCTCTGATGGTCACGCTTGGGCGCTTTCTCGGTGCGCCGGTCGTCAGCAGCCTGGGCACGGCGCGTGTGATCGGGTTCGGTGGAGTGCTTGCCGCCGCCGGTATCGTCCTGACGCTGGTTACCGATCAGTGGGGCTTGGCGCTGCTCGGATACGGTCTCTGCGGCCTGGGATGCGCGAACGTTTCGCCGGTGCTCATTTCTTCACTCAGCCGCCAGCAGGCAATGCCGGTCAATCAAGCGATCACCGCGGCGACCACCATCGGATTCGCCGGTGTCCTGGCCGGTCCGGCGGTCATTGGAGTGATTGCGCACCATGCCTCGCTGACGCTCGCTTTCGCCCTGCTCGCCGCCCTACTGCTCGGCCTGTGTCTGGGCTGTCGCCGTTTCACCGATTAACCGCCAGCATGCTACAGACCCGGCCGGGTCGTTTGGCTAGAATGCGCGCCCTATGCGCATCCACGATATCCACCAACAACTTGCCGAACTCGGCGCCAAGCCTGTCCATATCGGACGGTTGACCCGTGCCTGGCTCAACGGGCAGGCGCTGGATGCCGGCACACGCCATCAACGCAGTGAAGATTTCCTGCCGCTGTCGGTCCGTAATGGCCTGCCTGGGGTCAAGGAGGCGCTGGATCGCCTCGCGCGGGTGAGTTCGGAGCACCCCGCCGCGGATGGCTCGGCGCGGCTGCTCGTCACCCTGGCCGACGGGCAGATGGTGGAGAGCGTCCTGCTGCCGCGCGATGGACTGTGCGTTTCGAGCCAGGTTGGATGTGCGGTTGGCTGTGTCTTTTGCATGACCGGCAAGAGCGGGCTGCTGCGCCAACTCGGCAGTGCGGAAATCGTCGCCCAGGTCGCACTGGCGCGGCGCGTCCGGACAGTGAAGAAAGTGGTCTTCATGGGGATGGGCGAGCCGGCGCACAACCTGGACAACGTGCTCGAGGCGATAGACGTTCTGGGCACCGATGGGGGCATCGGCCACAAAAACCTTGTGTTTTCGACGGTAGGCGACCGGCGTGTCTTCGAGCGCTTGCCACGGCAGGCCGTCAAGCCGGCGCTGGCCCTGTCGCTGCATAGCACCGATACCCGGTTGCGCCAGGCCCTGCTACCCCGCGCACCGGTGTTCGAGCCCGCCGAACTCGTCGAACTGGGCGAGCGCTATGCACGCCAGGTGGACTACCCGATCCAGTACCAGTGGACGCTGCTCAAAGGCATCAACGACAGCCCCGAAGAAATGGACGGCATCATTCGTTTACTGCGCGGCAAGTTCGCGATCATGAATGTGATCCCCTACAACAGTCATGAACACGACGATTACCAGCGTCCCGACACCGAGCGCATTCACCAGATCATGCGCTACCTGCATGCCAACGGCGTGCTGACCAAGGTGCGCAACTCCGCCGGCCAGGACATCGATGGCGGCTGCGGCCAGTTGCGCGCCCGTGCCGAGGGCATCGTTCAGGCACGTCGACAACGCATGCAAGCGCCCAACCCCGAGCCGCTGCGCTGAACACCTGCCGTTCTTCGCTGTCCTAGCGCATCGGTCTTTCATCGCACGGCGCCGCTCCCGGTGCCCGCCCCTTGCCCGTTTCGGGCGTGAGAACAGCATGCATACCTTGGCCCAACTCAAGCGCGGCGAACTGGCCGGCATCACCCGACTGGACCTGTCCGAAGATCTGGAAAGCCTGCCGCGGGAAGTGTTCGACCTCGCCGACACGCTGGAGGTGCTCAACCTGTCCGGCAACCGCCTCAGCCGCCTGCCCGACGACCTGCCTCGCCTGCACCGGTTGCGCATCCTGTTCTGCTCGAACAATGCCTTTACCGAAGTGCCGTCGGTGCTTGGCCAGTGCCCCCGGCTGGAAATGATCGGGTTCAAGGCCAACCGGATTCGCGTCCTGCCGGCCGAAGCGCTGCCGCTGTCGCTGCGCTGGTTGATCCTTACCGACAACGAGCTCGAAGCCCTGCCAGCCGAGATTGGCCAATGCAGCCGCCTGCAGAAACTGATGCTGGCCGGCAACCGCCTGAGTGCGCTACCCGAGACGCTCTCCCGGTGCGAACACCTGGAACTGCTGCGGATCGCGGCGAACCGCCTCAACGAATTGCCGGACTGGCTGCTCGCGATGCCGAGGCTGGCCTGGCTGGCGTTCGCCGGCAACGCCTTCAGCGACGCGATGGAAGACGCCATCCTGGCGCAGCATCCCCTGCCGCCGATCGACCGAAGCCAAGTCGAGCTGGGCGAGGTGCTCGGCCAGGGTGCTTCGGGCGTGGTGCATCGCGCCCGCTGGGCGCAATCCGCCGGGCCGCGCGCGATGGCAGTCAAGCTGTTCAAGGGCAGCGTGACAAGCGACGGCCTGCCGCACAGCGAGATGGCGGCCAGCATCGCAGCCGGCGCGCATCCGAACCTGATCCCGATCGCCGGTCCGCTGGCCGTGAGCGCCGATGAAAGGCCCGGGTTGCTGATGGCGCTCATCGACCCCGCCTTCGCCGTGCTCGCCGGACCGCCTTCGCTGGCCAGCTGCACGCGCGATTGCTATGCGCCTGAGCGTCGTTTCAGCCTCGACGAGGTCCTGCGCATCGCCACCAGCGTGGCTGATGTGGTGCGCCATCTGCACAGCCTCGGCATCCTGCACGGCGATCTCTATGCGCATAACCTGCTGGTCGCCCCAGGCGGGCAGACCCTTCTCAGCGATTTTGGCGCGGCGTCCTTCCATGACCCCCACAGTCGACAAGGCTCAGCCTTGCAGCGGATCGAGGCGCGAGCCTTCGGCTGTCTGCTGGAGGAGCTGCTCGAACGCTGCGACGCGGCCGACCAGGACCCACGCCTGCGCTGCCTGGCCGAACTGAAGGCCCGATGCCTGCTCGCGCGCCCCGCCGATCGACCTGATTTCGCCGAGCTGCACCGGTCAATCGAGGCAATTGCATGACCCGAACAGCAAAGCGGCCAGGTAGTTGCATGCAGGGACCGACTTCCACGGTTCCGACGGCTTCCTGACACCATGTCCCATTCCGACACCCCTCCGAGCACGCCCTACACCGCACCGGACGACGGCGCACTGACGCGAGACCCGTTCATCATGGGCCTCAAGCAGCGACTGCCCGAACATCTGCGGGAAAGCTTCTCCGATGACCAGCTCGAAGGCCTGCGCAGTGCCTTTGCGACGCGCTCCTGGGGCCGCCACAAGATTGATCTGCGCGGCACGTTCAGCCTCTGGAGCAACCAGTACTACTTCGTACTGGTCGGCGGTCGCAACAAACGCAACCTGTCCCGGGCACAACGCAATCTTTCACTCGCCGCCAAGGCGGGAATGATCACGCTGTTCCTGTTCTTTTCGATGCTGGTGGGGCTGGTGGCGCTTTATCTGATCAAGTCCGCACTCGGCATCAATCTGCTGCCGAACTACTCGCTGGGGCTATGGGACTGGTTCAAGGGCGGACGCTAGTTCGGCGCGTCATTCTCCGATCAGGATCAGTTTGCCGGTCGCCGGGTCGCGATAGACCTGCCCGACGCTCTCCAGTCCCTGCCCGGCCTCGCCGTCCAGGCTGTCCGGCAGCCGTGGCAATTCGCGGCCCCGCTCGACCGCCACAGGCTGCCGAGCGGCGCGAAGCTGTTCGAGCAGATCGGTCTGCGCGACCAGCGCTGCGATCAAGCCGCAGGCGAAGACCAGCACCACGTCGACCATATTGGCCAATGGGCCGAGAGGGTCATCATCACCGGCTGCGAACCGGCTGGAGCGCCAACGTCTACTCATCCGCACGGACCTCGGCCGCTTCGACCTCATCGAGCAGTTCGTCGTACCAGCGCCGGCGCAAACGGCCCAGCGCGAACCCGAACATGCCGATCAACAAGCCCAGCACTGTCGTGTCGAACGCGACGCGCATCGCCACGCTGAGAATCTGAACATTGCCATCGCCCAGCGCGGCAAGACCCGGGCCCAGCGGTATGAGCGTGCCCATGAGGCCGAGCATGGGACCGACGCGGGCGATCAGGTCCGCACGATCGAGGCGACGACGGGCGCGACGGACTATCTCGGCGGAGGCCAACCGCCGCCAGCGACGCAGCCCGCCCAGCCGCTCGCCGCCAGCCACACCGGCGTCGCAAATGGCCAGTGCCAACAGACCGAACAGCGCCCAGGTCACCGGCTGCAACAGCCAGCCGACCAGCAGATGCAGCCAGCTGAACAGGTGATGATCGAGCATCAGGCGTTCCTCCGCAGCGAGGCTCCGCGACCACGCCATACGCCCGTGGCCAGCAGGGACAGGAAGATCGCCGCGACGATCCATAGGTACTGGCTGGCACTGCTGTCGCCCCCCTCCGCCGCCTGTTCAGCCTCCGAAGGTCGCTCGCTGGACTCGGGCTGGATCTCGGCGATGCTGCGCGGTGCCGCGCTCGTTTCCTGTTGCCGTCGAGCCGCCTCCAGACGCACCTGCAAGGGCTCACGCAGCGCCGGGTCAAGCTGCGGCAACAGCCAGTCGAGCATCGGGTGATCGGGACGGGTGTGGCCACCTCCGGGTAACCCGTGCTCGCCGACCAGTCTGGCGAACGCGTCGCCCAGTGCCCGGCGCGTCGGCTCGTCAGCCTCCCAGAACCCCTTGTGGATCGCCACCAGCATGATCGCCAGCATGTTGGTTTTCACGTGCACGTTGGCGCCTTCTTCGAGAAAGGTGTCGAGACCGAGGCCATGGCGGTCGTCTAGGTATACGGCCTTGACCTCCTCCCAGGCACTGTCCTGGATGATCTCGGGATTGGTCACCTGCCAGCCCCACAGGTACTCGAGAAACTCGCTGCCCATGGTGCGCGCACCGGCATAGTCGTGCTGCATCAGTGCCTTGATCCAGGCCGGATTGAGGAAGCGACCCCGCAGCTCGGCCAGCAGTGCCTGCTGCAGGGGCTCGAGCCGAACCCTGGTCGGGTCGTTGTGCCAGCTGACGATGTTCTCCGGCGCTTTGCCGGCCAGCTGCTCCACGGCCATGCTCAGCCCGCCCAGATAGTCGAAGGCGTCGTTGTTATCCATGAGTCCGTAGAGGTTGCTCGAGCGCCCGAGGTAGGTTCGGGTGACCTGCTTGAGGCTGTCCGCGAACACGTCCTGCACGGGCTCGCCGGCATACTGCATACCGTAAGCATGGCCCATGCGGCTCACATAGCTCTGCACCAGTTCGCTACGCGCCTCCCAGCTGCCGGAGCGTTCGACCAGGGTATTGACGCCCGCGCCATAGGTGCCGGGCGCCACACCGAAAAGACGCAGGGCCGAATTCCGCCCCGCCTCTGTCGCATCGGCGCCAGCGTCGAGCCGCCGCGCCGCATCGACGACCCAGTGCGCGGCAACCAGGTTTCGCTCGAGCGGCTCGTCTCCGCCGTTGGCACGCTCACCAAGCGGCTGCAGCGCAGCGTCGAGCGCCGTGCGTAACGCCGGGTAATCCTTGCGAATGGTCTCGCTGGCACCATCGAGCGCGAGGAGCACGCCCTGCTCCAGCAATGCGAGTTGATCGGCGTACAGATCGCGAAACAATCCTGACGTGGTGAACATCAGGTCGCGCCGCTGCTCATCCGCTGCCAGCGGCACTCGCTGGATTCCCTCGACGATGCCGCGGCTGTTCCAGACCGGCTCGACACCCAGCAGCGAAAGGCCAAAGGCGACCATCGCCCCCTCGTCCCGCACCGTGTCAGACGCCCATAGGATGACGGCTTCGCGGCCGCCCTCCTGCATCGGCCGCTCACGGGCCTGATCGGCCATTTCCCGACCGATGCCCCAGCCGATTCGGCTCGGCAGCAGGCTGCTGTCCAGCGCATGGAAATTGCGCCCCGTCGGCAGCGCCTCGGGGGTGCGAATGGGGTCGTTGCCCTTGCCCGGCGCGACGAAGCCCCCTTCGAGCGCCTGCACCAGTGCCTGCATTTCGGCCGCAGGCGAATCGATCAGCGCTTGGCGGTGATGTGCGTTGCCGGTGCCCATCGACGCCATCAGGGTATCCACCGCTTCCTCGGACCACGGTTTGCCAAAGACATGCAGCCCGAGCGGCATGAAGCGCTCCTGGATGTTCGTCAGGTAATGGCCAACCTCATGGACCAGCAACTCGTCGTCGACCTGTTCGAAATCTATACCGCGCGCCGCCAGCGGATCGGCCATCGACTCACGCAGCTCAGGCTCCAGGCCCGATCGGCTCACCAACGCCTTGATCTCGGCAATGGTCGCGCGCCGGGCCGGCCCCTCGCTGCTGCCGGTGCCGGCCTCGAAACTCTCGATGAGCTGGCGCAGCTTGAGCAGGTCGTCATACAGCGGCGTCGCGACCAGCGGCGGCGTCAGATGGTCGACCATCACCGCCAGCCCCCGGCGCTTGGCCTGGATCCCCTCGCCCACGCCATCGACGATGTAGGGGTAAATGCTCGGCAGGTCACCGACAATTTGCATCGGATAATCCTCCGCGCTCAGTCCCGCCCGGCGGCGCGGCAGGAACTCGTAGGTCGAGTGCCGGCCCAGATGCACCAGCGCGTCGGCACGAAACTCGTCGCGTAGCCAGTGGTAGAAACCCAGGTACTGATGAGGCGGAGGAAAGACCAGATTGGCGTGCAGCAACTCTTCGTCGACCTCCCACCCCCTCGGCGGCTGCGGACCGATGAAGATGTTGCCCAGACGCAAGCCGGGGAAGATCATCCGGTCGCCCTGCACCATGACCTGGCCCGGTGCGTCGCCCCATCCGCGCAGCCCTTCGATACCAGTCGCCGCCAAGGCCTCGATCAGCTCCTCGGCCTCGGTCCAATTGGCTAGCCCGGGTTGAGCCATGGCGCGCTCGTAAAACCCTTCAAGCTGCGACAAGAGGTCCAGTGCGCGCGCCCGGTTGGGATGATCGATACCGTCGAGCACATGGTGCAGCTCGCTCGACCCGCTGCGCAGCGTCTGACTGGCGATATCCAACTGCGAAGCCTGCAGTGCGCGCCGCATCTGCGCGTTCCAGTAACCCAGCGGTCCTTGCACCATTTCCGCCTGGAGCGCCGCCGGCAGACCTCGGAACCAGCGCAGGTAGGCGTCACGTTCCAGGCCCTCTACCTTGCCAGCCATCTCTGCGAGGGCGTCGCCCTGTTCTGGCAGGTTCACGCCGCGCGCCTGCAGCATGGCGAGCAACGCCTGGGGCGAGTCTGGCAGCTCGCCCGTCTGGTAGCCCTCGGCCTTGAGGCGATTCAGAATGGCGAATAGCGACTGCGGTACGTCGAGGTTGTCGGCGCCGATATTGTGCCGGCCCGGTGGGTGGTTGTAGTAGATGATGGCGACGCGCTTGTCTTCGTTGGCTTTGCGCTGCAGCCGCTGCCAGCGGTGCACGCGCGCCGCGATCGCCTCGACCCGCGAAGGCAGCGGTTGGCTGAAACCGAACCGGATGCCGGAATTCGGGTCGATCTGTGCCGACGCCCAGGCCGCAAGCACCATCGGTTGGCTGCTACCCTGCAGTTCCGGCATGGCTAGCTGGTAATGCACCTTGTCGCGCCCGAGGCCATCGCTCGAAAGCTGCCAGACTTCGCCGTCACGGTCATCCAGGCGCAACCCCTTGAGCACCGGCACGTCGAGCTTCTTCAGCAGATCGGTCGCCTGCTCGCGGCCTTCACCGCCGCCAAGCACGAAGTCCTGCAGCACGATGACGGCGGCCAGCGGTGGGTGTTCGGCACCCTCGAGCCAGCGCAGCGCCTGTAGCGTACCTTCGCCCCAGGCGGCGAACAGGCTGACGCAGGCGATGTCGCGCTGCTGCAGCGTCTGGCACAGTGCATCGTTGAGATCGGCATCGCCTCGGCGGTCCGCTCGCCCATGGTCGACCACGGCAACCAGCGTCTCGCCCCGCCAGGCCAGCCTGGCGGGATCGGTGATGCGGCCATCCTGGTAGAAACGCAACGCAGGACGAGGCTCGGGGGGCAGGACCTCGGTCGCTCCGCCTCGGTCCGAAAGCCAACCCAGCAGCCGCGCGATATTCTCGCTGCCGCCTCCGAGCCAATAGCTGCGCGCCTCGATCCAACTGGCCTGCCCGGGGTTGGCGTCGCCCAACTGACGGGCCCAGCCGACCAGGTCCTCCCCAGGCTTTTCGGCACCTAGCCGGGTAGCGTGCTCGGCATCGCGAAACACCGGTTGGCCATCGATACGGCTCATGGCAACCAATGACTGGTCGCTGTGCATGATGACCCGATCAGCCGGTACAGGGCGCTGGAGCAATCGGTGCAAGCGATCTACCTCTGCGCCAAATACGCCTACCACCAGCAAGACGTCGCCGCTGGCAAGCCACTCCGCAGCCTCGACATCGTTCATTTCCGACAGCTGCTCGGGCGTGCGCGCAGCTACCGTTATTCCCGGATGGCGCTGCTTGAAGCGCACCACCGCCGATGCGAATTCAGCGGCGCTGTACTGCGAAATGATGGCGTTGATCTGGTTCGCGAACGCTGGCTGCGCCAGCAACATCAACAAGGCTGCGCATAGGCCGCGCATCGACGAAGACATGCCCCACTCCCGTATCGGGACGCGTGGGCGGCAGAAAACCCACAACCAGGCAGCTGGTGCGAGCCATTTCTGAGGATGTCGCCCACCGCGACAATTCCTTGGGGAGTACGGGCTGGTATCGGGCTCGGTCGAACGAGTCGACCTTACCGTTGCGGGGGCAGCATCAGCTTTCTACTGATTTCCCATTCAACCCGAACCGTGATCCGGGCACCGCGCACTCCATTGAACCGGCCACCTCGTGACCGACCGCGCGAACCTTACGCGCGCCCCCTGGTTAGATCAAGCCGTTATCGGAATCGGTGAGCGTGGGTGGCAGAGCTGGCTAGACTCTTCAATCTAGACCTTGGAGCCTTGCCGGATGAATGACGAGCAGCCCCCTAAATCGCTCACGCTGCGGCAAATGCTGCAAAGCGTCCTCGCTGGCGCCCTGGGCGTACAGAGCGCGAAGAACCGTGTTCGTGATTTCAGCCACGGCAAACCCAGCCACTTTATTCTGCTAGGCCTTGGATTCACCCTGCTGTTCGTGCTCGTGCTGCTCGGCGTCGTGAAGCTGGTGTTGTATCTGGTAGCCCTGTAGCGAGGCCGCTACTGATGACTGACCCAAAACACGGCCGTGGCGACGACCAACAGAATGATGAAGAAGATCGCGGTGGCGTCCGCGCGACTGTCATTACCATGATGCTGAGACACGGCTGCGCTCCTTTATGGGGTTTCTTCAGCGTCGATCAGGGCGTTCTGCCTGGAGTTAAGACCACCGCTGCGCGGCGCTCAAGGCCAGGCGTGCAAATTCCCAAAAAGCGGTGTTTCGTTCTAAACATATTCCCAAACATCACTTTTGCGCATAACTGCTAGCTGGTATCTTGCCGCCCTCCCTCAATGGGTGCGCGGCCGTGCGCGCAGAAAGCTGTAGACAGCCCTGAGAACAGGACACCCCATGTACGTTTACGACCAGTACGACCAACACATCATCGAGGATCGCGTGCGTCAGTTCCGCGACCAGACCCGCCGGTACCTGGCGGGCGAACTCGGTGGTGAGGAATTCCGCCCGCTGCGTTTGCAGAACGGCCTTTATATTCAGCGCTATGCGCCCATGCTGCGCATTGCCGTGCCATACGGGCTACTGTCGTCCAAGCAGGTACGCAAGCTGGCGGAAATCGCCCGCAACTACGACAAGGGCTACGCCCATATCAGTACCCGGACCAACGTACAGTTCAACTGGCCAGAACTCGAAGACGTGCCGGACATCCTCGCCGAGCTGGCGACCGTCCAGATGCACGCCATCCAGACCAGCGGCAACTGCATTCGCAACACCACGACCGACCAGTTTGCGGGTGTGGCGCACGACGAACTGGTCGACCCACGGCCCTGGTGCGAGATCATCCGTCAGTGGTCGACGTTCCACCCCGAATTCGCCTTTCTTCCGCGCAAGTTCAAGATCGCCGTCAACGGTGCGGTCAGCGATCGCGCCGCCATCGAAGTACACGATATTGGTCTGGAAGCGGTGAAGAACGATGCAGGCGAATTGGGCTTCCGCGTCTCGGTTGGCGGCGGCCTGGGCCGCACGCCGATCGTTGGCAGCTTCATCAACGAGTTCCTGCCCTGGCAACATTTGCTGACCTACCTCGATGCCATTCTGCGCGTCTATAACCGCTATGGCCGCCGCGACAACAAGTTCAAGGCGCGGATCAAGATTCTCGTCAAGGCGCTTACGCCCGAGGTGTTCGCCGAACGTGTCGACGCCGAGTGGTCCTACCTGAAGGACGGCCCGAACACCCTGACCGAGGCCGAAGTCGAGCGCGTCAGCCAGTTCTTCGTGGATCCGGCCTACCAGGTTCTCGAGGATCAGGACGCCGCGCTCGCACAACTCGACGCCGAGTATCCCGGCTTCGCCCGTTGGCGTCAGCGCAACGTGGTCGCACACAAGAAACCGGGCTACGCCGCCGTTACGCTATCGCTCAAGAGCACCGGCGTCGCTCCGGGAGATGTCACGGACAAGCAGCTCGACATCATTGCCGACCTCGCCGATCGCTACAGCTTTGGTGAAGTCCGCAACTCCCACGAACAGAACATGATCCTGGCGGACGTCGAGCAGGCTCGCCTGTTCGAGCTCTGGAACGAGCTACGGGAGCTGGGCGTCGCAACGCCGAATATCGGCCTGCTGACCGACATCATCTGCTGCCCGGGCGGAGACTTCTGCTCGCTGGCCAATGCCAAGTCGATTCCTATCGCCGAAGCAATCCAGCGTCGCTTCGACGATCTGGATTACCTGTTCGACATCGGCGAAATCGACCTGAACATCTCGGGCTGCATGAACGCCTGCGGCCACCACCACGTCGGCCATATCGGCATCCTCGGCGTGGACAAGAAAGGTGCGGAGTTCTACCAGGTCTCGCTCGGCGGTAGCTCGGGCCGCAATGCCAGCCTCGGGCAGATTCTCGGCCCTTCGTTCGCGCAGGATGCGATGCCCGACGTGATCGAGAAAATCATCAAGGTCTATGTCGAGCAACGTACCGAGGACGAGTCATTCCTAGATACCTTCCGCCGGATCGGCATTGACCCCTTCAAGGAGCGCGTCTATGCAGCGAATCATTAAGAACGACCAGGTCGTTGACGAAACCTGGCACCTGCTGCCCAAGGACGTGACACTCGAAGAACTGTCCAACTGCGATGACCTGATCGTGCCCTTTCAGCTGTGGCTCGACCATGCTCATGCCCTCAAGGCGCGTGACGGTGGGCTGGGCATCTGGCTGGAAGCCGATGAGGCGGTGGAGGACATCGCCGATGACCTGCAGCATTTCCAGGTAATCGCACTGAATTTCCCGGCGTTCACCGATGGGCGGCATTACTCGAGCGCCCGCCTGCTGCGCGAACGCTATGGCTACAAGGGCGAAATTCGGGCGATTGGCGACGTATTGCGGGACCAGCTGTTCTACATGCGTCGCTGTGGCTTCGACGCCTTCGCCATTCGTGCCGATCGGGATCCTTATGATGCACTGGAAGGCTTGAAAGACTTCTCGGTGACCTATCAGCCCGCCGCGGACGAGCCGCTGCCCCTGTTCCGCCGCCGCCAGGCCTGACCCCTCAACCGGGCCTGCATCGTGCCGGCAAGACGGCATGTTGCTGGCCCATCCAACCCCTTCGTCCCCGTACGACAATCCCGAAACGCGAAACCCTGCCGTAGCAGGGTTTCGCGAGGCGGGCATCCCTTTTCAGGTCCGCGGGTACATCCAGAAATTCGGATGTTCGGGCTGCTCGCCCTTGGTCGCCTCTTTACTGCCGAAGGCTTCCTTGATCTTTTCTGCCAATGCTTTCAAAGCCGACTCCTTGAGTTTCGCGTGATGACCTGGCGCTAGCTTGTTGGAATCACTCGAATCAGAGAAATCGGTTTTGGCTATTCGGACAATAGCTGGCGGAACGGCGGCATTCAGTCCAGTCGCACCAATGTCCGCCCCACCTGCCCGCCGGCGAGGATGCGCTCGATCGCGCCCGGTAGCTCATCCAACGTGACCTCTTGGACCAGGTCAGCGAGGTTCGGCACCTTCCACTGCAACGAGAGTTTGTCCCACATGGAGGCTTTCACCACCAACGGGATCTCGACCGAGTCCACGCCAAGCAGGTTGACACCACGCAGGATGAACGGCAGCACATTGGCCTGGAAGCTGGTTCCCGCGGTCAGGCCGCAGCAGGCGACACTCGCCCCGCGGCGCAGCGACTTGACGACGTTGAAGAGAATATCGCCACCGACAGTGTCCACCGCCCCGGCCCACTGCTCCTTGAGGATCGGCTTCTCGACACCCGCCTGCAGTGCACTTCGCTCCACCACCTCTTGCGCGCCGAGGCGCCTGAGGAAATCCGCCTGACTGGATTTACCGGTGACAGCCGCTACCTTGTAGCCCAGGCTAGCCAGCAGTGCGACGGCTATGCTGCCTACGCCCCCTGTAGCGCCGGTCACCAGCACGGGCGCTTCTCCTGGTTCCAGACCGGCTTGCTCGAGCTTGTCGACGCACAGCGCAGCCGTAAGCCCAGCCGTACCGAGAATCATCGCGTCGCGCAAGGACAACCCTGCAGGCCGCCTGATCACCCAGGCAGCCGGCACTCGAATGTATTGACCAAAGCCGCCAGCGGTGTTCATGCCCAGGTCGTATCCGGTGACAATTACCTCGTCCCCGACGGCAAACTCCGCCACGCTCGATTCGCTGACGGTGCCAGCCGCATCGATGCCCGGCGTATGCGGGAACTGACGCGTCACCCCGCGGTTGCCGGTCGCTGAAAGCGCGTCCTTGTAATTGAGCGAGGAGTACGCGACTCGAATGAGCACCTCGCCAGTCGGAAGGTCGTCAGTGCTGCGTTCGACCACATTCGACTCGAAGCGACCATCAGCCTGCTCTGTAGTCAGCAGCGCCTTGAAACTAGCCATTCGCTGTTTCCTCATTGCCAGAATCGTTGTTCATTCAAGCGGCTCAAGCCTTTGAGCAGGCCATGCTCGATAACCGTGCTGGCCGCCATGCCGAACCGCTCGGGAAGGCTTTTCTTTTCCGCGTAGTGCAGATGGAACAGATCCGCTTCGCGGGCACGTTCGGCCAGGTACTCGTCACTGGTCTTCAGTTCGTCCACCAGTCGCTTGCCCAGTGCCGAAATACCGAGCCAGACCTCGCCCGTCGCGACCTCGTCGATGGCCAGCTCCTGGCGATAGCGCGCCACAAAGTTCTTGAAGAGTTCGTGTGTGGTTTCCAGATCATCCTGGAACTTCTCACGCCCTTTCTCCGTGTTCTCGCCGAACACCGTCAGGGTGCGCTTGTATTCTCCCGCGGTCAGAACCTCGAAATCGACATCGTGCTTCTTCAGCAATCGATGCACATTGGGCAATTGGGCGACCACGCCGATCGACCCGAGGATTGCGAATGGCGCGCTCAGAATCTTCTGGCCGATACAGGCCATCATGTAACCGCCGCTGGCAGCAACCTTGTCGACGCATACCGTGAGCGGCACCCCGGCATCACGGACACGCACCAGCTGTGACGCTGCCAGCCCGTACCCATGCACCATACCGCCGCCACTCTCCAGCCGCAGCACAACTTCGTCCTGTGGCGTCGCCAGGGTCAGGACGGCCGTGACCTCGTGCCGAAGATTCTCGACAGCCGATGCCCTGATGTCACCATCGAAATCCAGCACGAAAACCCGAGAGCGTGATTCACCGGATTTTTTTGCCTGCTTGGCGGCCTTGGCCTCGCGCTTACGCTGCGCCTTGAGCTGGTCCTTGTCGACCAGCGCCTGTTCGAGCCGCTCGCGCATCGATTTGTAGAAGTCGTTCAGCTTCTGCACTTCCAGATGGCCGCTCCCCTGTTTACCCCGCCCTTTACGCAAGGATGCGAGCGTGATGAGCACCACCAGTATCGCGACGACAAGCGTCACGGTCTTGGCCAGAAAACTCGCATAGTCAGCAAGAAACTCCACATATCCTCCTAGGGCCACTCGACCAGGCGCGCCCGGCGCGCCAAAACCGCTCAAGCATACCCAGTCCTTCGACCGAGGAGCCAGTCATGCTCATTCAAACAAACGTATGATTTATCGTTGACACTCCGGAGGCATCCACCTACCCTCGCGAAAATCAGTCCCCCGGAGCGAAGCATGGGCAGCATCTACCTGATCCGCCACGGTCAGGCGTCGTTCGGCGCGGAAAATTACGATGTCTTGTCGCCGCTCGGCTTGCGGCAGTCCCTTGTATTGGGCGACTACCTCGGCGAACTCGGCATCCGTTTCGACCGCTGCATCAGCGGCGAGCTCAACCGCCAACAGGACACCGCGCGCGCTACGCTCGATAGTCTGTTCAAACGGTGCGACGGCGCCGTGCCCAACCTTGAGATCGATGGGGCCTTCAACGAGTTTCCTGCCGATGAGGTAATTCGCGCCCATATGCCTGATCTGCTCGAGGTGGAGCCGAATGCACTCCATATCCTGCGCAATGCCGCCGATCACCGGGGCGAGTTCCAACGGCTGTTTAGTTACGTGATTCGACGCTGGGTATCCGGCGAGCACGAGAAGGAAGGCCTGGAAAGCTGGCAAGGCTTCGTCGAACGTGTCGACGCCGGCCTGAAGCGACTGCTTCTCGAGGCGAAGCAGACCGACAGGGTCGCCGTATTCACTTCGGGCGGGACCATCACCGCCCTGCTACAACTGATCATTGGCGTTCCACCAATCAAGGCGTTCGAACTCAACTGGCAGATCGTCAATACGTCGCTGAGCCAGCTCAAGTTTCGCGCCGAAGAGGTCACCCTGGCCTCGTTCAACAGCCGGGCGCACCTCGATCTACAGAAGAATCCGGAGCTGATCACCTATCGATGAGCTCCAACTGCTTGTGGCCACGGCTGCATGTTCACCACGAAAACAAGGGATCAAATCGAATGAGCAACGTCGACGAAACCATCCAGGGCATGAAGGCCAAGTTCAACCCCAGCGCCGCGACCGGCCTGGACCTGGTATTCCAGTTCAATATCACCGATGCCGACAACTACTACCTCGTCGTCAAGGACGGAACCTGCGATTTTCACAAGGGCGAGTCGGCCGATGCCAACGTTACGCTGATCATGGACAGCGAAACCCTGCAAGGGGTGATCAGTGGCGAGACCGACGGCATGCAGGCCTTCATGGCCGGCAAGCTCCGCGCTGAAGGCGACATGATGCTCGCGCTCAAGCTGAGCGAACTCTTCCCAGCCTGATCGGGCACGGGAATAAAAAACCGAAGTCAGCGACTTCGGTTTTTTTTATGGATTTTGAATGCTTTTTCCATGCATAAAGCGTAGTGATTGATCAGCAACAGCCTTGCCAATAACAAGCTGAATCGCTTGGTAACAGGGGTATCGGCGCATTAGATTGAAAAGGTCCAGTGCTCGCGCTCGGGCCGGCTACATCGCTGCCTTCAGGCAGCCACCTATAACGAGAAGGGACAAGCATGTCGCTAGCAGATCAGACGAGCCCCGTTCGCGAGGGCGAGCAGCTCCCCATCGACGTCGTCGACCAGTACCTCAAGCAGCAGATTCCCTCGCTGGAAGGCACACCGGTCATCTCACAATTTCCAGGCGGCGCTTCCAACCTGACCTACCTCGTCGAATACGCCAATCGAGAACTCGTCCTTCGGCGTCCTCCGTTCGGCCACAAGGCCAAGTCGGCCCACGACATGGGGCGCGAGTTCCGCATCCTCAACCAGCTCAACGCGGGCTTTCCGTACTGCCCCAAGGCCTACGCTTATTGCACCGATGAATCGCTGATCGGTACCCCGTTCTATGTCATGGAGCGGGTGCGTGGGATCATCCTGAGGGAAAACATGCCGGCAGAGCTGGGCTTTACAGCCGACCAGACCACGGCCTTGTGCAAGAGCTTCATCGACAAGTTCGTCGAGCTGCACAACGTCGACTACCTCGCCTGCGGCCTCGGGGATCTCGGCAAACCGACCGGCTACGTACAACGTCAGATCGAAGGCTGGATCGACCGCTACGAGCGTGCCATTACGCCGGATGCCGCGAAATGGGAACCGGTCAAGCAGTGGCTTCGCGACAAGATGCCTGCCGACCACCACAAACCTGGCATCGTCCATAACGACTACCGTTTTGACAATGTCATCCTGAACCCGGAAAACCCGATGGAAATTATCGGGGTACTGGACTGGGAGATGACGACCATCGGCGACCCCTTGATGGACCTCGGCAATACCCTCGCCTACTGGATCGAAGCGGACGACCCGGCGTCAGTTCAACTGATGCGCCGCCAGCCAAGCAACGCACCGGGCATGCTGACCCGCCGACAGTTTGTGGACTATTACGCCGAACGCGCCGGCATCCGCCTGGACAACTTCGATTACTACTACACCTATGGGCTGTTTCGTCTGGCCGCCATCGTTCAGCAGATCTACTACCGGTACTTCCACGGACAGACCCAGGATAAGCGTTTCGCCAAATTCGTCCAGATGAATGCGCTACTCGAGCAAATGAGCCTTCAGGTCATCAACAAGTCGACGCTGTAAGACATACAGCCACAGAGGGGAATTTCCATGAGCAAGACCACACTGTTCGATCTCGACGGCAAGATCGCATTCGTTTCGGGCGCCAGCCGCGGTATCGGTGAAGCGATCGCCAAACTGCTCGCCCAGCAAGGCGCCCACGTCATCGTCTCCAGCCGCAAGATTGATGGTTGCCAGGCAGTCGCCGACGCTATCAATGCCGCCGGCGGCAAGGCGACGCCCATTGCCTGCCATATTGGTGAACTCGAGCAGATCCAGAGCGTATTCGCTCAGATACGCGAGCAATTTGGCCGGCTTGACATCCTCGTCAACAACGCTGCGACCAACCCCCAGTTCTGCCATATCCTGGATACCGATGTAGCGGCCTTTCAGAAAACCGTCGACGTGAATATCCGCGGGTATTTCTTCATGTCCGTGGAGGCTGGCAAGCTGATGCGTGAAAACGGTGGCGGCAGCATCATCAACGTCGCCTCGATCAACGGAGTCACGCCGGGCAACTTCCAGGGCATCTACTCGATCACCAAGGCGGCGGTGATCAACATGACCAAGGCTTTCGCCAAAGAGTGCGCGGGCGCCGGGATTCGCTGCAACGCGCTCCTACCGGGCCTGACCGACACCAAGTTCGCCTCTGCGCTGGTCAAGAACGACGCCATACGTGAGGAAGCGCTGCGGCACATTCCGCTGCATCGTGTTGCGGATCCGAGCGAAATGGCCGGTGCCGTGCTCTATCTGGCCAGCGATGCCTCCAGCTACACCACCGGCTTGTCACTAAATGTCGATGGTGGCTATCTCGCCTGATGAAGGCTTCCGGGCGGGTGCCATCGGTGTCCATCCATTTGAATGAGTCACGCGCTCCGCGCTGCGGGCAACGGATATTTTTGAATCACCATGCCTTCAGCGCCTGCTCGGCTGCATCGTTACGCGGCCGTGCCAAGAGCCCGGTTGGCGCCTGCTCAATCGCATACTCGGCACCGTCTGCGATCGGCAGATAACTCACCCGTAATGGACGTGCCTCGAGGAACATCGAACCGCACTGGCATTGCTGAAGCCAGGCCCAGGCATCCACACCAAGCGCGCTTTGTGCCAGTTGAGTCCTGGGACGGCGGGCCAGGTCCTGCTGCTCGACCGCCAGGTAGCGACCTGATAGCTGTTGCAGACGAAAGCCAGGTTCCAGACCAATCAGGGTCGCCAGGCCCCGCCACTGCAACACGCGTGCGTCCAGCTGCCAAAGGTCGCCCTCGAGAGTGACATGGCGCACCTGGCTGCCCTGCTCGATCCGTACCTGATACCGCTGATAGCCATCGGCCTGGAACGTCAGCGTGGCCAGAGGGGCATTCTCTTCCAGTGCCTGGTAGGTCCGCGCATCCCAGGCGACGAGTCCAATCAAACCGCCCAAGCCAAGTACCAGCAATCCAAAGGTTCCGCGCAACCAACCAAGCAGCCAATGCCCGCCGAGCAACAAACGCAGCGCCACCAGCACGGTAATCAGCGCAAACAGCGCGATCACAACGGACAACCCCAGGTATTGCATGTGATCTTCCTTGGATGAACGGAACGCGCCCAATTATCGACAGCCCCGGTCAAACCGCCAGCACCAGCGCAGCACTCTGATTACGAGTCGACATTCTGCACGCCGTGACCGACCAAACCCGCCCCGCACAAGCGAACCACGCACAAACATAGCGATTCGCCGTTGGCTGGCATCGCTCCGCCGGGCATCATGGCGTCCCCTCTCTGCGCCACGAGAACTCGATGCCGTACCTTGAACTGGCCATGGACCTACCGGTGCTGGTCGCGCTGCTCGCCGTCGCCTTCACCGCTGGATTCATTGACGCCATCGCCGGTGGCGGTGGACTGCTGACCCTACCGGCGCTGCTCACGGCAGGGCTGCCACCGCATTTGGTACTCGGCACCAACAAACTCAGCGCGACCTTCGGCTCCGCGACGGCAAGCTTTACGTTCTATCGTCGCAAGTTGTTCGACCCTCGCCAGTGGCGTCATGCACTGCTGGCCACCGCGATCGGCGCAATCCTGGGCGCCGCTCTGGCGCACCTGATTCCGGCGCGCTGGCTGAACCAGTTGCTGCCGGTAGTGGTGTTCGTTTGCGCGCTGTACGTCCTGTTCGGCCAGGTCCCAACGACGCCCCGCGAAGGCTCCCTATCGTCAAAGCCACACAGACAATGGCCTCAAGGTATCGGGCTGGGCTTCTATGATGGCGTGGCCGGGCCGGGAACAGGTGCGTTCTGGACCGTCAGTACCATGCTGCTCTACCCGCTCGATCTCCTACGCGCCAGCGGTGTTGCCCGAACCATGAACTTCGTCAGCAACGGCACCGCACTTGTGGTTTTCGCCATTCACGGGCAGGTGGCCTGGGTGTTGGGCTGTGGCATGGGGTTGTCTCTGATGCTGGGCGCCTACCTTGGCGCGCGCACCGCGATCCATGGTGGCTCCCGATTCATCCGCCCGATCTTCATCCTGGTGGTATTGGCGCTGAGTCTGCGTCTAGCCTGGCAGCACTGGTTCGGTACTCCCTAGGCGCCGGGCCACATAGAGTTCGATCAGATACCGCGCGATGGACCTGGGCGCCGGCAAGGCCGGCAGGTCATGAATGGAAAACCATCCGGCATCTTCGATTTCCTCAGGCTGCATCACGATGTCGCCCGAGGCGTACTCGGCGTGGAACCCAAGCATCAGCGAGTGAGGAAATGGCCAACCCTGGCTGCAGATGTACTGCGGGTCGTGGATCGACACGCCGACCTCCTCCTGCACTTCACGCCGCACGCACTGTTCGACGGATTCCCCCGGCTCTACGAAACCGGCCAGCGTGCTGTAGACGCCTGGGGCGAAGCGCGGCGAACGAGCCAGCAGCACCCTGTCCTCCGAGGTGACGAGCACAATCATACTTGGCGAGAGGCGCGGATACTGATGAATGCCACAGGCTTCGCATTTCATCGCTCGCTCGCGGGGATGCTGGGTCATAGGGTTGCCGCAACGACCGCAAAACCGATGCTGACTGGCCCACGTACCGATCTGCGCCGCAAAGCCAAGCATGCGGAACCGGTCGTTGTCTTCGTCCTGCATCATCAACTGCCGCAGGCCCTGCCAGCCGGCACCCGGAACAGTCACAGGATCGGCCAGCTCCATGAGGAAGACCGGCTCACCTTCGAAATAACCAAGCCCCTGTTCGCTGATCAGGGGAAGTTCGAGACGCTTGAGCCAACTGCGCGGAAACAACACTCCATTGGGATCGACCAGAAAACCCTGCTGGCAACGCACCAGTGCTGAGCCGGCTTCACCAGCCGGATCCAGCAGTGCGGGCTGCCAGCGCAGGCTCATCAGGCCGCCACCGGCAATCCAAGCGCTCGCACGCTCTCTTCCGCGAGATCGAGAACGCTGACGCGCGAATCGTCACGACGTAGAACCGCACCGCCCTCAAGGTAGTACTCGAGGCTGGTCAAGGCATCGGCCAGGGTCTCGAGCATCTGCTCGGCTGGCATCTGCATGCCCTCGAGCATCTCCTTCTGAATGAAGTCGGCACAGGCCCCAATCAGATCGGCTGCCCGATCCTGCTCGAGAAAACGCAGGCCGCCGCGAACGGCCATCAGGCTGAACGGGACATTGGCCAGGTGGAGTTTTTCACCATTGGATTCCAAATAGGCGGTAATGGCGCGCTTGGCCAATGCAAGGCCGGCGGTCGCCTCGCCGATCACCACGATGCAGGCTTCCGTGAGCTGATGGTTGGCGAAGGCTTCAGCTTCATGGCCGGGCTGTGCAATCTGGGGGCGCGGATCGCGTTTTTCGCCGCGCTCGAGACTGCCGACCATGCTTTCGACGTAGAGCACGGCGTCGGCGAGCTTGAGAAGCGCCTGCGGATCGGGAGCGACCTCGCCCGTCCATCCAGCAACCACGGGCAGTTGGGCATGCAAGGCGCTCGAAGCCGAAGATAGGCCCACCATACCCAGCGTCTTGCCCAGCTTGCCCAGTTGGGTCTGCAGGCTGACATAGGCATCGGCCGGCGCGGTTTGTCGCTCGATCAGGTCAAGCAGATCCTTGACGCTCGCCAGCTCTTCTCGGATCGCCGACGAAAGTGAACGCATCACCGCTTGACCAGGCCCGGCAAGCCGCTGGAATTCGTCTTCCAGCAGATGGTCGGTAAACGGCAGGGAGCTTAGCGAAAATATCTGTCGAACTTCACTGGCGATAGGCCCGCTGCTTTCGGCGAGCGCCACAAGATAGAGCAGCTCTTTCAACAGGCCACGGGGCGCCTCGTATGCGGTATTGGCGATCAGCTGACGGACTTCGCGGTCCAGTCGCGAGAAAAGCTGCTTGCGTGACTGACGGGGCAGAAGCTGACCGTCGAGCATCGCTTCCAGCGCCGCAGTGCCGAGCCAGCATAGTCGGCCGCCCGGCGTATTGGCGAACAGAACGTCCAGCCGTCCGAGCGCGCGCCCCATGAGCCGCAGACTGGCCGCAGCATTTTCCTCTCGGATGAATCCAAGCAGGCCGACCTGATACATCTGACGCAGCCGGCGTGCTTCCGCTCCACGACCAGCAGATTCGCGCACCGCGGCGGCAACCGGAGGGCGGGCGTGATCCAGGCGTGCGCTGAAGAAGAAGCTCTCGGGAAGTGCGGGCTGGCCACTGACCAGCCGCAGCGCATTGATCGCCGGCAGCAGCAGCTCGGGCATTTCCTGACGACTGGCATCCACACTTTCGAGGTAGCGCCCCAGTACATAGAGCGCATTGCTCAATGCGGCCAGCTGGGTGTCACGCTCCTCCCCCGCGCCTACCGGGATATCGGTGGCGAGCTGCAGAATTTCCTGCGCCAGTAGCTCGGCGCCGGTCAGCTCGATCAGGTTGAGGGTGCCGCGGACCTGCTTCAGGTTTTCCACGGCCTGCTGCAAAAGGCCGCCATTGTTGCGATCGATGATGAAATGTTCGAGGCTCTGCTCGGCCTCCTCCATGGTGGCGAACAGTTCGTCGCGGACCAGACTCAGCGAAGTAGCTCCGGTAACCATGCCTAGTGCGCCTCCCGCGCAACGTTAAAAGTACACATCAGTCGGCAAAGTCCGGTTTCTGCTTGCTCATGTGAGCGGCCATCGCGACCTTCAGGTCCGCCGATTGAAGCATGGCGGCGTTCCAGGTCGCGATGTATTCGAGCCCGTCGTCGACCCGATGGTCGCGCATGTAGCGAATCATCTGTTTGGTACCGCGAATCGCAATGGGCGATTTCGCAGCGATTTCGCTCGCCAGGGCCTGAACGGCGTCCGTCAACTCACCTCGGTCGGCATATGTCCGGTTCACCAGGCCTATGGCCTGCGCTTCGCGGCCATCGACCATGCGTCCCGTGTAGGCAAGCTCACGCATCATACCGTCGCCGATGATACGCGGCAGCCGTTGCAACGTACCGACGTCTGCCGCCATCCCCATGTCGATCTCCTTGATGGAAAATTGCGCATCCAATGTGCAATACCGCATATCGCATGCGGCAATGAGATCGATCGCCCCGCCAAGGCAATAACCCTGAATGGCAGCGATCACTGGCTTGCAGCACTCATCGACCGCGTTGAACGAGGCCTGCAGCTTGAGAATCTGACGCCGAAGCCGGTCGGCATTGCGACCAACGTCATCCCCTAGCTGCGTGGCAGCTTGGGCGAGAAGTTGCAGATCGATGCCAGCGGAAAAATGCTGGCCATCGCCGGAGAGGACCACGACCCGCGCTTCGTCCGTCTCGTCGACCCAACGAAAAATATCGACGATCTCGTCCCAGAACGCAGCGTTCATCGCGTTGATCTTTTCGGGCCTGTGGATTGCCACATGGGCAACCCTGTCCTTCAGCTCGACACGGAAGGCTTGGTATTGAGTCACGCTATCATCCTCGACAGCTGAGGCACCCGGTGCCTTCTGAATTCTGCAGCAAATGCTGCTTTTTCAACCGCACAACTATAACAACAGCCTCTCGAAAGTCGATGCGGGGGGTTGTGATGCAGCCCACGCCCTCGCGCATGATCCGCTTTGACAATCGCAGTCAGCCCGCATCGGCCCCCTATCGTCAGTTCTCCAGCACGCAATCGACCGTATACAGCGCCCCATCCGGTCGCTCTTCGTGCTGCAGGCCGTGGACGTCGGCGTCGAATCCCGGGAACAGGCTGGCGAAGCGCTGCGCGAAACCGAGGTAGTCCAGAATCGAACGCGTCTCGGACGTGAAGCGCTCGCCCGGCATGATCAGTGGAATACCCGGCGGATAGGGCACCAGCATGACCGCCGCCACGCGCCCCTCCAGTTCACTGATCGGCACCGCCTCCACCTCGCCTCGCACGAGCTTGTCATACGCATCGGCCGGCTTCAGCGCGAGCTCCGGTAGCGATGTATACATGCGCCGCATGGCTCTGGCAGTGGCGTTCTGGCGGTAACAATCATGGAGCGCGTCACAGAGGTCGCGCAGCCCCATACCGGTATATGCGCTACCGCCTGTTTGCGCCACCGACGGCAGCGCATCGCACAGCGGTACATTGCCGTCGTAGTGCCGCTTGAATTCCAGCAGCTCCGTCAGCAGGGTGCTCCACTTGCCCTTGGTGATGCCCATCGAGAACAGCACTAGGATCGAATAGAGTCCCGTCTTTTCGACGACGAGCCCGCGTTCCCAGAGGAACTTGCTGACAACCGCCGCGGGGATGCCGCGCTCGCCGAGCTTGCCTCCTGCCGTGAGCCCGGGCGTGACCAGCGTGACCTTGATCGGGTCAAGCAGAACGTAATCCTCGGCCACATCGCCGAAACCATGCCAGTCGGCGTCCGGCTCCAGCAGCCAGTCATGGGTGGCCAGTGCTTCGGCCCCGTCTGCCGCCGGGGGCTGCCAGATGCTGAACCACCAGTCATCAGCCGTCATGTGTTGACGTACGTTGGCCAGCGCACGGCGAAAGCTCAGCGCCTCATCGAAGGTTTCCTGAATCAAGGATCGACCCGCGGGACCTTCCATCATCGCCGAGGCCACGTCCAATGACGCCAGGATGCCGTACTGTGGCGATGTCGAGATGTGCATCATGAACGCCTCATTGAAGCGGTCACGATCCAACTGTCGCTGTTCGCTATCGAGCACATGGATCATCGACGCCTGACTGAAGGCCGCGAGCACCTTGTGTGTCGAATGGGTGGTGAAAACCAGCGGCCCCTGTTCACGCGTGTCCATGCCATAGCGGCCGTCATAGAATTCGTGAAATGCGGCGTAGGCATACCAGGCCTCGTCGAAGTGCAACACGTCGACGGCGTTGCCCAGTGTCCGCTTGATGAGGTTGGCGTTATAACAGAGGCCGTCGTAGGTCGAATTGGTGACGACAGCCAGTTTGACGCGTGGCGGACGGCCACGTGCCAGCGGGTTGGCGTCGATCTTGGCCTGGATGGATTGCGTGGAGAATTCCTCGAGCGGGATGGGCCCGATGATGCCCAGCTCGTTACGCGACGGTGTGAGATACAGCGGAATCGCGCCGGTCATGATGATGGAATGCAGGATCGACTTGTGGCAGTTGCGGTCGACGAGTACGAGGTCGTCACGCGCCACCATCGAATGCCAGACGATCTTGTTCGCCGTCGAGGTGCCGTTGATCACGAAGAAGGAATGATCCGCGCCAAAGTTGCGCGCCGCGCGCGCCTCTGCTGCCGCCAGCGGCCCGGTGTGATCGAGCAACGACCCCAGCTCGGGGACCGACACCGACAGGTCGGAGCGCAGCGTGTTTTCGCCGAAGAACTGGTGGAAGGCCTGCCCGACCGGGCTCTTGCGAAAAGCGACACCGCCGCCATGCCCTGGCGTATGCCAGGAATAATTCGAGTCACCGGTATGCTGCACCAACGCACGGAAGAACGGCGGCAGCAGGCCTTCCAGGTAACCTCGCGCCGCCCGAGCCACCTGACGCGCCAGAAATGGCACCGTGTCTTCGAACAGGTAAAGCAGACCGCGAAGCTCGTTCAGGTCGGCCATGGCCTCAGCCGGTGCGTTCTCGATGGTGATCTGCTCGCCCAACGCGAAGATCGGCAATTGCGGGGCCCGCCGACGTGCAACGCGAATGAGCCCCACGACATCTTCGAGCAACCGCTGGTTTTCGCCGGCGCCCTCCGCTGCAACCAGAATGCAGGCCAGTCCGTGGTGAGTCGAGGCGACGATACGCCCTTCGGCAGCACTGCCTGTGGGCAAGATGTGGAAGCCGTCCTGTTCGAGCTCGGCGGCAATTTCGCGAACGCGTTCTCCGGCGACGGTATCAGCCTTGATGTCTCGGTGAACGATAAGGATCGGAAATTTCAGATCTTTGTACATGGAAGCATCCTGAAGACAGTCCTCTTCAGGGTAGAAGCTTCGCACCCAAGCACCAAGCCGGAATACGCGCCGCCGGGCGGTACGACCCTCAGGCCGGCTCCGCTTCCACCTTCACCGGTTGTTCCAGCTGGACCCAGAGCGGCGTGGCCCCGGCGGCTTTCTCGATGGCCTGCATCCTCGCCGTATGCGCCGCGATTTCCTCGGCGCTGGCACGGATCACCAGGGTTGCGGGTCGCTCCGCAGGCAGCCGACGGATCGGCGTGGCCTGCTGACGACCGCCGTGTTCGGCATCGGCCCCTTCTCCGGCCAACGACAGATTGGTCTGCCCGCCGGTCATGGTCAGGTAGACATCCGCAAGGATTTCGGCGTCGAGCAACGCACCGTGCAGATCGCGCCCGGAGTTGTCGACGCCATAGCGCTTGCATAGGGCATCCAGGCTGTTGCGCTGCCCCGGATGACGTTCGCGCGCCATCATCAGCGTATCGAGGATGCTGCAATGATCGCTCAGTTCGGCCCGGTCCTGCTGGCCAAGCAAGGCGAACTCGTTGCTGATGAAGCCGACGTCGAACGCCGCGTTGTGGATGATGAGCTGCGCGCCCTTGATGAACTCGAAGAACTCATCTGCGACGTCGCGGAAACGCGGTTTATCGGTCAGGAATTCGTTGGTGATGCCGTGAACCGCGATCGCCCCTTCGTCGACTTCGCGGTCCGGCTGCAGGTAGACATGGTAGTGCCGCCCGGTCAAGCGACGCCCGATGACCTCGACGCAGCCGATCTCGATGATCCGGTGCCCATCGGTCACCGGCATGCCGGTGGTTTCGGTATCCAGCACTACGCTACGCATCGTTCAACTCTCTCAAGCAGTTTGTCGTTTGGCCTGTACTACGCCACGGTTGGCCAGCAGGTCGGCGCGCTCATTGCCTGGATGCCCGGTATGGCCGCGCACCCACTGCCAGCTCACCTGGTGGCGATTGACCTGCTCATCGAGCTGTCGCCACAGGTCCTCGTTCTTTACCGGTTGCCGGGTCGAGGTCTTCCAGCCACGCTTCTTCCAATTGGGCATCCAGTCGTTGATGCCCTGCATGACGTACTGGGAGTCCGTGATCAGCCGCACCTGGCAAGGTCGTTTCAGCGCCTCCAATGCACGGATCGCAGCCAGGAGCTCCATGCGGTTGTTGGTCGTCTCCGCCTCGCCTCCCCAGAGCTCCCGCTCGACGCCCTTGTAGATCAACAGGGCACCCCAGCCGCCGGGCCCAGGGTTGCCCTTGCAGGCGCCATCGGTGTAGATCTCGACCGTTTCATCGCTCATGAAGAATCAAAGCATCCTAGTGTTCGGCGTCACGACGGCTGAGCTTTGCGACCGGCATTGGCAACAGCTGCCCCATACGCTCGCGACGTTGCTGACGTAACGGCCGCAAGCCAACCATCAGCTTGCGCGCGACCAGCACGTAAAAGCCACCCAGCGGGGCTTGCAGGCGTTGGCCGATCGGCTCAAGACCTGCGAGCCGCTCTCGCCACTGGCCCGAAGAAAGCGGCGGACAATAGCACCCGTACCGGCGTTTCTCCAGCGCGAATCCGAGCAGATTCAGCCAGTCCCCCACCCGCGTCGGCCGAATGCATCGGGCATCGCGAAAAGCGCTACGGGAGACCAACCGCCTGGCGCCCCATGGGCTCCAGGGATTGACACCGACGATCAACAGGTGACCACCGGGGCGTACACTGCGAGCCGCTTCGCGCAACAAGGCATGAGGCGACAGACTGAAATCCAGCCCGTGCTGGACCACCACCACATCCGCGGCATGCTCGCCAACCGGCCAGGACTGCTCCTCGCAGACGATCTCGACGCCAGGCAGTGACGGCCCCACGCGTACGCTTCGCTTGATCTTGCGGGGCTCGATGGGCGTGTTGGCGAACGGTCCATAGTGCACCAGGTAGCTACCGAAACACCGTTCGAGTTCGTGCTCGATGATGAGCCGCTCGTGCTCGAGCAGCTGGGAGCCCAACGGTCCGTCGAACCAGGCACTGGCCTCGTTCATCAGATCAGCCCACTGCAGTTGCGGCGGGGTGGCGCGAAACTCGCTCATGTTTTGCCTCCACGGGTCCGGCCGGCATCCGACCCGGTCGATTCAACAGTATCAAGTCCGGCTGTTAGGATGCGCCTTTGCGACTAACTTGGCGACCCGCATCATGTTGAAGATCGAAGCTCTCCCCGCCTTTACCGACAACTACATCTGGCTCCTGCAGGACGCCGAAACCAAACGTTGCGCTGTCGTCGACCCGGGTGACGCGGCGCCAGTCCTGGCATGGCTGCAAGCCCACTCGGAATGGCAGTTGACCGATATCCTTATCACCCACCACCACCCCGACCACGTTGGCGGAGTGGAACGTATCAAGCACGAGACCGGTGCGCGGGTGTACGGGCCCGCCAGCGAAGCCATACCGGCCCGCGACCATGCGATCGCCGATGCCGATCGCATCCAGGTACTTGGCCATGAGCTGGAGGTCCTGGCAGTACCGGGTCACACGCTGGGGCACATCGCCTACTTTCATGCCGACCCAACAGCACCCTGGCTGATGAGCGGCGATACCTTGTTCGCCGGGGGCTGCGGTCGGCTGTTCGAAGGCACCCCTGTACAGATGTTCACCTCGCTGGAGCGCCTCGCGGCCCTGCCTGCGAACACGCGCATTTACTGCGCCCATGAATACACATTGTCGAACCTGCGTTTCGCCCTGGCCGTCGAACCGGACAATGCAGCGCTACAAGAGCGCCTCGAATCAGTCGAGCGGATGCGGGCATCCCAGCAGATCACCCTGCCGTCCGAGATCCGTCTCGAGCGCGCTACCAACCCCTTCCTGCGGAGCACCGAGAAGGCGGTCGCCGAAGCAGTTGAGCGGCACAGCGGCACGCATCCGGACAGTCCGGCGGAGGTCTTTGCGGCACTCCGCGCCTGGAAAGACCGCTTCTGAGCAGCGTCGACCAGTCCCCAAAACACCTGACCTTTGCTTGACCCACCGGAACGGCATTCCTACACTCGCCCGACTTTCGAGCCCGGGGAAGCCTCCAGCCAATGTCGCCTGACCCATCCAATTCCGCTCGACCAGACGCCTTGGCAGCGTCTGGGCGAGCCCTGGCGCTGGCCATCTGTCTTGCCATCGCCGGCTGCCAGAGTGCAGCCCCACGCGCACCGTCGCCCGTGGAAGTAACGGATGTCCAGGAGGTCGACGACACCCTGTGGCTCACCAGCGGCCCCGTCGAGCCCAGCCACACCGACATCTGGGATCGGGTTCGGCATGGTTTTCAGCTTCAGGAGCATCTCGACGGCAATCCAAGGATCGAACAGCAACGCCTGCTGTTCGCCAGCCGCCCCAACTCCATCGAGATCGCCAGTGAGCGCGGCAGCCCCTACATCCATTACATCGTCGAGCAGCTGGAAGAGCGTGAGATGCCGCTCGAGCTGGCGCTGCTGCCGATCATAGAGAGCTCCTACAACCCATTCGCATACTCGCCCGCCCATGCCGTCGGCTTGTGGCAGTTCATTCCTTCGACTGGCCGGCATTTCAATCTTCAACAGACGAGCTGGTACGACGGTCGCCGCGACATCACCGCATCGACCACTGCAGCGCTACGTTATTTGAACTATCTGCACGGCCTGTTCAACGACGACTGGCTGTTGGCGCTAGCGGCGTACAACTCAGGCGAAGGCACTGTGAGCCGCGCGATCGAGCGCAACCAGAAGCTCGGCCTGCCGACCGACTACTGGAACCTGCCGCTGCCAGCCGAAACCCGGGACTACGTGCCCAAGCTGCTGGCGCTTTCGCAACTGGTTCAGACCCCCGAAGCCTATGGCATCAACCTCAATCCGATCGCCAACGAGCCCTACTTCGAGGTCGTCACGCTCAAGCAACGGATGGATCTGGCACGTGCGGCCAAGCTCGCCGAGCTGGACGAAGACGAGATGTACCAGCTCAATCCGGCCTACACTCGGCGCATTACTCTGGACGGCCCGCAGCACTTGCTAGTACCCACGGCGAAAGCGGAAATGTTCGCAGCCAACCTCGCCCTGATGAAGCCGCAGGACATGGTTGACTGGACCCAATATAAAGTTCGCCCGGGAGACACGCTCGGCGCGATTGCCAATCGCCATAACCTGTCGATCAGCGTCATCCGCGACATCAATCGGTTGAAGAACAATACGCTTCGCATCGGCCAGCTGCTGAGCCTTCCGCAACCCGCCAATGGCGGCCAATCACGCGAGCTGCTTCACGCCGTCGCACGCAGCCAGCCGGCACCACGTAGCTACCGTGTCCAAAAGGGAGACAACCTTTGGGACATCGCCAAGGCACAGAAGGTATCGGTCAATGACCTGCAGCGCTGGAACAACCTCTCCGGCAGCCAGTTGAAGGTCGGCCAGGCGCTGTTCCTCCAGGATACGGCCACCCGACATAGCGGCAGCGGCAAGCCGGCGCCGACCTACTACAAGGTCAGGAAGGGCGACTCGCTCTACCAGATCGCCAAACGCTTCAATGTCCAGATCAATCATCTGAAAACCTGGAATCCGCGTGACTCGGCGCTGCTCAAGCCCGGTCAGACCTTGACGCTCTATCTTCCCCGCTGAGGCTCAGCTGCGCCGGGTCAGCGCCTCCAGGCAGCGCCCCGCCAGCTGGACGAAGCGCTGGAACGCCACGAACTGCTCATGCTTGAGCGCCCGCCCTGTGGTTCTTCCGTCCGCATAGAGCACGCCGATCTCTCGCCCTCCCGCCAGCAACGGCGCGATGAAGAACATGCCTCGGCCCAACCGTTGGCGGATTGCAGACGTCACCAGCTCCTCGAGGTTGTAGCTCGCGGGCACTCCCATCCAAAGCGCCTCCCGCTGGCGTAGAACGTAGCTAAAGATATCAGCCCGTCTTGCCGGATCCGCCGGCAGTACGAAACCCGCCCTCCAGGCTTCGCTCCCCTCGCCGACCGCACACTTCACGCGAAAGGTAGTCTGCTGGTCGGCGAGAACGCACAGCATTACCCGCTCCAACCCCGCCCCCTGATGCAGCCCCTTAAGCAGCGTTTCGAGCATGAGCGCCACATCACCACGCGACGAGGCCATCATCGCCAGGTCCTGCATGGCCTGCTGCAGCAATACCAGGTCCGGCTGGAGTTGGCTGGCGAGGCGTTGCTCATGCTGCAAGCGCAGTTGTTCGGGATCTGTCGACGGTATCAGCTTGCACAGTCGGCTTGCGCCAAAGGTTGCCGCCACGTCGACGGCCTCGTCGGCGCTGGCCAGGATCTGCTGCATCGCGTCGTCTTCCAATATTCCGGTGAATTCGGCCAGTTCCTTGACCAAGGCCTGCATGGCCTCACACTCCCAGCCGTTCAACGCAGCGGCACCAATGCGAACACCCAGACTGACCGAGCGAACGCCAGGGTCACGCAAGCTGGCCGTCCCATGCGCCAGGCTCGCCAGCTCGCCGATGTTCCAGCTCTTGATCAGACCGAGGTTCAACTGGCGAAAACTGGTTCCCAGAAGCTGCTCGACCTGCTTGTCGAAGTCCGGCTCGCCCCGGTCAAGCAAATCGCCCAAGCGGTCGGCCTGCTCGCCGCCGCAGCCCCAGAATGCAAGCTCGCCGACATGGTGGAGCAACGCTGCGATGAACACCTCCTCCTCATGCTTGCTCAGGACATAGCCGCTGATGTTGCGAGCCTGTACCGCCGCATGGAAAGAACGCGCCAACAATTCCTGCAATTGCTGCCGAGGCGCCCTGTCGAGCAGGCCGTCGATCAGGCTGACCGAAAGACTGATCAGCCGCACATTATCGAAACCGATCATGACGATGGCGCGCGAAATGGTCTTGATCGTTTCCTGAGAAGGGTTGTAGTAACTGCTGTTGCCGACCCGCAAAACCTTGGAAGTCAAGGCAGCGTCGCGCAAGAGTACGTCCGCGAGCTGCTGCACCGAGGCGGTTTCCTGCTCGGTCAGCCGCTGCAGGTCCTGAACGACCGCCGCGAGTGCAGGTAGATCGGACTGGTTCAGGCGGTCGATCCACGACTGCAAACCGTATGTGGATTCGTTCACGATAGCGACCTCGGAAAGCGCTCCAGCAGCGCTTGAATGATGGCAGTGTGCCCAGATGGCCGCCCTTTTTCCAGCGGATACAAGCTGTTACTGTAACCGGCCGAAAACCGAAAGCGCCATGGATCGGAATCACCTTTTGATGCGACCCGTCCTTCTGTTGTTGACATGCCTGGGCTTGAGCTTTCCGTCTTTCGCGACCATCAGCGAAAGCCACGGCTATGCGCAGTTCGGTACGCTCAAGTACCCCGAAAGTTTCACCCATTTCGACTGGGTCAACCCGGATGCCCCCAAGGGGGGACGCGTCCAGTTGATGGCATCAGGTACGTTCGACACCCTTAATCCCTATACCTTCAAGGGGACGAGCCCGATCGCGACGCCCGGCTTCTATCAATACGGCATCACCGAGTTGAACGAACCCTTGATGGTAGGCTCCGGCATCTACGATCCATCTGGCGACGAGCCTGCCTCAGCCTATGGGCTTATCGCCGAGACGGTGGAGTACAGCGACAACCATAGCTGGGTCGTCTTCAACCTTCGCGAATCGGCGCGCTTTCATGATGGCAAGCCCATCACCGCCTACGACGTGGCGTTTTCCTACAGGACACTGGTCAAGGACGGTCATCCGCGCTATCGAACCGATCTGAAGGGCGTAAAGCGTGTCGACATCCTCAACCGCCACCGCATCCGTTTCGTCTTCGACACGCCGAACAATCCGCTACTGATCATGCGTCTTGGTGAGTTACCCGTACTGGCGCAGCATTACTGGAAGGACCGTGATTTCAAGGCCACGACCTTTGACCCGCCGCTAGGCAGCGGCCCCTACCGGATCACCGAGGTTCAACCCGGCCGACGCGTGATATTCGAGCGCGTCAAGAACTGGTGGGGCGCCGATCTGCCGGTCAACCGCGGCAAATACAACTTCAACCGTGTCGAAGTCGAGTTCTACCGGGACAGCACCGTCGCGTTCGAAGCCTTCAAGGTCGGTGAGTTCGACTTCTACATCGAGCACCAGGCCAAGAACTGGGCCAACGGGTACCAGTTTCCGGCGGTGCTTCGCGGTGACGTGATTCGAGCCGAGATCCCTCACCAGATTCCCACACAGACCCAAGCCCTGTTTCTGAACGGGCGCCGGGCGCTCTTCGACGATATCCGGATCCGCCGGGCGCTGGGCATGATGTTCGATTTCGAATGGACTAACCGCGCGCTGTTCTACGGCTCCTATAAGCGAAGCGAAAGCTACTACCCGAACAGTGATTTTGCCGCTACAGGCAAACCTGAGGGGGGCGAATGGCTGTTGCTCTCCCCCTATCGGGACCAATTACCGCCCGAGCTCTTCACCGACGCCTTCAAGCTGCCCCGCACCGAGGGCCGAGGGATTCCGCGCGAGACCCTGCGCGCCGCACTGTCCTTGCTGGAGGATGCGGGCTGGAAACTGACAGCCGACGGCTTGCGCGACAAATCAGGGCGCGCCTTCAGCTTCGAGATATTGCTCGTGAACCCCGGATTGGAACGGATTCTTCAGCCCTATGTCGAGAACCTCTCTCGCATTGGCATACAGGCCCGCCTGCGAACGGTCGACAGCGCCCAATACAAGCAGAGGCTCGACCAGTACGATTACGACGTGATTCTCACCACACTCTCCCAGACGCTGAGCCCGGGCCTGGAGCAACTGTTGTACTTTCATTCCAGCCAGGTGGACGTCAAAGGCGGGCGGAACTACGCCGGCATCGCCAACCCCATCGTGGATGACCTGATAGCCAAGCTGCTTTCCGCCAAGACACGTGACGAACAGGTCGCCGCCGGGCGTGCGATCGACCGTGTCCTGCTTTGGAACCACTACACCATCCCCAACTGGTACATCAGTCACCACCGCGTGGCGTACCAGAATCGGTTTGCCCATGTCACGACGCCGCCTTATACGCTGGGGTTGCGCGCGTGGTGGCTGACGGCTCAGGAGAAGTCAAAATGAAACGAAACGCGAGACGTCCCCTGATGCGCACCGGACTGCTGGCGCTTCTCTGCCTCGCTGGTTTGGCCCAGGCGGCACCGCAGCACGCGTTGACGCTATACGACGAGAAGCCGAAGTATCCCGCCGACTTCACGCATTTCGACTACACCAACCCCGACGCCCCCAAGGGTGGGACGCTTCGCCAGGCGGGTTTCGGTAGCTTCGATTCGCTTAACCCTTTCATCAATAAAGGCGTGTCGGCCGACGACATCGGGTTGATCTATGACACCCTCACGACGAACAGCCTGGACGAGCCCTTCACCGTTTACGGCTTGCTGGCGGAAAAGATCGAAAAAGGACCAAACAATGAGTGGGTGAGGTTCTACCTGCGCCCCGAGGCACGCTTTCACGATGGAGAACCCGTCACAGCCGAGGACGTGGTGTTCACCTTTGAGACCCTGATCAGTAAGGGCGCACCCCATTACCGGGGCTATTACGCGGACGTGGAAAAGGTCGTCGCGGAAAACGAGCGGCGCGTGCGCTTCGACTTCAAGCACGCCGGGAACCGCGAGTTACCGCTCATCCTCGGGCAATTGCCAGTGCTGCCCAAGCACTGGTGGGCTGATCGGGACTTCACCGCCGGCAACCTCGAGTCGCCGGTCGGAAGCGGTCCCTATCGCGTGGAGCGCGTCCAGGCCGGGCGCTCGATCCGCTACAGTCGGGTCGAGGATTACTGGGGCAAGGACCTTCCGGTAAACCGTGGCTTCTACAACTTCGACCATCTGCAGTACGACTATTACCTCGACAACACCGTCGCGCTTCAGGCCTTCAAAGCCGGGCATTTCGACTACTGGCTCGAGACCAGTGCGAAGAACTGGGCCACCGCCTACGACATCGATGCGGTGCGTGACGGACGCATCATCAAGGAAGAGATCGACAACCATAACCCTCAAGGCATGCAGGGCTTCGTCTTCAATACCCGCAAAGCGCGCCTGCAGGATCCGCGTGTGCGCGAGGCCCTCTCGCTGCTGTTCGACTTCGAATGGACCAACCGGCAGTTGTTCAATGGTGCTTACACCCGCACCCGCAGCTATTTCGACAACTCCGAGCTGGCCTCATCCGGTATGCCGGATGAGCAGGAACTGAAACTCCTTGAGCCGCTGCGCGGGCAGATTCCCGACGAGGTGTTCGAAAAACCCTTCGAGCTGCCGAAGACCAATGCCGACGGGATCATTCGCGAGCAACAGCGGCGTGCCTACGAGTTGCTGACCGAGGCCGGCTGGACGGTCGAGAACGATCGGATGCTCGACGCCGGCGGGAAGCCGGTAAAGCTCGAGTTTCTGCTCGTGCAGGCTGAATTCGAACGTGTGCTCCTGCCCTACAAACGTAACCTGGCCGACCTCGGTATCGATCTGGAGATCCGACGCGTCGATGTTTCCCAGTACATCAACCGCCTGCGATCGCGCGATTACGACATGATTGTCAGTGGCTTCGGGCAATCCAACTCGCCCGGCAATGAACAGCGTGAATACTGGCATTCGGCAAGCGCAGACAATCCGGGTAGCCGTAATTTCATCGGGCTCAAAGATCCCGCCATCGACACCCTGGTCGAAAAGCTCATCGCAGCCGATTCAAGGGAAGAACTGGTGACGCGCACACGCGCGTTGGATCGGGTACTGCTGTGGGGCCACTACGTCGTACCCAACTGGCACATCAAAACCTGGCGAGTCGCCTACTGGAACCACTTGGAACACCCCGAAACCACGCCGATGCAAGACATTGGACTGATGACCTGGTGGCAGAAGCCGCAGAGCGCCCCGCCGAAGCCGGAAACCGAGGTGTCTTCCGAAGGTGAGACCAGCTCGGGCACGGAGCGCTAGACATGCTCGCGTACATCGTTCGCCGCCTGTTGCTGATCATCCCGACCTTGTTCGGCATTCTGCTGATCAACTTCGTGATCATCCAGGCCGCACCGGGCGGGCCTGTGGAGCAGGCGATAGCCAAACTCGAGGGATTCGAAGGGGCTACCAGCCGGATTGCCGGCGGCGGGTCGGAGGTCGCCACTGGCAACAACTATCGCGGTGCGCAGGGGTTGGACCTGGAGCTGATTGCCGAGATCGAGCGCCTCTACGGTTTCGACAAGCCGCCGCACGAGCGCTTCTGGATCATGCTCAGCAACTATGCCCGACTGGATTTCGGCGAGAGCTTTTTCCGTGACGCAAAGGTCACGGAACTCATCGTCGAAAAGATGCCGGTGTCGATCTCACTGGGGCTGTGGAGCACGCTGATCATGTACCTGGCGTCGATCCCGCTAGGCATCGCCAAGGCTACGCGACATGGCAGCGCCTTCGACGTCTGGACCAGTTCGGCCATCATCGTCGGTTATGCCATTCCCGCCTTTCTGTTCGCCATCCTGCTGATCGTCCTGTTTGCGGGCGGCAGTTACTGGAACTGGTTCCCGCTACGCGGGCTTACCTCCGCCAACTTCGACGAACTGACCCTTACCGGGAAAATCATCGATTATTTCTGGCATCTGGCACTGCCCATTACCGCACTGGTGATCGGCAATTTCGCGACCCTGACGCTGCTGACCAAGAACAGCTTTCTCGACGAGATCAACAAGCAGTACGTGATCACGGCTCGAGCCAAGGGCCTCAGCAAGAACCGAATTCTCTACGGTCATGTATTCCGCAACGCCATGCTGATCATCATTGCCGGCTTCCCGTCGGCGTTCATCGGCATGTTCTTCACGGGTTCGCTCCTTATCGAAGTGATCTTTTCGCTCGATGGGCTTGGATTGCTCAGTTTCGAGGCGGCGATCAATCGCGATTACCCTGTCGTCTTCGGCACCCTCTTCCTGTTCACGTTGCTGGGCCTGGTGGTCAAGCTGATCGGCGATCTGACCTATACGCTGGTCGATCCGCGCATCGACTTTGAAAGCAGGGAGGCCTGAGATGAAGCTGACCCCGCTCAATCAGCGTCGCTTCGCCCTGTTCAAAGCCCATAAACGAGGCTGGTGGTCGCTATGGATATTCCTCGCCCTGTTCGTCCTGAGCCTAGGCGCGGAGCTGATCGCTAACGACAAGCCGATCGTCATACGTTTCGATGGCGGCTGGTACTTTCCGGTGTTCAAACGTTACCCGGAGACCGCCTTTGGCGGCGAATTTCCTCTCCAAGCGAACTACAAGGGGCCTTATATCCAGGGGCTTATCGAGGAAAAAGGCGGCTGGATGGTCTGGCCACCCATTCCCTTCAGCTACTCGAGCATCAACTACGACCTGCAGGTACCCGCCCCGGCTCCCCCATCGCTGGACAATTGGCTCGGCACCGACGATCAGGGCCGGGACGTGCTGGCCCGAGTCATCTATGGCTTCCGCATTTCCGTGCTATTCGCCCTGACGCTGACCCTGATCAGCTCGATCATCGGCGTTGTCGCGGGCGCGCTCCAAGGATTTTACGGAGGTTGGGTCGATCTCGTTGGGCAGCGCGTGCTGGAGATCTGGTCCGGCCTGCCGGTGCTTTATCTGTTGATCATCCTCGCGAGTTTCGTACAGCCGAACTTCTGGTGGCTGCTGGGCATCATGCTGCTGTTCTCCTGGATGAGCCTCGTCGATGTAGTACGCGCCGAGTTCCTGCGGGGGCGTAACCTGGAATACGTGCGCGCCGCGCGTGCCCTGGGCATGCAGAACGGAGCCATCATGTTCCGCCACATCCTGCCCAACGCCATGGTTTCGACCATGACCTTCATGCCCTTCATCCTGACCGGCGCCATCGGCACCCTGACCGCCTTGGATTTTCTGGGGTTCGGCCTGCCTCCCGGGGCCCCCTCGCTGGGCGAACTCGTGGCGCAGGGCAAGGCCAATCTGCAGGCACCCTGGCTGGGTATCAGCGCCTTCATGGTCCTGGCGATCATGCTGACACTGCTGGTGTTTATCGGCGAGGCGGCGCGTGATGCCTTCGACCCAAGGAAATAGCATGACCGAGACGCTCATCGAGGTTCGCGACCTCGCCGTGGAATTCGTCAGTGGTGACCGTGCGCAGCGAGTCGTCGAAGGCGTAAGCTTCGATATACGCAAGGGAGAAACGCTGGCGCTTGTCGGCGAGAGTGGCTCCGGCAAGTCGGTTACCGCCCATTCGATTCTCAGATTGCTCCCCTACCCCCTGGCCCGGCACCCTTCGGGCAGCATTCGCTACGATGGCGAGGATCTTCTGGGCGCTGATGAAAAGCGCATGCGCCGCATCCGCGGCAATCGCATCGCGATGGTGTTTCAGGAGCCGATGACGTCTCTCAACCCGCTGCACACCATCGGCCAGCAAATCAACGAAATCCTGCTTATTCACAAAGGGCTGCGTGGCAAGGCGGCCACCGCGCGCAGCCTTGAGTTGTTAGAGCTCGTCGGGATTCCGGACCCTAGGAAACGCATCCGGGCCTATCCCCATGAATTATCCGGTGGCCAGCGTCAGCGCGTCATGATCGCCATGGCGCTCGCCAACGAGCCGGAACTGCTGATCGCAGACGAGCCGACCACCGCCTTGGACGTAACAGTGCAGTTGAAGATCCTGGAGCTGCTCAAGGATTTACAGGCCCGTATGGGCATGGCGCTGCTCCTGATAAGCCATGATCTCAATCTGGTGAGAAGAATTGCGCACCGCGTGTGTGTCATGCAGCGCGGTCGCGTCGTCGAACAAGCGTCTTGTGAGCAACTGTTCCACTCGCCACAGCATCCCTATACCCAGGAACTGCTGGCAGCGGAGCCCAGTGGCGGGCCAGTCGAGACCGAATCCTCCTCCACACTCCTTCGAGTGGAGGATCTGAGGGTGTGGTTTCCGATCAAGAAGGGGCTATTGCGGCGCACCGTGGACCATGTGAAGGCGGTTGACGGCGTCAGTTTCAGCCTCCCTAAAGGCCAGACGCTGGGTATCGTTGGCGAGAGCGGTTCCGGAAAGTCGACGTTAGGATTGGCCATCCTTCGTCTGCTTGCCAGCCGAGGCGAGATTCATTTTCGCGACAAGGCGCTACAAAACCTTTCTCAACGGGCGGTGCGCCCTTTGAGAAAGGAGATGCAGGTCGTTTTCCAGGATCCTTACGGCAGCCTCAGCCCTCGTATGTCGGTCGGCCAGATCGTCGGAGAAGGGCTGCGAATCCATAGCGTCGGTACGGCTGCCGAGCAGGCTCAGGCCATCGTCGATGCACTTGTCGAGGTGGGTCTGGACCCGGAGAGCCAGCATCGCTATCCGCATGAGTTTTCCGGCGGTCAACGTCAGCGGATCGCGATAGCCCGGGCGCTGGTACTCAAGCCCGAGCTCATTCTGCTGGACGAGCCGACATCGGCGCTGGACAGGACGGTACAACGACAGGTGGTGGAGCTACTACGCTCGCTACAGGCCAAGTACAACCTGACCTACCTTTTCATCAGCCATGACCTGGCGGTGGTAAAGGCGCTCAGCCACCAGATGATGGTGGTCAAGCAAGGCAAGGTCGTTGAACAGGGGCAGGCCGAGAGCATCTTTGCCGCTCCGCAACATCCGTATACACAGCAGTTGCTGGAGTCGGCTTTCATGACGCCGGCGACTGCCCAACCAGAAGAGGGACAAGCACATGGGTTTTCTAACCGGTAAGCGCGTACTGATCGTGGGCGTTGCCAGCAAACTATCGATTGCCTCGGGCATTGCTGCAGCCATGCACCGCGAAGGCGCCGAGCTGGCCTTCACCTATCAGAACGAAAAGCTCAAGGGGCGCGTCGAAGAATTCGCCGCGAGCTGGGGCTCAAGCCCGGAGCTGTGCTTCCCATGCGACGTGGCCAGCGACGAAGAGATTGCCCAGGTTTTCGAAGCATTAGCCAAGAAGTGGGACGGGCTGGACGGAATCGTTCACTCGGTCGGTTTCGCCCCGGGCGACCAGCTCGACGGTGACTTCACCGAGGTGACCACGCGTGAGGGCTTCCGCATCGCTCATGACATCAGCGCCTACAGTCTGGTTGCCCTGGCCAAGGCCGGTCGCCCGATGATGAAAGGCCGTAACGGCAGCATTCTCACGCTGTCCTACCTTGGCGCAGAACGCACCATGCCCAACTACAACGTCATGGGCATGGCCAAGGCGAGTCTGGAAGCAGGCGTCCGCTACCTTGCCGGAAGTCTTGGTCCCGAAGGCACCCGCGTCAATGCTGTATCCGCCGGCCCGATTCGCACGCTTGCGGCGTCTGGCATCAAGAGCTTCCGCAAGATGCTCGCCGCGAACGAAAGGCAGACGCCGCTGCGCCGTAACGTGACCATTGAGGAAGTGGGCAACGCGGGCGCGTTCCTCTGCTCTGACCTCGCTTCAGGAATCAGCGGCGAAATTCTTTATGTAGACGGCGGCTTCAACACGACAGCGATGGGCAACATCGAAGACTAAAGCCAACATCCATAAAAAACCCGCACATCGTGCGGGTTTTTTTGTTTCTCTCACTCGATCAATACGTCTCGATGTCCGCTTCGTTATGCAGCATGTCGCGGTAGGCGGCGAAATCCTGCTGGCCACTGCGTGAAGCCAAGAATCGACGGTAGCTCTGCTTTTCTTCAGTCGAAAGCTCGGCATCCGGTTCGCTGACGCCGTTCAATTGGATGACTACGAAATCACCCTCACCCAATCGAATACCACCATAGGTCGGAGCATCACCATTCTGCGGACGAGGCATGCGGAACACTTCCTGCAGCACGGCCGGCTCGACGCCCTCCTGATTGCGCGATGCGGCTTCGACAGGCTGCCATTCGACCTCAGCTTGCTCGCCGCCACGCAGCTTGGCCAGCAGCGCCTGGCCCTGGGCTTCAGCTTGTTCAGCCGCTTTGGCCTGCTGCAATTGGGCAACGATGCCCTCCCCGACCTGATCGTAAGGCATCACCTCGGGCTGCAGGTGCTGCTTGACCCGCACCACAACGGCGGTGTCCGGATCCAGCTCGATAACCTCACTGTTGGCACCATCCAACAGCACCTCATCACTGAAAGCCGCCTGGATGACCTGACGGTTCGAGGCTACACCAGCACCCCCCTCGCGACCGAACGCTTCAGTTGTCCGAACCTGCAATCCAAG
Organism: Stutzerimonas marianensis; assembly: GCF_022810315.1. Lineage (NCBI taxonomy): Bacteria > Pseudomonadati > Pseudomonadota > Gammaproteobacteria > Pseudomonadales > Pseudomonadaceae > Stutzerimonas > Stutzerimonas marianensis. The sequence goes on along the minus strand of NZ_JALGRD010000004.1, from coordinate 198,220 downwards.
TTCCTGAGCAGGTTGTGCCAGGTCTGAGGACTCGAACGCCGCATCTTCCAGCTGTTTGCTGGCCTCGACGAAGCGCTGCTCGACTTGCTGAGCCTTGAGTTCGCGAACCAGTTCGGGCTTCATTGATTCAAGGGTCGGTATTTCGGGTGATTGAACACCAAGCAGCTTAATCAGATGCCAACCAAACTCGGATCGAACCGGAGCAGAAACCTGCCCCTGCTCCAACCCGTAGAGAGCCGCTTCGAATTCAGGGTCATATACACCGGGGCCCGCAAATCCCAGGTCGCCGCCCTCGCCGGCTGAGCCCGGGTCCTCGGACAGCTCCTTGGCCAGCGCTGCGAAATCTTCGCCAGCAGATACCCGCTTGGCAATCTCGTCGATCCGCTGCTTCGCCTGCGCGTCATTGCCATCGTCTGCCTCGATCAGGATATGCGCGGCACGGCGCTGTTCCGCGAGGTTCGCGATACGCTGCTTGTAGAGCTCGTCGACCTCATCGTCAGACACTTCGACCTGATCGAAGAACGACTCCTTGTCCAGCTCGACGTACTCCAATACCACCTGTTCAGGCGAACGAAAACGGTCTGGATTCTGTTCGTAATACTCACGCGCGTCGCTGTCGCTGACTTGAACCGCATTGGCGTCGGCCTGGATCCGGACACTGGCGAAATCGCGGGTTTGCTGCTCGAGGCTGGCGAATCGCTCGATCTGCTCGTCCGTAACGAATCCTGAACCGGAAATACCGGCACGCAGTTGGCCGATCAGCATTTCCTGCTTGAGCAACTCACGGAACTGCATCCGCGTGTAACCCATCTGTTGGATGACCTGATCGAAGCGGGTCGCGTTGAACTTACCCTCTACGGCGAACTCCGGCGTCTGCAGGATCAGTTGATCCAGTGCGGTTTCGGAGAAGGCAAAGTCGGCATTGCGAGCCCCCTGCAGCAGCAAGGCTCGGTCTATCAGCGCCCGCAACGACGACTCTCGCACCAGTTTGTCGTCAAGCAGCGAGGGATCGAAGTCGCCACCCAGCTGCTGCGCGAGCTGGCGGCGCTGCATGTTCATGGCCTCGTTGAGTTCATCCAGCGAGATTTCCTCGCCGTTGACTTCAGCAGCGTTCCGGCTATTGCTGACGGAACTGAAGATCGCATCAAAACCGGTCAGCGCCAGTAGAACGATAATGACGCCGATAATGGTCTTGGCAATCCAGCCTTGAGAGTTGTCCCTGATGTTCTGAAGCATGCGTCCCCCAGGAGGCAGCTGCGCGGCATACACTGCAGCACGGGTGGAAACCGGATAAAAGAAAGGCGCATCCGGGGATGCGCCTTCGCGGAGCTTTTGGAGCGGTTGGGCCGAATCCCCCAAGCCCGAGCGCAACAGGCGCGGCCTGTTCGAACCACCACTCCAAGCCAGGGTCAGAGTCGACTGACAGCTGGCCGGATCAAAAAACGCTTAGTTGACAGCGTCTTTCAGAGCCTTGCCAGCTTTGAATCCCGGAATCTTGGCCGCTGCGATATTGATCGGCTTGCCGGTCTGAGGGTTGCGGCCGGTGCGAGCGGCGCGCTCCTTGACAGCGAAAGTACCGAAACCAACCAGTACCACGGAATCACCAGCCTTCAGCGCGCCAGTAACGGAGTCGATTACTGCATCCAGCGCGCGGCCAGCAACAGCTTTCGGGATATCAGCAGATGCAGCGATAGCATCGATCAGTTCCGACTTGTTCACTCTAAGTCCCCTTATTTCTGTTGAGTCGTATCTTTAATTTTTGGTGTAAGCAAAGCGGTGCTGAAATAGCAGCGACACAAAGGGCCGGTTTATATCAAGGGCGCCGAAAATATGTCAACAGAGCCTTCCAGACTAATGCGTGCTGATTCGCTCCTTGGAATCAGACTCGCGCTTGTCTTCCTTTGCAACGATGTCGGGAGCCGCATCAGGTAAGGGCTCCGGCGCGTATTGCAGCGCAATTTGAAGGACTTCGTCAATCCACTTGACCGGTTTAATCAGCAGGTCCTGCTTAATATTTTCAGGAATCTCTTTCAGATCACGCTGATTCTCTTCCGGGATGATCACGGTCTTGATTCCGCCCCGATGTGCGGCCAGCAATTTCTCCTTCAAACCGCCAATGGCGAGTACCTGACCACGCAGCGTAATCTCGCCCGTCATCGCCACTTCAGCGCGAACCGGAATGTGGGTCAGAGCCGAAACCAACGCGGTGCACATACCGATACCGGCGCTCGGGCCATCCTTGGGAGTCGCCCCTTCAGGGACATGGATATGGATGTCCTGCTTCTCATGGAAGTCCGGCGCTATTCCCAAGCTTTGGGCTCGGCTGCGGACCACTGTCAATGCGGCAGTGATGGATTCCCCCATCACGTCACCGAGCGAACCGGTCTTTGTCAGTCGTCCCTTGCCGGGAACGACCGCGGCCTCGATGGTCAGCAACTCGCCACCAACCTGGGTCCAGGCGAGCCCGGTCACTTGTCCGACCTGGTCCTGCTGCTCCGCAAGACCGTAACGGAACTTGCGGACGCCCAGATAATGTTCGAGCGATGCGGCGTCGATCTGAACCTTGAAGTTCTTTTCCGCGGCGTGCTCCTTCACCACTTTCCGACACACCTTCGCCAGCTGCCGCTCCAGGCTTCGCACCCCCGCCTCGCGGGTGTAGTAGCGAACAACGTCTCGCAATGCCTCGTCCTGGAATACCAACTCGGTTTTCTTGAGACCGTTGGCCTTGACCTGCTTCGGCACTAGGTAACGGTTAGCGATGTTGATCTTCTCGTCCTCTGTGTAGCCTGGAAGGCGGATCACTTCCATGCGATCGAGCAACGGCGCCGGAATGTTCATCGAGTTCGCTGTGCACAGGAACATGACGTCGGACAGATCGTAATCGACCTCAAGATAATGATCATTGAAGTTGTGGTTCTGCTCCGGGTCGAGCACTTCCAGCAACGCAGACGCAGGATCCCCACGCATGTCGTTACCCATCTTGTCGATCTCGTCGAGCAGGAACAGCGGATTGCGAACGCCAACCTTGCTTAATTTCTGGATCAGCCGTCCGGGCATCGAACCGATGTAGGTCCGACGATGCCCTCGGATTTCGGCCTCGTCGCGCACGCCGCCGAGCGCCATACGGACGAACTTGCGATTTGTGGATCGGGCGATGGACTCGGCCAGCGAGGTCTTACCCACACCGGGCGGACCAACCAGACACAGCACCGGACCCTTGAGCTTCTTGACTCGCTTCTGCACGGCCAGGTATTCCAAGATCCGGTCCTTAACCTCCTCGAGGCCGTAATGATCGGCGTCGAGCACCTCCTCTGCCTTTTGCAGATCCAGCCGGACCTTGCTTGCCGCCTTCCACGGGACATTGACCAGCCAGTCGATATAGGTCCGCACCACCGTGGCCTCGGCGGACATGGGAGACATCTGCTTGAGCTTGTTCAGCTCAGCCGTGGCTTTGGCGTGAGCATCCTTGGGCAGGCCTGCGTTCTCGATGCGCTTCTTCAGGTCATCGATTTCATTGTGGCCTTCATCGATATCGCCGAGTTCTTTCTGAATAGCCTTCATCTGCTCGTTCAGGTAGTACTCGCGCTGGCTACGCTCCATCTGCTTCTTGACCCGGCCACGGATTCGCTTTTCGACCTGCAGCAGATCAATCTCGGCATCCAGCAAGGCGAGCACATGCTCGACTCGTGCCGAGAGCTCGGTGATTTCCAGAATCGCCTGCTTCTGTTCGATCTTCAGCGCCATGTGGGCCGCCATCGTATCGACCAGCCGAGCAGGCTCATCGATGCTTGCCAGCGAAGAGAGCACTTCAGACGGGACCTTCTTGCCAAGCTGAACGTACTGCTCGAACTGACTCAGCAAACTCCGCGTCAGCACCTCGCCTTCCCGCTCGTCGATCTCCGACTCCTCGATCAGCTCGACCTCGGCACGACAATGATCCTCGACCTCGAAGAAACGGTCGATCACACCGCGCTGCTCACCCTCCACCAGCACCTTCACGGTGCCATCAGGCAATTTGAGTAGCTGTAGAACAGTCGCAACGGTGCCCACACGATAAAGGGCATCTTCATTGGGATCGTCGTCAGCCGGATTCTTCTGAGCCAAGAGCAGAATCTGCTTGTCGCCCGCCATCGCCGCCTCGAGGGCCTCTATGGACTTCTCTCGGCCAACGAACAGCGGAATCACCATGTGCGGATAGACCACGACGTCACGCAGTGGCAAAAGGGGCAATTCGATGGTTGTCTTCATAACATTCAGCTCTACGGCGGGAACGGGGAAACACCCTGGAAACAAAGATGAGGGCGCGCTAGGCAAAAAACAAGGAGGACGCAGAAATGCAAAAGGGCCCGGAGGCCCCTTTGTACTATCACGCGTCAGGCGCAGCCTTCGCTGGCGGCTCGCTGCTCTCGTAGATCAGCAGCGGCTTCGACGTTCCTTCGATCACGCTCTCATCGATCACTACTTTGCTGACATCCTTCTGCGAAGGAATTTCATACATGGTGTCGAGCAGAACGCCCTCAAGAATCGATCGCAGGCCCCGCGCACCGGTCTTGCGCTCCAATGCACGTCCGGCTACTGCCTTGAGCGCATCGGTGCGGAACTCCAGATCGACTCCCTCGAGTTCAAACAGCTTGGCGTACTGTTTGGTCAACGCATTTTTCGGTTCGGTCAGAATCTGGATCAATGCCGCTTCGTCCAGTTCGTCCAGGGTGGCAATAACCGGCAAACGCCCCACGAACTCTGGGATCAGGCCGAACTTGACCAGATCGTCGGGCTCAACCGCACGTAGCGATTCTCCGATTTTCTTGCCCGGATCCTTGCTGCGTACCTCTGCATTGAACCCGATACCGCCCTGGGTAGAACGGCTCTGAATCACCTTCTCAAGGCCCGCAAACGCACCGCCGCAGATGAACAGGATGTTGCGGGTATCAACCTGAAGGAACTCCTGCTGGGGATGTTTGCGGCCGCCCTGCGGCGGAACGGAAGCAACGGTTCCCTCGATCAGCTTCAGCAGCGCTTGCTGCACCCCCTCACCCGACACGTCACGCGTGATGGATGGGTTGTCGGACTTGCGAGAGATCTTGTCGATCTCATCGATGTAGACAATGCCCATCTGGGCCTTCTCCACGTCGTAGTCACACTTCTGCAACAGCTTCTGAATGATGTTCTCCACATCCTCGCCCACGTAGCCGGCCTCGGTCAGCGTCGTGGCATCAGCGATGGTGAACGGGACGTTAAGAAGGCGAGCCAGCGTCTCGGCGAGCAGCGTCTTGCCTGAACCCGTCGGGCCGATCAGCAGGATATTGCTCTTGCCCAGCTCGACCTCTTCTTTCTTGTCGCGCTGATTGAGTCGCTTGTAATGGTTGTAAACGGCCACTGCCAGAATCTTTTTGGCACGCTCCTGACCAATGACGTACTGGTCGAGAATGCCGCTGATCTCCTTGGGCGCAGGCAGTTTTTGCGCACTGCTTTCGGCCTGGGCTTCCTGCACCTCCTCACGGATGATGTCATTGCACAGGTCGACGCACTCGTCGCAGATAAAAACCGAGGGGCCAGCAATCAACTTGCGCACTTCGTGCTGGCTTTTGCCGCAGAAGGAGCAATAAAGCAGCTTGCCGGAATCCTCGCCGTTGCGGGTGTCAGTCATTCGATCGATCCAATCGGGAAGGCTTGAAACACAAGATGAAGGCATTCGAGGGCTTTTTCAAGCCCGGGCTAAAGCCAGACATCGCCAGGGCTGACGAGATCACCCCGCCATCTGACGCTGAGCCAGCACTTGGTCGATAAGCCCGTACTTGACGGCCTCCTCGCCACTCATGAAGTTGTCGCGGTCGGTGTCACGGGCAATGACATCCAGCGGCTGGCCCGTATGCTGAGCCATGATCTTGTTCAGGCGCTCGCGAATGGTAAGGATCTCACGGGCATGAATCTCGATGTCCGAAGCCTGCCCCTGGAAGCCGCCCAACGGCTGGTGAATCATCATCCGCGAGTGCGGCAGACAGTAGCGCTTACCGGCTGCGCCGCCGGTCAACAGCAACGCACCCATGCTGCAGGCCTGGCCGATGCAGATCGTCGAAACGTCGGGCTTGATGAACTGCATGGTGTCGTAAATGGACATGCCCGCCGTCACCGAGCCACCCGGCGAATTGATGTAGAGGTGGATATCCTTCTCGGGGTTCTCGGCCTCGAGGAACAGCATCTGCGCGACGATCAGATTCGCCATGTAGTCTTCGACCTGGCCAACCATGAAGATCACCCGCTCCTTCAGGAGTCGGGAATAGATGTCATACGCGCGCTCGCCACGGGCGGACTGCTCGATGACCATCGGGACCAGCCCACCGGCGGCCTGGATATCGGGTGCTTGCATAAACGGATTGCCGGACATGTCCAACGATACTCCCTATGTCACGCCTCAAAGACATAAGCCAGCACTAGGCTGGCTTATGAACGTGCATTCAAAACGATTTGAAGAGATTCAAGCTGCTTGCGGGGCTTCCGCAGGCTTCACTGCTTCTTCGTAGGAAACCGATTTGTCGGTTACTTTAGCCTGCTGCAGGACAGTATCTACAACTTGTTCTTCGAGCACAACCGAGCGGACTTCGTTCAGTTGCTCGGCGTTCTTGTAGTACCAGGATACCACCTGCTCCGGCTCCTGATAGGCGGAAGCCATCTCTTCGATCAGCTCGCGAACACGGCTGTCATCAGGCTTGAGCTCGTGTTGCTTGACCACCTCGGCAACGATCAGACCCAGCACGACGCGACGCTTGGCCTGCTCTTCGAACAATTCGGCCGGCAGCTGATCGGGCTTGATGTTGCCACCGAACTGTTGCACAGCCTGGGCGCGCAAGCGGTTGACTTCATTGTCGACCAGCGCCTTCGGTACCTCGATCGGGTTGCCAGCAACCAACCCTTCCATTACCTGGTTTTTCACCTTGGTCTTGATTGCCTGGCGCAGTTCCCGCTCCATATTCTTCTTGACCTCGGCACGGAAGCCCTCAAGGCCACCTTCCTGCACGCCGAACTGAGCGAAGAATTCGTCGTTGAGCTCGGGCAGTTGAGCAGCGGCGACGCTGTTGACGGTCACGGTGAACTCGGCGGTTTTGCCGGCCAGGTCGAGATTCTGGTAATCCTCAGGGAAGGTCGGGTTGATGACGCGCTCTTCGCCCGCCTTGGCGCCAACCAGCGCATCCTCGAAGCCCGGAATCATGCGACCGGATCCCAGGACCAGTTGTGTGCCTTTAGCCGAGCCGCCAGCGAAGGCTTCGCCGTCGATCTTGCCGACGAAATCGATATTCAGCTGATCGCCATTCTCGGCCGCACGGTCAACGGTCTCGTAACGGGTGTTCTGCTTGCGCAGGATCTCCAGCATATTGTCGACGTCGGCGTCACCCACCTCGGCCTGCAGACGCTCGATCTCGATGCTCTCGAACCCGGCGACCTTGAATTCCGGAAAGACTTCGAAGGTTGCAACGTACTCGAGATCCTTGCCCTTCTCGAAAACCTTGGGCTCGACAGCCGGCGCGCCAGCAGGATTCAGCTTTTCTGCAACGACGGCCTCATAAAAGGTAGCCTGGATGATATCTCCCAGCGCTTCCTGGCGAGCGGCAGCTTCATAGCGCTGGCGAATGACACTCATCGGCACCTTGCCAGGACGAAAACCCGGAATCTTGGCCCGGCTTGCAGTCTGCTGCAGACGCTTGTTGACTTCGTTCTCGATACGCTCGACCGGCACGCCAATGGTCATACGACGCTCGAGAGCGGAGGTGCTTTCAACAGAAACTTGCATGGATTTTCCTCGTTGCACAGACATAAGCCGGCGTTCCGGCCCCAGAATGGGCAAGCATTCTAGTGGCTCGTCTGGCAGAAGTCACCCCGTCCGGCAAGCCTGCTCGAGGGCTGCGATTGCGCTGTCTGGCAGCGACACCAGGCGTTCCGGACGTTAACGCAGCCGTTGACGAGTTAGTGCTAACGGGATCTTGGTACGATCAAGGCGTGCGACCAGTCGCGGTTTTCGCAACGTGGACAAACCGCTCCCTGCTGCTCCTCGATGCGCTGCGTATGGCCGCAGCGCGTGCAGGCAAACAGCCCGGTGGCAGGTGCCCGTCCAAACACAGCGCGGTGATCGGGCGGCAGCACTGACAGCCCCGGCCTGACGTCACCGCCCGAGTAGAAATAGAGACTCACATCGCCATCGGTTTCCAGGATACCAAGGCGCACCTGCCCCAGATGCTCTACCCCCTGCTGTCTGAGCTCCATGAAGAACTCGTCGGAAGAGATGTTCAGGTGATTGAGACTCTCGAGTTCGTATAAACCGTCCTTGATGATGGTGACTGGCTTTCCTTCCATCCAGTTCGAAAACCGAACGCTATGGCTCATCGCCAGTACAGTCAGACGGTAGAGCAGTAGGAGCGTCACGAAGACCGTGGCGATAGGTAGTAGCGGCACATCCCCGTAAAACGAGACATCACCGGCCGCCGAACCCAGCGTGAGAATGACGACCAGCTCGAACAAGGACAATTGGCGAATGCCACGACGGCCACTGACTTTGAGGAACACGAAGACCACCACGAACGCGAAGAGCGCTCGAAACGCAACCTCTGTCAGAAACAGCAGCGGAAAATCGGCCAGCAGCATGCGCGACCAATCGAAAGCGGTCATTCCCCTACTCCGTCAAGCCATACAGGAATAGGACTCCTAGCTGCGGAATTGGGTCATTGATGCCCGATGCGATAAGCCACAGGCTTGACTGACCGACCAGGATGAAAATCCTGGTCTGGGCACGCCGGCAATGTCCAGCTCACCGCCGCGTACAATCCGTACGTCTCGTCCACCACGACCCCCAAACCCTCCAGGAGCCGTCAGCAACCGGGCTTCGGTAAAAACAGACAGACACAAAAAAGCCCCAATCAAGGGGCTTCAGCCATTTTCGGATCGACGCGAACGTCGCGAAAACATCGAGTGGTGCGGACGGAGAGACTCGAACTCTCACACCTTGCGGCGCCAGAACCTAAATCTGGTGTGTCTACCAATTTCACCACGTCCGCAGTGCTCAAAACGAAAACGCCAGGCATCGCCTGGCGCTTCGGAATATGGGGTGGACGATGGGGCTCGAACCCACGACCGCAGGAGCCACAATCCTGTGCTCTACCAACTGAGCTACGTCCACCATATTGCCTTGCTTGTGCCAGAGTCCAAATGGCGCACCCGGCAGGATTCGAACCTGCGACCATCCGCTTAGAAGGCGGATGCTCTATCCAACTGAGCTACGGGCGCTTTCATCTGCATTCTGTTTGGAGCGCAGACTTCAAGCTCGGGCTTCCAAAAGCGACTGCCTTGAAAGCCGTCTCACCCAGCAGCGAGCTGTGCTCGACAAGCGGGGCGAATCTTAAAGGCGCCCCATGATGCCGTCAACAACAAATTTCAGAAAAATTCAGCCAGGTAAAGGAGTTACGGGACGCTGTAGCCCTGTCGCCTTTGCCGGACCGCAACGCCGTGCGAGAATGCGCGTCCTTTTTCTCCTTCATTCTATGGTTAGCCAAGCGTCATGACTGCACAACTGATCGACGGTAAAACGATCGCTGCCAATATTCGCCAGCAGATAGCGGGTCGCGTGGCCGAGCGCGCCAGGCAAGGCCTGCGGGTTCCAGGGCTGGCCGTCATCCTGGTGGGTACCGATCCCGCCTCCCAGGTCTACGTCGCACACAAGCGCAAGGATTGCGAGGAAGTCGGGTTCCGTTCGACTGCCCATGACCTTCCGGCCGAGACCAACCAAGCCGAGTTGCTGGCCCTCATTGATGAGTTGAACGAGGACCCCACAATCGACGGCATATTGGTGCAGCTGCCGCTGCCCAAGCACCTGGACGCCTCTCAGCTGCTGGAGCGCATCCGTCCCGACAAGGACGTAGACGGCTTCCATCCCTATAACATCGGACGGCTGGCACAGCGAATGCCACTTCTGCGCCCCTGCACGCCCAAAGGCATCATGAGCTTGCTGCAGAGCACCGGCGTCGACCTTCATGGCCTGAACGCAGTCGTGGTGGGCGCCTCGAATATCGTCGGTCGCCCGATGGCGCTCGAATTGCTGCTCGCAGGGTGTACCACGACGGTCACGCATCGCTTCACGCACGATCTCTCCGAGCATGTGAAACGTGCTGATCTGATCGTTGTGGCGACAGGCATTACCGGCCTGGTGAAAGGCGAGTGGATCAAGCCGGGCGCCATCGTTATCGACGTAGGCATCAACCGCCAAGCCGATGGCAAGCTGGTCGGCGATGTGGAATTCGAATCAGCTGTCCAGCGCGCTGGTTGGATCACGCCGGTTCCAGGTGGCGTCGGGCCGATGACACGGGCCTGTCTGCTGGAAAACACCCTGCACGCCGCCGAGCATCTGCACGGCTGACTCATGAAGAAACGGCACCCTCAGGTGCCGTTTCTTATACTCCGTACCTGAATGTCGATCAGCTTTCCTTTTCCCAGGACTTGATCAGCTCGTCGTAACTGACGGTCTGGCCTTTGGGCTTTTCGTTCTCCAGTTTCGGTTTCGGCGCACCGGGCTGACTCAACCAATACTCAGGGTCGCGTGGTTCGTTCATCTTGGGCCCACATTTAGGCTGGACGTTGGCCCGTTCGAGCCGAGCCATCATCGAGTCCTGCGCTTCAGCCAGTCCATCGAGCGCCTCCTGGGGCGTCTTGTCACCGCTCGCCGCCTCAGCGATGTACTGCCACCATAGCTGGGCCAGGCGTGGGTAGTCGGGCACGTTGGTACCAGTCGGGGTCCACTGCACCCGTGCAGGGCTGCGGTAGAACTCCACCAGCCCACCCAGTTTGGGAGCAGCCTCGGTCATCGCGTCGGAGTTGATGTCGGACTCGCGAATAGGGGTCAGCCCGACCAGCGTCTTCTTCAGCGAAACCGTCTTCGCTACGGTGAACTGTGCGTAAAGCCAGGCGGCCAAACGACGCTTCTCGGGTGTCGAGTCGAGGAAGGTCCAAGAGCCAGCATCCTGATAGCCCAGCTTCATACCCTCCTCCCAATACGGCCCCTTCGGCGACGGCGCCATTCGCCATTTGGGCGTGCCGTCCTCGTTCACGACCGGCAAACCAGGCTTGGTCATGTCTGCGGTAAACGCCGTGTACCAGAAGATTTGCTGCGCGATGTTCCCCTGCGCCGGCACCGGACCGGACTCAGAGAACGTCATGCCCTGCGCCTCCGGCGGTGCGTATTCGCGCATCCAGTCAACGTATTTCTGGGTCGCGAATACGGCGGCCGGCCCGTTGGTCGCGCCGCCACGTGCCACACTCGAGCCCACCGGGTGGCAATCCTCGACGCGGATGCCCCATTCGTCTACAGGCAAGCCATTGGGCAACCCCTTGTCCCCTGCCCCGGCCATGGAGAACCAGGCGTCGGTGAATCGCCAGCCGAGGGAAGGATCCTTCTTGCCGTAGTCCATGTGGCCGTAGACGCGCTGGCCATCGATCTCTTTGACATGCTTGCTGAAGAACTCGGCGATATCCTCGTAGGCCGACCAGTTCACCGGTACGCCCAGGTCATAGCCATAAATTTCCCGAAACTGCGCCTTGAGCTCCGGCCGCTCAAACCAGTCGGCGCGGAACCAGTAAAGGTTGGCGAACTGCTGGACCGGGAGCTGATAGATCTTGCCGTCTGGTCCCGTGGTGAAGGAAATGCCGATAAAGTCGTCCAGATCCAGCGTCGGCAAGGTGTAGTCCTTCGCCTCCCCCTCGATCATGTCGCTGATCGCCACCGCCTTGCCGTAGCGAAAGTGGGTGCCGATCAGATCCGAGTCATTGATATAACCATCGTAGATATTCTTGCCGGACTGCATCTGGGTTTGCAGTTTCTCGACGACGTCGCCCTCCTGCATCAGGTCGTGTCGCAACCGGATACCGGTGATTTCGCTGAACGCACGCGCCAGCGTCTTGGACTCATACTCGTGGGTTGTAATGGTCTCCGAGGCGACGTTGATCTCCATGCCGCGGAAGGGTTCGGCCGCCTTGATGAACCAGCGCAGTTCCTCCATTTGCTCTTCAGCCGATAGGGTCGAGGGGTTGAATTCCGACTCGATCCACTTCTTAGCCGCATCTTCATAGGCGTCGGCCCAGGCCGTGCCCGCCATGCCTGACAACGTCAGCAAGGCGGTCAATGCCATGCCATGTCGGGTGTTGTTTTTGTTTTCGAACATAAACACCTCCTTTGGGTTATTCAACGAGATGGGCCGCATGGCTCATCCCCAGCGCATCACTGCAAACAACCAGACGAGGGACAGCACGGTCGCTATCCAGATGCTCCAGTCGGTCAGCCCGATCAGCAGAAGATGCCAATACGCACTGCCCAGAAGTCCAACGAACAACCGATCACCACGCGTGGTCACAATCGGTAGAAAACCCTTTCGCGGCGTGCAAGGTCGCGCCAGTTCCCATGCGCTCATTGCCGCCAACGTCAAACCGATCAGCGAAAAGAACGCCGCGGTCGGCAAAGTCCAGGCCATCCAGCTCATCAGCGCCGCTCCTATACTCGGCCCAGGGCAAAGCCCTTGGCCACGTGGTTACGAACGAACCAGATCACCAGCATGCCCGGCAGAATGGTCAGCACCCCAGCCGCCGCCAATACTCCCCAGTCGATGCCGGAAGCGGAGACGGTCCGCGTCATGACAGAGACGATCGGCTTGGCATCGACAGACGTCAGGGTGCGTGCCAGAAGCAGCTCGACCCAGGAGAACATGAAGCAGAAGAACGCGGTCACACCGATCCCTGAGCGTATGAGCGGTATGAACAGCTTGAGGAAGAATTTGGGGAAGCTGTAGCCGTCGATATACGCCGTCTCGTCGATCTCCTTGGGCACACCGGACATGAAGCCTTCGAGAATCCATACCGCCAAGGGCACATTGAACAGACAGTGCGCCAGAGCCACGGCGATATGGGTATCGAACAACCCGATCGAGGAATACAGCTGAAAGAACGGCAGCAAAAACACGGCGGGCGGGGCCATGCGATTGGTCAGCAACCAGAAGAACAGGTGTTTGTCGCCCAGGAAACGAAAACGGGAGAAGGCATAAGCGGCCGGCAGCGCGACAGTCAACGAGATCACCGTGTTGAGGCACACGTAGTAGAGCGAGTTGATGTAACCGCTGTACCAGCTTCGGTCGGTGAAGATGACCCGGTAGTTATCCAGCGTGAACCCCCGGGGCCAGAGGGTCAGGCCACCCAGGATCTCGGTATTGCTCTTGAACGACATGTTCACCAGCCAGTAGATCGGTACCAGCAGGAACACGACGTAAAGGATGAGTAACGCTCGCTTGCGCAGATTCATTGGCGGGCCCTCATCGCGTCTGGTCGCCATGGGTCATGGCTGTATAGAACAACCAGGACACCAGGAGGATGATCAGGAAGTAGATCAGCGAGAACGCCGCCGCCGGCCCGAGATCGAATTGCCCCACCGCCATTTTCGTCAGGGTCTGGCTGAGAAACGTCGTCGCATTGCCAGGCCCACCGCCCGTCAGCACGAAGGGCTCGGTGTAGATCATGAAGCTGTCCATGAAACGCAGCATTACGGCGATCAGCAGCACGCTCTTCAATTTGGGCAACTGGATGTGACGGAACACGGCCCAGGCCGAAGCGCGGTCGATACGCGCGGCCTGGTAATAAACGTCCGGTATGGCTCTCAGTCCCGAATAACAGAGCAGCGCAACCAGCGATGTCCAGTGCCAGACATCCATGACCAGTACCGTGACCCAGGCGTCACGCGTGTTGGAGGCGTAGTTGTAGTTCACCCCCAGCTCGTTCAGCACGTAGCCCAGCAGGCCGATATCCGCACGCCCGAATATCTGCCAGATGGTGCCCACCACGTTCCATGGAATCAGCAACGGAATAGCCATCACGATCAGGCAGACAGAGGTCCAGCGACCACGTGTCGGCATCGTCAGCGCCACCGCAATACCCAGCGGAATCTCGATCAGCAGCACGCAGGCGGAAAAGATGAACTGCCGCAGCAGCGAGTCGTGCAGCCTCGGGTCGTTGAGAATCTGGCGGTACCAGTCCGCGCCGACGAAGAAGCGCGTCGAGGAATCGAAGATGTCCTGCACCGAATAGTTGACCACTGTCATCATCGGCAGCACGGCGCTGAAGGCGACGAGCAGGAACACCGGCAGTACCAGCCACCAGGCCCGATTGTCCTGAACCTTGTTCATGGCTGCGCCTCCACCAGACGGTCATCGGCATAGAGCATCAACCACTGTTCAGGAAAGCCGACCCAGGCCCGGCCTTTGGGAACGCTCTGGTCTTCCGGCAGCCGCGCCTTGAGCAACTGCGCCTGCAAGCGGAGCGTGACGATCTTGTAGGTCCCCAGATCCTCGACAAGGACCACATCTGCCGGCATGCCACCGGCGCCGGGTTCGTCACTGACCTGGACGAATTCCGGCCGGATGCCAAGCTGCAGCCGACGGCCCGCCAGTTCCGGCAGGCGCGCCAGCAACGGGCCGGCCAGCGGGTGGTGCTGACCGCCGAAGCCAACCCCACCGGGCTCTGGCGTCACCTCGATCAGGTTCATGCCCGGGCTCCCCACGAAGAACCCGACAAAGGTGTGCTGCGGTCGCTCGAACAATTCACGCGGCGTACCGAACTGCACGATCTGGCCGCCATGCATCACAGCGATCTTGTCGGCAAACGTCGAGGCCTCCAACTGATCGTGCGTCACATAGATCATGGTGATGTTGAACTGCTCATGTATCTGTTTGAGCTTGCGGCGCAGCTTCCACTTCAAATGCGGATCGATCACCGTCAGCGGCTCGTCGAACAGAATGGCTGTCACGTCGTCCCGCACAAGCCCGCGCCCCATCGACACCTTCTGTTTTTCGTCGGCGGTCAGGTTGCGCGCCTTCTTCTTCAGGACCGGATGTAGATCGAGCACCTCGGCGATCTCGTGCACACGGCTCGTCACCTTTGTCTCCGGGACGCCCTGATTGCGCAGCGGAAAAGCCAGATTGTCGAAGACCGTCATCGTGTCGTAGACCACCGGGAACTGGAAAACCTGTGCGATGTTGCGCTGCTCGGGTGACAGGCGATTAACCTCACGGGCATCGAACAGCACCTGGCCTTCCGAGGGGCTGAGCAGTCCAGAGATGATGTTCAGCAGGGTCGATTTGCCGCATCCGGAGGGTCCCAGCAAGGCATAGGCGCCCCCCTGCTCCCAGACGTGGTCCATCTCCCTGATCGCGTAGTCGGCCGCCTCGCGCGGCTGCGAACTGTAGCTGTGGGCGAGGTTCTGCAAACGGATCTCCGCCATGGGCGCTTCCTCAGGCACGTCGCGCCGGTGCCTGGGCCAGCCGGCCACGGGCATCGAA
Organism: Stutzerimonas marianensis; assembly: GCF_022810315.1. Lineage (NCBI taxonomy): Bacteria > Pseudomonadati > Pseudomonadota > Gammaproteobacteria > Pseudomonadales > Pseudomonadaceae > Stutzerimonas > Stutzerimonas marianensis. The sequence continues at coordinate 182,867 of NZ_JALGRD010000004.1, read as the reverse complement.
TACGAACAACTTGTGAGTCGGGATGTAGACGCGGATGGGGGCGTCCACCGCATAGTCGTGGACGCCCTGCAGGTGCAGGACAAGGCTCATCTGCTCATTACGCACGTGCAGGAAGGTCTCCGAGCCACTGATTTCGGCAAGCTCGACCACGCCGGACACTTCCAGATCATCGTCGTTGGAAGGCACGAGGCCGATGTGACTGGGCCGTACGCCGAAGCTGTATTCACCTTCGTCAAGCGCCTGCAGATCGGCATTGAGCGGGAAATGCAACCGTTCCTGAAAGCTCACTTCATTGGCGCCGATGCGCCCTGGCAGCAGGTTGATCGGCGGTTCGGAAAACAGCTCGGCACTGAGAATCTGGCTGGGACGATGATAGACCGCGCCGGTCGGACCGCTCTGGATGACGCGCCCCTCGTGCAGCACCGTCGCGGTACCACCCAGTGCCAGCGCCTCGTTGGGTTCTGTCGTGGCATAGACGGCAATGCTGCGCCGGGTGCGAAAGAGTTCGCGCATTTCCTGACGCAGCTCTTCGCGCAGCTTGTAGTCCAGGTTGACCAGCGGCTCGTCGAACAGCACCAGATCGGCGTCTTTAACCAGCGCACGCGCCATGGCCGTCCGTTGCTGTTGCCCACCTGAAAGCTCGAGCGGCAAACGAGAGAGGTAAGCCTCGATATGCAGCATCTCGGCCGTCTCGCGCACCCGGCGATCGATCTCCGAACGTTCCAGGCCTGCTTGCCGCAACGGCGAGGCGATGTTTTCGAAAACACTCAACGTCGGATAGTTGATGAACTGCTGATAGACCATCGAGACATTGCGCTTGCGTACCGGGACGCCCGTCACATCAGCGCCATTCATGAGGATTCGGCCACTGCTCGGTTTGTCCAGCCCAGCCATCAGCCGCATCAGCGAGGTCTTGCCCGAAAGCGTCCTGCCGATCAGTACGTTGAACGAACCCGGCTCGAAGCTCAGGCTGACGGCATCGATATGCAGTTGGCCGTCAACCGTCTTGGAAACCTGCTCCAGTGTGAGGGACATGTCGCATCCTTCTGATTGTTATGAAGGCGACAGGAGCGATTTCCGTGCCAGGCCAAACGCAACGCTCTGCAGCGGGGGTCGCGGGCGACCAGAGCGCTCTGAAGTGTTCAAAATGAACATTTCTGAACATTGACAGTGAACGGAAATGAACAAGACTGTTCAGGACGCCCGCAGCTCAGGTGGCGACAGAACAACAATAATTCGTTCCAAGAGGACGCTATGGCAGAGCCGCTCCGGTCCATCTCCCATCAGACGCTGATTCAGCAATCCTGGCAGCGCTGCGAAGGCTACGGGCTCGACCCACTGAGCCAACCCAGCTTCGGTGAGCCCGACGAGCAGGATGTCAGCGCCCTGCTCGAGCGCCAGCGAAGCCTGGTACAGACGACTCAGCAGGAAGTCCTGCCCTATTACGAGAACATTCTGTCGAACTCGAGCTGCCTGATCCTGCTTGCCGACAGCAACGGTCGGTTGCTGCAGCGCTGGGGCGATCAGCGCTTCGAGGCTCCTCGGCAGCGTGGTTTCGCACCTGGCGCGAGCTGGATGGAGAAAGATACCGGCACGAATGCCATCGGCACCGCGCTGGCCTGCCGCCAGGCCGTGCATATCCAGCGCGACGAGCATTATCTCAAGGCCAACCGCTACCTCACCGGCGCCGCGTCTCCCATCTACGACGCGCAACGCGAGCTGATTGCCGTACTTGATGTGTCCAGCGACAGCTACCTGCCGCCGTCCCACACACTCGGCATGGTCAAGATGATGAGCCAGGCCGTGGAGAATCGGCTGATCCTCAATCTGTTTCGCGATGACTATTTCCAACTCATCTTCAACACCGGGCCGGACAGCCTGGACAGCCAGTGGGCTGGGCTGCTCGTTTTCGATGACACCGGCATGATCGTTTCGGCCAACCGTCGAGCGGACATCCTGCTCGGACTGGATCTGGCCCACGTGAAGATCGAAACCCTGTTCGATACGCCGCTACGCCAGCTTCAGAGCCAGCCCGAGGACCAGCCCATCCTGCTGCGAGCTCGCGGACGGCATCGCTTCCATGGCCTCGTCCGCAGACCACAACGTCCCCGTATCCAGGCCCGCGACTTCCGCCCCGCCCCAGCCCCGGCCCAGGGGGCCGGAGCTATCGAGCATGGCGACCCGAGGGTGCAACGTGCCGTTGGCCAGGCACAGCGGATGCTGGAAAAGAACATCCCGATCCTGATCCATGGCGAAACGGGCGTGGGCAAGGAAATCCTGGTAAAGGCCTTACATCAGGCAAGTCGCTGGCGTGATGCGCCCCTGGTGGCGGTCAACTGCGCCGCGATCCCGGCCGAACTGATCGAATCGGAGCTGTTTGGCTATGAGAAAGGCGCCTTCACCGGCGCGCACCAGAAGGGTCGCACCGGCCTGATCCGTAAGGCGGACAAAGGTGTGCTGTTTCTTGACGAAATCGGTGACATGCCACCCAGCCTGCAGGCCCGCCTGTTGCGGGTGCTACAGGATCGCTGCGTACAACCGCTGGGTGGCGGTGAAGTGCTTCCCGTGGATTTCCGCCTGATTTGTGCAACCAACCGTTGCTTGCGCGAGGATGTCGACAACGGTCGATTCCGCCAGGATCTTTACTACCGCATCAACGGATTCGGCGTGACGCTCCCGCCACTTCGCGAGCGTAAGGACAAGCGCTGGTTGTACCAGCGCCTGTGGGAGGAGCACCGTGAACGTGAGCAGACCGCAGGGCTGAGCGACGAGGTGCTGAGGCTGTTCGACGCCCACCCCTGGCCCGGCAATGTCCGTCAGCTGAGCAGTGTGATTCAGGTTGCCCTGGCGCTGGCCGATGACCAGCCGGTTCGATCTGAGCATCTGCCCGGCGACTTCTTCCTCGACATCGAGGCCGACGCTCGGGGCGAACATTTCACCAGCGCCAGCCCAAAGGTGGCAGCTGACCAGCCGCTGCGTTATCAGTACCGCGCCTGCAACGGCAACATCGCCTTACTGGCTCGCCAGCTCGGCGTCAGCCGCAACACCTTGTACAAACGTCTGCGTGCCGAAGGGCTGTATCCAGCGGGTCAGGGGTGAAGGCTCGCTTGCAGCCGGAGCGACCGCAGCCGCCCGCAACATGCATTATTCAGCGAGGCGCCAAGTCGTGCCGCCCTTGCCGTCCTCCAGCACCACGCCCATTGCGGTGAGCTGGTCGCGTATGCGATCGGATTCGGCCCAGTTCTTGTCGGCACGCGCCTGCAGGCGCGCCGCGATCAGCGCTTCCACTTGTGCAGCGTCAACCTTGTCAGCGGCACCGGCTTGCAGAAAGGCATCGGGCTCCAGCTGCAACACACCGAGGACGCTGGCCAGCTGCTTGAGTTGCGCGGCCAGACCGGCCGCGGCCTGCAGGTCTGCTTCGCGCAGACGATTGACCTCGCGGATCATTTCGAACAACACGGCGCAGGCTTCTGGTGAATTGAAATCATCGTCCATCGCTGCGCCAAAGCGCTCGACAAATGTCGAGCCACCTGCCGGCGCCGCCGACGGCAGCCCCTTGAGCCCATTGTAGAAACGCTCCAGTGCAGCCTTGGCTTCCTTCAGGCTGTCTTCGGAGTAATTGATCGGGCTGCGGTAGTGGCTGGAGACGAGCAGATAGCGCACCACTTCAGGCTGGTATTTTTCCAATACCTCGCGAATGGTGAAGAAGTTGCCCAACGATTTGGACATCTTCTCGCCATCCACGCGCACCGCACCGGCATGCATCCAGGCGTTCGCGTACGGCTTACCGGTGGCCGCCTCGCTCTGCGCGATCTCGTTCTCGTGGTGCGGGAACACCAGGTCGGGGCCACCGCCGTGAATGTCGAAGGTCTCGCCCAGGCAGCATGTGGACATCACCGAGCATTCGATGTGCCAACCCGGACGCCCCTTGCCCCATGGGGAGTCCCAGCTCGGCTCGCCGGGCTTGGCGGCTTTCCAGAGCACGAAATCCAGCGGATCTTCCTTCGCCTCGTCGACCTCGATCCGGGCGCCGATCTTCAGATCCTCGATCTTGCGGCGCGACAGCTTGCCGTACCCGGCGAAGCGGCCGACGCGGTAGTAGACGTCACCATTGCCCGGCGCATAAGCGAAGCCCTTGTCGATGAGCGCCTGGATCATCGCGTGCATGCCGGCGATATGCTCCGTCGCCCTGGGCTCGGCATCGGGGCGCAGCACGCTCAGGCGCGCCTCGTCCTCATGCATCGCCGCGATCATGCGCTCGGTCAAAACCTCGAACGACTCGCCGTTTTCTTGCGCACGGCGGATGATCTTGTCGTCGATATCAGTGATGTTTCGCACATAGGTCAGCTCGTAACCACGCTGGCGTAACCAGCGGGCGACGACATCGAAGGCCACCATGACGCGCGCATGGCCGATATGGCAGAAGTCATAGACCGTCATGCCACAGACGTACATGCGCACCTGGTTGCCCACCAGCGGCTGCAGCGGCGCCTTGACCTTGCTCAGGGTGTTGTAAATCGTCAACGCCATTACTGGCCTCCCCACGAATCACGCAGGGTCACGGTGCGATTGAATACCAGCGCCCCCGGCTTGCTGTCCTTGCGGTCGACGCAGAAATAGCCCTCGCGTTCGAACTGAAAGCGCTCTTCCGCTTCGGCGTTGGCAAGCGAAGGCTCGACGCGGCAACCCTTGAGGACGACCAGCGAGTCGGGATTGATGTTGTCCAGGAAGCTGCCGCCCCCCTCGTCCTTCTCCGGATTGGCGGAACGGAACAGGCGGTCATACAGCCGCACCTCACATTCGACGCTTTCGGCAGCGGGCACCCAGTGAATCACACCTTTGACCTTGCGGCCCTCGGGGTTCTTGCCCAACGTATCCGGGTCATAGGAGCAGCGCAGCTCGACAACGTCGCCGTCGGCGTTCTTGATCGCCTCATCGGCACGAATGACATAGCTGCCGCGCAGACGGACCTCACCGCCCGGCTCGAGGCGCTTGAAACCCTTCGGCGGGTTCTCCTCGTAGTCACCCGCGTCGATGTAGATCTCCCGCGAGAACGGCAGCTGACGCATGCCCATGTCCTGCTTGGGATGGCGCGGCAGCTCCAGGTTCTCGACCTGACCTTCGGGGTAATTGGTGATCACGACCTTCAGCGGCTTGAGCACGCACATCGCGCGCGGCGCGTTGGCGTCCAGATCCTCCCGAATGGCGAATTCGAGCATGCCGATATCGACCACGCCGCCGGCGCGGTTCACTCCGATCATGTCGCAGAAGTTACGAATCGATGCCGGCGTATAGCCGCGGCGGCGATAGCCGCTGAGCGTCGACATGCGTGGATCGTCCCAGCCGATTACATGCCGCTCGTCCACCAGCTGCTTGAGCTTGCGCTTGCTGGTGATGGTGTAGTTCAGGTTGAGCCGCGCGAATTCATACTGGCGTGGACGCGCCGGCACGGGCAGGTTCTCCAAGAACCAGTCATACAGCGGGCGATGATCTTCGAACTCGAGCGTGCAAATCGAGTGAGTGATGCCTTCTATGGCATCGGACTGGCCATGGGTGAAGTCGTAGCTCGGGTAGATGCACCACGCGTTGCCGGTCTGGTGGTGATGCGCATGACGGATGCGATAGAGAATCGGATCGCGCAGGTTCATGTTAGGCGAAGCCATGTCGATCTTGGCACGCAGGGCCTTGGCGCCGTCCGGGAACTCACCGGCCTTCATGCGGGCGAACAAGTCGAGGTTGTCCGCCACGGACCGATCGCGAAATGGGCTGTTGCGGCCCGGCTCGGTGAGGCTGCCGCGATATTCACGCGCTTGCTCGGGTGTCAGGTCGCAGACGTAGGCCTTACCGGCCTTGATCAGTTCAACGGCCCAGGTGTGCAGTTGCTCGAAATAATCGGACGCGTAGCGCTCCTGGCCGGCCCACTCGAAACCCAGCCACTGGACGTCCGCCTTGATGGCGTCAATGTATTCCTGATCTTCCTTGGCCGGGTTGGTGTCGTCGAAACGCAGGTTGCACTCGCCACCGAACTCCTTGGCCAGCCCGAAGTTGAGGCAGATCGACTTGGCGTGACCGATGTGCAGGTAACCGTTGGGCTCCGGCGGAAAACGCGTGACGATCTTGTCGTGCTTGCCCGACTCCAGGTCGGCCTGGACGATCGGACGAAGAAAGTTGGTGGCTGCGGTAGTCTCGGGCTTGCTCATGGTGTCCTTACAATCTGCGAATGCGCGGCTCAGGGTAGGCCCGCCAAATCAAAGCGCTTATCATAGCGGACCCGTCAACCCCCTGACAGAGCCATGCGCCCGGCCGCATCTGCCGCTACTGCAGCGCTGTTCAGCCCAGATCCAGGCACCGCGTACCGACGCGACTTCTCGTCTGATAAGGAAGGCTTCAATGATCAAACTCCACACCAATCATGGCGTCATCTCGATCGAACTGTTCGAAGACAAGGCCCCGGAAACCGCCGCCAACTTCAAGGAATACGTCAAGAGCGGCCACTACGACGGAACAGTCTTCCACCGCGTGATCAGCAACTTCATGATCCAGGGCGGTGGTTTCGAGCCGGGCATGAAGCAGAAAGCTACCCGTGCGCCAATCAAGAACGAAGCCAACAACGGTCTTTCCAACAAGACCGGCACCCTCGCCATGGCGCGCACCATGGAGCCGCATTCGGCTTCTGCGCAATTCTTCATCAACGTCAAGGACAACGATTTCCTCGACCACACGGCGCCGACCGTTCAGGGCTGGGGCTACGCGGTGTTCGGTAAGGTCGTCGAAGGCATGGACGTGGTGGAGAAGATCAAGGGCGTGCCGACGACCATGAAGTCCGGTCACCAGGACGTACCGGTCGATGACGTGGTGATCGAAAAGGCAGAGATCGTCGAGTAAAGCCTGTTGATCCTGCTGATTTCCGATCTGCATCTTGAGGAAGGACGCCCGGATATTACCCGGGCGTTTCTTCGTTTTCTCGACGACCGGGCCAGCCATGCCGAAGCCCTCTACATACTCGGGGACTTTTTCGAGGTCTGGATTGGCGACGACGGGATGACCCCGTTCCAGATCGATATCGCCGGTGCATTGAAGGCGTTAAGCGAGCGCGGCACCCGCATCTTCCTGATGCACGGGAACCGCGACTTCATGATCGGAAGGAGATTCTGTCGTCAGGCCGGCTGCGAGCTGCTGCATGACCCGCACGTCGCCAAGCTCAGAAACGAGCGGGTACTGCTGATGCACGGCGACAGCCTGTGCACTCGCGACACCGGCTACATGCGGCTTAGACGGTGGCTCCGTAATCCGATCAGCCTGTTCGTACTCCACCAGCTTCCACTCGCCAAGCGCCAGCAGCTCGCCAGTAGGCTACGGTCCACCAGCAAGACCGAGACGCGCATGAAGGCCAGCGATATCGTCGACGTGACGCCGGACGAGGTGATCAAGGTCATGCGGCGGTACAAGGTTCGAACGCTTGTCCATGGTCACACGCACCGTCCGGCGGTGCATGACATGCAAGTAGACGGCCGGTCTGCCAGGCGTATCGTGCTCGGCGACTGGGATCGTCAGGGCTGGGCTCTTCAAATAGACGAATCGGGTGCACATCAACAACCCTTCGCCTTGGATTGACCTCAGCTGGCGGCCGGCACACCACTGTGAAAGTAAAAGCCGTCATCCGGACTTTCGACCAGCTCGCGTTCTTTCACCCTGAAGCGCTCCACAGCCGCCTCGATATCGGCTGAATCGCCGTACAGGTAGGCCAACTTGAGATAGTCCTGAAAGTGCCTGGCCTCGGATTTCAGCAAGCCGTGGTAGAACCGGCTCAGTTCCTCGTCGAGGTATGGCACCAGGGATGCGAAGCGCTCGCAGGATCGTGCCTCGATGAACGCGCCGATGACCAGTGTGTCGATGAGCCGGTGCGGCTCGGCGTTACGCACGAAGGCGCGCAAGCCCGCGGCATAACGAGACGAACCGACATTGCGCAGCTCGATGCCCCGCTTGCGGATGATCGAAAGCACCTGCTCGAAATGCCGCAACTCCTCTCGTGCCAGCCGGGACATCTTGTTTTGCAGATCCGGCTTGTCGACGTATCTGAACATCAGCTGAAAGGCGGTTCCGGCAGCCTTCTTCTCGCAGTTGGCGTGATCAATCAACATCACGTCCTGCTTACGCAACGCCAGGTCAATCCATGCCTGGGGTGTGGCACATCCGAGAAAGTCGTTGAGTTCAGGCAGCATCGGGTTGGGCATCATGCGGGAAAGGTGGCGAGTCGGGGAGCGCATTATACGGGCACCGCCGCTCACGGCCAGAAGCGTTTGACCTGCGTCAGATTCTCAGCGTCGCCACTTGTCTATAGTGAGTCCATCAAAGCTGGAAAAGGAGCCGAACATGCAAGCGCTTCGCTGCATTCTCGTGGTACTCGACCCGAAACAGCCAGATGACCTGGCCGTGAAACGCGCCCGTCTGATCGCCAGCGTCAGTCAGGCCAGGTTGCATCTGCTGGTCGCCAGCAAGGACGATCATGACGCCTACCTCACCCGGATCCAGCAGGAGCTCCAGGGTCAGGGCATGGTCGTCACAGCGGAACAAGCGTGGCACGACAGCTTGCACCAGACGATCGCCTGCGTGCAGCAAGCCGAAGGATGCGGCCTGGTAATCAAGCAGCATGTGCCCGACAGCGCACTCAAGCGCGCCCTGCTAACACCGGATGACTGGAAACTGATGCGCTACTGCCCCTGCCCCGTTCTGCTGGTGAAGACGGAGGCGCCATGGACCGGCGGTAATGTGCTCGCCGCCGTCGACGTCGGTAATGCCGACATCGAACACCGGACGCTGCATGCATCGATCATTCAACACGGCCACCAGATCGCCGCACTGGCCGAAGGCAATCTGCATGTCATCACAGCCCACCCGTCGGCCATGCTTTCCGCTGCAGATCCGGCATTTCAGCTCAAGGAAACTATCGAAGCGCGCTATCGCGCCGCCTGCAAGCAGTTCCAGGCGGAATTCAACATTCCGGACGGCCAACTTCATATTGAAGAGGGCCCGGCGGACGCGCTGATCCCTCGCGTCTGTCATCAACTAAACGCGGTTGTCACCGTGATCGGCACCGTAGCCCGAACGGGATTTTCAGGCGCTTTGATGGGCAACACCGCTGAAGTCGTGCTTGATGCACTGGAAAGCGACGTTCTGGTACTCAAGCCTGACGACATCATCGATCACTTGGAACAGCTCGTGGCACAACGTTGTCATGTGCGGCCGTGATTTACTCGGAACCTGCCACCAGTCCGGGCGCGATGTACCGGTGGTAGTGCGCCTCCGACAGCAGAAAGAATTCGCGGTCGATGGCGTCACGCAGCTCTGGTAGCGCCCAGTCGCGAAACTCGGGCAGCAGCACGACACCGTAAGCGTCAAGCTGCTGAATCATGCGTGCGCCCCGGGCGATGAGCTGATAAGCCCAGCAATAAGGGGATTGCTCCGCAACGAACCGAATCTGCCGGGCCTCAAGCTGACGCCGCAGCAGCTCAGTATCGAAGATTTCCACCTTGGCCATCATCACCTGCGCGAGCAAATGCTCCAGGCGCCGCCAGACCGAGCGTTTGCTTTGCTCGTCGTACGCGTTCCAATTCACCACTTCATGATGAAAGCGCTTGCAGCCGCGACACACCACATCGCCATAGACGGTGGAACACAAGCCGACACAAGGCGTTTTGATGCGGTGATTGGACATGACAAAGCAGGATCGAACGACGGCGCTGCATCTTAGACTTTTGTCCAAGCCGGGTCACGGCCCAATGCGCTTCAGCGCATCGAGATCCACCAAGGCCGCGCCAGTCGGAGGTCCGACCGCTCTCCACGGGCCGCGCTCCGGCGCTTTGGTTCGGGCGCGCGCGGCGGTCGCGCGCTTAACTTTGCGAGCCCGTTCCAGTAGAATCAGCCCGCCGTTTTCGGCGCCACGATCCGAGAGAAGCTGTTTTCAAAGCGTCACGAGCACAGTTGAACCGGCATTAGCGGATGCGCAGATCCCTCTACCCTGCGCATCCGGCCTGGCCGGCGTAAAACTTTGAAAACAGCTTCCGGATGCGCGTCCCGAGACACCCAAGGGACCACTGATGAGGGTAATAACTGTGCTTGAAGCCTATCGCAAACACGTAGAAGAGCGTGCCGCCCAGGGCGTCGTGCCCCAGCCGCTGAACGCCGAGCAGACCGCAGGTCTGGTCGAACTGCTGAAGAATCCGCCGGCCGGCGAAGAACAATTCCTCCTCGACCTGATCACCAACCGCGTTCCGGCGGGCGTCGATGAGGCCGCCTACGTCAAGGCAGGCTTCCTTTCCGCCATCGCGAAGGGCGAAGCCACCTCGCCGCTGATCGACAAGCAGCACGCCGTCAAACTGCTGGGGACCATGCAGGGCGGCTACAACATCGCCACCCTGGTGGAACTGCTGGACAGCCCGGCGCTTGCCGAGGTTACCGCCGAACAACTGAAGCATACCCTGCTGATGTTCGATGCTTTCCATGACGTCGCCGAGCGCGCCAAGAATGGAAATGCCGCCGCGAAGGCCGTGATGCAGTCCTGGGCTGACGGCGAGTGGTTCGTGAAGAGGCCTGCCGTACCTGAAAAGGTTACCCTGACGGTCTTCAAGGTACCTGGCGAAACCAACACGGACGACCTGTCGCCCGCTCCGGATGCCTGGTCCCGTCCCGACATCCCGCTGCACGCACAAGCCATGCTGAAGATGGCCCGCGACGGCATCGAGCCGGTCCAGCCGGGCTCTGTCGGCCCGCTCAAGCAGATCGAAGCCGTGAAGGCCAAGGGCTTCCCGGTTGCCTATGTCGGCGACGTGGTCGGCACCGGTTCTTCGCGCAAATCCGCAACCAACTCCGTCCTGTGGTTCTTCGGTGACGACATCCCGAACGTTCCGAACAAGCGCGCTGGTGGCTTCTGCTTCGGTACCAAGATCGCACCGATCTTCTATAACACCATGGAAGATGCCGGCGCCCTGCCGATCGAGTTCGACTGCTCCGACCTCGCCATGGGCGATGTGATCGACGTTTACCCTTACAAGGGCGAGGTCCGTCGCCACGACAGCGACGAGCTGGTCACCACCTTCCAGCTGAAGACCGACGTCCTGCTCGATGAAGTGCGCGCCGGCGGCCGCATCCCGCTGATCATCGGCCGCGGCCTGACCGAAAAGGCACGTGCCGAACTAGGCATGGGTCCGTCCAGCCTGTTCAAGAAGCCCGAAGCGCCTGCCGAAAGCAACAAGGGTTATACCCTGGCGCAGAAGATGGTCGGTCGTGCCTGTGGCCTGCCTGAAGGCAAGGGCGTTCGCCCCGGCACCTACTGCGAGCCGAAGATGACCACAGTCGGTTCTCAAGACACCACCGGCCCGATGACCCGCGACGAGCTGAAAGACCTGGCTTGCCTGGGCTTCTCCGCCGATCTGGTAATGCAGTCCTTCTGCCACACGGCGGCGTACCCGAAACCCATCGACGTGACCACGCATCACACGCTGCCCGACTTCATCATGACCCGTGGCGGTGTGTCCTTGCGCCCGGGCGACGGCATCATCCACAGCTGGCTGAACCGCATGCTGCTGCCGGACACCGTGGGCACTGGCGGTGATTCGCACACCCGCTTCCCGATGGGCATTTCCTTCCCGGCCGGTTCCGGCCTGGTCGCCTTCGCAGCTGCCACCGGCGTCATGCCGCTGGACATGCCGGAGTCCGTACTGGTTCGCTTCAAGGGCAAGATGCAGCCTGGTATCACGCTGCGCGACCTGGTTCATGCAATCCCCTACTACGCGATTCAGAAAGGCCTCCTGACGGTCGAGAAGAAAGGCAAGAAGAACATCTTCTCGGGTCGTATTCTCGAGATCGAAGGGCTGAACGACCTGACCGTCGAGCAAGCCTTCGAACTCTCTGACGCCTCTGCCGAGCGCTCGGCGGCCGGCTGCACCATCAAGCTGCCGGAAGCGGCAATCGCTGAGTACCTGAAGTCGAACATCACGCTGCTGCGCTGGATGATCAGCGAAGGCTACGGCGACGCTCGCACCCTGGAGCGCCGCGCCCAGGCAATGGAAGCCTGGCTGGCCAATCCGAAGCTGCTGTCTGCGGATGCAGACGCCGAGTACGCCGAAATCATCGAAATCGATCTTTCCGAGGTCAGGGAGCCGGTACTCTGCGCACCGAACGATCCGGACGACGCGCGCCTGTTGTCGAGTGTTCAGGGCGAGAAGATCGACGAAGTGTTCATCGGCTCCTGCATGACCAACATCGGCCACTTCCGTGCAGCCGGCAAGCTACTGGACAAGGTGGATGGCGCCCTGCCCACTCGCCTGTGGCTGTCGCCGCCAACCAAGATGGATCAGCATCAGCTGACCGAGGAAGGCTACTACGGCATCTACAGCCGTGCCGGTGCAAGACTGGAAATGCCAGGTTGCTCGTTGTGCATGGGTAACCAGGCTCGGGTAGAAACCGGCTCGACGGTGGTCTCCACCTCGACCCGTAACTTCCCCAACCGTCTGGGCGACGCGACCAACGTCTACCTGGCTTCGGCCGAGCTGGCGTCAGTCGCCTCGATCCTGGGTCGCCTGCCTACTGTGGAGGAATACATGACCTACGCAGCGCAGATCGACACCATGGCGGCAGATGTCTATCGCTACCTGAGCTTCGACCAGATCGCCGAGTTCCGCGAATCAGCGGCCAAGGCCAAGATCGACGTCGTAGCCGTGTAAGCGAAACGTTGTGTGGAAAGGCCCGCTTCGGCGGGCTTTTTCTTGCCTGGCTTTCAGCATTTCAGCCGGCGCCGGAGCAAGGGCTGGCACGCTCCCACAGACGAAATTCGGTCCGCGTGGTTGAGCTGCAGCGCAGCATTCCCTGCCGTTTCCTTGAGGCATGAAAAAGCCCGGCGGTGCCGGGCTTTTTTTGACGCGCAGATCGTTTAGCGAACCTGAGCTTCTACTTCTGCTTCTACACGGCGGTTGATCTGGCGACCTTCCTCGGTGCTGTTGTCGGCGACAGGGCGAGATTCGCCGTAGCCGACCGAGTCAACACGCTGGCTTTCCACACCGTATTGATTGACCAGAACCTCACGAACGGCCTGAGCACGACGCTCGGACAGACGCTGGTTGTACTGGTCGGTACCCACGGAGTCGGTATGCCCTTCGACCGTGGTGCTGGTCTGCGGATACTGCTGCATGAAATCAGCCAGGTTCTTGATGTCGCTGTAGCTTTCCTCACGAACCTGAGCGCGGTCGAAATCGAATTTGACGTCGAGTTCCACGCGAACCAGTTCGGGTTCCGGCTCCGGCTCGGTGTCGACGACAGGGGCAGGTGCCGGCTCCGGCGTCGGCTCGACTTGCGCGACCTGCTGCTGCGCGCCGCCACCGAAGTTCAGGCCAACACCCACGCCTGCCATCCACTCGCCTTCGTCCGCATCGATGTTGTACATGCCATCGACGCTGGCCTTGGCGAAGAAATTCTCGGTGAAGTAGTACTTCACCCCGGTGCCCACGTTGGCGAAGGTGCTGTGATCGCGCCCGCTGCGGTTGGCTTGTCCAATGCTCTGATGCGCGGCGCCAGCCGAAACGTACGGACGCAGGCCAACCCCAGGCTGACCGAAGTGGTAGGTGGCATCGAGAGAGGTCAGGCTGCCCTTGATGTCCTTGTGGCCGCCCGCACCGACGGGATCCTTGGACGTCAGGTCGTGATATTCGCCGTAGGACAGGCCCAAGGACACATCATCCGTCAGAAAGTAGCTGACGCCTGCGCCGTACAGCTCGCCGTCGCGCTGAACATCGCGAGAGCTGTCGGTGAAATAGTGCTTACCGAAGGCTTCCACCTCTACGGCGCCTTGGCCCTGTGCCAGCGCGCTAAGAGAAGTGGCGGCGACCAAGGAGCTAATGGCAACGCCCAAGGTGTTTTTAAGCTTCATCCGTAAATCCCCATCTGGTGGTTAGTATCAGAACAATCTAAGGAAACCGGTTAACTGTAAGCCAACGCTGTTCGCTACCAATACGACAACTATCAGGCGTTAAGTTTCAGCAATACCGGAAAATTTTTCCCGCAATTTATCCAGTGCCCGTTTATAGCGCATCTTCGTTGCGCTTAAACCCATGTGCATGATGTCGGCGATCTCCTGAAATTCCAGTTCCGCGACGAATCGTAGAACTAGAATCTCCCGATCTATTTGATTGACATGAACGAGCCACCTATCGAGCCCGCCTTTGTCATTGATTACCGGAGCCTTTTCCTCCGACGCCTCCTCAAGAGGATCCAGACTCAAGGCGTCGAGCAGTCGACGCTTGCGCCGCTCCTTGCGATATTGGGTGATGCATTCGTTGTAAGTAATGCTATATAGCCATGTCTTGAATTTGGACTTGCCTTCAAAATTCTTGAGGCCATACAGCACCTTCAACATCACTTCCTGGCAGACATCGTCGGCGTCGCGATCGTTGCCGAGATAACGTGCGCACACGTTGAACAAGGTGCGCTGATATCGCCGCATCAGCTCTTCGTACGCACGCGTTATATGAAACAGTTCCGTATGCGCGCGCTGCACCAGTTCCTCATCGGATAGCTGGCGGGGGTCATAATTCATGGCGAGAGGCTGAGCTTTGGTCAAGACACTTCGAGCCGGCGGTCGGTAACGGACGCCGATCCTGAAAACAGCAATCGGGGGCGGCGCACTTTAACAGATTCCCGGCCTAACGGCTGCCCACGCGCTGCTCCAACAACACTCGATTGGCGATGGAGACCAATTCGCCATCGTCGGTCAGCAGCAACGTCTTTGCCGTTCCGATCTCCTCGATTTCGCCGTCGAGATTCAAGGCATCAACCCTGATTCGCTGGCCCACTTCGTAGAGCTCACGAACATAGATTCCCGCCAGAATCTGACTCACCAATTCTCGGCTTCCGAGGCCGAAGGCCAGCGCCACCGCAAGGCCTACGGAGATCAGGGCAATGGCAATCACGTAATTGAGCAGCTCGGTCTTGACTTCCAGCTGACCTATCGCAACCGAAATGCTGATGATGATTACCAAGCCCTGGGCAATCCGTCCCAACCCGCTTGCGTACTCCAGCCCCACGCCTTCCGCCGCACCGCGAACCAGGCCATTTACCAGTTGCGCCAACAGGACACCGGCCAGGAGGATCGCCGCGGCACCGAAAACTTTCGGCACGTACAACGCAAGCATGTCGAGGGTCGCCGATACCCGAGCCAGGCCCAGTGACTCGGCGGCGGACACGAGAAACACCAGCAGCACGAACCAATAGACGATCTTGCCAATCAGCGCCGATACGGGCGCACGAATGCCAGCACGCAATAGCAGCTTCGTCAGCCCTGTGCCTGCCACCAGGCGATCGAGCCCCACCTTCGCGAGCAGCTTGGATAGCAACGCATCCAGCAGTTTGGCCACAACGAAGCCGACGGCCAACACCAGCAATGCGCCGAACAGACGCGGAATGAAGGCGGCAATGGGCGTCCACAGCGCGCTCAAGGCGCCAAACAAACTCTGGCTCCAGGGATCGAGATCCATGATCAGTCAGCCTTATCGATAGAAGAACGGGAAGGGTTGCGCCGCGCGGCGACCGACTTGCTCGAAGCGCCGCCGCTAAGGGCGATCATCGCGGCCTGCAGCCAGTGCCCCATCAAGCCGAACAGATCACCAGCACCCACCTGTCGGTTGGCGGTTTTCAGCACACGATCAAGGCACGCCTCGTCATCGTGTGTCGACTGGGAATTGAGCAGGTCTCGCAGCGACTCTTCGAAGGGATCGCGCATGATTACCTCACTTTGGTGTCACATCTAGACGGCAGGAAGGGGGATGCAAGTCACATCTCAGACCCACTTCAGGCGGCGGAACAACCACCATTGGAAAGCGGCGGTAGCGAGAATGATCAGACACACCACAGGGAAGCCGAATGAATAATCAGCCCCTGGGATGCCGCCCACGTTGATACCCAACAGGCCGGTGATAAAGCTCAGTGGCAGGAAGAAGCCGGTAATGATACCGAGCAGATACATGGTTCGGTTCATACGCTCGCGCATGCGCCGCTCTTCAGCCTCGAGCACCAGATTGATCCGCTCTCGGATGAGTTCAAGCTCTTCCAGATACCGGATCAGCCGGTTGCTCAGCTCGTTCCAATAGTCGGTGTCGTCGGCGACGAACCACGGCAGGCGATGACGCGTCAGCTGGCCGTAAATCTCCCGCTGTGGCAACAAGAAACGACGCAGGCTGGCCGCCTGGCGGCGAAGCGCAAGCAGCTTGTCCTGCGGGGGCGTATAACGCTCATCGCTTTCGACGCGCTCCTCCTCCTCGTCCAGCCTTTCGGTCAGCACGGTAACCAGGTCATCGACACGCTCTGTCAACGCGTCGGCCAGGCCCAGCAAGACCTCGGAGGACGTCCTCGGGCCAGTCCCTGCGTCCAGCTGCGCACGCACGACCTCGGTCGAACGTAGCGGACGCAAGCGCAGCGAGATAACCCGTCGAGCGTCAGCGAACACACGCAACGACACCATGTCTTCTGGCTCAGCGTCCGGATTGAGGTTCACACCTCGAAGAAAGAGCAGTAGCTCGTCACCGGGCAGGTTGAGCAATCGTGGGCGCGTGTTCTCTTCTAACAGGACGTCGCAGGCGAACCCACTCAAGCCGCTTGCTTGGCGCAACCATTGCTGCGCGCCGCGCGCACTGCGGTCCCAATGCAACCAGAGGGTTTCCGACTCACCCAACTCGAGCATGGCCAGATCCGCATGTTCGACGTGCCGAGCCCCGCCGTTACCGTCCAGTACGAGCGCGTGCAGCAATCCTGACTGATCAACCTGAATCAACTGACCACCTTTGCAAACCAGACCTGTAAAAAAGCCCGGCGTTGCCGGGCTCGAAGCTTACGCAGTTGGCACCTATTCGGGCATCTTCAACGGTTCGGGCGAAACCACGATGCCATTATTATCGGCGTAGACGTAGTTGCCAGGCCGGAAGGTGACGCCGCAGAAGGTCACCGGCACATTCAGATCGCCGATGCCGCGTTTGTCGGTCTTCATCGGATGCGTCGCCAAGGCCTGTACACCCAACTCGGTCTGTGCGATCACATCGACATCACGTATGCAGCCGTAGATGATCAAGCCTTCCCACCCGTTGCGCGCCGCCTTCTCGGCGAGCATGTCGCCCAGCAGCGCTCGGCGCAGCGAACCTCCACCGTCGACGACCATAACCTTGCCGGCACCGTCGAGCTCTACCTGCTCCTTGACCAGCGAGTTGTCTTCGAAACACTTGATGGTGACGATCTGACCACCGAACGAGTCGCGACCACCGAAGTTGCTGAACAGAGGCTCCACGACCTGCACCAGGTCCGGGTAGGCGTCGCAAAGATCGGGCGTGACGTATTGCATGAGACGCTCCTTACGTTGCCGACTAGCCCCGGCTTGGCGCAAGCCAGAGCAGCCGAAGCACTATATTGAAGTCGGCGCGAGAATGAGACTGTGAAAGGGGGCGAGCCCCCTTTCCACATTACTTACTTCAGTTCCGCGTCAGCGAGGAAAAACCAGGTATCCAGGACCGAATCGGGGTTCAGCGAGACGCTTTCGATGCCCTGCTCCATCAGCCATTTTGCAAGGTCGGGGTGATCGGATGGGCCTTGGCCGCAGATACCGATGTACTTACCCGCCTTGTTGCACGCCTCGATGGCGCTGGCCAGTAGTTTCTTGACCGCCGGATTACGCTCGTCGAACAGATGGGCAATGATGCCCGAATCGCGATCGAGACCGAGTGTCAGCTGGGTCATGTCGTTCGACCCGATGGAGAACCCGTCGAAGTGCTCGAGGAACTCATCGGCCAGCAGCGCGTTGGATGGCAGCTCGCACATCATGATGATCCGCAGGCCGTTCTCGCCACGCTTGAGGCCGAATTGCCCAAGGATGTCGATGACCTGCGACGCTTCACCCAAGGTCCGTACGAACGGAACCATCAGTTCGACGTTGGTCAGGCCCATCTCGTCGCGGACCTTGCGCATGGCGCGGCATTCGAGCTCGAAGCAGTCACGGAAGGAGTCGCTGATATAGCGCGACGCACCGCGGAAGCCGAGCATCGGGTTCTCTTCTTCCGGCTCGTAGAGTTTGCCGCCGATGAGGTTGGCGTATTCGTTGGACTTGAAGTCCGACAGGCGCACGATGACCTTCTTCGGCCAGAACGCTGCCGCCAGCGTACTGACGCCCTCGACCAGCTTCTCGACATAGAAGTCGACCGGATCGCCATAACCGGCGATACGTTTCTCGACGCTGCCCTTGATGTCCGCCGGCAGGCCGTCGAAATTCAACAGCGCTTTCGGGTGCACGCCGATCATGCGGTTGATGATGAATTCGAGACGGGCCAGACCCACGCCTTCGTTCGGCAACTGGGCGAAATCGAACGCACGGTCGGGGTTGCCAACGTTCATCATGATCTTGAACGGCAGCTCGGGCATGGCATCGATGGAGTTCTGGCGGATGTCGAAGCCCAGCTCACCCTCGAAGATCAGGCCGGTATCGCCCTCGGCGCAAGTTACGGTTACGCGCTGGCCGTCCTGCAACAGTTCGGTGGCGTTGCCGCAACCGACGACAGCGGGAATGCCCAGCTCACGGGCGATGATCGCGGCATGGCAGGTACGACCGCCACGGTTGGTGACGATGGCACTGGCGCGCTTCATCACGGGCTCCCAGTCCGGGTCGGTCATGTCGGAGACCAGCACGTCGCCCGGCTGAACCTTGTCCATTTCGGAGACGTCGCGAATGATCTTGACCGGGCCGGCGCCAATGCGCTGGCCAATCGCACGGCCTTCGACCAGTACCTTGCCTTTTTCCTTGAGCAGGTAGCGCTCCATGACATTGGCGCTGCTGCGGCTCTTCACGGTCTCCGGGCGGGCCTGGACGATATAGAGCTGGTTGTCGTCACCGTCTTTCGCCCATTCGATATCCATCGGACGGCCGTAGTGCTGCTCGATGATCATCGCCTGCTTGGCAAGGTTGGAGACCTCTTCGTCCGTCAGACAGAAGCGCATACGGTCGGCCTGCTCGACATCCACGGTCTTGACCGACTTGCCGGCACGAGCCTCCTCACCGTACACCATCTTGATGGCCTTGCTGCCGAGGTTGCGGCGCAGGATCGCTGGACGGCCGGCCTGCAGGGTGTGCTTGTGGACGTAGAACTCGTCAGGGTTGACCGCGCCCTGCACCACGGTCTCGCCGAGGCCATAGGCACCGGTGATGAATACGACGTCGCGGAAACCGGACTCCGTATCCAGCGTGAACATCACGCCCGCGGTGCCGGTTTCCGAGCGCACCATGCGCTGGACGCCGGCGGAGAGCGCAACCAGCTTGTGGTCGAAGCCCTGGTGCACGCGGTACGCAATGGCGCGATCGTTGAACAGGGAGGCGAAGACTTCCTTGGTGGCGCGAATGACATTGTCGACGCCACGGATGTTGAGGAAGGTTTCCTGCTGCCCGGCGAAAGAGGCGTCTGGAAGGTCTTCGGCGGTGGCAGATGAGCGAACGGCGACCGCCATATTCTCATTGCCAGCTCCCATTTCAGCGAACGCGGTACGGATGTCGGCGTCGAGCTGCGGCGGGAATTCGGCATCCATGACCCAGCCTCGGATCTGCGAGCCGGCCTTGGCGAGGGCATTGACATCATCGACGTCCAGCGCGTCGAGCAGCGAGTGGATCTGCTCGTTCAGTCCGCTGAGTTCCATGAAGTCGCGATACGCCTGAGCCGTAGTGGCGAAACCACCGGGCACCGAGACACCGGCACCCGCCAGGTTGCTGATCATCTCGCCCAGGGAGGCGTTCTTGCCCCCTACACGCTCAACATCATGATTGCCGAGCTTATCGAGGGAAACTACGTACTCTACCAAGGTGATCTCTCCACGTTGTGTTGGAAACTCGATTCGTGCCCTTCCGCGGCACGGTGGCCTGGCCCTGCGAAATAAGTAACAATGCCCGCCAATCGAGGCTCGGCGAAGGGGCCTACTATAGCTGAGAACCGTTCTTGACTTAAGGTCCCAGGCGCAATGAAACGAACTGCTTTCTTTATCTCCGACGGCACCGGAATCACGGCCGAAACACTCGGCCAGAGTCTGTTGGCACAGTTCGAAACGATCAGCTTCACCAAACTGACCCGCCCGTATATCGATACGGCCGAAAAAGCGCGGGCAATGGTACAGCAAATCAACAAAGCGGCGGAGAACGACGGGGCGCGGCCGATCATCTTCGACACGCTGGTCAACCAGGAGATTCGGGACATATTGGCCGAGTCGAATGGATTCATGATCGACATCTTTTCCTCTTTCCTTGCTCCGCTGGAACATGAACTGATGTCACGTTCCTCCTATTCCGTGGGCAAATCCCACTCGATCAGCCATAACGCGAACTACATGGAGCGAATCGATGCGGTCAATTTCGCCCTCGATAACGACGATGGTGCTCGCACGCACTACTACGACAAGGCCGACCTCATTTTGGTCGGCGTGTCCAGGTGCGGCAAAACGCCTACCTGCCTCTACATGGCCATGCAGTACGGCATCCGCGCGGCGAACTACCCGCTGACCGAAGACGACATGGAGCGGCTGCAGCTGCCGAATGCGCTGAAGACGCATCGCGACAAGCTGTTTGGCCTGACAATCGACCCCGACCGACTGGCCGCGATCCGCAATGAGCGCAAGCCCAACAGCCGCTATGCCAGTTTCGCCCAGTGTGAATTCGAGGTCCGCGAGGTCGAGAGTCTCTTCCGGCGCGAGAACATCAACTTCATCAACTCGACGCATTTTTCAGTCGAGGAAATATCCGCGAAGATCCTCGTCGAGAAAGGCGTCGAGCGCAGGCTCAAATAGTCACCGGTTCGCTAGACAACAAAAAGTCCGCTTAGTGCGGACTTTTTGTTGTCTGATAGCGATCAACCCGGCCAGGTGATGGAGACGCCACTGCGGTTTTACAGGCCTTCGCCTGGGACGCGCACCCACCCTTCCATGAGAATGCGCGCACTGCGACTCATGCTGGCCTTGAGCACAGTCCAGTTGCCATCGACCTGGCGCGCCTCGGCGCCCACCCGGAGCGTGCCCGAGGGGTGCCCGAACACCACTTCAGATCGATCGCCTCCGCCAGCGGCGAGATTGACGAGCGTTCCCGGAACCGAAGCCGCGGTGGCAATGGCGACGGCGGCGGTACCCATCATCGCGTGGTGCAGTTTGCCCATCGACAGCGCGCGCACCAGCAGATCCACCTCTTCCGCATGCACTGTCTTGCCGCTCGACGACAGATAGTCGGCAGGCTTGGCAACGAACGCAACCTTGGGCGTGTGCTGCCGCTTGGCGGCCTGCTCCGCGGACTCGATCAGCCCCATGCGGATCGCGCCCTGAGCGCGAATCGATTCGAACATGGCGAGCGTTTCAGGGTGCCCATTGATGGCGTCCTGCAATTCGGTGCCCTTGAAGCCGACGTCCTTGGCGTTGATGAAGACGGTCGGAATGCCCGCATTGATCAGGGTTGCCCTGAGCACGCCGACGCCAGGCACATCCAGGTCGTCGACCAGCTTGCCGGTAGGAAACATCGAGCCGCCGCCCTCGCCTTCCCCTTCGTCCGCCGGGTCAAGGAATTCCAACACGATCTCCGCCGCCGGGAAGGTCACACCGTCAAGTTCGAAATCGCCGGTTTCCTGGACCGCTCCGTCGCTGACCGGTACATGGGCAATGATGGTCTTGCCGATATTGGCCTGCCAGATCCGTACGCTGCAGGTGCCGTCGCGCGGGATACGTGCCGGGTCGACCAGGCCGGCGTGGATGGCGAAAGCGCCCGCTGCAGTGGACAGGTTTCCGCAGTTGCCGCTCCAGTCGACGAATGCGGTGTCGATCGAGACCTGGCCGTAGAGATACTCGACGTCATGCTCAGCGCGTTCGCTGC
This sequence comes from Stutzerimonas marianensis, assembly GCF_022810315.1. Lineage (NCBI taxonomy): Bacteria > Pseudomonadati > Pseudomonadota > Gammaproteobacteria > Pseudomonadales > Pseudomonadaceae > Stutzerimonas > Stutzerimonas marianensis. The sequence continues at coordinate 160,954 of NZ_JALGRD010000004.1, read as the reverse complement.
GCGACAGGATCACGCATTTGCTGGTACTCGAGGTAGCACCGCCCATACCGTCGGTGTGCTTGCCGTAGGGGTCCGGGCTGCCGATGACACGCATGAACAGCCGGTCCCGCGCCTCGCCGGGGACCTGCGCAGCAGGCGGCAGGTCTTGCAGACGGAAGAATACGCCTTTGCTGGTCCCGCCACGCATGTAGGTCGCGGGGATTCTCATCTGGGGTGCGTGGGCCATCGAAGGTGTGCCTCATGAGATGGGGCGGCGAACAAGCAGCGCCGCCTGGATAAGGGTTCGCCGGGGCCGCTGCGCCCCGGCGCGTCGTCAGGATTGGCCGAGAAAATCCTTGGCAAAACGCTGCAGCACGCCGCCGGCATCGTAGATCGATACCTCTTCGGCAGTGTCCAGCCGGCAGATGACGGGCACTTCGATGCGTTCGCCATTCTTGCGCGTCATTACAAGTGTCAGCGTGGCACGAGGCGTGCGCTTACCGATCACGTCGAAGGTTTCGCTGCCATCGATGCCAAGCGTAAGGCGCGTCGTTCCAGGCTCGAATTCCAGCGGCAGCACACCCATGCCGACCAGGTTGGTCCGGTGAATACGCTCGAACCCTTCAGCCACAATGGCTTCCACCCCGGCCAATCGAACGCCCTTCGCTGCCCAGTCACGCGAGGATCCCTGCCCATAGTCCGCGCCCGCGATGATGATCAGCGGCTGCTTGCGGTTCATGTAGGTTTCGATCGCTTCCCACATCCGCATCACGGTGCCATCCGGCTCCACGCGCGTCAGCGAGCCTCTCTTCACCTGCCCATCAACCACCGCCATTTCGTTGACCAGCTGTGGATTCGCAAAGGTGGCGCGCTGCGCAGTCAGGTGATCGCCGCGGTGGGTGGCATAGGAGTTGAAGTCTTCCTCAGGCAAACCCATCCTCGCCAGGTATTCGCCCGCCGCGCTGTCCGGCAGGATCGCATTGGAGGGCGACAGATGGTCGGTGGTGATGTTGTCCGGCAGCACCGCCAGCGGACGCATGCCCTTGAGCGCACGCTCGCCAGCCAGCGCCCCTTCCCAGTACGGCGGGCGACGGATGTAGGTCGACATCGGCCGCCAGTCATACAACGGGCTTTCAGCCTCCCTGACCGTGCCCAGATCGAACATGGGAATGTAGATCTGCTTGAATTGCTCGGGTTTGACCGACGACGCGACGATCGCGTCGATTTCCTCGTCGCTGGGCCAGAGATCCTTCAAGGTGATCGGCTTCCCTTCGGCATCGTGGCCCAGTACGTCCTGCTCGATGTCGAAACGCACCGTACCTGCGATTGCATAAGCCACGACAAGGGGCGGCGAAGCGAGAAAGGCCTGCTTGGCGTAGGGATGGATGCGCCCGTCGAAGTTGCGATTGCCGGAAAGCACGGCCGTCGCGTAAAGGTCGCGCTCGATGATTTCCTGTTGGATTTTCGGATCCAGCGCGCCCGACATCCCGTTACAGGTGGTGCAGGCATAGGCCACGATGCCAAAGCCGAGCTTCTCCAGTTCGGTCAGCAGGCCAGCCTCCTCCAGGTAGAGCTTCGCCACTTTCGAGCCGGGCGCGAACGAGGTTTTCACCCACGGCTTGCGTACGAGCCCCAGCGCATTGGCCTTTTTCGCCAGCAGACCGGCAGCGACCACGTTGCGCGGGTTGGAGGTGTTGGTGCAGCTTGTGATCGCGGCGATGATAACCGCCCCGTCGGGCATCAGACCCTGCGCTTCCTCGGCCTTTGCCTTGTCCAGGTCGACTGCGATACCGCGCTCGTGCAATGCCGTGGTCGGCAGGCGCCGATGGGGGTTGGACGGCCCCGCCATGGTGCGCTCGACGCTGGACAGGTCGAATTCGAGCACGCGCTCGTATTCGGCATCGACCAGTGCATCAGCCCAGAGGCCGGTGGTCCGCGCGTAGTGCTCGACCAGCGCCACCTGCTCCGGCTCACGCCCGGTCAGCTTGAGGTAGTCGATGGTCTGCTGGTCGATATAGAACATTGCTGCTGTGGCGCCGTATTCCGGGCACATGTTCGAGATGGTTGCGCGGTCGCCAATGGTCAGGCTCGCCGCACCCTCGCCGAAGAACTCGACGTAAGCGCCGACGACGCGCTCGCGGCGTAGAAATTCGGTCAGCGCCAACACGATATCCGTCGCAGTGATGCCCGGCTGCCGCTTGCCCTCCAGACGCACACCGACGATATCCGGCAGGCGCATCATCGAGGCACGCCCGAGCATGACCGTTTCCGCTTCCAGCCCACCGACGCCGACCGCGATCACACCCAGCGCATCGACGTGAGGGGTGTGGCTGTCCGTGCCGACGCAGGTGTCGGGGAAGGCCACGCCATGGCGCGCCTGGATGACCGGGGACATCTTTTCCAGATTGATCTGGTGCATGATCCCATTGCCAGCGGGAATCACGTCGACATTCTTGAACGCCGTCTTGGTCCACTCGATGAAGTGGAAACGGTCCTCGTTGCGCCGCTCCTCGACCGCTCGATTCTTTTCGAACGCGTCGGGGTCGAAGCCCGCGTACTCGACCGCCAGCGAGTGGTCGACGATCAGTTGAGTTGGCACGACCGGATTGACCTTCGCCGGGTCACCGCCCTGCTCGGCGATGGCATCGCGCAGGCCGGCCAGGTCCACCAGAGCGGTCTGGCCGAGGATGTCGTGGCAGACCACCCGCGCCGGGTACCAGGGGAAATCGAGGTCGCGCCGACGCTCGACGATCTGCCGCAGCGAATCGCCCAGCAACGCGGGATCGCAGCGACGCACCAGCTGCTCGGCCAGCACGCGCGAGGTGTAAGGCAGCTTGTCGTAGGCACCCGGCTGGATCGCTTCGATGGCGGCGCGCGTGTCGAAGTAGTCCAGCTGCGTGCCGGGCAAAGGTTTGCGGTGTTCTGTATTCATGCCGGAAAGACTCGATTCGGTGTGTGCATGTCCGGGGAGCACTCGGCTCCCCGTTGTCCATCAGCGCTCGGCGAGCGGAACGACCGCGCGCTGCTCCGGGCCGATGTAGTCGGCACTCGGCCGGATGATGCGGTTGTTGCTGCGTTGTTCGAACACATGGGACGCCCAGCCGGTTACCCGCGAGCAAACGAAGATCGGCGTGAACAGCTTGGTGGGGATGCCCATGAAGTGATACGCCGAAGCGTGGTAGAAGTCGGCGTTGGGGAAGAGCTTCTTCTGTGCCCACATGGTCTCGTCGACCGCGACCGACACCGGATACAGGACGGTGTCACCGACCTCGTCGGCAAGCTTTTTCGCCCAGACCTTGATCACCTCGTTGCGCGGATCCGACTCTTTATAGATCGCATGGCCGAATCCCATGATCTTGTCCTTGCGCTCGAGCATGCCGAGGATGCCCTGCACCGCCTCGTCTGGCGACTTCCATTGCTGAATCATGTCCATCGCGGCTTCGTTGGCACCGCCATGCAACGGGCCACGTAGCGAGCCGATAGCGCCGGTCACGCAGGAATAGAGGTCGGAGAGGGTCGAGGCGCAGACACGTGCAGTGAAGGTCGACGCGTTGAACTCGTGCTCGGCGTAAAGAATCAGCGAGACGTTCATCACCTTGACATGCAGATCGCTCGGTTTCTTGCCGTGCAGCAGCGCCAGAAAATGCCCGCCCAGGGTGTCCTCATCACTGTTACAGTCGATCCGCACCCCGTCATGACTGAAGCGATACCAGTAGCACATGATTGCCGGGAAGGCCGCCATCAGCCGCTCGGCCACGTCGCGCTGCTGATCGAAGCTGAGCTCGGGCTCAAGTGTGCCCAGCATGGATGCGCCGGTGCGCATCACGTCCATCGGATGTGCACTCGATGGAATGCGCTCGAGCACTTCCTTGAGCGCTTGCGGCAGGTCGCGCATCGTCTTCAGGCGCGCCTTGTAGCGGGCCAACTGATCCACGTTGGGTAGCTCGCCATGGAACAGCAGATGGGCGACTTCCTCGAAATCGGCCACGGCGGCCAGGTCGCGCACGTCATAACCACGATAGGTCAGACCCGCACCTTCCTTACCGACGGTGCATAGTGCGGTCTGGCCGGCGATCTGCCCGCGCAGCCCCGCCCCGCTCAGTACTTTTGCTTCAGCCATTGCGTTCTCCTTCTTGGATTTATTCTGGATATTGCAAAGTCGCTTCGTGCTACGCGCTTCAGCCCTTCTTCTGCGCGAACAGCGCGTCAAGGCTCTGCTCGAATGCGTGATAGTTGATGCGCTCGTACAACTCCATGCGGGTCTGCATGGTGTCGACGACGTTCTTCTGAGTGCCGTCGCGGCGGATGGCGGTGTAGACGTTTTCCGCGGCCTTGTTCATTGCGCGGAAGGCCGACAGTGGGTAAAGCACCAGCGAGACGTCGACGCTTGCCAGCTCATCGGTGGTGTACAGCGGCGTCGCGCCGAATTCGGTGATATTCGCCAGGATGGGCGCGCCGACGCGCTCGGCGAACTGCTTGTACATGGCCAGCTCGGTGATCGCCTCCGGGAAGACCATGTCGGCCCCCGCCTCGACGCAGGCTTGAGCACGTTCGAGTGCCGCATCCAGCCCCTCGACGGCCAGCGCGTCAGTTCGCGCCATGATCACGAAGCTGTCGTCGGTGCGGGCGTCAACCGCCGCCTTGATCCGATCGACCATCTCCTGCTGGCTCACGATTTCCTTGTTGGGCCGATGGCCACAACGCTTGGCGCCGACCTGATCCTCGATATGGATCGCAGCGGCACCGAACTTGATCATCGACTTCACGGTACGCGCCACGTTGAATGCCGAAGCGCCGAAACCGGTATCGACATCGACCAGCAACGGCAGATTGCAGACGTCGGTGATCCGGCGGACGTCGGTCAGCACGTCGTCCAGCCCGGTGATGCCCAGGTCCGGTAGTCCTAGCGAGCCGGCCGCTACGCCGCCGCCGGAGAGGTAAATCGCCTTGAAGCCGGCGCGCTTGGCAAGCAGCGCATGGTTGGCGTTGATCGCGCCGACCACCTGCAGAGGATGCTCACTGGCGACGGCGTCGCGAAAGCGTTGGCCGGGTGTTGGAAGTGTCATGCCTCACCTCTTGTCTGTGGTGTCTGTTGGCGAACGCCCTGGTAGTGACGCTCGATGTTGCGCTTGGACGCGCAGATATGGCGGCGCATCAGCAGCTCGGCCAGTTCACCGTCCCGGTCGGCGATCGCATCAAGGATGCGGTGATGCTCGGCGAAGGCCTGGCGCGGCCGGTTGGGAGTGGTCGAAAACTGGATCCGGTACATCCGTACCAGTTGATAGAGCTCGCTGCAGAGCATCTGGGTGAGGGTACGGTTGCCGCTGCCCTGGATGATGCGATAGTGGAAGTCAAAATCGCCTTCCTGCTGGTAATAGCCCACACCAGCCTGGAAGGCCTCGTCACGCTCGTGCGTATCGAGCACACGGCGCAACTCGTCGATTTCCGCCTCGCTCATACGCTCGGCGGCGAGACGGCATGCCATGCCCTCCAGTGATTCGCGAATCTCATAGAGTTCGATGAGTTCGGCGTGGCTCAAGGACACCACCCGCGCCCCGACATGAGGAACCCGGACGAGCAGCTTCTGGCCTTCGAGCCGGTGAATGGCTTCGCGCAGCGGCCCGCGGCTGATGCCATAGGTTCTGGCGAGCTCAGGCTCCGATATCTTGCTGCCAGGCGCGATGTCCCCGCGGATGATCGCGGCCTGGATCGAGCGGAACACATGCTCGGAGAGGGTTCCGCTATCGGCGGTAGCTGACGAGTTCGGAATGAGCGTATCGAGCATATTGTTGACACTTGCGACGAGTTTTCCGCAAATCTACGCCTGTAAACTGCAGAGGGTCAACGTATACCAAGGTAGATTGTCGACACATCAACATCGAGAGACGACATGCAAGCGCTGCATTGGCCTTCTCGCGACCCCAAGGACGCCATGCTAGAATGCAGCGATACTTCGCCGCGGTCAGCGTTCGCTGTTCGTGATCGTTCAAGCGCATGTGCCGTTGTTCCGCCATGCTTCTTCCGACTCGACTACGCCTGGATCTATGAGCGTCAGACCCTACCTTCTACTGCTGTGCCTACTGCCTGTCCCTCTGCTTTCGCATGCCGCCGACAAAACCATCTACGGCCTGAACGAGCACGTGGCCTTACCTGGTTTCGATCTGGAAGTGCAAGCCAAACTCGACACCGGGGCGCAAACCGCCTCACTCAGCGCACGCGATATCGAGCGCTTCAAGCGCGACGGCAAGAGCTGGGTGCGTTTCTACCTGGCGATTGACGAGGCCCATGACCGCCCCATCGAGCTGCCCCTGCAACGCATCAGCAAGATCAAGCGACGCGCCGGCGATTTCGACCCGGACGAGGACAAGACTTACACACCGCGCCCGGTCGTCGAACTGGACCTCTGCATGGGCGCGGCTCGGCGCAGCATCGAAGTGAACCTCACCGATCGCAGTGCCTTTCAATACCCGCTTCTGATCGGCTCCGACGCCCTTACCCGCTTCGGGGCGCTGGTCGACCCGAGCCTCACCTACGCTGCCGGCAAACCTGGCTGCATTACCGTATCCGACGCTGACGAGTAACCCAATGCGCTCCCTGACCCTGCACCTCAAAGTCTTGATCTTCCTGCTCGTCACGCTGGGAGTCGCGATCACGGCGTACCAGATCTTCTTCCTCGGCATTCCCGTGACCGAAGACGAGACGGACGATCTGTGGAACATCGACGCCAAGATCGAATTCCAGACCAACGCGCGCGAGCCGGTGAAGCTGCAGATGTACGTGCCGCCACTGACCCAGGAATTCGTCAGCCTCAACGAGAGCTTCATCTCGAACAACTATGGCGTCAGCATCAACCGCGCCGACGGCAACCGCCGCGTCACCTGGTCCGCACGCCGCGCGAACGGCAACCAGACCCTCTACTACCGCCTGGTGCTGACGCGCCGCTACAGCGGCGAGCAGACCAAGACCACCGGCCCCATCTTCCGCGACAGCATCCCGGTCGAAGGCGCCGAAAAGATCGCCGCAGAAGCCTTGCTTTCGCCGATCCGCCAGCATTCGGCCGACGTCGAGACCTTCATCAGCGAGGCCATCAAGCGCGTCAACAATGCCAACGACGACAATGTGAGGCTGCTGCTTGGCGGCGACGCCTCGACTGCCAACAAGGCACGTGTGGTCGAACTGCTGCTGTCCATTGCGCACGTCCCGATGGAGCGTGTGCATACCATTCGCCTGGCCGCCGACACGGCGCAGTCCCCTGAACTTTGGTTGCGCAGTTTCAACGGCGACAAATGGCTCTACTTCAACCCCGAGAACGGCGAGCAAGGCCTGCCCAAGGATCGCCTGATCTGGTGGACAGGTGACGACCCGCTGCTCAGCCTCGAAGGCGGCCGCAACGCGCAGGTCACCTTCACGCTCAACAGCAGTGAAATGAACGCCATCCGCCTGGCCAAGCTGACGGACGAAAACACGGACGCCGACTTCCTCGAGTACTCGCTATACGGCCTGCCACTGCAGACCCAGCAGACCTACCAGATCATGATCATGATCCCGATCGGCGTATTGGTGATCCTCATTCTGCGGAACCTGGGCGGCCTGCAGACACTGGGCACATTCACCCCGGTGTTGATTGCGCTGGCCTTCCGCGAAACCCAGCTGGGCTTCGGCATTATTCTGTTCACCCTGATCACCGCGCTCGGCCTTTCGCTGCGCTCCTACCTCGAGCACCTCAAGCTTCAGATGCTGCCGCGTTTGTCCGTAGTCCTGACGTTCGTGGTGGTGCTGATCGCCGTTATCAGCCTGCTCAGCCACAAGCTGGGCCTGGAACGCGGCCTGTCGGTGGCCCTGTTCCCGATGGTGATCCTGACGATGACCATTGAGCGTCTGTCGATCACCTGGGAAGAGCGCGGCGCCAGCCATGCCTTCAAGGTCGCCGTCGGTACCCTGATTGCCGCCACGCTCGCGCACTTGCTGATGAGCATCCCGGAGCTGACCTACTTCATCTTCACCTTCCCGGCCGTGCTGCTGATCATGGTGGGCTTCATGTTGGCGATGGGTCGCTACCGCGGCTATCGCCTGACCGAGCTGTTCCGATTCAAAGCCTTTCTGAAGGATTGAGCCATGTTCGGTCTGATCAAGACGTGGAAGGCCCTTGAAGCCAAGGGCATCATGGGCATCAACCGCCGTAATGCGGACTATGTGCTCAAGTACAACAAGCGCCACCTGTATCCAATCGTCGATGACAAGATCATCACCAAGGAACGGGCGGTCGAGGCCGGCATCGACGTGCCGGAGCTGTACGGGATCATCGAAACCGAGAAGGACATCGACAAGCTCAGGGATATCGTCAAGGACCACGTCGACTTCGTGGTCAAGCCCGCCCAGGGCGCAGGCGGTGACGGCATCCTGGTCATCGCCGACCGCTTCGAGGGGCGCTATCGCACGGTGTCCGGCAAGATCATCACCCACGAGGAAATCGAGCATCAGATTTCGAACATCCTCACCGGGCTTTACTCGCTGGGTGGCCACCGTGACCGCGCATTGATCGAGTACCGCGTCACACCGGATCCGATCTTCAAGAGCATCAGTTACGAAGGCGTCCCGGACATTCGCATCATCGTGCTCATGGGGTATCCGGTGATGGCGATGCTGCGTCTGCCGACCCGCCAATCCGGCGGCAAGGCAAACCTGCACCAGGGCGCCATCGGCGTCGGGGTCGATCTGGCGACCGGCATCACACTCCGCGGTACCTGGCTGAACAACAAGATCACCAAGCACCCCGACACGACCAACGCGGTGGATGGCGTACAGCTGCCCAACTGGGACGGCTTCATGAAGCTGGCCGCCGGCTGTTACGAGCTGTGCGGGCTCGGCTACATCGGCGTCGACATGGTGCTGGATCAGGACAAGGGCCCGCTGATCCTCGAGCTCAACGCCCGCCCCGGCCTGAACATCCAGATCGCCAACGACTGCGGCCTGACCCACCGCGCCCATGCCATCGAGAACCGCATCGAGGCGCTCAAGGAAAAAGGTGTCCAGGAAACGCCCGAAGAGCGCGTCCGCTTCGCCCAGGAGCTGTTCGGCCACATTCCCAGCCACGCCTGACCCTGGCCCGGCGAACGCCGGGTCATCAACCGAACGACTCGAATGCCCTCCTGTTCGATATACCCACTACCCTACCTCGCCGATCCGGCGCCCTGGTTCGAGCGGGTTCGCCACGCGCCAGGCGCGATTCTGCTGGATTCCGGCCGCCCGACCGCCACACGAGGCCGCTACGACCTGTTGAGCGCATGGCCACTGGAAGTCGTCGAGCCATGGCCTGACGAGTCTGGCGGCGCATTTTTCGAGCGCCTGCGCGCGACCACGCGAATGCTTGGCCCGGCGCAAGCCCCCAAGGGCATTGCATTGCCCTTCGTTGGCGGCTTGCTGGGTTTCCTCGCTTACGACTTTGGCGCGCGGCTGGAGCGCCTGAAAAGACTGTCCAACGACGACCTCGCGTTGCCGGACGCCCGATTCGGACTCTATTCCTGGGCACTGGTCAGCGACCACCATCTGGGGACTTGCCAGTTGGTGTTCCATCCAACGCTGGCCGATGGCGAGCGTCAACGAATCATTCGCCTCTTCGGCGCCGAGACGCTCACCGCGCCCAGCTCCTTTCGCCTGCGCGGGCGCTTCGAGCCCGACCTGCAAGCCGACCAATATCGACAGGCGATCGAACGCATCCATCGCTACATCACGGCCGGCGACTGTTATCAGGTCAACTTCGCCCAACGCTTCCGCGCGCCTTACGAGGGCGACCCGTGGGAAGCCTACAGGCGGCTCCGCGCGGCCTGCCCTACTCCTTACGCAGGTTTTGTTTCGCTGGGCAGCGATGCCATCCTGAGCCTTTCGCCTGAGCGGTTCCTGCGTCTGAGCGAGGGCCAAGTCGAAACCCGACCGATCAAGGGAACCCGCCCTCGTCACGCCGATCCCCGCGCCGATGCCGAACAGGCCCAGGCGTTGCTCGCGAGCGCCAAGGATCGCGCCGAAAACCTGATGATCGTCGATCTGCTGCGTAACGACCTGGGACGCACCTGCCAGACCGGCAGCGTCAGAGTGCCCGAGCTTTTCAGCCTGGAGAGCTACCCGAACGTCCACCATCTGGTCAGCTGCGTAACCGGCACCCTGGCGCCCGGCAAAGACGCCCTGGATCTGCTGGCCGGCAGTTTCCCTGGCGGATCGATTACCGGTGCCCCGAAGATTCGAGCCATGCAGATCATCGACGAACTGGAACCTACTCGCCGGTCGATCTATTGCGGATCGTTGCTGTATCTGGATGTGCGAGGAGAAATGGACAGCTCCATTGCCATCCGCTCGCTGCTGATGAAGGACGGGCAGGCCACATGCTGGGGTGGAGGCGGCATCGTCGCGGACTCTGACTGGCAGGCCGAGTATCGCGAGTCAATGGACAAGGTCGGGGTATTGATGAGAACGCTGGAGTGCGCCGCCGAGCCTTGACCGTTCGGCGCACCCGGGGCTCGGTCAGAGGCTCAGCTTGCGGTTGGACGCCTTGATGAATTCCTGCTTGAGCGCATCGAAGGTATGCACGGCCGGGAACTGCGGGAACTCGCGGATGACGTTGTCGGGCGCGTGGAACAGAATACCGGCATGCGCCTCGGCCAGCATGGTGGTGTCGTTATACGAATCGCCTGCCGCGATCACACGGTAATACAGACTTTTCAGCGCGATGACCGACTGACGCTTGGGATCCTTCTGCCGCAGCTGGTAATCCACGACCCGATCCGAATCGTCGGTGATGAGGCGATGGCAGAGCAACGTCGGGAAGCCGAGCTGACGCATCAGCGGCTGGGAGAACTCATAGAAGGTATCCGACAGGATCACGACCTGGAACCGCTCACGCAGCCAGTCGACGAACTCGACAGCGCCATCCAGCGGCGTCAGTGTCGAGATGACCTTCTGAATGTCAGCGAGCTTGAGCCCGTGCTCGTCGAGAATCCGCAGGCGTTGCTTCATCAGCACGTCGTAGTCGGGGATGTCGCGCGTCGTCGCCCGAAGCGACTCGATTCCGGTGGCCTCGGCAAAGGCGATCCAGATTTCCGGAACCAGTACACCTTCCAGGTCGAGACAGGCAATTTCCACGGGGCCACTCCTCAAAGCAGAAAAATTGGAGCCGGCACTCTAACGGCATGCCCCGAGGGACGCAACGCAACGCTTATTCCGTGAAGAATGGGTATGGAAGCCTAAAGGTTATTTAGCGGAATAAAGCGGCTTTGCTACCATCCCCGGCCTGCAAAGAGCGCACAGCGCCAGATTAGGAAACCGCCTGATGAGCCAATCAATCGATGTCGCCGAGCTGGCCACCGCCTATGCCGGCAAGTCCCCGCAACAGATTCTCCAACTCGCTTTCGACCTGTTTGGCGATGACCTCTGGGTCTCCTTCAGTGGCGCCGAAGATGTGGTGTTGCTGGACATGGCCTGGAAGCTGAACAAGAGCGTCAAGGTCTTCACCCTCGACACAGGGCGCCTGCACAGCGAGACCTACCGTTTCATCGAGCAAGTACGCGAACACTACGGTATCGCCATCGAGATCATGACGCCCGATCCCGCGCTGCTACAGCCCATGGTCAACAAGAAAGGCCTCTTCAGCTTCTACCGCGACGGTCATGGCGAGTGCTGCGGCATCCGCAAGATCGAGCCCCTTCGCCGCAAGCTCTCCAGCGTACGCGCCTGGGCTACAGGCCAGCGACGCGACCAGAGCCCCGGCACTCGCAGCCAGGTGTCGGTGCTGGAAATCGACACGGCGTTTTCCACGCCCGAGAACACCTTGTACAAATTCAACCCCCTCGCCCAAATGACCAGCGAGGAGGTCTGGGGCTACATCCGCATGCTGGAGATTCCCTACAACAGCCTGCATGAGCGTGGATTCATCAGCATCGGATGCGAACCCTGCACCCGCCCAGTCCTGCCGAACCAGCATGAGCGCGAGGGGCGGTGGTGGTGGGAGGAATCGACGCAAAAAGAATGCGGGCTCCACGCCGGCAATCTCATTGCGAAAAGCTGACGCGCCGTATCGCGCTCGTGGTTCCTGGATGGAATCACAAAGGGCGCGAGCGCTTGCGCGCTAGAACGTCGGCAACTCCACGTTCTCGAACAGGGCATCCAGCTCGGCCTTGTTGCGACACTGCACGGCACGCTCGAGCATGTCCTTGTCGAGGTGCGGCGCGAACGTCTGGATGAAGTCGCACATGAATCCTCGGAGAAAGGTGCCGCGGCGGAACCCGATCTTGGTGACGCTTGGCTCGAACAATTCGCTGGCATCGAGCACGACGAGATCGGGGTCGTGCTGGGCGTCGACGGCCATCCGCGCCAGGATGCCCACGCCAAGCCCCAGGCGAACGTAAGTCTTGATCACGTCAGCATCGGCGGCGGTGAAGACCACCTTGGGTGACAACCCCTTGTGACTGAAGGCCTCGTCGAGCTTCGAACGCCCGGTAAAGCCAAACACATACGTCACGATCGGGTACTCGGCCAACGCTTCCAGCGTCAACTTGCCCCGTTTGCTGAGTGGGTGATCCTGTGGCACGACCACGCAGCGATTCCAGCGATAGCAGGGCATCATGACCAAATCGCCGAACAGCTCCAGCCCCTCGGTGGCGATCGCGAAATCGACGGTACCGTCAGCGGCCATCTCGGCAATCTGAGTGGGGGTTCCCTGGTGCATGTGCAGCGAGACATCGGGGTATTGCTTGATGAAGCGACTGATCACCGGCGGCAACGCGTAACGTGCCTGGGTATGGGTCGTGGCAATGCTGAGGGTGCCGCGTTTCTCGTTAGAGAACTCCTGAGCGATCTGCTTGATGCTTTCACACTTGCGCAGGATTTCGCCGGCAGTGGCAATGATCCGCTCACCGGCAGGCGTTACACGTGTCAGGTGCTTGCCGCTGCGGGCGAACACTTCGACGCCGAGCTCGTCTTCGAGCAGGCGAATCTGTTTACTGATGCCAGGCTGGGAGGTGAACAGGCTTTGCGCGGTCGCCGAGACGTTGAGGTCATGATGCGCCACCTCCCAGATGTAACGCAGTTGCTGAAGCTTCATAGAGATCCCTCGAGACCATGGCGCTGCACGCCACCCTTTTCTTATAACCGTTGCAGCCGTCGTGCGGATTCTAGGGTATATCGCTCAAGTTGGCCCGACGCTCCACGGACGTCTCTCATCGAATGAGACGCCGGTCAACCAGAACGCTGGCGGTATATGAACGCGCCCACCGCCGTGCAGCGAAATCGGACCGAACCGGCATGAAATGAGCTTAGCAGGCCGCCGGAAAAGCACTACCGGACCAATACGCCGTCCAGCGGCCTCATTGCCGCGCACCGGATTCTGCATCGAGAAAGCGTAACGCGCGGTACAGAGACTCCACGCGAGGCATCGCTAAGCCGACCTGCTCCGCCGCAGCCAGTGGCGCCGCGTAGATTGCATCCAGCTCCATCGGCCGCCTCTCCTTGTGGTCGTGGTACATGCTCGGCAGGTAGTCCGGCATGTGATCGGTGGCCATCAGCATCCGCTCCACCAGCACCTCGGGCAGCGGGTGACCACAAGCGGCGGCCGCACCGCAGGCTTCCTCCATGATCGCCTTGACCAACGCACGACTGTCAGGATTGCCCATCAGCCTGGAGGTGCCCGCGTTCAGCAAAACCGAGAGGCCGTTGTAAGGCATGTTCCAGACCAGCTTCTGCCAGCGCGCCTGCGCCAGGTTCGGCGCTGCGCTGGAGTCAACGCCGGCCTTACGGAACATGGCCGCCCCTTCCTCGACCAGTGCTTTCTGTTCCAGATCAGTCGCGGGACCGGAGTGATAGCCGAGGTTGATACCGCCCAGGGCTTGGTGTTCGACGACACCCGGCGCTGAACGATGGACGCATATGAAGCAGAGCCCGCCGAGTAGATGAACACGCTCGGGCAGTGCTTGCCGCAGTGCATCCTCCACGCCAAGGCCGTTCTGCAGGACCACGACCTTGGCATGCTCGGCGGAGGCTTGCGCGATCAACGGCGCCAGGGCGTTGTTGCTGGTACTTTTTGCACCGACGAGCACCCAGTCGCATTTCGGCATGTCGGCAGCGTCTCGATAGGCCTGTACGCCGTCGAGATGCAAGCGGCCGTGTATCGCACTGTTCACCAGCAAGCCGTTCTCGATGACCGCCTCGTATTCACTACGCAGCAGGAAGTGCACGTCGTAGCCGGCGCGAGCCAGCAGAACGCCGTAGAAGCCGCCAATCGCGCCTGTACCTATGATGCCGATGCTCGGGCCGGTCGCAGTCATGAAACTCTCCATACGATGTCAGGGAACAACCGCTGCGCGGATGCGCGAGGCGAAACAGTAACAGCGTCCAGCCACTCCTTCCCAGTATCCGGCCCGTAAGACTTCCAGGCCATTGTCGGGGCGGAGCATCCGCGCTAAGGTTCCGCTTTCCCGCTGCGCCCCACGCTCTGATCCGCCGCACCGGGATGGCTGGCGGACGGCATCCGTGATCCTGACGAGTAACACGATGGCTGATTTACCGATCGATGACCTTAACGTTGCGTCCAACGAGACCCTGATTACTCCGGACCAGCTCAAGCGTGAAATTCCATTGACCGCGACTGCGCTCCAGACGGTCTCGAAAGGTCGCCAGGTCGTGCGCGACATCCTCGACGGCAAGGACCATCGTTTGTTCGTAGTGGTGGGCCCCTGCTCCATCCATGACCTGAAAGCCGCACACGAGTACGCCGAACGCCTGAAGGGTCTTGCGACAGAAGTCGCCGACAGTCTGTTTCTGGTGATGCGTGTCTACTTCGAAAAACCGCGCACGACGGTCGGCTGGAAAGGCCTGATCAACGATCCCTACATGGACGACTCCTTCAAGATCCAGGATGGCTTGCACATCGGCCGACAGCTGCTGCTAGACCTGGCGGAAATGGGCCTGCCGACCGCCACCGAGGCGCTCGACCCCATTTCTCCGCAGTACCTGCAGGACCTGATCAGCTGGTCCGCAATCGGGGCGCGCACCACCGAATCCCAGACGCATCGGGAAATGGCATCCGGCCTTTCCTCGGCCGTCGGCTTCAAGAACGGCACCGATGGCAGCCTGACCGTCGCGATCAACGCCTTGCAATCGGTATCCAGCCCGCACCGCTTCCTCGGCATTAACCAATCCGGTGGCGTCTCGATCGTCACGACCAAGGGCAACGCCTACGGTCACGTGGTCCTGCGTGGCGGCAACGGCAAGCCGAACTACGATTCGGTCAGCGTCGCGATCTGCGAACAGGCACTGAACAAGGCTGGCATCCGTCCGAACATCATGGTCGACTGCAGCCACGCCAACTCGAACAAGGATCCGGCCCTTCAGCCCTTGGTGATGGACAACGTCGCCAACCAGATCCTAGAAGGCAATAACTCAATCGTGGGCTTGATGGTCGAGAGCCACCTGGGCTGGGGCAACCAGTCAATTCCGAAAGATCTGGCGGACCTGCAATACGGCGTATCCATCACCGACGCCTGTATCGACTGGGAGACAACGGAAAAAGCGATACGAGGCATGCACCAGAAGCTTAAGGACATCCTGCCAAAACGCACCCGGAGCTGATGTCGCAGAGAGTTGGAAAGGACCCCGTCTTGGCGGGGTCTTTCAGTTTTGCCTGCACCTAATCAAGCGTCATCCCGCTCGCCTGCCTGGCGCTCCATGTAACGTTCGACATACGAACACGAAGGAATGACGGTGAATCCCTCCCGGGCGGCATAGTCGAGCGCATGCTGAGTCAACGCAGCTGCGACCCCGCGCCCCCGAAGCGCATCCGGAACGAAGGTGCGATAGATATCCAGCGTCTGCTTGCCAAGATCGACATAAGCCAGGTACGCGCGATAGCCGTCCACCGTGGTTTCGAACTGGTGGCCCGTCCGGTCGTGGCGGATAGTCAGCTGTTCGCTCATATGGCCTCCCAAGCAGGCGTGTTTGCCTGTCAATGGCGAAGGTCACGCCGACGAGGCGTGCTTGCTTCATTGTTGTTAGTTGACCCCGCATCCTACTGCCAGCCCTGCACGGCGACAAACGCTTTGATGCATCTAACCGCACTTCGCCAAGCCGGATTCATATATCCCTGCGCCGGACGAAGTGCAACTTTCCGGTGCGCTGCCGGTCCATGTAGCGTGCGCAACGAGCACCGGCTGGATGCTTTTTGAGCATTCCAATCAGTGGGTACGTTGCACGAAACGAGTTTGCAGAAAAAACTGTGCAGTTGCTGCTTGACTCAGTTTACTTAGCGCAACTAATAGGTAGTATGTGCGCGCCAACTTTCCATAACGGAAGTTGCCATGGATTCCATCCTTAAGGGGAACACGATGAACAACGTTCTGAAATTTTCTGCTCTGGCATTCGCCGCAGTACTGGCCACTGGTTGCAGCAACAGCATGACCAAGGAAAGCGAAGCCCGTCTGACCGCTACCGAAGATGCTGCTGCCCGTGCTCAGGCTCGCGCTGACGAAGCGTACAGCAAGGCCGACGAGGCTCTGCAGGCTGCTCAGAAGGCTCAGCAGACTGCTGACGAAGCCAATGAGCGCGCCCTGCGCATGCTGGAACGCGCCAGCCGCAAGTAAGCTTTCAGGCGAAAAAAAGCCGACCTGCAAACAGGTCGGCTTTTTTATGCGTGTCATTCAGCCGCGGCGGACTACGGCATCAGAAAATCTGTTCGTCCTCTGCCGCCGCCAGCGCCTGGGCCTGATCGGCAATCTGAATCGGCAGGCCGTCTTCTCCCGCCACGATTTCGCGAATCATCTCCCAATCCAGTTGCAGTCCACTGGCCGCCTCGTCGCGCTTGAGAAGCGTATTGATCACGACTGCGTGCTTGTCCATAAGCGTCATGTGGTGGTCTTCGTCCTGCAACGGCGTGTGCGCCTCCAAGTAGACCTTGCCCTGGCTCAAACCGAACTTGTAAGGCTCGTCGATGATACGAACCGGCGTCCCCACCTTCACCAGTCCGGCCAGTTCAAGAACGTTGTGGTTGAGCATGCGGAAACAACCATGACTGACCCGCATGCCGATCCCGAATTTCTTGTTGGAACCGTGAATGAGATAACCAGGGATGGCCAGATTCATCTTGTACGGCCCGAGTGGGTTATCCGGGCCCGGTGGTACGACCTTAGGCAGTGGGTCACCTTCGGCAGCGTGCTCATCGCGGATCGACTGCGGCGGGTACCAGGCCGGATTGCTGGTCATGGCTGAAATGCGGGTGTTGCCTACGGGCGACCCCCACCCTTCACGACCGATGCCCAGCGGGAAGGTATGCACCACGTTCTCGCCCTTGGGGTAGTAGTACAGACGGTACTCAGGCAGGTTGATGACGATCCCTTCGCGTGGTCCTGGCGGCAGGATGAAACGCGTTGGCAGAATGATGTCCGTCCCTTCGCCGGGGAGCCAGGGATCAACCCCCGGATTCGCCGCCACCATCTCCAGATAGCCGAGATCATGCGCTTCGCCCAGCGCCGCAAAGGTGTCTTCGTACCTGGCCTTGACCACCTGGATCTGGCCAACCACGTCCTCGCCTTCCGGTGGCAATGGCAGTTCAAGCGCAGCGCTTTGACCTGCACCCAGCAGAGCAGCGATAGACACACAGGAGGCGACTGCAAACGCGCGCGAGAGCATTCAGAATTCCTTGGAACGAGGATGATGGAAATTGCTGGCCATTGTACGCGAAGCCAACGGAGACGCCGAGCTACCAGACGTTCGCGGCAGACGGAAGGCCGCGACGCTGCGCCTGCAGGGCGTCGCGACAGGCCGCGCATAGGCGCCGATCCTTCAGTGCCGGTCGCTGCAAATCCTCCCAGCGCGGCTGAGCCGGAAGAAAACCACCACAGAGGGTGCGATCGACCTGACCGTTGAGTTCGAGCTGCCGCAGCGCCAGATGAAAGCGATTTTCACGGCAGGCGAACAGGTCGAACTGCTCGTCGGGCACGATCATTCTGTAAGCGAAAAGGGTCCAGGCTGGCCGCGGCATCTAAGGCTCCAATCAAGGGGCGCGACAGTAGCCGCGCCCACGTATCAAAGCAAGGGCTCGAGCACCGGCCAGACGTTTTCCAGCAGCTTTTGCTGGGCATCCGCGGTCGGGTGTACGCCGTCGGCCTGCATCATCCCCGAGACGCCACCGACACCTTCGAGGAGAAACGGTACATAGGCGAGCTGCTTCTCCTCGGCAAGCGAGTCGAACACGCCGGCGAAGGCGCTCGTGTAGCGCTGGCCAAGGTTGGGCGGTAGACGCATGCCAAGCAGCAAGACCTGGGCGCCCGACTCGCGGGACAGCGCCACCATTTGCGAAAGATTCTGTTTCATTTGCGCCGGTGGTTGGCCGCGCAACCCATCGTTGCCCCCCAGCTCCAGGATCACCAGCTCGGGGTCGTGCTCGGCGAGCAGCACAGGCAGCCTGGAGAGCCCGCCAGCCGTGGTGTCGCCGGTAATCGAGGCATTCACCACCTGGTGATCGAGCCCCTCCTGCTGCAGGCGTTGTTCGAGCAGATGCACCCAACCTTGACTGGTTTCCAGGCCGAAAGCGGCGCTGATACTATCCCCGACCACCAGCAGCGTGCCTGCCGCAGTTCCTTGCGCCCAGCACAACAGCAGCAGAACCCCACCTTTCAGCCACATTCGCATCGGATTCTCCATGAGCGCCAGCATTCTCAATGCCCGGAACCTTAGCAAAGTGGTACCCAGCGCGGAAGGCGAGCTGGTGATCCTTGAAGACCTTTCCCTGGACCTCGCCAAAGGTGACAGCCTGGCTATCGTCGGCACGTCGGGGTCGGGCAAGTCGACTCTTCTCGGCCTGCTGGCAGGCCTGGACCTGCCCAGCACCGGAGAAGTACGTCTCGCCGGTAACCTGCTCGGCTCGCTGGACGAAGACCAGCGAGCCAGGGTTCGGGCCGAACATGTCGGCTTCGTATTTCAATCCTTCCAGCTGCTGGACAGCCTCAACGCACTCGAGAACGTCATGCTGCCACTGGAGCTGCACGGTCGTCCGGACGCCGAAGCGCAGGCGACCAGGCTGCTGGACCGTGTCGGACTTGGCTCTCGCCTGCACCATTACCCGCGACAGCTCTCCGGTGGCGAACAACAGCGCGTTGCCGTGGCACGCGCATTCGCCGCCGAGCCCGATGTCCTCTTCGCTGACGAACCTACCGGAAATCTCGACAGCCACACCGGCGCAACCATTACCGAGCTGCTGTTCGAACTGAACCGCGAGCGAGGCACCACCCTTGTGCTGGTCACTCATGACGAACGCCTGGCACACCGCTGCCAGCATTCGATCCGCCTCGAAGCAGGCCGCCAGATCAGCGGCCAAAGCGCATGAGGTCGGTTCCCGCCAGTCGACTGGCCAAGCTCGCTCTGCGCCAACTGTGGCGTGACGCCCGCTCTGGCGAGTTGCGGGTCCTGTTCTTCGCCCTGGTCATCGCTGTGGCCGCGAGTACGGCCATCGGTTACTTCGGGGCACGCCTGAACGACGCCATGCAGCTACGCGCGACCGAATTCCTTGGTGCCGACCTGGTCCTGCGGGGCAGCGCACCGGCTGAGCCGGAACAAATCGAAATCGGACGCAACCTCCAACTGGATCATTCGCAGGTCGTCGAGTTTTCAAGCGTCATCGCGACCGACGAAAACCTGCAGCTTTCCAGCGTCAAGGCCGCGGATAGCAACTACCCACTGCGCGGTACGCTTCGCAGTGCACCGGCGCCCTACGAGGCGGAGCAGCCGAGCCAGGGCCCCGGCCCGGGTGAAGCCTGGGCAGAGGCCCGATTGTTCGCTGCGCTGGACTTGAGCATCGGTGACGACATCGAGGTCGGCAACAAAAGGCTGCGCCTCACTCGCGTCCTGACCTACGAGCCCGATCGGGTGGGCGACTTTTACAGTCTTACCCCTCGAGTGCTCATGCACCTGGATGACCTCGCGTCGACTGGTGTCGTGCAACCCGGCAGCCGTGTGCGTTACCGCGAGCTGTGGCGCGGCCCAGGTGAACAGCTCGCAGCTTATGAGCGCGCGGTCCGCCCTACGCTCGAGCCGAACCAGCGCCTTGAAACACCCAAGGACGGCAATCGCCAGATTGGTGGCGCCCTGGGCCGTGCCGAGCGCTACCTGAACCTGGCGAGCCTGGCTGCCGTGCTCTTGGCTGGCGTCGCCGTTGCGCTGTCCGCCGCACGCTTCGCGGCACGTCGCTTCGACGCCAGTGCGCTGCTGCGCTGCCTGGGCCTCTCGCGGCGCGAGGCTCTGACGCTGTACGGGTTCCAGTTAGGCTATCTAGGCCTGTTCGCCTGTGCCGTCGGCGCCCTGCTGGGCTGGGTCGCCCAGCTCGGACTGTTCCACCTGCTGAGAGAGTTGATCGTCAACGAGATCCCGCCTGCTACTCTCTGGCCGGCGCTCGCGGGGATGGCAACCGGGCTCGTGGCACTGGCCGGCTTTGCCCTGCCACCGCTCGCCGCTCTCGGTCGTGTTCCGCCCCTGCGCGTGCTGCGCCGCGACATGCTGCCGGTCCCCGCCAGCTCCTGGCTCGTCTACGGCACGGCAGTAGCCGCGCTGGGCGTAATCATGTGGCGGCTGAGCCTGGACCTGCGCATCACTCTTGCGCTGCTCGGCGGAGGTCTGCTGGCGACGGTGGTGCTTGGTGGCCTGTTGTTGCTGACCCTGCGAGGCCTGCGCCAGATGCTTTCCGGCGCAGCGCTGCCGTGGCGCCTGGGGTTGGGCCAATTGCTACGCCATCCGCTTGCCGCGGCCGGCCAATCACTGGCCTTCGGCCTGATTCTTCTCGCGATGGCCCTGATCGCATTGCTGCGTGGCGAACTGCTCGACACCTGGCAGGACCAACTGCCAGCGGACGCACCGAATCACTTCGTGCTCAATGTGCTACCGGCCGAGCGCGACGCCTTTGCCGGCCGCATCGCCGCGCTTTCGGACCACGCCGCGCCCCTGTACCCGGTCGTGCCGGGGCGGCTTGTGGCGATCAACGGAGAACCGGTTCGCCAGCAGGTCACCAAGGACAGTCAGGGCGAGCGCGCGATTCGCCGTGACCTCAGCCTCACCTGGTCGCAAGACCTGCCCGCCGACAACCGGCTCAGCGCCGGCCGATGGTGGGGCGGCGAACCCGGCGAGCTACCGGGCGTGTCGGTCGAAGCCGAACTGGCCGAAAGCCTGCAACTGTCACTCGGCGACCGGCTCAGCTTTACCGTCGGTGGCATCACGCGCGATGCGAGCGTGACCAGCTTGCGTGAAGTGAACTGGGACAGCTTCCAGCCAAACTTCTACATGATCTTCGAGCCCGGCACCCTGCGCGACATGCCGACAACCTACATGACCAGCTTCTACCTGCCCGCCGGCCAGGAGCGAGAGCTGGTCAAGCTGGCCCGCGACTTTCCGTCCGCCACGCTGTTACAGGTCGACGCCCTGCTGTCGCAGTTACGCAGCATCCTGATGCAGGTGTCCATCGCGGTCGAGTACGTCCTGATGTTCGTTTTGGCCGCAGGCCTTGCGGTTCTGTTCGCCGGCTTGCAAGCCACGCTGGATGAACGTATTCGCCAGGGTGCGTTGTTGCGGGCACTGGGCGCCGAACGCCGGCTGCTTATTCGGGCAAGGCGCACCGAGTTCGGCGTGCTTGGTGCAGCCAGCGGCGCGTTGGCCGCGCTGGGATGCGAGCTGGTGAGCGCCTTGCTCTATCGTTTCGCTTTCGACCTTCAGTGGCAACCGCACCCCTGGCTACTGACATTGCCCCTGATAGGTGCCGTGCTGGTTGGCACGGCCGGCGTGCTCGGAACCCGACGTGCGCTCAACGCCAGCCCATTGAACGTGCTGCGTGAAAGCTGACCCCAGCGCGCAGCGACAACCGACAGAACCGGAAGATCCATGAGCCGCTACCGCCCACCCCGCCCCGCGGGCACCCCGCTGATCACGCCAGAAGGCGAAGCCCGACTGCGCGCCGAGCTGCATGAACTCTGGCATGTCAAACGCCCGCAGGTCACCCAGTCGGTCAGCGAAGCGGCAGCCCAAGGCGATCGTTCGGAAAATGCCGAATACACCTACGGCAAGAAGATGCTTCGTGAAATCGACAGTCGGGTCCGCTTCCTGACCAAGCGGCTGGAAAAGCTCAAGGTAGTGAACGATCGGCCAAGCGATGCCAGCAAGGTGTATTTCGGCGCCTGGGTGACGCTCGAGGATGAAGACGGCGAGCAGGCCCGTTACCGGATCGTAGGCCCGGATGAGCTGGACCTGAAGATCGGGCATATCAGCATCGATTCGCCCTTGGCACGAGCCCTCGTTGGCAAACCGCTGGATGCGGAGGTGCAGGTCCAGACACCGACAGGTCCGAAATACTGGTACATCGTCTCGATCGACTATCCGTGACCAATCGGCTTCGTGACCTTGCGGTAGAAAAAAGACTTATAGGTCACGATTTACGTCGAAAACGCTCCGATTTGAGCGCCGAATGTCGCGATAGAACACAATGCTGCGCACACGTTCCGCCTGGTAACACTTATTGAGCTTCAACCCGCGCGGCCAACCTCGCCCAAACGGAATGTACATCAAGGCGCTAGAGCGGATTACGGCTCCTGCCGTGCAGGCTGGCACGATAGCTGCGGTACTGAAGCGGCAGTACGCGCGGGGCGCGGTGAAAAGGCGAAGGACCGCTCAGGGGGCCTGTATGGTCGGTGACCACTTGAGCCAAGGCTTGCGCTGTTTCGCGGCTGCACCCCGGGGACGCTCCCCGGGGCCCCGGTTGCAGCCTTCGTCCGTTCGAGCCGAGTCATTCACTGACCCCACGGGCCGGGAGCTTGATACCCAAAGACGAGTGCCTCAATGAACAACAACAAGAAAATGCTTGCCCTCACCCTTGGCGTTGCCCTCTCCGCCTCGGGCTCGGTTAACGCCAGCCTGTTCGGCTCCAGCGGCTATACCGAGACTCGCTACCCAATCGTCCTGGCGCACGGCATGCTGGGCTTCGACAGCCTGCTGGGCGTCGACTACTGGTACGGCATTCCTGCCGCGCTGAGGCGCGACGGCGCGCAGGTCTATGTCACTGAAGTGAGCCAGCTCAACACGTCCGAACTGCGCGGCGAAGAACTGCTGGCCCAGGTGGAGGAAATCGTCGCCATCAGTGGCAAGCCGAAGGTCAACCTGATCGGCCACAGCCATGGAGGCCCCACGATCCGCTATGTCGCCGCCGTCAGGCCGGATCTGGTCGCATCGGTCACCAGCGTCGGCGGTCCGCACAAGGGTTCGGACGTAGCGGACCTGCTGCGCAGGATTCCCGAGGGTTCCACCGAAGAAGCCATCGTTGCAGGCCTCGTCAATGGCATGGGCGCGCTGATCAATTTCCTTTCCGGCAGTAGCAGCACGGCGCCGCAGAACTCCCTCGGCAGCTTGGAATCGCTCAACAGCGAGGGAGCCGCCCGTTTCAATGCCAAGTACCCGCAAGGCGTGCCCACTACCGAATGTGGCGAAGGCGCGTACAAGGTCAATGGCGTTCGCTACTACTCCTGGAGCGGCACCAGCCCCCTGACCAACCCGCTGGATGTCAGTGATGCCATGATGGGCGCCGCATCACTGGCTTTCGAAGGCCCGACCGATGGACTCGTGGGCCGCTGCAGCTCTCATCTGGGCATGGTCATCCGCGACAATTACCGCATGAACCATCTGGACGAGGTCAACCAGGTATTCGGCCTGACCAGCCTGTTCGAGACCGACCCGGTCAGCATCTATCGACAGCACGCCAATCGCTTGAAGAACGCAGGGCTTTAAGCATCGACGGGGCCATCCAGGCCCCGGATACCTGTGCGAGGGCATCGAGCCGATGAAGATTCTTTTCCCGTTGTTCCTGCTGGTCGTGGGCGTCAGTCTCGTTGTGCTCGATCAGGACGCAGACAGGCCCCTGATCGATCAGCCAGCCGCCGAAGCCGGCGCCGCTCCGAACGCAGCAACGACCAAGCATGAAGGTGAGACGCCGCCTGCGCCGGCCCCGGACCTGGCGCGGCTACCGGCTTCTCTTAGCGGAACCCGAGTGGACGGAACCCTGCGCACGGATTCGTCAGGCAACCTGCTGGTCGACCGGGAGGTCAGGCAGGTCTTCGACTATTTCCTCAGCACCTTCGGAGAGGAACCGCTCAAGACGAGCGTGGCGCGCCTGCGCCGGCACCTCGAGACGCAGCTGGCACAGCCCGCACGCGGCCAGGCGTTCGACCTGCTAGGCCGTTATCTCGACTATCGGCGCCAGTTATTGGTGCTCGAGCAGACGCATCCGCTCAAGGCGGATTTGGAAGGCTTGCGCAGTCGACTGCATGCCGCACAGCAACTGCGCGAAACTCTGTTCAGCGAAGAGGCTCATCGAGCCTTCTTTGCTGACGAGGAGGCGTTGGATCGCTTCACCCTGCAACGGCTGGCCATACGTCACGACCCGCAGCTGGATGCCGCTGCCAAGGGAGAAGCGCTCGACCAGCTCAAGCGCAGCCTGCCGCCAGCGATGCTCGATGCCCTGACGCCGGCCATGCATCTGGAGCTGAACCAGCAGACCCGTGCGCTGCGGGCCACCGGAGGATCCCCGGAGGCCTTGCGCGCGCTGCGCCAGCAACTGGTCGGCAACGAGGCGACTCGCCGACTGGAGAAGCTGGATCTCGAAAGACAGGCCTGGCGCACGCGACTCGCCGGCTATCAGCAGGAAAAGGCGCGCATCGAGCGCAGCCGGGGCTTGAGCCAGGCGGACAAGCACACCGCGATCACCCTGCTCGCCCGTGAACGTTTCGACGAAACCGAGCGTTTGCGCCTGGCTGCTTCCGAAGAGCGGATCGCGCAGAAGCGCCACTGACGCTATTTCGCAGCGCTTTGCGGGGCCCCTTCCAGCAGGTAGCGCTCGCGCGAATAGGCCAGGTAGTACTTGTTCACTGCATTGACGTAGCTGACCACGCCCATGCCCATGGTTTCCATCGCGACGCGTTCCACCTGGAAGAACCATTGATCCGGGTTGAGCCCGCGCCGTCGGGCTTCGGCACGCAGGCTCTGGACACGCTGCGGGCCGAGGTTATATGCGGCCAGCACGAAGGCCATCCGCTCGCGGTCGTTGAGCCTGGCACTGGCGAAAAACTGCCGGCGGATACTTGTCAGGTACTTCGCGCTGGCCAAGACGTTGTTGTCCAGCGAGCTGATATCGCGCACGCCCATGCTGCGGGCCGTCGTGGGCGTCACCTGCATGAGGCCGGTTGCGCCCGCCGCACCCCGGGCGGCGGGGTTGAGCGTAGACTCCTTGAACGCCACCGCGGCGAGGTTGAGCCAGTCGAGCTCCTGCTGCTGGGCGTAACGCTGCAAGGTTGGACGGACCTTTTCCAGCCGCTGCCGGCCCAGGCGATCCAATGGATACTGAACCCGATACAGCCGCCGGTAGACCCTCACGAATGCCGCATCCTGGTTGTCTGGCGGGCTGTAGCGCTCGAGGAAACGGTCGACCCTGGCGCGCAGGGTCCGTGCATCCTGCCGCACGAACCAATGCATGTCGGCCGGCTCGCCGAGCGTCAGCGCCGTTTCAAGGCGCAGCTTAGGCATCACCTTGGCCCAGCGTTTGGCGATACTGTCTTCGACGACCGTGGCGGCATAGATACCTGCCTGCACCATCTCGAGGACATCCTCGACCGCCAGCGTCGGGTCGACCCATTCGATCGCAATCGGCGACTTTCCGGCCTCCATCAGCTCCTGGTTCAGTTGCGCCAGCAACGGCCCGGCGGCGCTCCCGGCAGGCAATGCCAGGCTACGGCCCGACAGCTGCTGAAGCCGCTGGTAACGCGGGCCGCCCTGGCGACCGACAAGAATCATCGAAACCTTGGGGACCACCGCCCTGCTGCGACTGACCTTGCGCACGCCAGCCGAGTCGAGCAGCTCGCCGGGTGCGACGAGATCACCTTCCCCACGCTGCAGCGCGGCGAGCAGTTGGTCCTTGGCCTTGGGCACGATTTCCAGATGGATCGGCATGCCTTTACCGCTGCGGTTGAGGAACTGCTCGAAGGCACGCAGCCGCACATATTCGACGCCAATGGCTTCGCCCTTCACTTCACCCGAACTGTTACGGCTCTGGTTGACCAGCACACGCAACACACCGCTGCGGCGAATCTCGGCCAGATCGCGTACCGTATCGCCCGCTTGCCAACAAGCGACCGGCCCCACAACGCGGGCAGTCGCCGGCCAGGGCGCCAGCGCCAACAGGCAGAGCAGCAAGGGCAGCAGTCGGATCATCGAATGGCTCGAAAGAGGGGTGGCCAGGCGGGGCTGGGCCGCGCCAAGCGGCGAAGGTTCTCACAGCGAGCGAAACGCCGCCAGCCGAATGCGATCAATCACCTCAAGAACGAATCACAACCAATTGAAAAATAACGTTATATTTTGATTTCATAAGCGAGAACCGCATGCAACTGGTCGATATTGGCGTCAATCTGACCCACCCCTCACTGTTGAAGAACGCCGTCGCCGTGCTGGAGCGCGCCTACGCGGCCGGCGTCGGGCAGATGATCCTGACCGGCACCAGCCTTGAGGAAAGCGAAACGGCGCAACGCCTCTGCCAGGAGCTGGACGAGAGCCGGCAACGCCTGTTTTGCACCGCTGGCGTTCACCCGCACGATGCGAGCCAGTGGACAGCCGAGAGCGGCGCCGAGCTCAACGGCCTACTGAAGGAGCCCGAGGTACGTGCGGTGGGTGAGTGTGGACTGGACTTCAACCGCGACTTCTCGCCTCGTTCGCAGCAGGAACGCGTACTGGAGGAACACCTTCAGCTGGCTGCCGAGACGGGCCTCCCCGTGTTCCTTCACGAGCGCGACGCGGACCAGCGCATGATCGAGCTGCTTCGCCACTTCCGTGATCGGCTGAGCGCGGCTGTCATTCATTGCTTCACCGGGGAAAAGCGCGCGCTCTATGGCTACCTCGACATGGACCTGCACATCGGCATCACCGGCTGGATCTGCGACGAGCGCCGCGGAACGCATCTGCACCCGCTGGTCCGCGATATTCCTGCCGGCCGGCTCATGCTGGAGACCGACGCTCCTTATCTGCTGCCCCGTACCTTACGGCCCAAGCCAAAAAGCGGCCACAACGAGCCGGCCTTCCTGACTGAGGTGCTACGCGAAGTCGCACGCCACCGAGGTGAAACCGAGGTTGAGCTTGCCCGACATACCACGGCAACCGCGCGGCGTTTTTTCCGGCTGGACACCATCGAGACAGGCTGACCCTCAAGCCACCGGGCAACCTGCCGTTATATGAACGGGTTCTCATCGTACGGCTGAGCAACCCCCTCCCCCTACCAGACAAGAAAGGGCCGCCATGTTTCTTTGGATACGTGACCTGTCGCTGAAGTACAAATTCTGGGCCCTGAACATGGTGAGCTTCGCCATCAGCCTGATGTTGGTGGTGTTCGCGTTGCACCTCGAACAGGACGTGCGCAGCCAGGACGCCAGAATGCATGCGCAGCGGATGGCCGCCGTCCTGCAGACCTGGCCCCAGGACGCTCCGGCACCGGTCATGGATGAGATCGTCCGTGCCGCTGCAGGAGAGCCGATCAGGATCGACGGCCAAAGCCTGCCAGCGACCCGTGGGTGGGTCGACCTTGAGCATGATCGGTTTCTCTCCGAGTCGCCCGTCATTGGCGCCGCGCTGGTGAATGCCGGGGCGAACGGCACACTGGCGGTCGTGGCCCGATCGCCCAGCGTCTGGCAGCTGTTGAGTACTCATTTCTTCAGCTATGCAGCGGCCGTTGCCGTGCTAATGCTCGTCCTGCTGGCCGCCTCGCAATTGCTGATCCGTTTCCTGCTGAGCCATCTGAACACCCTCAAGGACGTCATGCTGCAGGTCGAGCGCAGCGGCGATCTGGCCATGCGTGTGCCGCTCGACAGCCGCGACGAGGTGGGCCAGATGGCCAGTGCCTTCAACGCCATGCAGGCCGGCTATCAGCGGATCGTAGGGACCGTGGCGCAGGCGGCGACTCGGCTGGATGACGGCGCCGGCCGGCTAGCGTCGAGCATGAGCGAGGTGCGCCAAGGCATGATCGGGCAACAGAACGAAACCGATCAGGCGGCAACAGCGATCAACGAGATGACGGCCACCGTTCATCACATCGCGGAACATGCGCGCGCCACGCGTGACCAGTCTCAACGCGCAGACGGGCTCGCCGGCGAGGGACAGCAGGTCGTGGCGCGGGTTGAGCGATCGATCTCGTCGCTGTCGCTGGGCGTCCAGCAGACTGCGGAAACCATTGGCCAACTGGCTGCAGACAGCCAGAAGATCAATGGTGTCGTCGGCGTGATCCATGACATCGCTGAGCAGACCAACCTGCTTGCGCTCAATGCGGCCATCGAAGCGGCGCGCGCCGGCGAGATGGGGCGTGGATTCGCGGTGGTAGCCGATGAAGTCCGCAACCTCGCCAAACGCGTCCAGCTCTCGACCGAAGAAATCACCCAGATGGTGACGGGCCTGCAAGCGATGACCCGCGACGCGGTCGAGTTCATGCAGGACAGCTCGCTGAAAGCTGATGACTGCGTGCGCGAGGCCCGCGAAGCCGGCACTGCGCTCGAGGCCATCACCCAGGCCGTCGCGCAGATGCGCGAGAGCAATACGCAGATTGCCGTCGCCGCTGAGCAGCAGAGCGGCGTCGCCGAAGAGCTGAACCGCGCTGTCACCGTCATCCGCGACGTGACCGAGCAGACCGTCCAGCAGACCGTCGCCTCGGCCAATACCAGCGTTGAACTGGCAGCGCTGTCCGGCGACCTGGGCAAGGCGATCCAGCAGCTCAAGCTCTAGCCGCTACCCGAACACCGTCACCGTCTGACGGCTCAGCGCAACAAGTTCTCCGGCGGCGGTCCACAGGCCCGCCGCGCAGTGCCCATAGCCATCCTGCGCATGCTCGATGATCGCCCGATAACGGCACCACTCGTGGGTGTCGAGCGTGGGCAGGGGCTGCACGAACTCGATCGTCCAGGTCAGCGAGCTACCCGGTGCGAACCCGTTGAGATGCGGCAATACCGCGGGAGGCCAGGCATCGACCAATGCCAACAGGTGCGAGACGGTTACCCGCTCTCGTATCACCTCGCCCCGCTGGCGGACCCAACCACCCATTTCCCGTGACCGGTTACCCGAGAATGGCAAGCCGCCGATTCCCCAACGCATCGCCAGATGCCGAGTGAATTCGGGTGGCACACCCGGCACGTAGGGCAATTCCTGGCAGGCCTCGACCGGTGGTAGCTCCGGCGCCGGCTCCGCTTCGACGCGCACGGCCGACTCACGCGGCGCGCCGAAGCTGCCCTGGACCAGCGTCACGACCTGGCCGTCCTGCACGGCGCGACCCAACACCTGACTCACCGCGCGACCCTCCCGTAGCACTTCGGCTTCCAGGCTGACCGGTTTATCCACCTGCAGCGGGCCGACGAACGTGATCGCCAACGAGCGCACCGGCCGGTCGTGCGGAACGCGCGCCTGCATGGCTTCGAAGACCAGCGCGGCGGCCAGGCCACCGAAGCCGGCGCGACCTTGGCCCCAACTGGCGGGAACTACCAGAGCTTGCGGATTGGCACGCGCGGCTTGAATCAGTTCGGAAAGTGTCATGTCGACCTCGAGTTGTTGTTCTGCGGGCATGCTATGACGGCAGCTCTCCGACCGGTAGACGGCCCCGCCGGCTGATTGACGAGTTATCGCAGTCGCCAATGATGGCCGCTATCGGCGCCGCCCCCAACCCAACTGCCGCTTAAGCTGCGCAAGCGAGCGGTGCAACGCAGGCAAGGCGTCGGATTCGCCACCGTAGCGCAGTCGCTCATAGCCATGCGCAAAACTGCGGATGGGCTCCGCCGCATCTGGCAGGGCGCGAGCGGCCCGTTCAGCGAAATCGCGCGCGCCTTCGCCACGGGCGCGCGTCACGCCACGCCGCGCCAAGGCCCGCTCGAAGCGGCGAAACAGCCGCTTTTGAGGATCGCGCTCGCGCTTCCAGGGCTTGAGCAGTACCACCGCAAGCAACAGGACGAACGCGGCACCGACGACGACCATGATCAGCCCCAGCCGGCCACCGTCGAGCTTGCCGAAGACGCTGCGCAGCAGGTCCAGCTGACGTTCGCCCTGATAGCCGAGCACCCAACGCTGCCAGCCATAGTTGAGGCTATCCCAGCCAAACCGCAGCTCATTGAGCCAGCCGATCTGGCGATAGCGGCGCAGATCCATCGGCGTGCCTTCGAAGAGGTCCTGCTCATCGGCGAGCGCCTCTTCCAGCCCTAGCTCTATGCGTTCGGGAGCAACCTGGAAGGTGGGGTCCACACTCACCCAACCGCGCCCCTGTAGCCAATACTCGACCCACGCATGCGCGTCCAGCTGGCGCACCGAGAGATAGTTGCCCGAAGGGTTGAGCTCGCCGCCCTGGTACCCGGCCACGACCCGAGCCGGAATTCCCGCGGCTCGCAGCACGAACGTCATGGCACCGGCATAGTGGATGCAGAATCCGCGACGGGTGTCGAAGAGGAAGCCATCCACGATGTCCGCCCCGACAGCTGGGGGGCGCAACGTATAGGCGTAGGGTTGACGATTGAAGTGCATGAGCAAGGTCTGGACAAGCGCCTCAGGCTCGGGATGCTGGCGGCGAAGCTCGACCGCCCACTCCCGGCTACGCGGATTGCCGCCGGGCGGAAGCTGCAGCGCCCGCGCCAGGGTATCGGCCGGTGCGACCGGCTCGCGCTGTGCTTGCGGCCAGGATGTCACCTGATAAAGCAGGGCCTGATCGACCGGGCGCGCACGCTGCAGCTGGAAATCAGGCATCAGTTGCGCCTGGTTAGCCTCCAGCTCGGGCACATCCAACGCATAAAGCCAGGGGCGACCGCTTGGCTGCATGACGATGCTGTAGCGCAGTGGCGCCCCCTCGGGCGTCCAGGCGGGCGGCGTGGAAGCCGGGGCACGAGCGGCTTGTGACCAGCGCCGACCGTCGAACCGCTCGAAAGTGACGGCGCGCCAGTAAAGCGCGTCGCGCGCCGGGACGGGTCCCTCGAAACTGGCGCGAAATGCCAGCTGGCCGGAACGGCTTAGCTGCGCAATATCCCCTGGCGACATGCTGTCGGCCAGTCCCGTCACACCCTGGTCGCTCGGCTGCGGCAACGACCACAGAGGCCCCAACCGTGGGAAGAACACGAACAACACCAGCATCAAGGGCACCGCCTGCAGCATCAGCGAGCCGGCCAGTCGCAATGTTGACCAGGGATGCGTTTCGACCCGACTCTGCTGCAGCCCGATCATGGCCGCGAGCAAAGCGGTAACTGGAAGCAGGCTGTACACACCGGCGACCAGGCTGTCATTGAACAGATAGCTGGTAACCACCGCAAAGAAGCCCAGAAAGACCAACACCAACGCGTCGCGCCGGCTGCGCATTTCGACCAGTTTGAGGATGAAGGCCGCGATCAACAGCACCGCACCGGCGTCCAGCCCGATCAGGCTGCCACGGGACAGGTACACCCCTGCACCGGTGCCAATCATCATTGCCGCCTTCACCCAGCTGCGGGGATAGCGCGCGCGCATGCGAAAGATCTGCACGCGCCAGGTCGCACAGGTCAGCCAGAGCCCGATGATCCACAAAGGCAAATGGCCAAGATGCGGCAGGATCACCAACACCTGTGCCACCAGCAACCAGAGCAGTCCGTTACGCGGGATCGGCTGGACGACGCTCACGCGGTGCGCTCCTGCTGCGAACCGAACAGGGCCAGCGCGCGAAGGCATTGTGCGCGGTGCTCAGCACCCTGATCCGGGCCTATCTGCTGGCCGTCGATGATCAGGCTGAACGGCTGCAGCCGCGCCGAAAGCTCGACCACCCAATGACAGAGCACGGACAACCGTGACTCGAGATCGCCACCAAGGGCATCCAGATCAAGCATCGGCTCTTGCCCTGCCAGCGCAGCGAAATCCTTGACCAAGAGACCTTGTCCGCGCGAGTAGGCCTTCCAGTGCAGTCGGCGCCGCGAGTCGCCCGGCTGCCATTGCCGCAAGCCCTGATAATCATCGACACCACGCCCGGAAGCCCGCGCGCCCTCTTCGTCCCCAAGGGCTCCGATGGTCGGCGGTAGCTCGGCCTCTTGCGGGTTTGGGTAAACCAACGCTGCGAGTTGCAAATCGACCCAGCTCCAGGCGACCAGGATGCCGAGCGGGAAACGGCTCTCCACACGCAGGCGTCCGGGGCGAAGCCAGCCGCGCCGTTCGGTCGGCAGGCTCAGCTCGACCTCACAGGTCCCGCCCGGCGGGACGTCGATAACCTGCAAGCCGCTCTTTGGCCAACCCAGCGCCACAGCCTGATAGGTGCGCGTCGGGCTTTCCAACCGCACCCGCAGGCGGGCGTGCTCACCCAGGAAAACCGCCTCGGCCCCACCCGCTTGCAGAACGAGTCCGGCCAGGTTGCGCCAGGTATGCAGAATCGTCACGACAAAAACCGAGCCGAGCAGAAAGGTCAGCGCATAGGCCAGGCTGTTCTGGTAGTTGATCGCGGCAAGCAGCATGAGCAGCATCGCCACGAGGTAGGCCAGGCCTATCGCCGTCGGCATGATGAATATCCGGCGCTGATCGAGGCGTACGCTCGGACCGGGCGGGATGCGCTGCAGCAGCCAGCGATCGCGAAGCCTGGGCAGCAGTCTCATGGGCGCATCCTCAACGGGCCGCGGTGCGTGGGATCAAAGGACGGGCACTTCACGCAACAGCCATTGCACCAGGGCTCCACCGCCGTGGCCGGTCGCATCTGCCCGCTCGCGCAGGCGGTGGCCAACTACCGAGGGCAACACGGCCTGGACGTCTTCGGGAATCACGTAGTCGCGACCGTCGAGATAGCCCCAGGCGCGGGCGGCGGCGAGCAGCGCAAGGCTTCCCCTCGGCGACAGTCCCCAGGCGAACTGGGGCTGAGTGCGAGTCGCCTCGACCAACCGCAGGACGTAGTCGACCAGCGCATCGCTGACACGAACGCCGGCGACCTCCTGTTGAACGGCACGCAGCGCGGTGCGATCGAACTGCGGCTCGAGGCGAGCCAGGAGATCGCGACGCGAGTCGCCGAGCAACAGGGCTCTTTCCGCAGCCTTGGCCGGATACCCCAGCGAAAGGCGCATGAGAAACCGGTCCATCTGTGACTCGGGCAAGGCGAAGGTGCCGCCCGAGCTCACCGGGTTTTGCGTGGCCACGACGAAAAACGGTTCCGGCAATGGTCGAGTAGCGCCCTCGATGGTGACCTGACCCTCTTCCATGGCTTCGAGCAGGGCACTCTGGCTCTTCGGCGTGGCGCGGTTGATCTCATCGGCCAGAATCAGCTCGGCGAAGATCGGGCCGGGGTGAAAAACGAACCCGGCGCTCTCCTTGTCGAACACCGAAGTGCCGAGGATGTCGCCCGGCAACAGATCCGAGGTGAACTGTATGCGCTGGAACTCCAGCCCCATGATGCGCGCCAATGCGTGGCTGAGGGTCGTTTTGCCCATGCCGGGCAGGTCCTCGACCAGCAGATGCCCACGTGCCAGCAGGCAGGCCATGGCCAGTCGCACCTGAGATTGCTTGCCGAGCAGGACTTCATTGACCGCTCGCAGACAGACATCCAATCGGGCACGCATACGACTCTCCTTTGTTCGTTCCGGCGATCCTACCGGGCCCTGAGGCTCAGGCAAGCCGATCGAAACCTGCGGTGACGAAGTTGTGAACGGCCGCTTGCCTCAGCCGCCGGCAAGACCGTCAGGGCCGCTGCATCTCGAAGCGCTCACGGGTATAGCTGTAGGCAGCGCCACCGAGCCGGCCAACCAGATCCAGCCGCGCAGCATCGACGCGACCGCGCTTGTCCAGCACGGCATCGTCGATGTGTGCCATCAGCACCTCCGCGAAGATCAGCTGGCAGTTGGGCGACTGGGCCGGGTACGGGAGTATCTGCGCCACGCGGCATTCGAAGGCGACCGGCGCTCCGATCACGCGTGGCACCGCTACCAGCCGCGACGGCTCGCTGGCGATACCGCAGTGCTCGAACTCGCTCAGCCCGTGGGCAAGCGCTGCGGCGGAAGCGTTCATGGCCTCGGCCTGCTCGGCACTGACCAGTTGCACCACCAATTCGCCCGTTTCCTGAGCGTTGCGCGCGGTGTCCTTTGGCTGGCCGTTCTTCAAGCCGACATTGATCAACAGCGTCGGCGGCTCGCTGCTGATGACCTGAAAGAAGCTGAACGGCGCGAGGTTGCTCACCCCGCCACTGGAGCAGGTCGAAACCCAGGCAATGGGACGCGGCGTTACCGTGGACGTCAGCCAACGGTAGGCATCCTGGGGCGCCAGGGTGGAAAAATCGAGTTGCATGCTTGGGTTCCTGCCGGGTCGAGGCGACCGGCGTGACGGGTGATACGGTGGCGGCCGATGCGACCGCCACGTGAGAGGACGACTCAGCGACCGGCGCGTGACTCACGCAAGTAGAAGCGTGCCTTCTTGGCCTTGTCGACGCAGCCCTGGTAGGCCTCGAACTGCTGCTGGGTCTTGGCGCCGGTCAGCAGGGCCATCGCCTTGGAGTAGCTGACGGTGCCAGCAAAACCTTCCGCCTCGGCCAGGCTCTGTTCTTCCCAGGCAGCGTCGAGCTGCGAAGCGCAGCTGTCCCGGTAGGCGGTCTTCCCGGCACAGCCGGTCAGGGCCAGTGCGATCAGTGACACACAGATCAGGTTCTTCATCGATACATCCCTCGTTTTCGACATTTGTTCACATTGGGTCTTTCGCGGCACGGGCCTGCAGAAACTCCACCACCGCATTCTGCTCGCCAGCAAATTCGATCCGCGAGGCCTTGTTCTCGCGCTGGTAGGCATACATCGGGTCGTAATACTGGTTAAGCAGGGCCTCGATCCATTCGCGATGTAGGTCCACCGCCCCGCTACTGGCCTGCTCGGCGAGCGCCTGATCCATGATCGCCGCCAGCCGCTTGTAGCCTTCGCCGCCTAGCCGCTTGCTGATATTGACCAGACTTTGCCGTAAACTCTCGCTGAATGAGGCAAACCCACCCTCGCCCTCTTCGGCAACGAACTCTGCACACAAGTCGATCACATAGTCGCGGAGGATACGCTCCACACGGCTTTCCAGACTGTCCTCGAGCCACACCAGCGGATAACGCTGCATGCCTTGATACAACGGCAACGGAATCGAACAGCGGCCAACCAGGCGCGCCTCGTCCTCGAGTACGTATTGCCGAGCACCGGCCGCCTGCATCTTCAGCAAGCGGATGGCCAGCATGTTCTCGAAGTCGATCTGGGCCGGCTGCGGCGTGGCGCGCTTGCCGAAGCTGGAGCCTCGATGATTGGCGATATGCTCGAGGTCGACGCTATCGTCCAGCCGCGCCAGCACTTCGGTTTTTCCGGTCCCGGTCATGCCACCGACAAGAATGAAATTGCTGTGATCGGCAGCGTGCTCGAGCGTCTCGAGCAGGAAATGGCGCATTGCCTTGTAGCCACCCGTGACGCGGGGGTAATCGATCCCGGCTTCGCTTTTAAGCCATTGTTGGACGAGCTGCGAGCGCAGCCCGCCGCGGAAGCAGTAGATATAGCCATGCGGATTGGCTCTGGCGAAAGCCGCCCAGGCCTCGATTCGCTCGGCCTTGACCTTGCCGGTTACCAGGCGGTGGCCCAGTTCGATCGCCGCCTGTTGGCCGTGCTGCTTGTAGCAGGTTCCCACCTTTTGCCGCTCGATATCGTTCATGAGCGGCAGGTTGACCACACCGGGAAACGCGCCCTTGGAAAACTCCACCGGTGCGCGGGCGTCCATCATCGGTACATCGTCCAGGAAGAGCTGGCGGTAGTCCGCGGTATCGTGGCGCATCAACGGACCTCGACGGCAAAGGCGCCGGCCTCAACGAATTCGCCAATGGGCTCGAGCGCCAGCCCCAGTCCGGCGGCCACCTTGCAGAACTGATCCTCGCCTTCAGGCGCTACCGCCACCAGCAGGCCACCGCTGGTTTGCGGGTCGCACAGCAGCTGTTTCTGCACCTCGTCCAGCCCCGCGATGCGCTCACCGTAGCTGTCGAAGTTGCGCCCCGTGCCACCCGGCACGCAGCCCTGCTCCAGATAATGCTCGACGCCCGGCAGACGCGGAACCCGCGCGTACTCGATACGGGCCGTCAGGCCACTGCCATCGGCCATCTCCACCAGATGGCCGAGCAGACCGAAACCGGTGACATCGGTCATGGCACGCACGCCGTCGAGCTTGCCGAAATGTGCGCCAGGCGTGTTGAGCGTACACATCCAGTCGCGCGCGAGACCAACATCTTCGGCGCGCAGCAGGGCCTTCTTCTCCGCCGTGGTGAGAATGCCGATCCCCAGTGGCTTGGTCAGGTACAGCTTGCAGCCAAGGGTCGCAGTGTCGTTACGTTTCATTTGTCGCTTATCGACCAGCCCGGTGACGGCCAGCCCGAAGATCGGTTCGGGCGCGTCGATGGAATGCCCGCCCGCCAGCGGAATGCCGGCCGCGTCGCATACCGCCCGGCCACCAGCGATGACCTCACGGGCCACTTCTGGTGGCAGTACGTTCACTGGCCAGCCCAGGATGGCGATGGCCATCAGCGGCGTACCGCCCATGGCGAAGATGTCGCTGATCGCATTGGTCGCGGCGATACGGCCGAAATCGTAGGGATCATCGACGATCGGCATGAAGAAATCGGTGGTGGACACCACGCCACGCTCGTCATCGATACCGTAGACGGCGGCATCATCACGCGAGGCGTTGCCGACCCAAAGGCGCGGATCGAGGTTCTGCGCACCACTTCCGGAGAGGATCACATCGAGCACCTTCGGCGAAATCTTGCAGCCGCAGCCGGCACCGTGGCTGTATTGGGTCAGGCGGATGGGTTCGCTCATGGAGTGGCTCTCGCGACGCTGAAAAAACGGGCGGCGATTGTAGCAAGAAGCCCCGCTGATAGCGGTATCGCGACGACAGCCGCATGCCCCCTTGAAGCCAGGCGCCGCAGGCGTGAAGCTAACGCCCCTGCAAAGGGAGAAACGCATGGGCAACAAGGTCGCACTGGTACTGGGCTCCGGTGGAGCGCGAGGGTACGCGCACATCGGCGTCATCGAGGAACTTACGGCGCGGGGTTACGAGATCAACTGCATCGCCGGTTGCTCCATGGGGGCGGTTGTCGGCGGCATCTATGCCGCTGGAAAACTGGACGAATACCGAGCCTGGATCGAGAGCCTGGATTACTTCGACCTGCTGCGGCTGATGGACCTGAGCTTCAGCCTGGGTGCCATCCGCGGCGAGAAAATCTTCGGCCGGATACGCGACATGCTGGGCTCGATCAACATCGAAGACCTGCCCATCCCCTACACCGCGGTCGCCACAGACCTCACCAACCAACAGGAAATATGGTTCCAGGAGGGCAACCTGGAACTGGCGATGCGCGCTTCGGCAGCGATCCCAAGCCTGTTCACACCGGTGATGCAAGGCAGCCGGATGCTCGTCGACGGCGGCATTCTTAACCCGCTGCCGATCGTACCGGTGGTGTCCAGCCATAGCGACCTGATCATCGCGGTGAACCTCAACGGGAACAACCATCGCCAGTATCCGTTACCGGAAGTCCTGCGCCCGGGCCGTTTCGATGCGATGGTCAGTTCGCTCAGCTCCCACCTGCCCTTCTGGCGCAAGGACAGCAAGGCCCTTGAGGACCAGGGCAACGAGCTCGAACCGGCCGATGTATTACTGGAAGAACATGCCGCCGTCGCGCCGAGCGGCCGCAGCGCGCCGAAATCGGCGGAGGGTTCGAGGGTGGTGGATGTCGGTGGCCCGGCTTCGCTGCTCGAACTCATCAACCAGAGCTTCGAGGTCATGCAGTCATCCCTGACGCAGTACAAGATCGCCGGCTACCCGCCCAATGTGCTGATCAACATTCCTAAACGCGCATGCCGCTTTTACGAGTTCTACAAGGCTCCGGAACTGATTCAACTGGGACGGATCATCGCCAGCGACACGCTTGCGCGGTATGAGCAGGAGCAGGCCTGATCAGTCGACCCGGTTGCCGGGCAGCCGCTCCGGCGCCGCCACCTCCGGTACCTCCTTGATCAGCCAATCACCCAGCAGGCTGTACGCGACGGCAAGCAAGGTCGGACCAAGGAACAGCCCCATGAAGCCGAATGCCAGCACACCGCCGAACACACCGAGCAGCACCACGACCAGCGGCAGGTTGCCGCCACGGCTGATCAGGTAGGGCTTGAGCACATTGTCCACCCCACTGATGATGAACATGCCCCATACGCCGAGAAACACCGCCATGCCGTACTGCCCCTGCCAGGCCAGCCACGCCACCGCAGGCCCCCACACCAGTGGCGGAACCATGACGAAGCTGAACGCGAAGGTGAGCAAGCCCAGGATCAGCGCCCCTGGCACGCCGGCGATGCTGAAGCCGACGTAGGCCAGGATCGCCTGCGCCGCGGCGGTGCCGATCACCCCATTGACGACGCGTTGTACCGTTCCGGCGACCAGCTCCAGATAATGGTCGGCACGCTCGCCGATCAGACGATGCAGCAGGCTATGGACGAATGCGGCGAGCTTCGGGCCATCGCGATAGAAGAAGAACACCAGCACCAGGCTCAGGGCCAGTTCGAGCATACCGCCGCCGATCCGTGCGCTGCGTACCAGCAGCCAGTTGCCGACCTGCCCGATGTAGGGCCGAATCGTTGCGAAGAACGCCGTGCCCTGCTCGTCCAGGGTGGTCCAGAGGGTCACCAGGCGCTCCCCTACCAGGGGCAGTTCACCAAGCCAATCAGGTGGCGCTGGCAAGCCCTGAACCTGAAGATTGTGCACCAGCACGTTTACCTCGCGGATCTGGTCAGCGATGTTGAACCCCAGCCAGACCAGCGGCACCGCCACCAAAACCATCCAGCCAACCGTCAACAGCGTTGCGGCAAGCGTGGCGTTGCCCTTCAGCCAGCGCGTGAGCACCCGCATGACTGGCCAGCTCGCGAACGCCAGGACCGCCGCCCAGAAGATCGCCGAAGCGAACGGCGCCAACACCCAAAGACAGGCACCGAGCAGCACCAGGAGCAGAATCTGCACCAGCAGGCGGTCATTATTGAGCATCAGGAATTACCTATCGAGAAACAGTGTGCGCCTTGAGCAAGGCGCACCGGGCTGGAGCGCTATTCAGTCTGGAAACAGCCTTCAACGCAAGAGCCGGATCACCAGTCCTGGCTCATCGGAGTCGACGGCGTCGATCCGCCGCGGCTTGACGCGCTCGGCCCGTAGCGCTTCGAGCCAGGCTGCCGCCCCGCTCCCGATCAGCTCGATACGCATGGTGCTATCGAGCCGCAGCACATTGGCCAGCAAGGCTCCCCACTCGGCAGTGGGCTCATCGGGTAGCCGCGCCAGACGCAGTTCGCCCGTCGTCTTCAATTGCCGAAGCAGCGTCGCAGGGTTCGGAAGAATCACACCGAGGGGGCGCTCTGGGCGGAGACGCTCCACCTGCAGGTAGGGTCGGCCGTTGCCTCGAGTGATGCCGTACAAAGCCATCAATTCATCGGCTTCGCCGGGCATCCGCGCCAGCAGGAACGCCTGCTGCGCATCCGGCCCATAGAGCATGGCGCGCTGGAACACATCGTTCGCCCAAAGACTGCTCGATCCGCATTCGCGGCCCTCGCACCAGTACAGCAGCTCGCCACCAGCCGCCAGCAGATCGCGTCGGCTTTTCTCGAAGGCCTCGATGCCCGTGTGCACGCTCGGTAGCAGGTAGGTCACAGCAGTCAGTTCACCGGGCGCACTGACCTGGTCCGCCATGCGCAACCGCCCACTGATTCGCCTAATGGAGTCCAGTGGGTAGGTGCGCTCCACCACTTGCTGTTCCTTGAACCCAACGATCTCGGCCTGCGGATAGCGCGGTAGCGCTTCGAAATCAGTGCTTCCCGGCACGTCAGCAGCCAGCGTGGCCATGCTGAACAGTGCCAGGGGGGCGATCCATGTACCTCGCATAACGCTCCTCAACACTTCGAGACTGTCTGACACAACCCTGCGAAGCCGCGTAACGTCGCCAAGCTCCGCTCGTCGAGCATGGGCCATGCCGGCAAAATCGATCCAGTCATGCGTAGGGCTACCGGGTTGAGACGTGACGTCAGCCTCACCAGTTGGGAAATGCAAGTCAAGCAGGGCTTTGCGACAGTTTCTTGCGAGAGGTTCAACGATCAAGGAACGCATTGAATACCGAGGCCACGGCCTGTGCGCCCTGCTCGTCGTCCAGATGCAGATGATGGCCGCCCGGTAGGCGATGGCGTTCGAAGGGAAAACGGTCGACCAGTCCACGGATTGGTGGCTCGGTCATCAGCCCCTGCTCCGCCAGTACCAGGCTTACGGGACACTCGACGCGGTCGACGAAAGCCAACGCGTGAGCGCGCGTCAGGCGCATAGGTGAAGGCAGCATCAGTCGCGCATCGGTTCGCCAGGTCAGACCGCCTGGCACGGGCATCAGCCCACGCTGCGCCAAACG
This sequence comes from Stutzerimonas marianensis, assembly GCF_022810315.1. NCBI lineage: Bacteria > Pseudomonadati > Pseudomonadota > Gammaproteobacteria > Pseudomonadales > Pseudomonadaceae > Stutzerimonas > Stutzerimonas marianensis. The sequence continues at coordinate 120,498 of NZ_JALGRD010000004.1, read as the reverse complement.
TTCGGCGGCCTCGCGGCTCACTGCACCAACCCCCTTCATGCGGGCCGAAACGGCCTCATCGAAGCTTGTATAGACCGGTTTGCGTCGTTCATCGACCTCGAGCAGCGCACGCAGCGACTCGCCCAGCTTCTGAGGCGCGGTGTCCGCTTCCCCGGTATAGGGGATGACCCCATCGATCAACGCCAGCCGTTCGACGCGTTCGGGCATCGCCCCGGCCAGCAGGACAGATACGATCGCGCCCATCGAATGGCCGAGCAGCGTGAACCGCTGCCAGCCAAGCTGCTCGGCGACCTGCAGAACGTCATGGGCGTAATCCCAGATGTTGTAAGCGGCGCCAGCCGGTCTGTGGGCCGAATGGCCGTGGCCAGGCAGATCCAGCGCGACGATCCGCACCCCCTCGAGCAAAGGTGCCAGACGCGAGAAGCTGGCAGCGTTGTCCAGCCAGCCATGCAGTGCAATCACCGGCCTGCCCTGCTCGGGCCCATAGAGATGAGCGGCCACTTCGATATGTGGCAGGTTCAGACGAATCTCTTCGAAAACGAGGCTCATGCGACTGCTTTCCGATCATGGGCAGCCCAGCGGCCAAACAGCTCGCGCAACAGCGCCGCGGTTTGCGAAGGATATTCCAGCGGGAACATGTGGCCGCCAGGAACCCTGTGTGCTTCACCGCGCGCCACCAGTCGCAACAGGTAGGCGTGATGCGGTAGCACGACGCGACTCTGCGTGCCGCGCACAACGGCGAGCGGGATCGCCAACGCGTGGGGCCAACCCGGCGTGACGTGCGGCACGCTGCGATAGATGTTGATTTCCGTCTGCGGATCGAAACGCAGGCGCACACCCCGCCCGCACGGCTGCAGACCGTAGCTGACGTACGCGTCCAGACAGTCCGGGTCGAAGGTACGGAACAGTGGCTTGCTGGCGAAGTAGCGCCTGGCCTCGTCGCGGCAGCTGAAGGCTTCACGACGCCCGAGGGTCTGGCCGGCAGGCGTCAGCTTGTCGATGAAGCCGAGTTTCTTGGCGGTCCAGATCACGGCCTGATCGAGCCAGGTCGGCATGGGTGAGTCGAGCATGACCACGCCCCGGTAGAGGTCGGGACGTTGCAAGGCGGCGTGATAGTGCAGCATGCCGCCCAGCGAATGGCCAACGCCCCAGACGGGCTCGCCCAGTGCGGACAGCTGCACGATCAGTTCCTGCACAAGGTTCCGCCAGTTGTCGTCGACCGGAAACCTTGGGTCGTGCCCATGCTGGTCCAGATAGGTGACCTGGTAGTCGGGCTCCAGCGCTGCGAACAGCTTGCGATAGGTGCCCGAGGGAAAGCCGTTGGCATGGGCGAAGAAGATGCGTTGCGACATGATTGCGCGCTGACGGAATGGGGCGTTCATTGTCTGGCCAGCGTCCGTGCACGGCAATCGGGGACCTCAGCCGATTGAAAGGCAGTCATGCCAAACAAGCGGCCTGGTTCGCCGGATCAAGGGGTGGGCCGCCCTTCCCCAAGCGGAACGATCGCCACCGTGAGTCGCGAGATGCAGCTCGTCTTGCCGTCCTCGCCGCTCAGGCGAATGTCCCAGACATGGGTCGAACGCCCCAAATGCACTGGCTGGCATACCCCGATCACCCGTCCACTGCGCAGGCCACGCAGGTGGTTGGCATTGACCTCGAGCCCCACGCAATAGAACTTGCTAGTGTCGATGCAGTGATAACTGGCCATGGAACCTAAGGTCTCGGCCAGGACCACCGACGCGCCACCATGCAGCAGACCGTAAGGTTGATGGGTGCGCGCATCGACCGGCATGCTCGCCGTCAGTGACTCGTCATCGACCGCCTCGAAACGGATGTCGAGCAGCTCCACGATGGTGTTTTCACGGCTGGCGTTGAGTTGTTCGAGGTCGGGTCGTCGATACCAGATGCCCATATGCCACGCTCCTTCGTTGTTGTTGTCATGAACGGCTCGGACAGCCCCGAGACCATGATTGCAGCCTAGCGGGGATGCTTGAGGTCCAACAGATGCATCAGGCCCGCGGCGATCTGTTCACCTTCGAGCTCGGCCAGGCTGGCGGTCGCCATCGGCAACGGCGTTTCGCGGTGACCGCTGACCAACCAGCCGCCCAGCGCCCCGACGAAGGGTTGATGGGTAACCAGCAATAACGACTGTTCGCTGCGACGATCGAGATACAACAGGGCATCTCCGAGATCAGAGTCGGGTGTCGCCCAGGGCACGGTTTCGACCCGCCCTTCGAAGCCAATCGCCTGCCTGACGATCTCGGCAGTCTGCTGCGCGCGTGCGTAGGGGCTCGCCAAGATCGCCTGCAGCGGCTGGCCACGCAGCGCCGCAGCACTGCTTTGTACTTCGGCACGCCCGGCTTCGGTGAGATTGCGCTGCGCGTCCGTACGCGCACGGGATTCAGCCTCACCGTGGCGAAGGAGCCATAGCTTCATACAGGCGGTTCCTCTTTTGGAGTGACAGACGTAACAGGAGGCGGTGTCTCCACGTCCGCTGGACGCGGTGTCGGCCAGTCGGACATCGGCCACGGCTTGCGATCGGTATTGAAGGTGCCGAAACGCCCAATCTGCGCCACGTACTGGCTGAGGCTGTCGCCAAACGCTTGCAGACTCTCATCCACCCGCCCCTTTACGGCCCGCATGATCAGCTGCACGACCACCACCAGCAGCAAAGCCAGTTCAGCCAGCTGCCAGACGAAGAAGAAGACCAGCATCCAGATGGCTCGCAGGATCAGCGACTCTCGCTCAGCGTTGCGATTGTTCATGGTTGTCTCCCGGTACTCAAAAGCCATCGGTGGAAATGAAATCGACATCAGTCTTGGGTTCGCCGCGCATCAACACGGCGATGACCTGATCCAGCGTACGCCCCTCGAACAGGATCGCATGCAGACCCGCGACAAGTGGCATGTAGACCTGCAATTCCTCTGCGCGGCACTTCAATACCTTGATCGTGTTGACGCCTTCAGCCACCTCCCCAAGGCGTGCAACAGCCTGTTCCAGGCTCAGGCCCTCGCCGAGCGCGTGGCCAACCTGGAAATTGCGGCTTTTCGGCGAGGTGCAGGTCACGATCAAGTCGCCGACACCGGCCAGGCCGAGAAACGTCATCGGGTTGGCGCCCAGCTTCACGGCAAAACGGGTCATTTCCGCAAGCGCCCGGGTGATGAGCATGCTGCGCGTGTTCTCGCCCATACCCAACGCCGCCGCCATGCCTGCCATGATTGCGTAGACATTCTTGAGCGCACCGCCCAGCTCGACGCCGAAACGGTCGGCACTGGCATACACGCGAAACGTACGTCCATGTAGCGCAGCCTGAACGGCGCGGCACAAGGCCTCGTCGTGGCTGGCGACCACGGTGGCGGTCAGGGCATGCTCTGCCACTTCACGGGCGAGATTGGGTCCGGATATGACGCCGATGCGGGCCTGTGGCGCGATTTCCTCGATGATCTGGCTCATCAGCTTGAAACCGCTGGCCTCGATGCCCTTGGTGGTACTGACCAGCATGCGACCGTCCAGCAGGCCGGCCACAGGCGCCAGTGCAGCGCGCAACGCGCTGGACGGCAGCGCAACGAAGATCAGCTCGCAGTCGCTTATGGTCTGGTGCAGGTCAGTTACCGGCTCGACCTTTTCATGCACCTTCACGCCCTTGAGATAGCGGGGATTCTGGCGCTCGACGCGGATGATCCGAGCTTGCTCCGGATCGCGCATCCACAATCGAACGCTGTGACCGTTCTCGGCCATGAGGTTCGCCAGGGCGGTACCGAAGCTGCCGCCGCCAAGCACCGCGATGGGTTGCTGTTCAGTCATGACTTGTCCGTATCGAGCCAACGGGTGGCAGTGCCAGGCATTATACGTAGCGTGCGCGGGTCAGCCAGCGCCCCGCCGGCCATCCGCGAAACAAGGCGGAAAACCACGCCGGAGCCTTGTGTAACCTGCGCCGGAGCCGCTCGTCCGCCGCGTCGCAACAGGCCGTTGGGCGATGGTCTATAGAGGACAAGGTGTCACAAGGTCGTAGTCATGTGTGCAGGAGTGTTAAAGTATTGCCCCGTTTGCGCGCGGGTGTCGGCATCGCGCCAGTAAACGAGTGGCTTGCATGCCCCTGATGCTGTGACTTTCGGCGCAGGGCTGCAGTCTACGACTAGTCTTCATGATCCCTCCCTCGTTCCGGGTCGGATGAAAGCAGCAAGCCCTCCATGTAGGGACCATTGAGGAATACGCATGACCAAACAACAGGCCTTTACTCGGGAAGATCTGCTTCGTTGCAGCCGCGGCGAGCTTTTCGGTCCCGGTAATGCGCAACTGCCCGCGCCGAACATGCTGATGGTCGATCGCATCGTGCATATCAGCGAAGTGGGCGGCAAGTACGGCAAGGGCGAGTTGGTTGCCGAACTGGACATCAACCCCGACCTCTGGTTCTTCGCCTGTCATTTCGAAGGCGATCCCGTCATGCCGGGCTGCCTGGGCCTCGATGCCATGTGGCAATTGGTCGGCTTCTACCTCGGCTGGCAGGGCAATCCCGGCCGTGGCCGCGCGCTCGGCTCGGGCGAAGTGAAGTTCTTCGGTCAGGTCCTGCCGACCGCGAAGAAAGTCACCTACAACATCCATATCAAGCGGACCATCAACCGCTCGCTGATCCTCGGCATCGCCGATGGCACCGTCAGCGTCGATGGCCGCGAGATCTACAGTGCCGAAGGTTTGCGCGTCGGCCTGTTCACCTCTACCGACAGCTTCTGAAGGACATCCGCATGCGTCGCGTCGTGATCACTGGCCTGGGTATCGTTTCCTGCCTGGGCAATGACAAAGAGACCGTCTCCGGCAACCTGCGTGCCGGTCGCCCCGGTATCCGTTTCAACCAGGCCTATGCGGACATGGGTCTGCGCAGCCAGGTTTCCGGCTCCGTCAATCTGAACCTCGAAGAACTGATCGACCGCAAGGTCCTGCGCTTCATGGGCGACGCAGCCGCCTATGCCTACCTGGCCATGGAGCAGGCGGTGAAGGATGCCGGCTTCGACCTCGATGACATCTCCAATCCGCGCATCGGCCTGATCGCCGGTTCCGGTGGCGCCTCGACCATCAACCAGATGGAAGCCATCGACATCCTGCGCGACAAGGGCGTCAAGCGCATCGGCCCATACCGCGTGCCGCGCACCATGAGCAGCACCGTCTCGGCCTGTCTCGCCACCCCGTTCCGCATCAAGGGCATCAACTACTCCATCGCCTCGGCCTGCGCCACCAGCGCGCATTGCATCGGCCATGCCATGGAGCAGATCCAAATGGGCAAGCAGGACGTCGTCTTCGCTGGTGGCGGTGAAGAGGAACACTGGAGCCAGAGCTGCCTCTTCGACGCCATGGGTGCCCTGTCCAGCCAGTACAACGAAACCCCGGAAAAGGCCTCGCGCGCCTACGATGCCAAGCGTGACGGATTCGTCATCGCCGGCGGTGGCGGCATGGTCGTGGTCGAAGAGCTGGAGCACGCCCTCAAGCGCGGCGCCAAGATCTACGCCGAGATCGTCGGCTACGGCGCCACGTCCGATGGCTATGACATGGTCGCCCCGAGCGGTGAAGGCGCCCTGCGCTGCATGCAGCAGGCGATGTCGACCGTCGAGGGCTCGATCGACTACCTCAACACCCACGGCACCTCCACCCCGGTGGGCGACGTGGCCGAGATCAAGGCCGTGCGCAACATGTTCGGCGACAAGGTCCCGACCATTAGCTCGACCAAGAGCCTGTCCGGCCACTCGCTGGGCGCCGCTGGCGTTCACGAGGCGATCTACTCGATGCTGATGATGGAGGGCAACTTCATCGCCGGCTCGGCCAACATCGACGAGCTGGACCCGGAAGTCGCGGATATGCCGATCCTGCGCGAAACCCGCGACAACGCTCAGATCGACACGATCATGAGCAACAGCTTCGGCTTCGGCGGCACCAATGCCACGCTGGTACTGCGCCGCTACAAGGCCTGAGGCAAAGTAAGCGACACATGAGGACGGCGCCCTAGGGCGCCGTTCTTGTTTCCACTCAGCTGTTTCAGACGCGCCGCTCGGCGCCCTCGTCGATATCGCCGTGGGCGATACAGGAAGCCGCGGTGAAGAGCACGTCGGTCGACGAATTCAGCGCAGTCTCGGCCGAGTCCTGCACCACGCCGATGATGAAGCCGACCGCCACCACCTGCATCGCCAGGTCGTTGGAGATACCGAACAGACTGCACGCCAGCGGGATCAGTAATAGCGAACCGCCGGCGACACCAGACGCCCCGCAGGCGCAGACCGCAGCCAGCAGGCTGAGCAGGATGGCGGTTGGCACATCCACGACGATCCCCAAGGTATTCGCGGCCGCCAAGGTCAGCACGGTAATGGTGATGGCCGCGCCACCCATGTTGATCGTCGCGCCGAGAGGAATCGATACCGAGTAGGTGTCCTTGTGCAATCCGAGGCGCTCGCACAACTGCATATTGACCGGAATGTTCGCCGCCGAACTACGGGTGAAGAACGCGGTTATTCCGCTTTCGCGCAGGCAGGTCAACACGAGCGGATAGGGGTTTCGGCGGATCTGCCAGAACACGATGAGCGGATTCATCACGAACGCCATGAACAGCATGGCGCCAAGCAGCACCAGCAACAGCTGGAAGTAGCCAGCAAGCGCGCTGAACCCGGAGGTGGCGAGCGTACCGGCGACCAGGCCGAAGATACCCAAGGGAGCAAAGCGAATGACCACCTTGACGATCAAGGTGACGCCTTCGGCGACATCGGCGACCAGATCGCGCGTGCTGGGCCTTGCATGGCGGAACGCGAAGCCCAACCCGATCGCCCAGGCCAGGATGCCGATGAAGTTGCCGCTGAGGATGGCATTGACAGGATTGTCGACGATGCTGAACAGCAAGGTTTTCAGCACCGCGCCGACACCGGAGGGTGGTACGGCGTCGCTGGCCTGACTCACCAGGGTGAGCGTCGTCGGGAACAGGACGCTGGCGATGACCGCAACCGACGCCGCGCCGAGCGTACCCAGCGCATAGAGCAGCAGGATGGGCCGTATGTGCGTAGGCTGCCCGCGCTTGTGATTGGCAAGCGACGCGGTGACAAGCACGAAGACCAGCACGGGGGCGACAGCCTTCAGGCCCGAAACAAACAGGTCGCCCAACAAACTTGCCGAGACGGCGGCCTGCGGATGCAACCATGCGAGCAGGCAACCGGCGATGAGGCCAAAGAGGATCTGTGTGACTAGCCCTACGCGAAGGTAGGCACGCACAAGAGGATTGGAAGGACTGGACATTGGCGAGTCTCGGCGTATGGATGGGATCAGCTGCGAGGTCCGCCGCATGCGGCGGACCCGACTGGCGCGATGAAAAACGCCGGATGGTACGCATCTCCATCCGTTATGCCCAGCCTTGGCGCATGCGAAAGCTGCCTTCCGTCCCCCCGCCCGCTGCCGTCACGGCGCACGGCGCGCGCTGTCAGCAACGTCCTGGCTATCGCGGGTGCGCCCCATGTCGCGGCAGCACATCCAGGAAGTTGTCACGAGCCACCTTGCGTGCCACCGCTTCAGGGAGCGCGTCCAGAAACGGCACGAAGTCGCGGATGCCACTGGCCAGGTTGTCGAAACGTCCGACGACGTCCGTGCCGATCATGAAGCGCTCCGGATACTTCTCGACCAGAGCCACCCAGTCACGGTTGGGCTTTCCGTCCTTGTCCAGCAAGTAGGGCCGCAGCATGGTCCAGGACAGGTCGATATACAGGTTCGGGTAGTCATTCAGTAGACGCGTCACGGTCGGCAACAGGAAATCGAGCTGTTCCTGATGGCGATGAATCTCCATGCTGGTTCCGGCGTGCGCCCAGATGAAGCGGGTATGCGGATGGTTGCGCAGCGGCTCCTCGAGCTCAGCCAGATACAACGGGTTACGCTCGCGCTTGGATGTGATGTTCGAATGCAACATCACCGGCAGATCGAACTCGGCGGCGAGATGGTAGACGCGTGCCAGTGCTTCGTTGTTCGCCCGCGGCGTGTCGCCTTCGGTCAGCGCGGTGACGTCGTCATGACGCGTAAAGACCTCGCCCAGGCCCTGCCAAAGGCCGGGATCGAGCTCCAGCATTCGCCGGATATGCGCGTCGGCGTTCTTGTCGTTCGGGTTGAAGCCGGACAGGAACGGATGGAAGCGTTTGCGCTGCTCTTCGTCCAGCTCCTTTACCGCGGCGGCGATCACGACGTCGGTCGCGCTGTACCAATAGACCGGAGCATCATCGCCGGCGTAATACCGCGGGCGCTTGGGTTCGTTTTCGTGCCATTTCTTGGCGACGGGTATACCGCTGATCATGACGTGGTCGATCCGACCCTTGTCCATGGCCTCGATCAGCTTGTCGATGCCATCGCTTTCCTGAAAGAAATCGACGAAGTGAAGATGCGCGTCACTGTAGCGATACTCACGCGCTTCGGCCGGACCGAACGCAGCCGCGACGCACAGCGCAGCCAGTAGATGATTGAATTTGAGCAACCCTGTTCTCCTGATAACCAGGCGGATAGACCGCTCCGCTCGACAGCCGTTCACCGCCACCCTGAGACCGTAAACGACGCGCCGGATGCAAGAAAAAAAACCCCACCCTGCGGACCAGGTACGGACTGGCCTGCAGGGTGGGGTTCGGTATGCAGCCCGTTATGAGCGGGCTGTCACCTCGGACTGCGCTTTGATCAGGCGGAGAGCTCGACCAGCAGCTTGTTCAGGCGCTGCACGTAGGCGGCCGGGTCCTTGAGACTGTCACCCGCTGCGAGAGCGGCCTGGTCGAAGAGGATGTGCGACAGATCGCCGAAACGATCTTCATCCGGCTCGGCATCGAGTTTCTCGATCAACGGATGGCTCGGATTGATCTCGAAGATCGGCTTCGACTCAGGCACCTTCTGGCCGCTGGCCTCGAGGATCTGACGCATCTGCAGGCCCAGGTCCTGTTCACCGATAGCCAGGATCGCTGGCGAATCGGTCAGGCGGTGCGACACGCGCACCTCGGCGACCTGATCGCCCAGGGCAGTCTTCAGCCGCTCGACCAGGCCCTCTTTCGACTTGGCGATTTCTTCCTGCGCCTTCTTGTCCTCCTCGGAGTCCAGCTTGCCCAGGTCCAGGTCGCCACGTGCGACATCGACGAACTGCTTGCCATCGAACTCGGTCAGGTAGCTCATCAACCATTCGTCAATGCGATCGGTCAGCAGCAGCACCTCGATGCCTTTCTTGCGGAAGACCTCCAGGTGCGGGCTGTTCTTCACCTGCGCATAGGATTCGCCAGTCAGGTAGTAAATCTTGTCCTGGCCGTCCTTGAGCCGTCCCAGATAATCCGCCAGCGATACGCTCTGCTCACCGCTCGCGTCCTGGGTCGAGGCGAATCGAAGCAGGCCGGCAATCTTTTCCTTGTTGGCGAAGTCTTCCGCCGGGCCTTCCTTGAGCACCTGGCCGAACTGTTTCCAGAAGGTCGTGTAGTCTTCCGGCTTGTCCTTGGCCAGCTTGTCGAGCATGTCGAGGACGCGCTTGGTGAGCGCCGACTTCATCGAATCGATCACCGGGTCCTTTTGCAGGATCTCGCGGGAGACGTTCAAGGACAGGTCATTGGAATCGATGACACCCTTGATGAAGCGCAGGTACAGCGGCAGGAACTCATCGGCCTGATCCATGATGAAGACGCGCTGCACGTACAACTTCAGCCCCTTCGGGGCCTCGCGGTGATACAGGTCGAACGGGGCGCGGCCCGGAACGTAGAGCAACGAGGTGTATTCGAGCTTGCCCTCGACCTTGTTGTGGCTCCAGCTCAGCGGATTTTCGAAATCGTGGCCGACGTGTTTGTAGAACTCCTGGTATTCCTCGTCCTTGATCTCGGTACGCGGACGCGTCCAGAGGGCGCTGGCACGGTTGACCGTCTCCCACTCGGGCTCGGCCGGCTTGTCCTTGTCCTCGCCGTGAAACTCCTTGGGTAGTTCGATCGGCAGCGCGATGTGATCGGAGTACTTCTTGATGATGTTGCGCAGGCGCCAGCCATCGGCGAATTCTTCTTCGCCAGACTTCAGGTGCAACACGATCCGCGTGCCCCGCTCGGCCTTCTCGATGTTGGCGACTTCGAACTCGCCCTCGCCCTTGGACGACCAGTAGACGCCCTCCTCGGCTGGCGTTCCGGCCCGACGGCTGAACACCTCGACCTGCTCGGCAACGATGAACGCCGAATAGAAGCCCACACCGAACTGACCGATCAGGTGCGAGTCCTTCTTCTGGTCACCAGTCAGGTGCTTCATGAAGTCCGCGGTGCCCGACTTGGCAATAGTGCCCAGGTGAGCGATGACATCCTCGCGGTTCATGCCGATACCGTTGTCCTCGATGGTCACGGTACGGGCGTCCTTGTCGAAACTGACGCGGATCTTCAGATCAGCGCCGCCTTCGAGCAATTCGGGCTTGGCCAGCGCCTCGAAGCGCAGTTTGTCGGCGGCGTCCGACGCGTTGGAAATCAGCTCGCGAAGAAAGATTTCCTTGTTCGAATACAGGGAATGGATCATCAGGTGAAGCAGCTGCTTCACCTCAGTCTGGAAGCCCAGGGTTTCTTTGTTTTGAGTCTCCACACTCATCGTCTTGCTAACTCCCCTCGTCAATGGCACGGGCCGCAGCGGCGGCGATGACAAGCAGATGGGGACGAGACGTGAAATTTCAAGGCCTGTAGCTCAGGGCTCAAGCAGCTCCAGGCGCACGATGTCCGAGGGCACGAGGTTATAGGTCGCTTGGCCAGCGCCCTTGAGGAAGTGTTCGATGCTCAGGTTGCCCTCCCGATCGATGCCGATGAAGCGCCCCTGGGCGACATTGCCTCGCTTGGTCTGGGCACGCATCAGCAATCGTTCGTACTTCTCAGGCTCGCGCAACAGACGGGCCAGGGAGAAACGCTGTCTTCGATCCACTCGAGAGACGCCCCCCTGGGGTTGCGAGGGCTTGGTCTTTTCGGGAGCGGTTGTCGCGACGGGTGGAGCCGGCGGTGGTAGCGCGGCGTAGTCATCAAGCTCGACCGCCCAGCCTGCGTCCTGCTTGCGCAGGTCCAGGTCGAACTGTGCAGGCGCCCCGTCGACCTTCGCCTTGACCGCCACGGCAGCCTCCTGAGCCGGGAAGCTTACCGTGGAGACGGACTCAACCTCGACCGCGCGCGTCTTGAAGCGCCGCTGCAGGTAGTCGCGGATGACGTAGCGCAGCGTGTCCGCCGAGTCATGGCTGAGATCGAGCTGATCGCCCCGGTAGCGCAGCTCATCGGTATAGAGTTCGACACGCCCGCTGAGGGTAGTCTGGTAATGCGCGGGCAACACGAGGTGAAAGTCCCCCGCGAGCTTGTTCGGTGGTACGGGTAGTAGATCCAGGTGCAGCGTATAGCCCTTGCGGATCCGCCGCGCCTCGGGCAGCTCCTGATCGAGGCCCAGCCAGCTGATCTCGACTTCGGGTATAGGCGCCGGGTCCTGCGGAAGCACATCCACACGCAAGGCACCAGACGCAACGCTGCCCAGGCTGATATTTACTTCCTGGCGCGCAAAGAGATCGTCCCCTTCGCGCAATGTGAGCACCCCATTGATCAGCCTGCCAACCCGGGGATTGAACGGGCGACCGTCCAGTTCGCCCTTCAACTCAGCCAGCAGTGGCTGCTCGACCTGAGCGCCGGCGTTCAACCATTCCAGGCTGAAGATTGCCGCCACGCGGTCGGGGTCATGGTTGGCGAGCAGGGAAAGACCGACCACGAGCGGAATGAACCCCAGGGCGGACAGACCGGCGGCCTTGCGTGCCGTATGCCAATGCCGCACGACATATGCCAGGGTGATCGGCGGTAGCATGACGCCAACGCCCCACAGCAAACTGGTTCCAAACGCCAGCACAACGAGCCAGACGGCGCCTGCGAAGATGAGCAGCAACCCGCCGAGAATCAACAACGCGTCCATTCAATTTCCTTGAGACATCTGAATGCGGTCGCCAGACGTATCAGGGCTCGTCCACCTTGAAGTGGCAACGGGCGGTCGCGATGGGCTCGGCCTGATTCGTTTGCCAGGCGGTGACGGCGACGTTGGCGACACGTCTGCCTTGGCGCCAGACCTGGCAGGCGGCAAAGGTGTCACGATAGTGACCGGCCCGGAGATAATCTATCGAGAAGTCGATGATTTTGGGCAAATGTGGAGCCCCCATGAACATCAGTAGGTGGAGCATGGCGGCATGTTCCATGAAGCCTGCGATCACCCCACCATGAATGGCAGGCAGCGTCGGGTTGCCGATGTTGGCCGGGTTGCTCGGCAGGCGAAAAACCATCTCGTCTCCCAGGCGGAGACACTCGATGCCGATCAGCCGTGCATAGGGGACGACCCGCAACAGCGCGTCATAATCGTTGCTCGCATGGGCTTCTCGCACCAATGTTTCCAGGCTAACCGAACTCATGGCGATGGACCTTTCGCGGCCGCGTTGGGATCGATAACCCCTCTGCCCATTCGCATGAAGGTGCCCACGACATGCGCGATGGGTTGTTCGATGTCGCGCTGGTACGCAACACCTCGGGTGAAGATCACCGTCGGTGTAACGCGGTAGCACTCTGCGAAACCGAAGAGGTCATGGCCGGGTTCGGCCGGATGCATATAGTCGATGCGTAGATCCAGCGTCGGGCAGATTTCCAGGTCCGCCAAGGCGCAGACAGTGGAGATGCCACAAGTCGTGTCCATCAACGTGGTGATTGCACCGCCGTGAACGAAGCCGCTCTCCGGATCGCTGATGATCTTTTCGCTGTAGGGCAGGCAAAGCGTCAACCCCTTGGCATCGGCGTGCTGGACGCGCATGCCCAGCACCTGGCAATGGCGCAACAACGACAGAAAGCGCTGTGTGCGCTCCAGTATCAAGCTATCGCTCATGAGGGGTCCCGATATCCTAAAGGCGGCTAGCTTAACGCCACCGAGGGCCCGGACCTATTCCTTGACCGCATCGCTGGGCAGAGTTGGCGTGAATACCATCACCTCGAGCACGTCGGAATGGAACTCGCGACGATAAAGCACCACTACCACACCCGCCGTGACCAACATGAAAAACCAGGGATTGACGAACCAGGCAAGGGTCGCCATGCCGAAGTAGTACGCACGCAACCCGAAGTTGAACTGATTGGCAGCCATGGAAATGACTCGTGCCGCGCGGTCGGCAAAGGATTTTCGCTCCTGATCGTTCACGTTGCGCTCGCCCGCCATCGGCGCCGACGCAACGAGGACCGCGGCGAAATTGTATTGGCGCATGCACCAGCTGAAGGTGAAGAAGGCATAGACGAAGACCATGGCCAGCGCCAGCAGCTTGATCTCGGAAAGCCCCCGGCTGACCGGCTGGGCGAACGGCAGATCGGCCAGAAGCGATACCGCTCGGTCGGACGCGCCCAATGCGGTCAGAACCCCCGCCAGGATGATCAGCGTGCTGGAGGCGAAAAACGCAGCATTGCGCTCGAGGTTACCGATGACATTCGCATCGGCAATGCGGTTATCACGCAGCAACATGCGCCGCATCCAGTCCTCTCGATACAGATGCATCACACTGGCCAGGCAGGCCGTATCCCTAGCCCGCCAGGACGCATAGCGGGTGTAGCCGACCCAGCACAGGATGAACCAGACGACCGCGCCGATATGCGGCAGCAGATAACTCGGAATGGACATGGCAACCCCCTGGACGCGTGAGCCTGATTATAGCGAGCGGAACGCGTAAACCCCTGCCCCGACCTGCTCGACCTTGCTAGGCAGCGGTCCGGGGCGTGCCGGCCAGCCGATCCCCGACTACGGCCAGCAGCAGCGTAACGAGCACCGGAACCAGCCAGCCCATGCTCTGTGCCGCGAGCGGGAGTTCGGTGAACAGGCCCGGCACCCAAGCCGTGAAACCGGCCGCTGACAAGCCGTCCACAACGCCGAACACCAACGTGACCAGCATCACCGGCATGAACACGCGGCTTGAAGACAGCCAGAAGCGATCCAGCAAGCTCAGCGCTACCAACATGATCGCCAGCGGATACAGCCCCACCAGCACAGGTACGGACACGCTGATCAGTTGTGTCAGGCCCTGATTGGCGACCAACAGGCTGAACGCCGTGAACACGACCACCACCACGCGGTAGCTGACTGGCAACAACTGGCTGAAGAATTCACCACAGGCGGTGGTCAGGCCCACAGCTGTGGTCAGACAGGCCAATGTGATGACGACCGCCAGCAGCAGGCTGCCAGTGGTACCGAACGTGTGCTGAACGTACGTCGTAAGGATCTGCACCCCATTCTGCGCCTCGCCTGCGATGCCTTGGCTGGTTGCACCCAAGTAGAACAAGGCCAGGTAGACCAATGACAATCCGAGCGCGGCGATCGCCCCGGCGATCATCGAATACCGCGTGATCAGCCCAGCATCAGACACACCACGATCACGGATGGCGGTAGCGATCACGATACCGAACACCAAGGCACCCAGGGTATCCATGGTCAGGTAGCCTTCGAGGAAGCCCTTCAGCAGAGGGCTCGCACGATAGCTCTCGGCAGTTACGCCAATCTCGCCCGCCGGAGCGAAGAGCGCCGCGCCACCTAGCACGAGCAATGCTGCAAGCAGCACCGGCGTGATGAACTTGCCGACCCGACTGACCAACTTGCCGGGATTGAGCACGAGAAACAACGTGGCGGCGAAAAACGCCAGCGTATAACCGAACAACGGACCGGCAGCATCGCCGGTGAAGGGCGCCACACCCATTTCGAACGAGACGACGGCGGTCCTTGGCGTGGCAAAAAGCGGCCCGATGGCGAGATAAACCGCGACGGCGAGCAGGATACCGGCGCCTCGTCCCAGCGGCGCGGTCAGACGATCCATGCCACCACCGACGCGAGCCAGAGCGACGACCGTGAGCAACGGCAAGCCCACCCCCGTCAGAAGAAAGCCGATCGCTGCGGCCCAGATATGCTGGCCAGCCGCCAAGCCCGCGCTCGGCGGAAAGATGATATTGCCAGCGCCAAGAAACAGCGCGAACGTCATGAACCCCAGGGCCAACAAGTCCAGGCCTTTCAATCGAGTCATTGTCTCAGTACCAGATGCGTGAGTTTCGGCGTGAACGGACGCCAGACAGTTCGACGGGACGCGAGGCGGCGACCGCAATCGAAAAAAAGGACGCACCATAAAGGAAACGCGTGGCGCATGCGAGCGCGGGACCGGCAGAAAGCTGTGCATGCAGAAATGAAAAATGCCAGTCAGGCAAGCCTGACTGGCATTCTATGAACACGCCGGAATCAGGCCTGCTTGACTTCCCAGCCGGTCACTTCAGCCAGTGCCTTGCCGATGTCAGCCAGAGAGCGGACGGTCTTGACGCCTGCGTCCTGCAGCGCGGCGAACTTCTCGTCCGCCGTGCCCTTGCCACCGGAGATGATCGCACCCGCATGGCCCATGCGCTTGCCCGCCGGAGCGGTCACACCTGCAATGTAGGAAACCACCGGCTTGGTGACGTTCGCCTTGATGTAGGCCGCTGCCTCTTCCTCAGCAGAACCGCCGATTTCGCCGATCATCACGATCGCTTCGGTCTGCGGGTCTTCTTGGAACATCTTGAGGATGTCGATGAAGGTCGAACCCGGAATCGGGTCGCCACCGATACCCACGCAGGTCGACTGACCAAAGCCGGCGTCAGTGGTCTGCTTGACCGCTTCGTAGGTCAAGGTACCCGAACGGGAGACGATTCCGACCTTGCCCGGCATGTGAATATGACCAGGCTGGATGCCGATCTTGCACTCACCGGGCGTGATAACGCCTGGGCAGTTCGGCCCGATCAGGCGAACGCCCATCTCGTCGCACTTGATCTTCACTTCAAGCATGTCGAGGGTGGGGATACCTTCGGTGATGCAGACGATCAGCTTGATGCCGCCGAATACGGCCTCGAGGATGGAGTCCTTACAGAACGGTGCGGGGACGTAGATAACCGATGCATCGGCGCCGGTGGCCTCGACCGCTTCCTTCACGGTGTTGAACACCGGCAGGCCCAGGTGCGTCGTACCGCCCTTGCCGGGGGTGACGCCACCGACCATCTTGGTACCGTATTCGATCGCCTGCTCGGAGTGGAAGGTGCCCTGCGAGCCGGTGAAGCCCTGGCAGATGACCTTGGTGTCTTTATTGATCAGGACGCTCATTACTTGCCCTCCGCGGCTTTGACGACTTGAATGGCCGCATCGGTCAAGCTGGTCGCGCCGATGATGTTCAGACCACTTTCTCCCAGCATCTTGGCGCCGAGCTCTGCATTGTTGCCTTCAAGGCGTACGACAACCGGAACCTTGACACCCACTTCCTTCACGGCACCGATGATGCCTTCGGCAATCATGTCGCAGCGCACAATACCGCCGAAGATGTTGACGAGCACTGCCGCGACGTTGTCATCGGACAGGATGATCTTGAAGGCCTCGGTTACACGCTCTTCGGTCGCGCCACCGCCGACGTCGAGGAAGTTGGCAGGCTTACCGCCATGAAGGTTGACGATGTCCATGGTGCCCATCGCCAGGCCTGCGCCGTTGACCATGCAACCGATGTTGCCGTCGAGGGCGACATAGTTGAGCTCCCACTTAGCAGCATGCGCCTCGCGCGGGTCGTCTTGCGACGGATCCTGCATGCCGCGCAGCTTGGGCTGGCGATAGATGGCGTTGCTGTCGATGTTCAGCTTGGCGTCCAGGCAATGCAGGTTGCCGTCTTTCTTGATGACCAGAGGGTTGACTTCCAGCAGGGCCAGGTCGTAGTCGACGAAGAGCTTGCCCAGACCCACGAAGATGTGGACGAACTGCTTGACCTGGTCACCCTTCAGACCCAGCTTGAATGCCAGCTCGCGGCCCTGGAACGGCTGCGCGCCGACCAGCGGGTCGATAGTGGCCTTGAGGATCTTCTCGGGGGTTTCGTGTGCGACTTTCTCGATATCCACGCCACCTTCGGTGGAGGCCATGAAGACCACGCGACGCGTGGCTCGGTCGACCACCGCTCCGAGGTACAACTCTTTGTCGATATCAGTGCAGGCTTCGACGAGGATACGGCTGACCGGCTGGCCGTTCGCGTCGGTCTGGTAAGTCACCAGGCGCTTGTCCAGCCACTGCTCGGCAAACGCACGAGCTTCGTCTTTGCTGCGCACCAACTTGACACCACCGGCCTTGCCGCGACCACCAGCGTGGACCTGAGCCTTTACCACCCACTCGGTACCGCCAATCAGATCGCACGCCTCGGCCGCTTCCTTTGGGCTGTCGACTGCGTAGCCCTTGGATACCGGCAATCCGTATTCGGCAAACAGTTGCTTACCCTGATATTCGTGAAGATTCATCTTAGCTACCGTTCGGTTTAGATCTGCATCAGGCGTCGCGCACCGCGACACCCACCTCAAGTCGCTGAAAACTATCGAAGATACCTTTCAAGGACCTGTCATACCTTACTGGAAGGTATACGGCGGCCCGCACCTGGCTCGCTTCAAGCCAGGCGCGGGCCGCCGCGTTTCGCTGGCGCGTTTAGCGCTTCTTGCGATTGGCGATGTGAATGGCGTGACCATTCACCGCCAGCGCTGCTTCATGCAGCGCTTCAGACATGGTCGGGTGCGAGAACACCATCATGCCGAGGTCCTCGGCGCTCGTCCCGAATTCCATGCCGATGGCCCCCTGCTGAACCAGTTCAGCTGCGGACGGCCCCATCACATGCACACCCAGTACACGGTCGGTTTTGGCATCGGCGATGACCTTGACCAGACCGGCGGTGTCGTTAGCAGCCATGGCGCGACCGCTCGCCGCGAAGGGGAAGGTGCCGACGTTGACTTCCACGCCCTCTGCCTTCAGTGCCTGCTCGGTCTTGCCAACCCATGCGATTTCCGGGTGGGTATAGATGACCGACGGAATCAGGTCGTAGTTCATTTGCGACTTGTGGCCAGCGATGCGCTCGGCGACCATCACACCCTCTTCGGAAGCCTTGTGCGCCAGCATCGCGCCACGCACCACGTCGCCGATGGCGTAAACGCCCGGCACGCTGGTAGCGCAATAGTCATCGACGAAGATGAAGCCACGCTCATCCATGTCAACACCGGCGTCGGCAGCCAGCAGGTCGGTGGTGACCGGACGGCGTCCAACCGCGACGATCAGCTTGTCGAAAATTTCCTGTTGCTCGCCTTCGGCATTGGTGAAGTTGACAGTGACCTGGTCACCCTTGACTTCGGATCCGGTGACGCGAGCACCCAGCAGGATCTTGAGCCCCTGCTTGCTCAGGACCTTGAACGCTTCCTTGGAAATCTGCTCGTCAGCCGCAGGCAGGAACTTGTCCATCGCCTCCAGAACGGTGACTTCAGCGCCCAGACGCGCCCACACCGAACCCAGTTCCAGACCGATGACGCCTGCGCCGATCACACCGAGCTTCTTCGGCACGCTCTGGAAATCCAGGGCGCCGGTAGAGTCGACGATGATCTTCTGATCAACCGGGGCCGGCGGGATGTCAACTGGCTTGGAACCGGACGCGAGGATAACGTTCTCGGCACCCAGCACCTGCGCGTTACCGTCGAGGCCGGTCACTTCGACCTGCTTGCCACTGAGCAGCTTGCCATGGCCTTCGAACACGGTTACACCATTGGCCTTCATCAGCGCTGCGACACCGCCGGTCAGGTTCTTAACGATCTGGTCCTTGCGGGCCACCATCGTCGAGACGTCCATCGCCACCTCACCGGTGCTGATACCGTGGACTTTGAAGCTCTCGTGCGCCTCATGGAACTTGTAGGAGCTGTCAAGCAGCGCTTTGGAAGGAATGCAGCCAACGTTCAGACAGGTACCGCCCAGCGCAGTCTTGCCTTCCTTGCCCTGATATTTCTCGATACAGGCAGTCTTCAGGCCTAGTTGCGCCGCCCGAATGGCTGCTACATAGCCGCCGGGGCCGGCACCAATGACGACGACGTCGAATTTCTGGCTCATTGCGAATCCTCTTGAATGTGCGTGCAGCGAATGTCAAAGGGCCGCAAGCGGCAAGCCAAGCTTTCGCCTGGTCCGTCGAATGCAGCCCGTGTCGCTTGTCAGATATCCAGCAGCAGACGGGCCGGATCTTCCAGCAGGTCCTTCATGGTGACGAGGAAGGTTACCGCTTCCTTGCCGTCGATCAGACGATGATCGTAGGACAGCGCGAGGTACATCATCGGCAGGATCACGACCTGACCATTAACGGCCATAGGGCGCTCCTGGATCTTGTGCATGCCCAGGATAGCGGTTTGCGGCGGGTTGACGATCGGAGTAGAGAGCAGCGAGCCGAACACGCCACCATTGGAAATGGTGAAGGTGCCGCCGGTCATCTCCTCGATGGTCAGCTTGCCGGCCTTGGCCTTCTTGCCGAACTCATTGATACCACTTTCGATCTCGGCAAGGCTCATGTGCTCGGCGTTACGCAGCACCGGAACCACCAGGCCACGGTCGCTGGAAACCGCGACGCCGACGTCCTGGTACCCGTGATAGACGATGTCGTTACCGTCGATCGACGCGTTCACGCCAGGCTGGCGCTTGAGCGCTTCGGTGGCAGCCTTGACGAAGAAGGACATGAAGCCCAGACGCACGCCGTTGTGCTTCTTCTCGAACATGTCCTTGTACTTGGCACGCAGGTCCATGATCGGCTTCATGTTGACTTCGTTGAACGTGGTCAACATGGCCATCGAGGACTGGGCTTCAACCAGACGCTCGGCTACCTTCGCGCGCAGGCGGGTCATCGGGACGCGCTTCTCGACACGGTCACCCGCGGCAACGACCGGTGCCGTGGCAGCACTCGCGGCAGGCTTGGCCGCGGCGGGAGCGGATTTCTTCGCTTCGATGGCCGCAACCACGTCTTCCTTGGTCACGCGGCCATCCTTGCCGGTCCCCTTGACGCTGTTCGGGTCGATGCCGTTTTCTTCGGCCAGCTTACGCGCGGCGGGCGCCAGAATGGCGTCTTCGCCAGCTGCGGGCGCTGGGGTGGAAGCCGGGGCGGCGGCCGGTGCCGAGGATTCAGCCGGCGCAGCTGCCGGAGCGGCGGAAGAGGAAGCGGCGGCGCCGGCCTCCAGCTTGCCTAGCAGCTCGCCGCTGAGCACGGTATCACCTTCATTCTTGACGATCTCGGTCAGAACGCCGTCGGCCTCGGCCAATACTTCCATGACGACCTTGTCGGTCTCGATGTCAACGATCAGCTCGTCGCGCTTGACCGCATCGCCCGGCTGCTTGTGCCAGGTCGCGACGGTGCCGTCAGCAACCGATTCCGGAAATTGGGGGGCTTTGATCTCGATAGCCATTAGCTGGGGTCCTATTGATTCGGGTTTTACATCGAGGCCGCGTAATCCGCGGCCTCTTGCAAATATGGATTAAACGGTGAACGCGTCCTGAAGCAGTTTTTCCTGCTGTTCGGCATGCATCGACGCATACCCCACGGCAGGCGCGGCGGAAGCTTCACGACCTGCGTACTGCAGGAAGAGTTCCTTCTTGTGCGCGACAGCAACCCGACGCATATGGTGCTGACTGCAGTACCAGGCGCCCTGGTTCATCGGCTCTTCCTGACACCAGACGATGCTCTTGAGGTTCTGGTAGGGCGCAAGCACCTCGGCCAGGTCGTCTTCCGGGAACGGGTACAGCTGTTCCAGACGGACAATTGCGATGTCCTCGCGCCCTTCGTTGCGACGCTTCTCGAGCAGGTCGTAATACACCTTGCCGCTGCACATGATCAGCCGTTCGACCTTGTTTGGTTCAACCGGATCGATCTCTGGAATCACGGTCAGGAACGAGCCCTGGGTGAGATCTTCCAGCGTCGAAGTGGCAAGCTTGTGACGCAACAGCGACTTCGGCGTAAGGGCAACCAGCGGCTTGCGCAGCGGGCGAATGGCCTGGCGGCGCAGCATGTGGTAGACCTGCGCCGGTGTAGTCGGCACGCAAACCTGGATATTGTGCTCGGCGCACAGCTGCAGGTAACGCTCCAGGCGCGCGGACGAGTGCTCGGGCCCCTGCCCCTCGTAGCCGTGCGGCAGCAGCATGGTCAGACCGCAAAGACGACCCCACTTATGCTCACCGCTGGTGATGAACTGGTCGATCACCACCTGGGCGCCGTTGGCGAAGTCACCGAACTGCGCTTCCCAGATCACCAGTGCGTTCGGCATGGTTGTGGCGTAACCGTATTCGAAGGCCAGCACGGCCTCTTCCGAGAGGAAGGAGTCGTAAAGGTCGAAGCGAGGCTGGCCGTCATACAGGTGCTGCAGCGGAATGTAGGTATTGCCGTCCTTCTGGTTGTGCAGCGCCGCATGGCGGTGCGAGAAGGTGCCGCGACCGACGTCCTGGCCGCTGATGCGGACCGGATGACCTTCGAACAGCAGCGTGGCGTAGGCCAGGGTCTCGGCATAACCCCAGTTGATCGCAAGTGCGCCCGCACCCATTTTCTGGCGGTCTTCGAGGATCTTGGATACCTGGCGCTGAACGACGAAGCCTTCCGGAATGGCCAGCAGCTTGTTGGACAATTCTTGCAAGGTCTTCAGATCGAACCGCGTGTCATGACGTGCAGTCCAGGCATGCCCCAGGTAAGGACGCCAGTCGACGAAGAGCTCCTTGTTAGGCTCCTTGACCAGGCTCTTGACCACGTGCAGACCATTGTCCAGCGCGGCGCGATACTCATCGACCTTCGCCTGGACGCTGTCGCTGTCGAGAACGTTGGATTGGGTCAACGAATCGGCATACAGCTCACGGGTGGTCCGCTGCTTGGCAATCTTCTGGTACATCAACGGCTGAGTACCGCTGGGCTCATCTGCTTCGTTGTGGCCGCGACGGCGATAGCAGATCAGGTCGATGACGATGTCACGCTTGAACTGCATGCGATAGTCGACGGCCAGCTGAGTGACGAACAGTACCGCCTCAGGGTCGTCGGCGTTCACGTGGAAGATGGGCGCCTGGATCATCTTGGCGACGTCGGTTGCGTATTCGGTCGAACGCGCATCTTCCTGCTTGTTGGTGGTGAAGCCGACCTGGTTGTTGATGACGATACGAATGGTGCCGCCAGTCCGATAGGCTCGGGTCTGGGACATCTGGAAGGTTTCCATCACGACGCCCTGCCCCGCGACAGCGGCATCACCATGGATGGTGACTGGCAGCACTTTGTCGCCTACCGCATCGCAGCGACGATCCTGGCGCGCGCGCACCGAACCCTCAACGACCGGGGAAACGATCTCTAGGTGCGACGGGTTGAACGCCATCGCCAAGTGAATCTCACCACCCGGCGTCATGACGTTCGAAGAAAAGCCCTGATGGTATTTCACGTCACCGGAGCTCAGCCCCTCGACCTTCTTGCCTTCAAATTCGTCGAAAAGGTCGCGAGGGTTCTTGCCGAAGGTGTTGACCAGCACATTGAGACGACCGCGGTGGGCCATGCCGATGACGATTTCTTTGGTGCCATAGGAACCGGAGCGCTGGATGATCTCGTCGAGCAACGGAATCAGACTCTCGCCGCCCTCCAGACCGAAACGCTTGGTACCGGGATATTTGGTGCCCAGGTACTTTTCCAAGCCTTCGGCAGCGGTTAGACGCTCAAGCAGGTGTCCCTTGATCTCGTTGGAAAACGCCGGACGACCGCGGACGCTTTCCAGGCGCTGGATGAACCAGTTGCGCTGCTCGGAATCGACGATATGGGTGAACTCGGCACCGATCGTGCGGCAGTAGGTATCTTGCAGGGCTTGATGGATCTCACGCAGAGTCGCCTGATCCTTGCCCATGGCCAGGTCACCGGTACGGAAGACCGTATCCAGATCGGCATCGGTCAGCGCATAGTGATTGATCGAGAGGTCAGCCGGAACTGCGCGCTGTTGCAAACCAAGCGGATCGAGCTGTGCCGCTTGATGACCGCGCATCCTGTAGGCCTGGATCAGCCGCAGGACTTCCACCTGCTTCTTCTCGTGCTCGCTGCTTACGCTGCCCGCGGAAACGGGCTGTGCACGGCGCTGATTTTTAGCCAGCAGCACAAAATGATCACGAATTGTCGAATGCGATACATCGGACGCAGCGCCACCGTTAGCGGGCAGCTTCTGGAAGTAGGTGCGCCACTCTTCTGGCACAGCGTTGGGATCGTGCAGGTAGAGCTCATAAAGCTCTTCCACATAGGCAGCGTTACCACCGGATAGGTGGGCACTGTCCCACATGCGCTGCATTACGCTTTCTTGCATGTCTGGTCACCTTCGATAAGGAGACACCACCAGCGTGGAGACCGCAGCATGACTTCCCAAGTTCTGAAGCAGCGACTCAGGTAAAGCCACTACGGACCGCGCAGATAGTTTCCGAGAACCACCTCGGATGCTCCTGCTGGTCGTTTATTTTTCAGAGCGGAAATCGGCTTTGTGAGCAGACTTCCTACTAAAACTACGGCGCCGAGTTTGACTCCGGCGCCGTAGGTGTCACGGTAAAACCATGAGCTCGTCGTTACCAGGGTAACGGCGACCTCCATGACCCATCAGGTCGCGCTTTGCAGCAGCATGTTGCGCACATGACCGATTGCCTTCGTAGGGTTCAAACCCTTGGGGCAAACGCTGACGCAATTCATGATGCCGCGGCAGCGGAACACGCTGAACGGATCATCCAGCGCAGCCAGACGGTTCTCGGTCTCGGTGTCGCGGCTATCGGCCAGGAAGCGATAGGCCTGAAGCAACGCGGCCGGACCCAGGAACTTGTCGGGGTTCCACCAGAACGACGGGCAGCTGGTCGAGCAGCACGCACACAGGATGCACTCGTACAGACCATCCAGCTTCTCGCGATCTTCCGGGCTCTGCAGACGTTCGATAGCCGGAGCAGGCGTATCGTTCATCAGATACGGGCGAACCTTCTCGTACTGCTTGTAGAAGATGCCCATATCGACGGCCAGGTCACGAATCACCGGCAAACCAGGCAGCGGACGAACCACCAGCTTGTTGTTCTTGACCACCGAAGACAGCGGGGTGATGCATGCCAGCCCGTTCTTGCCGTTCAGATTCATGCCGTCGGAACCACAGACCCCTTCGCGGCAGGAACGACGGTAGGAAAACCCTTCATCCTGTTCCTTGATGAGTGCCAGCACGTCGAGAACCATCAGGTCTTTACCGTCGGTATTGACCTGGAAGTCCTGCATGTACGGCTTTTCGTCCTTCTCCGGGTTGTAGCGATAAACACTCACTTGCAACATATCGGCGACCTCAGTAAGTCCGAACCTTAGGCTCGAAAGTCGGAACAGTCTTTGGAGAGAAGTTGACGGCACGCTTGGCTACGCGCTTCTCGCCCGGATAGTACAGGGTATGGCACAACCAGTTTTCGTCATCGCGCTCTTCGAAATCTTCGCGAGCATGCGCGCCACGAGACTCCTTACGGGCCTCAGCGGCAATGGCGGTTGCTTCGGCCACTTCCAGCAGGTTCTGCAGTTCGAGCGCCTCGATGCGGGCCGTGTTGAAAGCCTGGCTCTTGTCGGCAATCTTGACGGTAGCGATGCGCTGACGCAGCTCGGAGAGCTGAGCAATACCCTTCTGCATGTATTCACCCGTACGGAACACGCCGAAGTAGTTCTGCATGCAGCTCTGCAGCTCCTTACGCAACGGTGCGACATCTTCACCGGCAGTGCGCTCGTTGAGGCTGGACAGACGGTTCAGGGCAACATCCAGATCGGTTTCCGTAGCACCGCGATGCTCGATACCGTCCTTCAGCGCTTTCTCCAGGTGCAGACCAGCCGCACGGCCGAATACCACCAGGTCAAGCAGCGAATTGCCACCCAGACGGTTGGCGCCGTGGACCGACACGCAAGCCACCTCCCCGACCGCGAACAGGCCTTCAATAACCTTGTCATTACCGCTGGCGTCCTGGGTCATGGCCTGACCATGAATATTGGTCGCGATGCCACCCATCATGTAATGGCAGGTCGGGACGACAGGGACAGGGGCAGTGACCGGGTCGACGTGAGCAAAGGTCTTGGACAGCTCACAAATACCAGGCAGGCGGCTGTGCAGCACTTCCTCACCCAGGTGGTCCAGTTTCAGCATGACGTGATCACCATCCGGACCACAGCCATTGCCGGCAAGGATTTCCTTGACCATAGAGCGAGCGACCACGTCACGACCAGCAAGGTCCTTCGCGTTCGGCGCGTAACGCTCCATGAAACGTTCGCCGTGCTTGTTGATCAGGTAGCCACCCTCACCACGGCAGCCCTCGGTCACGAGAACGCCCGCACCAGCGATGCCGGTCGGGTGGAACTGCCACATCTCGATGTCTTGAACCGGCACGCCAGCACGCAGCGCCATACCGATACCGTCGCCGGTATTGATCAGTGCGTTGGTAGTCGAGGCATAGATGCGTCCCGCGCCCCCGGTCGCCAGAACGACGGCCTTGGAGCGGATATAGACGGTCTCGCCATTCTCGATGCAGATCGCGATCACACCGACGATGGCACCATCCTGGTTCTTGACCAGGTCCACGGCGTACCACTCGTTGAGGAACGAAGTGCCCGCCTTCAGGTTGGCTTGATAGAGCGTATGCAGAAGCGCATGGCCGGTACGGTCCGCTGCTGCACAGGTACGAGCAGCCTGACCGCCCTTGCCGTAGTCCTTCGACTGGCCACCGAATGGACGCTGATAGATGCGGCCCTGTTCAGTACGGGAGAAGGGGAGCCCCATGTGCTCGAGTTCGAACACGGCCTCGGGGCCTACCGAACACATGTACTCGATCGCGTCCTGGTCACCGATGTAGTCGGAACCTTTGACGGTGTCATACATGTGCCAGCGCCAATCGTCGTTCGGATCGGCAGAAGCGATGGCACAGGTGATACCACCCTGAGCGGAAACCGTATGGGAGCGGGTCGGAAATACCTTGGTCACCACAGCAGTCTTGTGGCCGCCCTGGGCTAACTGCAGCGCAGCGCGCATCCCGGCGCCGCCGCCACCGATAATGATGGCGTCATAGGAAAGAGTACGAATGCTAGCCATGAATCAGATACCCCAAAGAATCTGCACGCCCCAGACGAAGAAAGTGAACATGGCGATGCCACACACTGCCTGGAACAGGAAACGCACACCGGTAGCCCATTTACCGATTGCCATGTTGGTCAGGTAGTCGGTGGAAATGGTCCACATACCAACCCATGCATGAACGCTCAGAGCAACCAGCGCGAGAAGACTGAAAATGCGCATCCAGTTCGACGAGAAAAGCTCGCGCCATTGCGCGAATTCAAGCCCTGGATTGGCGATCAGGTATCCGATCAGGAAGAGAAAATAAGCCGCGAGGACAACTGCCGAAACACGTTGGGCCATCCAGTCATAAAGGCCCGAGCGCGAAAAGTTCGTGACGTTGGTTACCATATCCATACTCCCGCCAGAACGATCAGCACAGCCGAAACGGCCAGGACGATTTTCGAGCCCAGCTTGCCGCCTTCCAGCGTCTCGCCATGCCCGGCATCCATGATCAGGTGACGCACCCCAGCTACCAGGTGATAGAGAAGCGCCGACAGCAGCGCCCAGACCACCAACTTGGCCAGCGGACTACCCAGAACCGCCTTCACCTCTTCGAAGCCTTCGGCAGAAGAAAGCGAGGTATCCAGCGCGAGTAGCATAATGGCGACACCGACGAACAGAACCACGCCGGACACACGATGCAGGATCGAGGTATAGGCAGTGATAGGTAGTTTTATTGTCCTAATATCTAGGTTTACAGGTCGTTGGCTTTTCACGGCTTTTTTCACACTTGAGAGCCCCGAGACACAGGGCAAAGTTGTTGGGAAGAGCACCAGGCGGTACCCGCCACCCACGAGTGACAACCTACAGGAAAACTGCCTGTGAGCCCCCTGCCGGTCGGTTTCCGAGTATAAACAGTTAGGTGGCTAATGACAATGTGGTGAAGTGCCACTAAAGGCGGATGGCGACCCCAATATAAATGCCGTAAACAGTCAATCTGTGTTGCGAATTCACCCTCAAACCCCCTCTGCGACGAGGGTCCGCGCAAATTGACTTTGTGGCTTATCTCACTATAGTGATGCGGGCCCTGCGTGGGGGGCCATGATGATTCCAAGCATAAAACAGGAGGCCATACATGGCTGACAAAAAAGCGCAGTTGGTCATCGAAGGCGCAGACGCCATCGAACTGCCCGTTCTAACCGGTACCGTAGGCCCCGACGTAATCGACGTACGAGGCTTGACCTCCACGGGTCGCTTTACCTTTGATCCCGGCTTCATGTCGACCGCCTCTTGCGAATCCAAGATCACCTACATCGATGGTGACAAAGGCGTGCTGCTGCATCGCGGCTACCCAATCGAGCAGCTGGCCGAGAAAGCCGATTACCTGGAAACCTGTTACCTCCTGCTCAACGGCGAGCTGCCGACCGCAGAGGAAAAGGCCAAGTTCGTCAGCACCGTCAAGAACCACACGATGGTGCATGAGCAACTCAAGTCGTTCCTCAACGGCTTCCGGCGCGATGCGCACCCAATGGCTATCATGTGCGGCGTCGTCGGCGCGCTCTCCGCCTTCTATCACGACTCTCTGGACATCAACGACCCGCATCACCGTGAAATTTCGGCGGTGCGCCTGGTTGCCAAGATGCCGACCCTCGCGGCCATGGTCTACAAGTACTCCATGGGCCAGCCGATGATGTATCCGCGTAATGACCTGAACTACGCGGAGAACTTCCTGCACATGATGTTCAACACGCCATGTGAAGTGAAGCCGATCAGCCCAGTGCTGGCAAAGGCCATGGACCGCATCTTCATCCTGCATGCTGACCACGAGCAGAACGCCTCCACTTCTACCGTTCGCCTTGCTGGCTCCACTGGCGCCAATCCATTCGCCTGTATCGCCGCCGGCATCGCAGCGCTCTGGGGCCCGGCACATGGTGGCGCGAACGAAGCCGTACTCACCATGCTGGACGAGATCGGTGATGTGTCGAACATCGAGAAGTTCCTGGCAAAGGCCAAGGACAAGAACGACCCGTTCAAGCTCATGGGCTTCGGTCACCGGGTGTACAAGAACTTCGACCCGCGCGCCAAGGTCATGAAGCAGACCTGCGACGAAGTCTTGGGCGAGCTGGGTATCGACGATCCGCAACTCGAGCTGGCAATGAAGCTGGAAGAGATTGCACTGAACGACCCCTACTTCGCCGAACGTAACCTCTACCCGAACGTCGACTTCTACTCGGGCATCATCCTCAAGGCCATCGGCATTCCGACCAGCATGTTCACCGTGATCTTTGCCCTGGCACGTACCGTGGGCTGGATCTCTCACTGGAAGGAAATGATCGCCAACGGTCAGAAGATCGGACGTCCGCGTCAGCTGTATACCGGTCATCCGAAGCGCGACATGCCTCGCTGATCAAGTCGGCTGGAAATGAAAAAAGGCTGCCCAAGGGCAGCCTTTTTCGTTTTGGATTTCTCCGCCTTGCGCTGTTTTTTTGAATTCAGGCCGTTTCACGCTCCAGCCAACCAAGCATACGAATGGCATCCTCTCGGCTGCCCCCGCATAGATCAATGTCGGCTCTAAACGCGCCACAGACCTGAGGGCGCAGCGGGCTTTCGAATATCGCACATAGATTCGACTCAGTCAGATGCACGCAACGCTCGCCTGCCGGCTTGCCATGAGGCATGCCTGGAATCGAAGAGCTGATCGAAGGCGCGACGCAACAGGCTCCACAACCAGGACGACAATCCAATCAAGCACCTCCAAGCCAAGACGCGCCAATAATAGCGAGGCGCGCAGCGTCCAGCACGCAGATATCGATAAGTAGCGACTGATGACGAGCGCTAAGCGCTTGGGCATACTGAGCGCCCCTTTTTCCGCGCTTGAAGGCAATTGGAATGTTCAAGGTAAACGAGTATTTCGACGGTACTGTCAAATCGATCGCATTCGAGATGGCAGCCGGCTCCGCAACCATTGGTGTGATGGCACCTGGTGACTATGAGTTCGGTACCAGCCAGCTCGAAATCATGCATGTCGTAGCCGGCAGTCTTGACGTAAAACTACCCGGCCGTGAAACATTTGAAACCTTCGGCGCAGGTTCCAAGTTCACCGTACCGGCCAATAGCAAGTTCCAGCTGAAAGTCGCTAGCGATACCGCCTACCTCTGCGAATACCGCTAATGAAAAGGGCACCGTCGAATAATCGACCGGTGCCCATACTCCCTCAGGTCCACCAGGACGAAGCGGGTTACCCTGCCTGGCTTGCAATGCCATCCCAGCCCGATTTGATCTCAGCCAGCAGACCGGCTACTTCGTCCAGCCTGCTGACATCATTGTGACGGCTCGCCTCGAACAGTCGGGTGCTCATGTACTCGTACAAGCGATCGAGGTTATCGGCCAGCTCGCCACCCGCCTCTTTATCCAGTACACCGCGAAGGCCACCGATGATGTTCAGGGCCTTGCCGATCAACACGCCCTTCTCGGCTAGTTCGTCACGCTCCATCGCCCCTTTGGCCTGAGCGATACGATCCAGCCCGCCTTGCATCAGCATCTGGATCAAGCGATGCGGATCAGCCTCGGTGACCTGCGCCTTTACACCGACCTGCTGGTACTGCCTCATTGCTGCCATTGCGTTCATTTTGGATGAGCCCCTCGCCACATCAATTGCATGTACAGCTTATCGGTCGGGGTGGCTCAAGCTTGATAGCCAAACACTGAAAAATTCGAGGATGGCAGCATCAAAGCGCAGTTCAGATGATGGCCAGCGGATACCCGCATAGAGCAACAACGACCGTCGCCTGCCCACCTGCGACGGCACAGACTAGAGCCGAACTAAGCCGCAGCACAACCGAAGCAGGCCTTGCTTATGTTGACTAGCGCTTGGAGTTATTCGCCGCCCAAGGCAGGTTTTCCAAGGAAGCAAGCAGACTCGAAGACGTATTAGTGAGCTGCCCTACAAGCGTATCCATTGCGTTGAACTGCTTGTATAACCGTTCCTGCAGCGATGTAATACGGCGCGCGAGCGCCTCTTTCTGATCATCGATCTTAGAGATCGTTTCGGTCATCGCCTTGTTGCGCTGTTCTAGAATGCCACCCGTTTCGGTGTAGGGCTTGAGCTTATTGTCCAAACGCGCGGCAAGCCCCTGCTCGCCAGTGAACAGTGCGGGCAGCTCGGCAAAATTACTCGCCATCGCCTTGTCCAGCTTCGTGCTGTCAATTGCGAGGGTTCCGTCCTTCTGCGTCGTAATGCCCAGGTCGGTCAGCGCACGCAGCGCACCATCGCCCTGCACATTGACCAGTTCATTGCGGATCGTATTAAGCAGCGCGCGTGCCGTAGCATCACCTACCAACGCACCGGCCACCGGCGCCTTGCCCTCCCCTACCGAAGTAACTCTGGTTTGAGCGTTGACCACGCCGATCAGCTTGTTGTAGCCATCAACGAATGACTGGGTCTGCTTCTTAACCCCAGCTTTGTCTTCAGCCACCGTGATCGTCAGGGGCTCGCCTGTCGCAGTCTTGGCTTTAACATCGAGCGTGACCCCTTCTATTGCGCCCGCGACCGCGTTGCTTTCACTGACAATCTTTAGCCCGTCAACATAGAGTTCCGCGCTTTGAGCCGGAGAGATCACCCGAGGGCCAGCAGCAGTAGCAGACGCAGAACCGTCAAAGGCGAGAGACGACAAACTCAGCTGACCGTCTTGTGGCGTACCCGTATCTGTCGCCGCTACGCTGATATCCCTCCCCGCTCCAGTCTTGCTGCTACTCAGAACGAGCCGGGAACCGTGCTCATCGGTGACAATGGTTGCGCTCACACCCATGTCCTTTCCGGCCGTATTGATGGCGTCACGCACCCCGGCCAGGGTGTTATTACTGTCGTCTATGTTAACGGAGAACGTTTCCTTGGACGGCGGATCACCCGGAACGCCCAGCGAAATTGCCAGAGAGCCGGTTGCAAAACGAGCAGGCGCTTCGGCCGTATTGCTAACCGCGGCCAGCGCAACCTTACTGCTTGCAGCCAGCGCCTTGACTTCGACCTGGTAACTACCAGCTCCGGCCGTCGTGCTCGCTGTTACACCGACCAAATCAGATTTGCTGGAGCTCGCCGAGCGCGCCTGGAACAGGTCCGGCTTGTTCAACGACGTGAGTGCCGCCTGAAATTCGCTGATAGCTGATTTCAGCGCGCCAACAGCCGTAATCTGCGTCGTGGTTTTCTTTTCGAGTGTAGCGAGCTGGGATTCCTTAGGGGCACGCTCGGCGGCGACCATTCCAGCGACGATACTGTCAATATCAATTCCGGATCCAATACCCGTTACGCCTGCCATAGCCTGCACCTCGTCAAAAAAACCGCAGCTTCTACCGTATCAAGTCGAACAATCAAAAAGCGTGCCGCTATGCCTTCGCTTCAAACAGCAAGCTGCGCATTTCATCCAGCCGCTCGGCCAAGCGAAGAAGGTCTTCCGATGGAATCTGCCGAACCACCTTACCTGAGTCGCCATCCAAAACCTGAACGACTACCTGACCGGTTGAGTCATCCACGCTGAAGTTCAAATCGCGTTGAAGTCCCTGCACTTGCGTGCGGATTCGTTCAACCGCCTCATTTACGTCTATTCGCTGCCCAGGCTTGCCTGATTCATCTTCGCCCCCCAACGACGAAAGCCCAGCCTCCATTCGGAAGCTGGGCATCGCGTTGCTAGGCGAGGATGACGCAAGCGGGACACCCACTGATCTTGCGACGTCCATGATTCACCTCTCAATGAATCGATGGGGCGGGAAAACCGCCCCATCCGTTATGCCGCGCTTACTGCAGCAGACTGAGAACAGCCTGCGGCAGCTGCTTGGCCTGAGCCAGGATCGCAGTACCAGCCTGCTGGAGGATCTGGTTCTTGCTCAGATTCGCAGTTTCGGCCGCGAAGTCGGTGTCCTGGATACGGCCGCGAGCGGCGGACACGTTTTCAGAGATGCTTTGCAAGTTTGCGATGGTGTTGTCGAAGCGATTCTGTACAGCACCCAGATCGGAACGTTGCGAGTCGATGAACGCGATGGCTGCGTCGATTACATCAACTGCGTTCTGAGCGCCGTAGGCAGTGCTTACGTCGACATCGCTGATCTTGGCCAACTTCCCTGCGGGTTCACCGGTGATTTTTGCAACATCGGCCGCGGTGGCAGTCGAGAGCGAGTATGCAGCCGAGGAGCTAAGTTTCAACGCGCCGTTCGCTACAGCAGTACCAGCACCGATGTTCGCTGCAGTGGAAAGATCCCCAGCATTATCGCTGTCGCTATCCTCTGCGGAACGCGCTTGCACCGTAAGGTCGGCACCAGCAATGGCGGTTGTCCCGTCAGCCTGCAAACCAGAGGCGGTAAACTTGATTGCAGCACCATCTGCCGAACTGATTTCGAGAGTGCCGTCACCGTTTACTTTGGCAGAGATACCGGCACCGCTAGAGTTAACAGCGCTTACAACCTGATCAAAAGTGGTGAGGCCCTTCAGATCAATAGTGGAGTCTGCGGTTCCAGTATTGGTCTTGGATACTTCAATTTTCAGATCGAACGTTGCTACGCTGGCAGCTTTAGTCAGGACCGCATCAGTACGCGCAGAGGCTTTTACCGGCGAACCGACCTGGTTGATTTTTTTGGCAATCTCACCAGCCGTATCGGTTGCAGTGAACGCTTGAACGTCATACTCCTTACCGTTGGCGGAGATGGTCAACGTACCGGATGCATCACCTGCTGCAGCAGTAGCCACACCAAGAGCCGAGCCGGCCTTATCCGAAGTGTAAGCACCGATCTTGGCTGCGCTTGCATTGCCTATCGAAACGTCGATGGTTTCGTTCGAGTTTGCGCCAACCTGGAAGGAGGTTGAACCGAACGAGCCGTCCAGCAGCTTACGACCACCGAATGTCGTAGTTTCGGAGATTCGAGTTAATTCGTTCTGGAGAGCGCCCACTTCTTTCTGCAGCGCAGACCGATCATTGGAATCGTTGCTGCCGTTAGCTGCTTGCAGGGCAAGATCGCGCATACGCTGCAGGATATTGGTGGACTGTTGCAGCGCGCCTTCTGCGGTCTGCGCCAAGGAGATACCGTCATTGGCGTTACGGACCGCTACGTTCAGGCCGTTGACCTGGCTGGTCAGACGGTTGGAGATCTGCAGACCTGCGGCGTCATCCTTGGCGCTGTTGATACGGCTGCCGGTCGAAAGACGCTGCATGGAAGTGGCCAGCGAATTGGACGAGGAATTCAGGTTGCGCTGCGTGTTCAGCGAAGCGACGTTGGTGTTGACTGTAAGAGCCATGATGTGCCTCCAAGGGCGCTAGTTACTTTGGTTGCCTGAGCTTGCGACTCCGGGCCGGCTGTTTGCCCAGGCACCCATTGAGTTCGCATTCGATTAGCTTATCGGCGTCGTTTCGGTGAGCTTTAGGAGGCATTTGAATTTTTTTGCAAGCCCCTGGAACAACCTGTACGACACCGGCGGATTCGCAACCAAGCGAGCCCGCCTGCACAGGGTTTCGGACGGGTGGTGGAAAACTTTAGCCGGAAATGGTGTAAGGGGCGCCGCGCAGACCCGTTGGAGCCATACGCAGGGCCTCGGGTGGCTGGATTGGGGTTCGCGAGGATGAGCAGCGAGCGTGGCTGGCCGCCAGCAGCATTGGAGCGAGCGCCAGCAAGCTGGCTCATATGGGTGGGTTCGGTGTGTATGCCAATGGGGCCGGGGTCGTGGACGCCCGGCCGTTCGGCGCTTCAAGCACCCAGGCTTGATAGACGCTTGAGGAAGTCATCCTCGTCCGCCACGGCGAGCCCCAGCTCGTTGGCTTTCGCCAGCTTTGAGCCCGCGCCCGGGCCGGCGACGACGACGGTGGTCTTGGCCGATACCGAGCCGGACACTTTCGCGCCGAGCGCCTCCAGCTTTGCCTTGGCCTCGTCGCGGCTCATGCTTTCCAGGGTGCCGGTGAGCACCCAGGTCTGGCCAGCCAAAGGCAAACCCTGCGCCGACTTCCTTTCGCTTTGCCAGTGCATACCGAATTCACGAAGCTGCGCTTCTATGGCGCGCGCTCGGTCGGCGTTGGCTGGGTCATCAAAATAGTCGCGTAGCGCGCGAGCGGCCTTTTCATTCAGGCGTTCGACCTGGCGCAGGTCGAGCCAGTCGGCCTCGATCACGCCATCGAGCGTGCCGAACCGTTCGGCCAGACGCTTGGCCCCGGTCGTGGCGATAAAAGGAATATTCAGGTTATCGAGCAGGCCGGCCAGCGTCGCACAGGCGGCAAACTCGGCGTGCACCTCGCCCTCCTCCTGCAGCTCAACGCCGCGCTCGCGCAATTGGCGGATGACCTGCTGGTTGTGCTCGTCTTCAAAGAAGCTGTGAATTTCGTGCGCGACTTCCAGGCCGATGTCCGGCAGGTAGATCAACACGTCCGGCAGCGCCCGGCTGATTCGGTCAAGCGATCCAAGTGAGCGCGCCAGAAGCTTGGCCGTCCCCTCGCCAACGTCGGGAATGCCGAGGGCGAAAACGAATCGGGCAAGACTTGGCGTGCGGCTGGCATCGATGGACTTGATCAGGTTACGGCTGGACACCTCGGCGAACCCCTCGAGCCCGAGCACCTGCTCATAGGTGAGCGAATAGAGATCGGCGGGTGAGGACACCAGGCCGGTATCGACCAGCTGTTCGACGATCTTGTCGCCCAGCCCGTCAATGTCCATCGCCCGGCGCGACACGAAATGGATAATGGCCTGCTTCAGTTGTGCCTGACAGGCCAGACGCCCAACGCAGCGATAGATCGAGCCCTCGCTGACCGACTCCCGTCCCTTGCTGCGTTTGATCAACTGGGTACGTTCGACCGCTGAGCCACAGACCGGACATTCGGTGGGCACCGAGACGGCGCGTGCATTCGCGGGACGGCGATCGGTAATGACCCCGAGAATCTGCGGAATCACGTCGCCTGCGCGTCGCACGATCACGCTGTCGCCTATCATCACGCCCAGGCGGGCCACCTCGTCCATGTTGTGCAGTGTGGCGTTGGACACGGTGACGCCGGCAACCTGGACCGGCTTGAGCCTCGCCACCGGGGTGATCGCTCCAGTGCGCCCAACCTGGAACTCCACATCCAGCAGTTCAGTCACCTCCTCGCGCGCCGGGAACTTGTGTGCGATGGCCCAGCGCGGCTCACGGGCACGGAAGCCGAGCTCGCGCTGCTGGGTAGTCGAGTTGACCTTGAACACCACGCCGTCGATTTCATACGGCAAAGCGTCGCGCTTCTCGCCGATGGCCTGGTAATAGGCACGGCATTCCGCCACGCCCCTGGCCAGTTTCAGTTCACGACTGATGGGCAGCCCCCAGCCCTTGAGCGCCTCGAGGATGCCGATATGCGTCCCCGGCAGGTCGCCGTCGCTGCGCCCTACGCCGTAGGCGCAAAGCTCGAGCGGGCGACTCGCCGTGATCTTCGAATCCAACTGGCGCAGACTGCCGGCGGCCGCGTTGCGCGGGTTGGCGAAGGTCTTCCCGCCGCTTTCGAGCTGGCGGGCATTGAGCGCCTCGAAACCCGCCTTGGGCATGTAGATCTCGCCGCGCACCTCGAGGACCCGAGGCCAGCCGCTGCCGTGCAGCTTCAATGGAATGTTGCGCACAGTGCGCACATTCGCGCTGATGTCCTCGCCCGTGGTGCCATCTCCTCGCGTGGCACCACGCACGAGGTGGCCGTTCTCGTACAGAAGGCTGACCGCCAGCCCGTCGAGCTTGGGCTCGCAGCTGTACTCCACCAGCGCACCATCGCCGAAGAGATCGCCAGCCGGCAGGTCCAGGCCTTCGCGGACCCGACGGTCGAAATCCAGCAGATCCTGTTCTTCGAACGCGTTGCCCAGGCTCAACATCGGAATCTCGTGGCGGACCTGACCGAAGGCGGCCAGGGCTTCACCGCCGACACGCTGGGTCGGCGACTCGGGCGTTACCAATTCCGGGTGTTCGGCTTCGAGAGCCTTGAGTTCGTTGAACAAGCGGTCGTACTCGGCATCCGGAACGCTGGGTTCGTCGAGTACGTAGTAGCGATAGTTGTGGGCGTCGATTTCGCTGCGCAATTCGGCGATGCGCTCAGCGGCAGTTTGGGCGGAAACCATATGTCGGAGCCGTAGCTGGGGCTGTGCTGATCTCGACCGCATCAGCGCGCCTTGGTTGATAAGAAGGCGTCGGATTCTAGCCGAATGAGCAGGTGACGACAGCCTTGCGAAGCCTGAGCGGACCGCCTACCAACACAGTGGCCGCAACATGCCGCCGAAAAAAGACACCGGGCGCGATGGCCCGGTGCGGAGTGCTCCTCAACGCTTGAGCGTCATCTGCCGGCGTTCGTACTCGACGATACGCTGGCGGTAGTGCTCGATGGTCTGGGCCGTCAGAACACTGCGCTGATCGTCCTTCAATTCGCCGTTGAGCTCGGAAGAAAGCTTGCGCGCCGCCGCGACCATGACGTCGAATGCCTGCTTCGGATGGCGCGGGCCCGGCAAGCCAAGGAAAAAACTGACCGCAGGCGTCGTGAAGTGGTCGATGTCGTCCAGGTCGAAGGTCCCGGGCTTGACCGCGTTGGCCATGGAGAACAGCACCTCGCCATTCCCGGCCATGCTTTCGTGGCGGTGGAAGATATCCATTTCGCCGAATCGTAGCCCGCTCTCCAGGATGTTCTGCAGCAATGCCGGCCCGCGGAAGCCAGCTGGATCGCGTGAGATCACGTTGATCACCAGAACTTCTTCGACCGGCGATTGGTCGGCAGGCGCTTGTGGTTCCGATTCATCCTGTTCGTCCATTACCGGATCCAGCAGCGTCGGCACAGGCTCGTCGGAAAAATGCAGATCGCCTTGCCGAGGCTCGGCAGCACGACGCTTGGAAGACTCTCGCCCGGGTGCGGGTTCCCGCGCGGTCATCGATGGCAGGTCGGTCTCGTCGAGAGAAGGCTCGTTATTGCGACTGACGACCCGAGGCGGACCGAGCAGCTCGTTACTGGTGTCATCGTCCGGAAAGCTGCTGGCGATGTTGCGATCCAGTTTGAATTTCAACTTGCCCTTGCTGCCGCGCATCCGCCGCCAACCGTCGAACAGAATGCCGGCGATAACGATGATGCCGATGAGGATCAGCCACTCGCGCAGACCGATATCCATTAATGCTCAAACCCCTGAAATCGATGATAAAGACGCAGTTTTCGAACCGCTGAAAAGGCTCTACTGCGCATCGTAAAAAATTGTGCCCTAAGCTAGCACGACGAACGGTCGATGTGCACCGCCCGCCCCCGCTCTTTTATGGGGCAACCGGCGCCCGCGTGGCGCCGCGATAACGACCTGTTCACGCCTCTGCGAGGGCGACGGCCTCCTCCACGTCTACCGCGACGAGGCGCGAGCATCCCGGCTCATGCATGGTGACCCCCATGAGCTGGTCCGCCATTTCCATCGCGATTTTGTTATGCGTGATATAGATGAACTGCACCTTTTCCGACATTTCCTTGACCAGCCGCGCGTAACGCCCAACGTTGGCGTCGTCCAAAGGAGCATCCACCTCGTCGAGCATGCAGAACGGCGCCGGGTTGAGCTGGAAGATCGCAAACACCAGCGCCAGGGCAGTCAGGGCCTTCTCGCCACCGGAAAGAAGATGAATGGTGCTGTTCTTCTTACCGGGCGGCCGAGCCATGATCGCCACCCCGGTATCGAGTAAATCTTCCCCGGTAAGTTCCAGATAAGCGTTGCCGCCGCCGAAAACCTTTGGAAACAAAGCCTGTAGGCCAGCATTGATCTGGTCGAAGGTTTCCTTGAAACGATTGCGGGTTTCCTTGTCGATCTTGCGGATCACGTTCTCGAGCGTGTCGAGCGCTTCGACCAGATCCTCGTTCTGGGCATCGAGGTAGCGTTTGCGCTCCGACTGCTGCTGATATTCGTCAATGGCGGCCAGGTTGATCGGCCCGAGGCGCTGGATGCGTGCAGCGAGTCGCTCCAGTTCGGCTTCCCACTCCGTCTCGCTCGCGTGTTCCGGCAGGGTTGCCAGCACACCATGCAGGTCGAAGCCGTCCTGCTGCAACTGTTCCTGAAGCGCCTTGCGCCGCACCGTCAGCGCCTGCCACTCCATGCGTTGCTGCTCGAGCTGACCGCGAAGCAGTTGTGCCTGTTGCTCAGCCTGGCTGCGGCGCCGCTCGGCGTCGCGCAAGTCCCGGTCCGCGTCTTCCAGGGCCAGCCTCGCCTGTTTGAGCTCTTCCTCCACCGCTAATCGTCGGTCCAGAAGCTCCTCAAGCTTCATGCGCAGCTCCTCGAGGGGGGCGTCGCCCTCCTCCAGGTTGAGGCTCAGCTGTTCCCGGCGCTCGACGGCACGCTCGAATTGCTGCTGCAGGCGCTCGAGCGCCTGCCGCGTGGAGTCGTGCTGGGCCTTGATAGAGCCCACCCTGACGGCCAACTGATGGGCGCGATCCTTCTGCTGCCGAGCTTCCTGGCGGACGCGATCGAGTGATTCACGGATTTCGTCGCGGTTGGCCAATAGCCGCTCACGCTGCTCGGTGTCCTGCGCCATCGCGTCGAGCGCATCCTGCAAACGCAGGCGTGACTCGCCCAACTGCTCGGTTTCCACCTCACGC
Organism: Stutzerimonas marianensis; assembly: GCF_022810315.1. Taxonomy (NCBI): domain Bacteria; kingdom Pseudomonadati; phylum Pseudomonadota; class Gammaproteobacteria; order Pseudomonadales; family Pseudomonadaceae; genus Stutzerimonas; species Stutzerimonas marianensis. Next base: position 82,025 of record NZ_JALGRD010000004.1, on the reverse strand, counting down.
TGCTCAGCCAGTTCACCAAGCTCGGCTTCCAACCGCTGCCGCCGGAGGCTGAGCTGCTCGAGACGCACCGTGCTTGCCGACAGCTGCGCCTTTATCTCCCCCAACTGCCGCGACTCATCCTGATGCTCGCGACGCTGCCGTTCGCGGACTTCCTCGTGCTCACGTTGCGCCTGACGTAAGCGATCGAGCTCCGCCTCCGCCAGATCAAGGTCTTGCTCGCGTTCCTCACGCTCCGCCAATAGCCGCTCGAGTTCCTGGCCGCGTGCGAGCAATCCGGACTCCGCCTCTCGGGCACGACGCACGCGGAGAAAATGCCGGCCGACCCAGTAGCCGTCGCGGCTGATCAGGCTCTCGCCTTCTGCCAGTGCCGGGCGCGCGGCCAGCGCCTGGGTCAGATCCTCCACCGGCCGAACGAGACCGAGCCACGGCGACAGATCGACCGCCGACTCGACCTTGTCCAGCAGACTGCCAGCCATGCGGCGTCCACCGCTTGCAGGGCTGACCAGGCGTAGTTCGCCTTGGTCGAAACCCGCCAAATCGAGATCATCGAAGGCCTCGAGCTGAACCGCCTGCAGATCCGCGCCCAGAACCGTTTCAACGGCCAGCTCCCAGCCCGGCTCGACACGCAGGCTGTCGGCCAGGCGCGGATGCGTGTCCAGCGCGCACTCTCGCAACCAGTCGGATACGCCTTTGCCAGGGTCCATCGCCGCCTGCTGCAAGGCTTCCAGCGAGGCGATACGACCATTGAGGCGCTGCAGTTCGCCCTGAGCCTGCTGCTGGGATTGGCCGGCCAGTTGCAAGTGCTCACGTATTTCGTCGAGCTTGTCTTCGGTTTGCTGCTGAGCCTCGCTCAGGGTTTCGAGTCTCAACTCGCCGGTGGCCAACTGCTCACCCAGCTCGGCGATCGCAGCGTCCTCCGGGTCCGAACCCAGTGCGGCGCGTTCGTCGTCAAGCCGGCGCTGTCGCTCCGCCAACCGTTCGAGGCTTTGCTCGAGCTGCTGGATTCGGGCCTGCTGGATTTCCGCTGCCTGCCGCGGCTCCGCGCTCTGCTGGTTGAACCGTTCCCATTGTTCCTGCCAGCGCTGCATGCCCGTCTCGGCATCTTCCAGCTGAATGGCGGTCTCTTCCGCAGCGGCGCTGGCCAGTTCCTGTTCGGGCTCCAGCATCGCCAGCTCTTCGGCGAGCGTTGCGAGCAAGGTGCGGTCATGGCCGAGATGGGATTCGGTTTCCAGGCGCGCCTGCTCCGCTTCGCGCAGGTCGTCCTGCAGTTGGCGAAGGCGCTGCTGACCGTGCTGGATGCTTTGCTCGATCCTCGCGACGTCGCCGCCTACGGAGTAGAAGCGCCCCTGCACGAGGTTGAAACGCTCGGACAACTCATGATGTCCGTCGCGCAGCCGTTCGATGCTGGCGTCGGCGTTCCGTTGCTCGGCGACCAGGGCCTCGAAGCCCACCTCCTGATCACCGATCACCTGCTCGCGCTGGCCGACCTGAGCGTTCAATGCCTGCCAGCGCAACGCAGATAGCTGTGCCTTGAGTTGTCGCTCTTCGGACTTGTACTCCTGATATTTTTCGGCGGACTGCGCCTGTCGATGCAAGCGCTCCAACTGGCGCTCGAGCTCTTCGCGCAGGTCGGTCAGGCGCTCGAGGTTCTCGTGGGTGCGGCGGATGCGGTTCTCGGTTTCGCGGCGACGTTCCTTGTACTTGGATATCCCGGCCGCCTCTTCGATGAAATTGCGCAGATCCTCCGGGCGCGCCTCGATGAGCCGGGAGATCATGCCCTGTTCGATGATCGAGTAGCTGCGCGGGCCCAGCCCGGTGCCGAGGAAAATGTCCGTGATGTCGCGCCGGCGGCATTTCACGCCATTGAGGAAATAGGTGTTCTGCGCATCACGGGTCACGCGGCGCCTGATCGAAATCTCGGCAAAGGCCGCATATTCCCCGGTTAAGGTGCCGTCGGAATTATCGAAGATGAGTTCGATGCTCGCCTGAGTGACCGGCTTGCGCGTATTCGAGCCGTTGAAGATGACGTCGGTCATCGACTCGCCACGCAGGTTCTTTGCGGAGCTCTCGCCCATGACCCAACGCACGGCGTCGATGATGTTGGACTTCCCACAGCCGTTGGGACCGACGACCGCCGCCATGTTGCTCGGAAAGCTGACCGTGGTCGGATCGACGAAGGATTTGAAACCGGCGAGTTTGATGCTTTTCAGACGCATGGGGGCCTTCCTGGCTATCGGCTCGCGGGCTGGAATCGGATGGACGCCTGTGGCTGCATGGAATCGGAGCGCGTCGTGGCAATTGAGCGAAAGCCGCGAAGTCTAGCATGTGCCTGTGTATCGCCAGCAGCGCTGGCGCACAGGTTGTCAAGGACCGAAAGACGGATTGCAGCGAGCAGCACCGGTCAGCGAGCGGATCGCCCCCGCGGTAGCGCTCCCTCAGCCGCCAGTGACGCTCATGAAGCGGACGACCTGCACCTGCTCGTCGGTGCGGAACTCGTGTTTTTCAGGCTTGAGCTGCAAGGCGTCGACCAGTGCCTGACGAAGGCGGTCGCTGTCCCCCGGGTAGCGGCGCATCAGGCTCTTGAGGTCCAGCGCGCCGTCATGCCCCAGGCACAGCACCAGCTTGCCTTCAGCGGTGACCCGCACCCGGTTGCAACTGCCGCAGAAGTTATTGCTGTGTGGAGAAATGAAGCCGACCTGGGTCTCGCTGCCCGCGACCTGCCAGTAACGCGACGGCCCGCCTGTGGTGTGACTGCTGCGCACCAGCGTGTAGCCGGCCTCGATGCGCTCGCGCACCTCGTCGCTCGAGCAGAAGGTGATTTCGCGCTCATGGCTCGAGACCTGCCCTAGCGGCATTTCCTCGATAAAGCTGATGTCCAGGCCGTGCTCGACGGCGAAGCGGACCAGGTCCAGCACCTCGTCATCGTTGCGCCCCTTCTGGATCACGCTGTTGAGCTTGATGCGCCGGAAGCCGGCACGCCGCGCCGTCTCGATACCCTCGAGCACTTGCGCGAGCTTGTCGCGGCGGGTCAGTTCGGCGAACCGTTCCGCCCGCAGCGAATCCAGGCTGACGTTCAACCGGGTGACACCCGCCGCCTTCAGATCGGCCGCGAGGATGGACAGCTGCGATCCGTTGGTAGTGATCGACAGATCCTCGAGCTCCGCGCGCGCGCCCAGCTGAGCCAGCAAACCGGTCAGGCCCTTGCGCACCAATGGTTCGCCCCCCGTCACCCGGATTCGCTTGACGCCCAGGCTGATAAAGGCGTCGGCGACAGCATAGAGTTCTTCCAATGTCAGGATCTGCGCACGCGGGGCGAAGACCATGTCCTCGCTCATGCAATAGGTGCAACGGAAGTCGCAGCGATCGGTCACCGACAGTCGCAAGTAAGTGATGCGTCGGCCGAACGGGTCGACCAACTTCGAATCTGGCATGTCGCTCTCCAACGGCTTGATGCGCATGGCTAAGACTATTCCTGAAAGCGCAGGGTGGCAAAACTTGCGGACTGGAGGGTTGATCGAAGGCAAGCGCATCGACGCCTGCCCTGCATCCGATAGATTCGACAACCTCGCGGCGCCAATGGCACACCATCCATTTGCGCACCCGGCGATCTCGGGGATACTGCGCACATTTGACCGGGAGCTGCACATGGACAACGACGCCCTCCAATCCATGAATTGGCGAGAGCGCCTCTACGTCATCATCTTCTTCACCAACACCCCGGCCGGCCGACGCTTCGACACCTGGCTGCTCGTCGTCATCTTCGCCAGCCTGGTGGTGGTGATGTTCGACAGCATCGCCCATTACAGCGAGCGCTACGGTCTGTTGCTCGACGGCCTGGAATGGCTGTTCACAGGCATCTTTCTCGTCGAATACCTGGTGCGCATCTATTGCCACCCGGAGCCGCGCAAATACGTGTTCAGTTTCTACGGGGCGATCGATCTGCTGTCGGTGGTACCCGCCTTCATTGCGCTGCTGCTGCCGGATGCGGAGTACCTGCTCGTGGTGCGAGCCATCCGCATGCTACGGGTCTTCCGGGTGCTCAAGCTGACCCAGTACCTCAGCCAGGCCAACTTTCTGCTCGTCGCGCTGCGCGGCAGCAAGCAGAAAATCATCGTGTTCCTGCTCAGCGTTACCACCATGGTGCTGGTGTACGGGACGCTGATGTACGTGATCGAAGGGCCGGCGAACGGCTTTACCAGCATCCCGATGAGCATCTACTGGGCGGTGGTGACGATCACCACCGTGGGCTTCGGGGATATCGTCCCGGTCACGCCGCTCGGCAAGGCCGTGGCGACGCTCGTGATGATCACCGGCTATTCGATCATCGCGGTCCCCACCGGCATTTTCACGGCCGAGCTCGCCACGGCGATGCGCGCCGACAGCCTGCAGCATCGCTGCCCGACCTGTGAAAAGCTCACTCACGAGCCGAACGCTGCGTTCTGCAGCCGCTGCGGCAGCCAGCTGTTCAGGCAAGCCGACCGCGACCCCCAGGCCTGACGCCCCTGTCGCGTGGCGCTGCGCCGCCAGGCCAGCGCTACGCCATTTGCTCCGAACCGCGCCGATAGCGGGGTGTCACAACCTCTGACTTGCCACGGGCGGGATGGAGACATGAATGCCCTTGCTCAAACTGCTGCACTTCGCGGCGCTGCTGTGCTGGTGCGGCACATTGCTGTACCTGCCGGCGCTGATCGCTGCCGGCACCCGGCGCAGTGACCCCCTCTTCTACCGAGACCATGCCCACCTGACGCGCATGGTGTTCAACCTCGTCGGAACGCCCGCCGCACTTATTGCAATCGGCTCGGGTACGGCGCTGTTTCTGAAGGACGGCATCGTCGCGGGATGGCTGATCGTCAAGCTCAGCACCGTGGCCGGCATGGTGCTGTGTCATGCGCTGTGCGGGGTCCTGGTGCTCCATGTCGAGCGTGCGCCCGAGCAGAGCGTGAGCATTCGTTGCCGCCTCCTTGGCGTGGTGGCCGCCACGTTCATCACCGCGACGCTCTGGCTGGTACTGGCCAAACCCTTCTAGTAGACCGAGACCAAGGACGCGATGCCGCCCATGAAAGAACGACAGCCGCCCCTCGCCCCGTGCCGGTCAGACCTTGTCCAGATCGACCCCCACGGCGTGCTCGTAGACCAGCCGGCCGCCCAAATACGCCGCCAGGGAAATCAGCGCAGCTGTGATCGCCGAAAGGTAGAGCCCCCAGAACTGCATGCTCTGCGGGTCGTTCTGGAACCGCAGCAACCAGTTGAGCGAGGCCAGGGACAGCATCATCACGGCCAGAATGGCGTGGCACCAGGCCGTGATCTTCTGGCGGATCTCGCGGACGGTTACCAGATCGATAAGCCCGAAAATGCTGGCAATCCAGCCGCCCAACGCACCGACGCCCGCCAACCAGAGGCCGGCTCGCCACCAGAACTCATCCAGCGTCCAGATATGCGCGATGTCCACAGGCAACAGGCCGGTCAGTGCGGCGACGGGGAAGTGAATCAGCATCGGGTGGAGCGGGTGTCCGGCGATGGCGGCACGGCTGTGGATGGAGTCTCGGTAACGGGCCATTCGGCTCTCCTGCAGTGGACAGGGAAGGTACGCCACCGCGCCAAACGAGCCGGCGGCCTTCAGAAATGGACCACACTGGCGCTGGCAGTTCCTTTTCTCGCCGGTTGTGGCGGCCCGTTGTCTGCGCTGAACCCGGCCAGCCCGATGGCACAGCAGGTCGCCAACGTCTGGTGGGGCATGTTCGCGTTTGCCACGCTGGTGCTGGTCGCGGTCAGCGCGATCTGGATCTACGCGCTCGCTCGCAAGCCACGCAAGACCAGCGACGAGGACGCGATACGGATCAACCGTCGCTGGGTGATCGGCGGCGGTATCGTCCTGCCAAGCCTGAGCATCATCGTCCTCCTCATCTTCGGCATCCCGACCGGGCGCAGCATGATGCCTCTGCCTGTCGAAGGCGAGCAGCCGCTCAAGGTCGAAGTGACCGGTCACCAATGGTGGTGGGAGGTGCATTACCCCGACAGCGGCGTGACCACCGCCAACCAGTTGATCATCCCCGCTGGCCGCCTGGTGGACGTGCAGGTGTCCAGCGCCGATGTCATTCATTCGTTCTGGATACCCCGGCTCGGCGGCAAGATGGACATGCTGCCGGGGCGTACCAACGTGATCCGCATCCAGGCCGGGCATACCGGGGTTTTCCATGGGCAGTGCTCGGAGTTCTGCGGCCTGCAGCACACCCACATGAAGCTTCATGTCGAGGCCATGGAACAGGCTGACTTCGACGGCTGGATCGCCGCACGCGAGAACCTGCGTTTCACCGCGGGCGCACCGGGTGAAGCCGGACAGGTATTCGATGACCGCTGCGGCCAATGCCATCGCGTCGCCGGGCTCAGCGAAGGCGGCCGGGCACCGGACCTGACCGACCTGGCGACCCGCCCCAGCCTGGGCGCTGGGGTGATCGACAACGACAGCGAGGGCCTGCGCCGCTGGCTGAGGGAACACAAGGACCTCAAGTTCGGCAACGCCATGCCCTCGCATGACGACATCCCCCCGCAAACACTCGACCAGATGGCCGACTGGCTGGAGACGCTCGCTCCATGAATCCTTCCACCAGGGACAACGCCCCCTGCACCGATCCCGATCAGCTGCACGACCAATTCAATGACGTCTGGGGCAACCCGCGCGGCTGGCGCGCCCTGACCATCGTCAATCACACCAGCATCGGCCTGCGTTTTCTAATCACCGGCGGGGTGTTCTTTCTCATCGGCGGCCTGATGGCCATGCTGATCCGCACCCAGCTCGCCCTGCCCGGCTATGTGCTGATGGAGCCCGAGGTCTACAACCAGGTCTTCACGATGCACGGCTCGGTGATGATGTTCCTGTTCGCCGTGCCCATGATGGAGGGCCTGGCGGTTTACCTCATCCCCAAGATGATCGGCGCGCGCGACCTGATCTTCCCGCGGCTCTCGTCCCTCGGTTACTTCTGCTACCTGTTCGGCGGCATCATCCTGCTGTCCAGCGTGTTTTTGGGTGTTGCGCCGAAGGCTGGCTGGTTCATGTACACGCCACTGTCCAGCTCGTCGCACATGCCGGGCGTGAACTCGGACTTCTGGTTGCTGGGCATCACCTTCGTCGAAATTTCCGCCGTCAGCGCCGGCGTCGAATTGGTCGTCTCGATCCTGCGCACCCGCACCAACGGCATGGCGCTGCACAAGATGCCTTTGTACGCCTGGTACATCCTGGTGATGGCGTTGATGATCGTGTTCGGTTTCCCGCCGCTGATCCTCGGCAGCATCCTGCTGGAACTGGAACGCGCCGGCGGCTTGCCCTTCTTCGATACCGCCCGTGGTGGCGACCCGGTGCTCTGGCAGCACCTGTTCTGGCTGTTCGGCCACCCGGAGGTGTACATCATCTTCCTGCCTGGCGCCGGCATCGTCTCGACGCTGCTACCGGTGTTCTGCCAGCGGCCCCTGGTGGGCTACCGCTGGGTGGTGCTCGGCGTGCTGACCACGGGTTTCCTCAGCTTCGGGCTCTGGGTGCACCACATGTTCACCGTCGGCATTCCGGCGCTCGCGCTGGGCTTCTTCTCGGCGGCAAGCATGCTGGTGGCCATCCCGACGGGGGTACAGATATTCGCCTGGATCGCCACGCTCTGGTTAGGCAAACCGGTCTACCACGTGCCTATGTTGTGGCTGGTGGGCTTCCTGATCGTCTTCGTCTGCGGCGGGCTCACCGGCGTGATGGTGGCGCTGGTGCCCTTCGACTGGCAGGTGCACGACACCCACTTCGTGGTCGCGCACATGCACTACGTGCTGGTCGGGGGGATGTTCTTCCCGCTGATGGCCGGCCTGTACTACTGGCTGCCGCACTTCTCCGGGCGGATGCCCTCGGTGCGCCTCGGCCGCTGGGGCTTCTGGCTGGTGTTCATCGGGTTCAACACGACCTTTCTGATCATGCACTGGACCGGCCTGATCGGCATGCCGCGGCGCGTCTATACGTACGACACGGGGCTCGGATGGGACATCCCCAACCTGATCTCGTCGATCGGCAGCTTCATCATGGCCATCGGGATCGGCACCATCCTGCTCGATATCATCCTGCATTTCCGCTTCGGTCAGCCGGCCAAGACCAACCCATGGAATGCCGATACGCTGGAATGGGCGACCAGCCTACCGCCGAGCCCGTACAACTTCGTCAGCCTGCCGGACGTCACCGACCGGCACCCGCTCTGGAAGGATCCGGACCTGCCGCACAGCATCGCCCGAGCCGAGCATGCGCTGAAGACCATCGACCATGGGCGCCGCGAAACCTGGGGCTCGGACCCACTGTCCGGCGAGGTGCGCGAGGTGATTCACCTGCCTGGCAATAGCTGGCTGCCCTTCATCGCCTCGGTGTTTCTCGCCGTGCTCTGCCTGAGCCTGCTCACCAAGTTCTACTGGCTCGCGTTGCTGGCGACCGTAGCGACGCTGGTCGTGCTGTTCCGCTGGTCCTGGGAAAACGGCGCGCACCCCGCCGCCGCCCCGGACGCGCGTACGCAGCCGGACGAGCCACCGCTGCATTCGCGCACCTTCGATGGTCCGGGCCTCTGGGGCATGGGCGTGACGCTGCTGGCAAACGGCACCATGTATCTGTCGCTGCTCTTCGGCTGGTTCTATCTGTGGACCGTCTCGCCGGAATGGCAAGTCCCGGAGCATTCGAACCTGAACGGCTGGCTGATGCTGGCAAGTGCGGTCGTACTGACCGGCGGCACGCTTTGGATGCGCCTGGTGCCCGGGCGATTGCGGCGAGGCAACGCCGGGCGCCTGATGCTGAACCTGGGCGCGATCGCGGCGATCGGCCTGCTGCAGTGGGGCATGCTGCTCTGGGTACTGCTGTCAGCCGGCTTGCAGATTACCGAAACGGCACACGACGCCGTGATCTTCGTGATCCTCGCCTACAGCCTGATTCATTGCGGGCTGGCCACCATTTTGACGGTGCTCCAGGCGCTGCGCGTGATGTATGGCTACGTTGGCGACAAGGCACCCTATGAAGTCGTGGTGGTGGAGCAACTCTGGTACTACAACCTGGGTGTGGTCTGGGCCGCCTATGCCGCCATCGTCCTGTTCCCGTCGGCCTGGGGAGGCGCCTGATGAAGTACAACCGCACCTCGGTCTTTCATCCGGTCCAGATTCCGTTCGGGCTGACGATCTGGAGTCTCTGGTTCGCGGCCATGTACGGCTCGCATGCAGTGGTATGCGAGTTCGCCCCGCCGCCGCCCGAGCAAGGCATCTTCAACTGGCTGAACGCCAGCTTCGGGTTGTTCACCCTGATCGTGGTGGCCCTGTTGCTGTTTCTCGGCCGCCGTTCGTGGAAACTGTCGCGCCCGCCGCATGACCTGAACGAGCGACAGGTCTTCGTCACCAAGGTTGCGTCGGGCATTCACTTCATCGCGGCACTGGCGACGGTGTTCGTGGGACTGCAGCTGGCATTCCTGCCGCCCTGCGTCTGACGCGGCGGGTCACTCGACCTTCTTGCGGATCCAGTACAGGTAAGTGCCTTCGTCAGCCTGCTGATCGACCAGTTCGTGGCCAAGGAAAACGCAGAATTTGGGGATGTCGCGCTGGGTCGAGGGGTCCGTGGCGATCACCTTGAGCAACTCGCCGCCCGCCAAAGCGCGCACCTTGTTGTGCAGCATCATGACTGGCTCCGGGCAGTTCAGACCGGTGGCATCGAGCACCGCGTCGGCGGGCATTTCGGCTGTTTCAGGCATTGCAGGCTCCAGAATTCGAGAGCGGGATTGTCGCGCAGACGCGCGTCCGGGTCATCTTGCATGTTCAAAGGCGACGCAGGTGGCAGGTCACTTCCTCGCGGTCGTGGTAGAGCTGCTTGCAGCCGATGCTCGCCTTGACTCCACGTTCGGCAAGCCCGTCGGCGATGCGTTCCAGCAGGCGCTTGACTTCGGCATAGCGCTGCTTCATCGGCAGTTTGAGATTGACCACCGCCTCGCGGCACAGCCCTTCGCCGATCCAGGTTTCGAGCAAGGCGGCGTTTTTTGCCGGTTTCTCCACGATGTCGCAGACCATCCAGTCCACCGGACGTTTGGGACGGAAGCTGAAGCCGTCCGCACGGTAATGCCCCACCAGCCCGGAATCGAGCAGATCGGCATTCATGGGCCCGTTGTCGACGGCCATGACCTCGATGTCACGATTGACCAGCTGCCACGTCCACCCACCCGGCGAGGCGCCCAGATCCACCGCAGTCATGCCGGCAGCGAGGCGTTGGTCCCATTGGTCTCGCGGGATGAAGTGGTGCCAGGCCTCCTCCAGTTTCAGGGTGGAACGACTGGGTGCCTGGCGCGGAAACTTCAACCGAGGAATGCCCATCGGCCACATGGCACTGTTGTCCGCTTCGGCAACTCCGACGAACACCTCGCGACTGCTCTTGAAGGTCAGCAGCAATCGCCGCCCGGTTTCCGGCGCAACAAGCCGGCCCTCCTGCCCCAATGCCTTGCGCAGCGGTGCTTCGAACTTGCGGCAGAAGGTCGACAGCTCCTTGCCCTCGTTGGTGTCGAAAACTTCCAGCCACAGGCTGCCGAAGGTCATGCGCGAGCCGAGATGCTCGATCAGCACGCCGATACGATCACGCTCCGGTAGCACGAGCCATTCGCCACGCGCCCATTGCCGCGGAAAGATCAGCCGGGCGAAACGCGTGCCGTGCATCAGGCGTTCGGCGTCTTCCGCCTCCTGGCAGACGAATTCGGCGTAGGCGCTGTCCGGCCTGGCCTTGGCGTAGCCCGCCACGCCGAGGCGCGAAGCCTGGTCGCTGATTTCGGCGCACACCTCGTTCTCGAATCCCGGGCGGCAGTGCAGCAAGAGTGTATTCATCAGGGGTTCCTGCGGTGGGCGGCTCAGGGCGCATGCGACAAAAGCCGCACATGATAGCCGAGCGGGGAACCCCAGGCTTACTGCTCCGGTCCAGTTAAACAGTTGCTGGAATCCGCTGCGCCTCGCCGGTCAGCCCTCGCATCGCCGGCCCAGACGCATCGCGACCTCGACATCTCGCCATCCGATTGGCGGCCGGCACCTGGCGGACTCGATCCCCAGGGGCTAGGTTCAACAATACGCTCCCGACTCATTCAGCCCGGCCGTGCGGGCACAAGGAGAGACGAATGCCATCCCTGGATAGCCTGAAATGCCGTCGCAGCCTCGATGTGAACGGCAAGACCTATCACTACTTCAGCCTGCCGGAAGCGGCCAAGCAGCTCGGCGATATCAGCCGTCTGCCAGCGTCGCTCAAGGTCCTGCTGGAAAACCTCCTGCGCTGGGAGGACGACGTCACGGTGCGAGCCGATGACTTCACCTCGCTCGCGGTCTGGCTCAAGACGCGCACCTCCGAGCAGGAAATCCAGTACCGCCCGGCACGCGTGTTGATGCAGGACTTCACCGGCGTGCCGGCGGTCGTCGACCTGGCGGCCATGCGCGACGCCGTCTCGCGCGCCGGCGGTGATCCGCAGCGAATCAACCCGCTGTCGCCCGTCGATCTAGTGATCGATCACTCGGTCATGGTTGACCGCTTCGGCAACGAGCACGCCTATGAGCAGAACGTCGACATCGAGTTTCAGCGCAATGGCGAACGCTACGAGTTCCTGCGCTGGGGCCAGCAGGCGTTCGACAACTTTCAGGTCGTGCCGCCGGGCACCGGCATCTGCCACCAGGTGAACCTGGAATACCTCGCCCAGGTCGCGTGGACCCGCGAGGAAAACGGCGAGACCTTCGTCTACCCCGACACCCTGGTCGGCACTGACTCGCACACCACCATGATCAATGGCCTGGGTGTGCTCGGCTGGGGCGTGGGCGGCATCGAGGCGGAAGCCGCGATGCTCGGGCAACCGGTGTCCATGCTGATTCCGGAAGTCGTCGGTTTCCGCCTCAAAGGCAAGCTCAACGAAGGCGTCACGGCGACCGACCTGGTGCTGACCGTCACACAGATGCTGCGCAAGCATGGTGTGGTCGGCAAGTTCGTCGAATTCTTCGGTCCCGGCCTGGACAGCCTGCCGCTCGCCGATCGCGCCACCATCGGCAACATGGCGCCGGAATACGGAGCGACCTGCGGCTTCTTCCCGGTCGACGAGGTCACCCTGGACTACCTGCGTCTGTCCGGACGCGACCCGGATCGGATCGCCCTGGTCGAGGCCTACTACAAGGCGCAGGGTCTGTGGCGCGACAGCAACTCGCCCGAGCCGATCTTCACCGACACGCTGGAGCTGGACCTCGGCGATGTCGTGCCCTCGCTCGCCGGCCCCAAGCGCCCACAGGACCGCGTCGCGCTGACCGACATCGGCCGCAACTTCGATCTGCTTCTGGAAACCAGTGGCCGGAAGAACGAAGCGGAAAAAGGTTTCCCCGTCGCCGGCGAGCCGTTCGAACTCAAGCATGGCTCAGTCGTCATCGCTGCAATCACCTCCTGCACCAACACCTCGAACCCGAACGTGCTCATGGCTGCTGGCCTGGTGGCGAAAAAGGCCGTGGAGCGTGGGCTCGCCCGCAAGCCGTGGGTCAAGACTTCCCTCTCGCCCGGCTCGAAAGTGGTCACCGACTACCTGAAAAAGGCCGGGCTAACCGATTACCTGAATGAGTTGGGCTTCTACCTGACCGGCTATGGCTGCTCGACCTGCATCGGCAACTCCGGCCCGCTACCGGACCCGGTGGGCCAGGCGATCACCGACAACGACCTGATCGTGTCGTCCGTGCTGTCAGGCAATCGCAACTTCGAAGGTCGGGTGCATCCGCTGGTCAAGGCCAACTGGCTGGCATCGCCACCGCTGGTCGTCGCCTTTGCGCTGGCCGGAACCACGCGTATCGACCTTTCCACCGAGCCACTGGGCACCGACAACGATGGCAAGCCCGTCTACCTTCGCGACATCTGGCCCAGCAGCCAGGAAGTGGACCAGGCCGTCTCGCTGGTCGACGGCGAGATGTTCCGCAAGCGCTATGCCGATGTGTTCACCGGCGAGGAAAAATGGCAGGCGATCAACGTGACGCCGGGCGACACCTACAAATGGGACGGCAACTCCAGTTACGTGCAGAATCCGCCCTACTTCAAGGACATCGGGCAGCCGCTGCAGGCGCCAAGGGACGTGGAGAATGCCCGCATCCTGGCTCTGTTCGGCGACTCCATCACCACCGACCACATCTCCCCGGCCGGCAACATCAAGGCGAGTTCGCCGGCGGGTGTCTACCTGCAGCAGCTGGGCGTCCAACCCGAGGATTTCAATTCCTATGGGTCCCGCCGTGGCAACCATGAAGTCATGATGCGCGGCACCTTTGCCAACATCCGCATCAAGAACGAGATGCTCGGCGGCGAAGAAGGCGGCGACACGCTTCACCAGCCCAGCGGTGAGCGTATGCCCATCTACGACGCAGCGATGCGCTACCAGAGCGAAGGTGTGCCGCTGGTGGTGATCGCCGGCAAGGAATACGGCACCGGCTCGAGCCGCGACTGGGCAGCCAAGGGCACCAATCTGCTGGGCGTCAAAGCGGTCATCGCCGAAAGCTTCGAACGCATCCACCGCTCCAACCTGATCGGCATGGGCGTACTGGCGCTGCAGTTCGTGGGCGACCAGACACGCCAGTCGCTCGGCCTGACTGGAACGGAGCGGCTGTCGATCCGCGGTATGAGCGCCGACATCAAGCCGCGCCAGTTGCTGACGGTCGACGTGGAGCGCTCCGACGGCTCGCAGGACAGCTTCCAGGTGCTGTGCCGCATCGACACGCTGAACGAGGTCGAGTACTTCAAGGCGGGCGGGATTCTCCACTTCGTGCTGCGGCAACTCATCGCGAGCTGAGCATCCCACCGCCGTTAGCGAGTGTTTGGCCCGTGGCAGCCCGTCTGCCACGGCCTTTTTACGACCAGCTGTCACAACAAAAGCCTTAAGTCTCGCCTGACCCAGCCGTTACGGTGCGTATCAGAACGGTCAGAGGAATGACGTCAAATAGACATCATCCCTCGATACAGCCGCCCAGACGGCTGATCGACCCTACCGGTGGCGTTGCCACTTCGACTGCCAGGCGTCCTTATGCGAAACAACCAGCCCGTCACCCAGCGCGAATACGCGTTTCCCGACCAACAGCGATTGATCTCCACCACCGACCTGACCGGCAAGATCACCTACTGCAACGACAGCTTCGTCGAGGTCAGCGGTTACGACCGCAACGATCTGATCGGCGCGCCACACAACCTGATCCGTCACCCGGACGTGCCACCCGCCGTGTTCGGCCACATGTGGGCCACGCTCAAGAGCGGCAGGCCCTGGATGGGCATCGTCAAGAACCGCCGCATCGACGGCGATCACTACTGGGTCAATGCGTACGTCACGCCCGTGCTGGATAGCCAGCGGAACGTGGTGGGCTACGAGTCGGTTCGTACCAAACCGACCCGTGAGCAGGTTCAGCGTGCCGAAGCGCTCTACGCGCGCCTCAATGCCGGCAAGAGCGGCGTACCCCAGCGTGACAAGTGGTTGCCGGTGGCGGTGAACTGGCTGCCGTTCATTGTCATCAGCCAGATTGGCTTCATGATCGGCGCCTGGTTCGATCACGCCTGGGGGTTCGCGCTGGCGGCTCTGCTCTCGGTGCCGCTCGGCCTGGCCGGCCGGCACTGGCAGATGCGCGGCATGAACCGCCTGCTGAAGCTGGCCGAGCAATCGACGAGCGATCCGTTGATCGCCCAGATGTACACCGACAGCCAAGGGGTCGAGGCTCGCCTGGAAATGGCCATGCTCAGCGAACACGCCCGGTTGAAAACGTGCCTGACGCGCCTGCAGGACAGCGCCGTCCAGCTGCAGCAACAGGCCAAGCGCGCAGACTCGCTGGCGCATAGCTGCTCGGACGGCCTGTCACGTCAACATCACGAGACCGAGCAGGTTGCCGCGGCCATCACCCAGATGGCGGCCACCACCCAGGAAGTCGCCGGCAACGTCGCGCTTGCGGCCGACGCCACCGAGCAGGCCAACCAGCTTGCCACCCAAGGGCGGCAGATCAGTTCGGACACGCGCAAGGCGATCGAACAGCTGGCCGAGGCCGTGACCGAAACCGGCAACGCCGTGTCCGCGCTGGCGCAGAACAGCAACGCGATCGGCACCGTCGTGGACGTGATCAAGAGCATCGCCGACCAGACCAACCTGCTGGCGCTGAACGCCGCGATCGAAGCCGCACGCGCCGGTGAGAGCGGCCGTGGTTTCGCGGTCGTCGCTGACGAGGTGCGTCAGTTGGCGCAGCGGACCGCCGACGCCACCGGGCAGATCCACCAGCTCATCGAGACGTTGCAGCAGCAGGCGCGGCAAGCGGTCGAAACCACCGAAGCGGGCCGCAGGCATGCCAGTGCCGGCGTCGAGCGGGTCGTTGATGCGGACCGGGCACTCTGCGGTATTGGCGAAGCGGTCGCGCGCATCATCGACATGAGCACGCAGATCGCCTCGGCAACCGAGCAGCAAAGCGCCGTCGCCGAGGAAATCAGCCAGAACGTGGGCAACATCGCCCGGCTCGCCGACCAGACCGCAGGCGATGCCGAGAGCTCGGCGCTGTTGTCCGAGGAACTGACGGCCACGGCGCACACCCAATACGCGTTGGTGGAACGCTTCAACCGTTGACCTCAGCAAGGAACGCCGCAATCGCATCGGCCGCAGCGTCCAGATGCTGCTGGTGCGTCAGTCCTGAGCGTTTCAGCGGCTTGAGGTCGTGGTCCGCAGCGGCCAGCCATTCGAGCCTGATCGCCGGTGCGAGGTCGTAGGCGGCGACGCTGTCGCGATCACCCAGAGCGTCGCGCTCGCCCTGGATGATCAAGGTCGGCGTCTGAATGGCGGCCAGGTGCGCGACCCTCGGCTTTTCCGGCTTGCCTGCTGCGTAAAACGGGTAGCCCAGGCAGATCAGCGCATCGGCAGCGAGCTCATCGGCCAGTAGGCTCGCCATCCGCCCGCCCATCGACTTGCCGCCGATGGCCAACCGCCCTGCGGTCTGCTGTCGCACGTTGGTATACACCTCGCGCCACCGCTCGAGCAGTTGCGCCTGCGGATTCGGCGGCCGCTTGCGCCCAGTCGCCCGGCGTTCGGCCATGTAGGCGAACTCGAACCGCACCACCGCGATGCCCCGAGCCACAAGACGTGCTGCCATGTCCTGCATGAACGGACTGTCCATCGGCGCGCCGGCACCGTGCGCGAGGATCAGCGTCGCGAGTGCCTCTCCCTCCGGTCGATCGACCCGGACGAACGGATTTTCACCGGATTGCGCGCATTGATCAGCGTCAATACCGGCCATTTGCCCTTTGCCCATGCTTGCCCCCGCTTTCAAGTGAAAGATCCGACTGCTTCAAGGCTACAAAAAACTGCACTTAACCCGTGGATGGAAGCCCATACATGAACACAGCAACCAGTGCCGCCTATGACTACAAGGTGGTTCGCCAATTCGCCATCATGACGGTGGTGTGGGGAATCGTCGGGATGGGGCTCGGCGTTTTCATCGCAGCACAGCTCGCCTGGCCCGGCCTCAACTTCGACTTGCCGTGGACCAGTTTCGGTCGTTTGCGGCCCTTGCACACCAATGCGGTGATCTTCGCCTTTGGCGGCTGTGCATTGTTCGCGACTTCCTACTATTCGGTCCAGCGCACCTGCCAGACCACCCTGTTCGCGCCCAGGCTGGCGACTTTCACGTTCTGGGGCTGGCAGCTGGTGATCCTGCTGGCGGCGATCAGCCTGCCGCTGGGATTCACCAGTTCCAAGGAATACGCCGAACTGGAATGGCCGATCGACATCCTGATCGCGATCGTCTGGATCAGCTACGCGATCGTGTTCTTCGGCACCATCATGAAGCGCAAGTCGAAGCACATCTACGTGGGCAACTGGTTCTACGGCGGCTTCATCCTGGTGACGGCGATGCTGCACATCGTCAACAACCTGGAAGTGCCGGTCAGCTGGTTCAAGTCCTACTCGATCTATTCGGGTGCGACCGACGCGATGGTGCAGTGGTGGTACNACTGGAATGGCCGATCGACATCCTGATCACCATCGTGTGGGTCGCTTACGCGGTGGTGTTCTTCGGCACCCTGGCCACGCGCAAGGTCAAGCACATCTATGTGGGCAACTGGTTCTTCGGTGGTTTCATCCTCACCGTCGCGATCCTGCATATCGTCAACAACCTGGAAGTGCCGGTCACCGCGATGAAGTCCTACTCGCTGTATGCCGGTGCGACCGACGCGATGGTCCAGTGGTGGTATGGCCACAACGCGGTGGGCTTCTTCCTGACCACCGGCTTCCTGGGCATGATGTACTACTTCGTACCGAAGCAGGCCGAGCGTCCCGTCTACTCCTATCGCCTGTCGATCGTGCACTTCTGGGCGCTGATCACCCTGTACATCTGGGCTGGCCCGCACCACCTGCACTACACCGCACTGCCGGACTGGGCACAGAGCCTGGGCATGGTGATGTCGGTGATCCTGCTGGCACCGAGCTGGGGCGGGNCAAGGTCAAGCACATCTATGTGGGCAACTGGTTCTTCGGTGGTTTCATCCTCACCGTCGCGATCCTGCATATCGTCAACAACCTGGAAGTGCCGGTCACCGCGATGAAGTCCTACTCGCTGTATGCCGGTGCGACCGACGCGATGGTCCAGTGGTGGTATGGCCACAACGCGGTGGGCTTCTTCCTGACGGCCGGCTTCCTCGGAATCATGTATTACTTCGTGCCGAAGCAGGCCGAGCGTCCGGTCTACTCCTATCGCCTTTCGATCGTGCACTTCTGGGCGCTGATCACCGTGTACATCTGGGCTGGCCCGCACCACCTGCACTACACCGCGCTGCCGGACTGGGCGCAAAGCCTGGGCATGGTGATGTCGCTGATTCTCCTGGCACCGAGCTGGGGCGGCNCGCACCACCTGCACTACACCGCACTGCCGGACTGGGCACAGAGCCTGGGCATGGTGATGTCGGTGATCCTGCTGGCACCGAGCTGGGGCGGGATGATCAACGGCATGATGACCCTGTCGGGTGCCTGGCATAAGCTGCGCACCGACCCGATCCTGCGCTTCCTGGTCGTCTCCCTGGCGTTCTACGGCATGTCGACCTTCGAAGGCCCGATGATGGCCATCAAGACCGTCAACGCCCTGTCCCACTACACCGACTGGACTATCGGCCACGTTCACGCCGGCGCCCTCGGCTGGGTTGCCATGATCTCCATCGGCTCGCTGTACCACCTGATTCCGAAGGTCTTCGGCCGCGAGCAGATGCACAGCATCGGCCTGATCAATGCGCACTTCTGGCTGGCCACCATCGGCACCGTGCTCTACATCGCCTCGATGTGGGTCAACGGCATCACCCAGGGTNACGTTCACGCCGGCGCCCTCGGCTGGGTCGCCATGGTGTCGATTGGCGCTCTGTACCACCTGATCCCGAAGGTCTTCGGCCGCGAGCAGATGCACAGCATCGGCCTGATCAACGCGCACTTCTGGCTGGCGACCATCGGCACCGTGCTCTACATCGCCTCGATGTGGGTCAACGGCATCACCCAGGGTCTGATGTGGCGTGCGATCAACGAGGACGGCACCCTGACCTACTCCTTCGTCGAGGCATTGGAAGCCAGCCACCCCGGCTTCATCGTGCGGGCCCTCGGCGGCGCGTTCTTCCTCAGCGGCATGCTGCTGATGGCTTACAACACCTGGCGTACCGTTCGCGTATCCAAAGCGTCCGAGATCGACGCTGCTGCACAGATCGCCTGAGGAAAGGGATAGATGAAGAATCACGAAATACTCGAAAAGAACATCGGTCTGCTGANGTGGCGTGCGATCAACGAGGACGGCACCTTGACCTACTCCTTCGTCGAGGCACTGGAAGCCAGCCACCCCGGGTTCGTGGTGCGCATGATCGGTGGTGCGATCTTTTTCACCGGCATGTTGCTGATGGCCTACAACACCTGGCGCACCGTGCAGGCCTCCAAGCCGGCCGAATATGACGCCGCTGCGCAGATCGCCTGAGGAGCCGAGAGATGAAGAAGCACGAAATACTCGAAAAGAACGTCGGTCTGCTGTCCCTGTTCATGATCCTGGCGGTGAGCATCGGTGGCCTGACGCAGATCGTCCCGCTGTTCTTCCAGGACGTGGTCAACGAGCCGGTCGAAGGCATGAAGCCCTACACCGCGCTGCAGCTGGAAGGTCGTGACCTCTATATCCGCGAAGGCTGCGTTGGCTGCCACTCGCAGATGGTCCGTCCGTTCCGCGCCGAGACCGAGCGCTACGGGCACTACTCGGTCGCCGGTGAAAGCGTCTATGACCACCCCTTCCTGTGGGGATCCAAGCGCACCGGCCCGGACCTGGCCCGTGTCGGCGGTCGTTACTCCGATGACTGGCACCGTGCACACCTGTACAACCCGCGCAACGTGGTGCCGGAATCCAAGATGCCGTCCTACCCCTGGCTGGTCGAGCACAAGCTCGACGGCAGGGACACCGCCAAGAAGATGGAAGCCTTGCGCAGCGTCGGCGTGCCTTACACCGAGGAAGACATCGCCGGTGCGAAGGATGCGGTCAGGGGCAAGACCGAAATGGACGCCATGGTGGCCTACCTGCAGGTCCTTGGCACCGCGCTGCAGAACAAGCGCTGAGCTGAAGCGACGCTATTGAACACGCGGCTAATGCCGCCAGGAACCATATCGCGGGCAGCCCGGTTACGGGCTGTTCAGGAGTAACAGATGAACGCTTTCTGGAGTGGGTACATCGCCCTGCTGACGCTGGGTACCATCGTCGCTCTGTTCTGGCTGATCTTCGCCACGCGCAAGGGCGAATCCGCCGGCACGACCGACAAGACCATGGGCCATTCATTCGATGGCATCGAGGAATACGACAACCCGCTGCCCAAGTGGTGGTTCGTGCTCTTCATCGCGACCCTGCTGTTCGGCGTGGGCTACCTGATCCTCTATCCAGGCCTGGGTAACTGGAAAGGCGTGCTGCCGGGCTACGAAGGCGGCTGGACCCAGGAGAAGGAATGGCAGCGCGAGGTGGAGCATGCCGACGCGAAGTTCGGTCCGATCTTCGCCAAGTATTCGGCGATGAGTGTCGTCCAGGTCGCCGACGACGAGCGCGCACTGAAGATCGGTGGCCGCCTGTTCGCCAACCATNGGTCAGGGGCAAGACCGAAATGGACGCCCTTGTCGCCTACCTGCAAGTACTTGGCACTGCACTCACCAACAAACGGTAACGCACCATGGATATCGGGACTCTCCGCGGTCTAGGCACCATTCTGGTCTTCGTCGCCTTCATTGGCGTTGTGCTCTGGGCCTATAGCAGCAAGCGCAAGAAAAGCTTCGACGAGGCGGCAAACTTGCCGTTCGCGGACGAGCCCGATTCCAAGAAGCGTGATGAAGAAGCTTCCAGGAGTAAAAAATAAATGACCTCGTTTTGGAGTTGGTACATCACCCTGCTGAGCCTGGGGACCATTGCCGCACTGGTCTGGTTGCTGCTCGCGACTCGCAAGGGACAACGCCACGACACCACGGAAGAAACCGTCGGCCATTCCTACGACGGTATCGAGGAATACGACAACCCTCTTCCGCGTTGGTGGTTCATGCTGTTCATCGCCACGGTGGTGTTCGCGCTGGGCTACCTGGCCCTGTATCCCGGCCTGGGCAACTGGAAAGGCATGCTGCCTGGCTATGAAGATGGCTGGACCCAGGTGAAAGAGTGGCAGCGTGAAGTGGATCGTGCCAACGAGCAGTACGGCCCGTTGTACGCCAAGTTCGCTTCCATGCCGGTAGAGGAAGTGGCCAAGGACCCGCAAGCCCTGAAGATGGGTGGACGCCTGTTCGCTTCCAACTGCTCGGTCTGCCACGGCTCCGATGCCAAGGGTGCCTACGGTTTCCCCAACCTGACCGACCACGACTGGCTCTGGGGCGGCGAGCCCGAGACCATCAAGACCACCATCCTCGGCGGTCGCCAGGCAGCCATGCCGGCATGGCGCGACGTGATCGGCGAAGACGGTATCCGTAATGTGGCCGGCTACGTCATGAGCCTGTCGGGGCGTGAAGTTCCGGAAGGCATCGAGAGCGACGTTGAGCAGGGTCAAAAGATTTTCGCCGCCAACTGTGTAGCTTGCCATGGTGCGGAAGGCAAAGGGACCCAGGCCATGGGCGCCCCGAATCTTACCGACAACGTCTGGCTCTACGGATCGAGCTTCGGACAGATTCAGCAGACCCTGCGTTACGGCCGAAATGGTCGTATGCCGGCCCAGGAAAACACCCTGGGTAACGACAAGGTTCATCTGCTGGCTGCCTATGTGTACAGCCTTTCGCAGAAAGCGGAGAACTGATAGGAGCCTCCCAGGCGCGACCCCCGGTCGCACCTGACTCCAGACATCGGGGCGTACCATTCGCAGCAGGTCAGATAATGATCCCGGTTGGCATGTATCGATCGGGACACTCACCCAATGCCGTGGTACGCAATCGATGACTGAGCAAATCCCTGTTCGTGATGTAACCCCCCCTGCCAAGGTCGATGCGTCAGCCGACCTCTACGCCGCACGCGAAAAAATCTACACGCGCTCCTTCAAGGGTCTTTTCCGCAACCTGCGTCTCGGCGGTGGAGCTCTGCTGTTCGTCCTCTACTTCGGTACCGTCTGGCTCAACTGGAACGGACGACAGGCCGTCTGGTGGGATCTGCCCGAACGCAAGTTCTACATTTTCGGGGCGACCTTCTGGCCGCAGGACTTCATCCTCCTGTCGGCGCTGCTGATCATCTGCGCCTTTGGCCTGTTCTTCATCACGGTGTTCGCCGGGCGGGTCTGGTGTGGCTATACCTGCCCGCAGAGTGTCTTCACCTGGGTGTTCATGTGGGCTGAAAAGATCACCGAAGGCGACCGTAACCAGCGCATGAAGCTCGACAAGGCGCCCATGAGCGCCAACAAGTTCATGCGCAAGTTCGCCAAGCACGGCATCTGGCTCGCGGTCTCCCTGGCGACCGGCATCACCTTCGTCGGCTACTTCACGCCGATTCGCGATCTGGTTCCGGATCTGCTGACCTTCCAGGTCGGTGGTTGGGCGCTGTTCTGGGTGGGCTTCTTCACCTTGGCGACCTACGGCAACGCTGGCTATCTGCGTGAACAGGTGTGCATTTACATGTGCCCCTATGCGCGCTTCCAGAGCGTGATGTTCGACAAGGACACCCTGATCGTGTCCTACGACCCTCGCCGCGGTGAGCGTCGCGGGCCTCGCAAGAAGGATGCAGACTACAAGGCCATGGGGTTGGGCGACTGCATCGACTGCACCATGTGCGTCCAGGTCTGCCCCACCGGGATCGACATCCGTGACGGCCTGCAGATCGAATGTATCGGCTGTGCAGCCTGCATCGACGCCTGCGACGCCATCATGGACAAGATGAACTACCCGCGTGGGCTCATCAGTTACACAACCGAGCACAACCTGTCCGGCCAAAAGACCCACCTGCTGCGTCCGCGCCTGATCGGTTATGCCGTGGCGCTCGTGGCGATGATGGGTGTGTTCACCTACGCGGTCACCGACCGTTCGCTGGTGAAACTCGACGTCCTCAAGGATCGCGTCCTTTTCCGCGAGAACGAGCAAGGCATGATCGAGAACGTCTATACCCTCAAGGTGATGAACAAGGCGCAAAACGAGCAAACCTTCGTGATCGAAGCCACCGGCCTCGACGGCCTGCAATACAGTGGTCGCAACGAAGTTCGGGCGGCAGCCGGCGAGCTGATGACCATTCCGGTGGAATTGTCGATCGCCCCGGAGAAGCTTCCATCCAGTACCAACGACGTCGTCTTTCACATTCGCTCCGCCGACGATCCCTCAATCGAAGACGATGCCGAGAGCCGCTTCATCGGCCCGAGCATCCGCTGACAGGTAGTACATGAACGCATCTGACAACGAAAAACAGACACGCTGGTACACGCAATTCTGGGCCTGGTTCGTGATCGGCATCCTGCTGACCTCGGTGATCCTCGGCACCTCGATGCTCACGATCGCGATCCGCAACGCTGACAGCCTGGTGTCGGACAACTACTACGACGCCGGCAAGGGCATCAACCAGTCGTTGGAACGGGAGAAGCTCGCCGAGCGCCTTCAGGTCCAGGCGCGCGTGACGCTTAACGATGAGCGTGGCCTGGCGGAGATCCAGCTCACCGGCAACAGCCGCCCACAGCAGCTTGTGCTCAACCTGCTCTCTCCGACCCAACCCGAGCGCGACCGCCGGGTGGTGCTGCAGCCGCAGGGCGACGGCTTCTACCAGGGCCAGATGCAGGAAGCGGTAACCGGCCGGCGCTTCGTCGAGTTGCTCGGTCGCGAAGGCGACCAGGACTGGCGCCTGTTCGAGGAAAAGGAGGTCGTCGCAGGTCGTTCCATGGAACTGACGTACTGACCTAGATGGCGACCCCGACCCCCTGCTATCACTGCAGCCTGCCGGTCCCCGCCGGCAGCAGCCATCGCGCGGTCGTTCTCGACCAGACGCGAGTGTTCTGCTGCCCGGGTTGCCAGGCTGTCGCCGAGGCGATCGTTCAGGGCGGTCTGCAAAGCTATTACCTGCACCGCAGCGATGCCTCAACCAATCCTGGCGCTCTACCGCAGGCGCTTGGCGAGGAACTGTCGCTGTATGACCGCAAGGACGTACAGGAGCCTTTCGTCGAGCACGAAGGCGAATACGCCAGCACGGCGCTGATGATCGAGGGGATCAGCTGCGCAGCCTGTGGCTGGCTCATCGAACGTCACCTGCGCGGCCTCGACGGTGTCGCCGAAGCCAGCCTCAACCTCTCCAATCACCGGCTGCGAGTGCGCTGGAGCGATGCCCAGCTGCCCTTGAGCGAACTGCTCGCCGAGCTCAGACGTATCGGCTATGCCGCTCATCCCTACCAGGCCGACCAGGCAGCCGAGCGGCTGGCCCGGGAGAACCGCCGCAGCATGCGCCAGCTCGGGGTCACCGGACTGCTGTGGATGCAGGTCATGATGGCGACGATGGCGACCTGGCCTGAATTCAACATCGATCTCTCGCCCGGCATGGCGACCATCCTGCGCTGGACGGCCCTGCTCCTGACCACCCCGATCGTCTTTTATTGCTGCACCGACTTCTTCAAGGGCGCCCTACGCGACCTGCGCACCCGACACCTGACCATGGACGTGTCCGTGTCACTGGCAATTGGCGGCGCCTACCTCGCCGGCATCTGGTCGACCATCACGGGAACCGGTGAGCTGTACTTCGACGCGGTGGGCATGTTTGCCCTGTTCCTCCTGGCCGGACGTTTCCTCGAGCGCCGTGCCCGGGAACGTACGGCCGCAGCGACAGCCCAGCTCGTGAACCTGCTGCCGGCGTCCTGTCTGCGCCTGACGAGCGATGACCAGGCCGACCGAATCCTGCTCAGCGACCTGCGGGTTGGCGACCGGGTGCTGGTCCAACCCGGAGCATTGATTCCAGCAGATGGGCTCATTGTCAGTGGGCAATCGAGCATCGACGAATCCGTGCTGACCGGCGAATACCTGCCCCAGGCACGCCGCATCGGTGACCCGGTCACGGCCGGCACGCTCAATGTCGAAGGCGCACTCGTTGTCCAGGTAGAGGCGTTGGGGGACGACACCCGCCTGTCCGCGATCGTACGGCTGCTGGAGCGCGCGCAGTCGGACAAGCCCCGCCTCGCGGAACTGGCCGACCGGGTGGCGCAATGGTTCCTGCTCATCGTGCTGGCCACGGCGGTGGTTGTCGGCGTGATCTGGTGGCAGATCGACCCGGCACGCGCCTTCTGGATCGTCCTCGCACTGCTGGTCGCCACCTGCCCCTGCGCATTGTCGCTCGCCACCCCGACTGCCTTGACCACGGCGACCGGGACCCTGCACAAACTCGGCCTGTTGCTTACACGCGGCCATGTGCTGGAGGGGCTCAACCACATCGACACCGTGATTTTCGACAAGACCGGCACACTCACCGAAGGTCGCCTGACGCTGATCGACGTGCAACCGCTGGGCTCACTGGATGCCAGCGCCTGCCTGGAACTCGCGGCCGCTCTGGAAAATCGCTCTGAACACCCCATCGCCAAGGCCTTCGGGCGCGCCCCGCAAGCAGCCGATTCGGTGGAAAGCGTACCCGGCCTCGGCCTGCAGGGCTCGGTGGGCGGACGTGTCCTGCGCATCGGCCAGCCCGCCTTCGTTGCGGCGGGTTATGGCGGCCAGGCACCGAACATTCCCGCCGATCACGGCCAGTGGCTCTTGCTTGGCGATGCATTCGGACCTCTCGCCTGGCTGGTGCTCGATGATCGCCTGCGCCACGATGCGCCAGGACTTCTGGAGGCCTGTCGCAAGCGCGGCTGGCAGACGGTGCTGCTCTCCGGCGACAGCTCGCCGATGGTTGGCGACATTGCTCGCCAGTTGCACTTCGATACAGCCCAGGGCGGCCTGACGCCGGCAGACAAGCTGACGCAGCTGCAGGCGCTGCAAGCAGAGGGACGGCGGGTGCTGATGATCGGCGACGGCGTCAATGACGTGCCGGTCATGGCTGCCGCCGACATCAGCGTTGCGATGGGCTCGGCAACCGATCTGGCCAAGACCAGCGCGGATGCCGTTCTGCTGTCCAACCGGCTGGACGGCCTGGTCCAGGCGTTCGACGTAGCGCACCGCAGCAGGCGGATCATCATCGAGAACCTGGCCTGGGCCAGCCTCTACAACGGACTTATTCTCCCATTCGCCGCGATCGGCTGGGTCACGCCGATGTGGGCTGCGCTGGGCATGTCTGCCAGCTCGCTGCTCGTCGTCCTGAACGCGCTGCGCCTGACCCGCACCCCCGCCACTGCTGGCAACGGACAGCCGGACACGCCTGGCGTAGGATGGTCGGCAACGCCCCACTGACCTGTACGCAGCACGGAGCCCCAATGGCCGCACTCTATATTTTGATTCCCGTCGCGGTTGTCCTGGTCGCCCTGGCCATCTGGGTCTTTTTCTGGGCGGTCGACAGCGGACAATACGACGACCTCGACAGCCCGGCGCACAGCATTCTGTTCGACGACGAAGACCCAAAACACAAGGCCGGCCTCGAGCAGGCCGACAACCCCACCGACAGCGAGCGGTCCTCGCGTGATTGATCTGCTGCCCTTGCTGTTATCGGCGTTCGTGCTCGGCCTGCTTGGCGGCGGGCATTGTCTGGGTATGTGCGGCGGGTTGATGGGTGCACTGACAATGGCAATCCCGCCCGAGCAGCGTACACGGCGGTTGCGCCTGCTGGTCGCCTACAACCTGGGGCGCGTGCTGAGCTACGCCACGGCCGGCTTGCTCATCGGTCTGGCAGGCTGGGCTGTCGCGAGCAGTCCGGCCGCCATGGCCCTGCGTGTCGTCGCCGCTCTGCTTTTGATCAGCATGGGGCTGTATCTGGCCGGCTGGTGGAATGGCTTGACCCGGGTGGAAGCGTTGGGTCGCGGTCTATGGAAGCGCATCCAGCCCGTCGCGAGCCGCCTGATGCCGGTTCGCAATCTGCCTCAGGCGCTCTTGCTGGGCACTCTCTGGGGGTGGCTACCCTGCGGACTGGTCTACAGCACATTGCTGTGGTCAGCCAGTCAAGGCGATGCCCTCGAGAGCGCGCTGCTGATGTTGGCCTTTGGTGTCGGCACCTGGCCCGTGCTGCTCGCGACCGGGCTCGCCGCCGAGCGGATTACCGCTCTGCTGCGAAAGCGCAACGTGCGGATGCTGGGTGGCGTCATGGTCATCCTGTTCGGCCTCTGGACACTTCCCGGCCCGCATCAGCATTGGCTGATGGGGCACGGCGGTGGTGCAGGAAGTCAGGCGCAGGGCACGCCGACTCAACTGCATCACCACTGACCGGGCCGATCGCCTCAGGGCTCCTTGGGCAACTGGCGCTTGTGGGCGGTCTTGTCGTAGGCGTCGACAATGATGCGAGCCGCTTCCTCGTCGATGTCCTGACCCTGCAGAAAATCATCGATCTGCTGATAGCTCACCCCATGTGCGTCTTCGTCGGGCTTGCCGGGCGAGAGCTCTTCCAGATCGGCGGTCGGCACCTTCTTGACCAGCCGCTCCGGCGCGCCGAGCGCCGCAGCGATGGCACGCACCTGCCGCTTGACCAGCCCAGCCAGGGGCGTCAGGTCACAGGCACCGTCACCGAACTTGGTGAAAAACCCCATCACCGCTTCCGCCGCATGGTCGGTGCCGATGACCAGGCCCTGACGGGCGTTGGCGATGGTGTACTGCGCCACCATGCGCATCCGCGCCTTGGTGTTGCCCAGCACGAAGTCCCGGGCGCTGGGATCGAGCGCGTCGAGCGCTTCGGTCGCGCGTGACAAGCCCTGGACCGCAGCGCCGATGTTCACGGTATGGCACTCGTCCGGCTTGATCGTATCGACCGCCAGCTGTGCTTCGTCCTCGTCATGCTGGACCTGATACGGCAGACGAACAGCGATGAACCGGTAATCGTCGCCCTCCCCCGCGGCGCGCATGCCTTCGACCGCCCGCTGCGCGAGCATGCCGGCCGTCGTCGAATCGACACCACCGCTGATGCCGAGCACCAGCGTTTTCATTCCGGAGTCACGCAGGCAGTCCTGGATGAAGGAAACACGGCGGTCGATTTCGGCCTGGATGGATTGAGCGCCGTCGAACGGCGGGCGGACGCCAAGTGCGGCAGCGATCTCTTGCTGGCGGCTATGCATGAACTGTTCTCCTGTTGGGTCGATGCGTAGAAAACCTGCTCTGGCAATCCGACCACATTTGCCGGAATAAATCTTCTCCGATCTGCCGCTCGTCTTGCACCCCTCCGCTGCCTCCGGGCCGGCTTGATACAGGTCAAGTCCGTGCAATGGCACGCCCCCTAGAATCCGGACCACTGCAGTCAACACCGAGAATCCAAGATGCTCGACGCCGTCCGCTGGAACACCGACCTGATACGTCGCTACGATCAGGCCGGGCCGCGCTACACATCCTATCCGACTGCGCTCCAGTTCAACGGCACCGTGGGTTCGTTCGACCTGCTGGCCGCCCTGCGCAGCAGCCGTCAGGCTCACCGCCCGCTGTCGCTCTACGTGCACGTACCGTTCTGCGCGAACATCTGTTTTTACTGCGGTTGCAACAAGGTCATCACGAAGGACCGCGGGCGCGCCTTGCCCTACCTCGAACGCCTCGAGCGGGAAATCGAGCTGATCGCCTGCCACCTGGCGCCGGAACAACGCGTCGAGCAACTGCATTTTGGTGGCGGGACGCCGACCTTCCTGAGCCATGACGAATTGCGCAAGCTGATGGCCCACCTGCGGCGCCACTTCAATCTGCAGGATGACGATCACGGCGATTTCAGCATCGAAATCGACCCGCGCGAAGCCGACTGGCCGACCATGGGCCTCCTTCGCGAACTGGGCTTCAACCGCGTCAGCATCGGTGTCCAGGACCTGGACCCAGACGTCCAGCGTGCCGTTAACCGCATGCAAACGTTCGAACAGACTCAGACCATCGTCGAGGCGTCCCGCACGCTCCAATATCGCTCCATCAACGTGGATCTGATCTACGGCTTGCCGCGCCAGACCCCGGCGCGCTTCGCACAGACCCTCGATGCGGTGATCGACCTGCAGCCCGACCGCATATCGGTGTTCAACTACGCACATCTTCCCGAGCGCTTCATGGCACAACGGCGCATCGATCCGCTAGACCTGCCCGCGCCCGGCGACAAGCTGCGCATGTTGCAGGCAAGCGTCGAACGCTTGGCCGACGCCGGCTACCGCTACATCGGCATGGACCACTTCGCCTTGCCTGATGACGAACTGGCCATGGCCCAGGAAGACGGTACGCTGCAGCGCAACTTCCAGGGCTACACCACGCACGGCCATTGCGACCTGATCGGCCTTGGCGTATCCGCCATCAGCCAGATCGGCGACCTGTTCTGCCAGAACCACAGCGACATCACGCTCTACCAGCAGTCGCTGGACCAGGATCAGCTCGCCACGTCCCGAGGCCTGCGCTGCAACGAAGACGATCGCATTCGACGCGAGGTGATCCAGCGCCTGGTCTGCGACTTCGAGGTCCATTTCGACCAGATCGAAGCCCGCTTCAGGATCCGCTTCCGCGACTACTTCCAGGACGCCTGGCCGGGCCTGGAGCAAATGGCCGCCGACGGCCTCATCCTGCTCGGCGGCAATACCCTCGTAGTACTGCCTGCCGGACGTTTGCTGGTCCGCGCAATCTGCATGCAGTTCGACCATTACCTGCCGGAGCATGCGCAGAGCCGGTTCTCGCGGGTCATCTAGGGAACGGTCGGTCAGCGGATCGCGCGCCCTGCGACCCCGCTGCCAATTGGACTTGCCCGGCTCCTGAGTTAATCTTGCTTGCCACGTAAGGCTTTCCAGGAATCCCCCGATGCCCGAGTCGATCAAGGTCCGCACGCAGCGGCAAGCCCACTGCAAGGATTGCAGCCTGTCCGGTCTGTGCCTACCACTCTCGCTGAACATGCAGGACATGGATGCGCTGGACGAGATCGTCAAGCGGGGTCGTCCGTTGAAGAAGGGGGAAATGCTGTTCCGCCAGGGCGACGGCTTCAGCTCCGTATTCGCCATCCGCTCCGGTGCCTTGCGCACCTTCAGTGTCACTGACGCCGGCGAGGAACAGATCACCGGATTTCACCTGCCCAGCGAGATGGTAGGGTTGTCCGGCATGGATACCGAGACCTACCCGGTCTCCGCCCAGGCGCTGGAAACCACATCGGTCTGCGAGATTCCGTTCGAGCGTCTGGATGAGCTGAGTGTCATGTTGCCCCAGTTGCGCCGCCAACTGATGCGCATCATGAGCCGCGAAATACGTGACGATCAGCAAATGATGATGCTGCTGTCGAAGAAAACTGCCGACGAGCGCATCGCCACATTTCTGATCAACCTTTCGGCCCGCTTCAGCGCGCGTGGTTTTTCCGCGAATCAGTTCCGTCTGCCCATGTCGCGCAACGAGATCGGCAGCTACCTTGGGCTCGCGGTCGAAACCGTGTCACGCGTGTTCACACGCTTCCAGGCGAACGGCCTTATCGAGGCCGAAGGCAAGGAGGTCCGCATCCTGGATTCCATTCGCCTGTGCGCCCTCGCCGGCGGCAACATGGATGCCTGACGCTCTGGAGCACCCATGATTTTCGATGAATTTTCGATCAAGACGCTGATTCGCCCTGTGCCGGACTTTCCCAGCAAGGGCGTGATCTTCAGGGACATCACACCGCTGCTGCAGTCGCCCAAGGCACTGCGGATGGTCGCCGATAGCCTGATCCAGCGCTACGTGGAAACGGACTTCACGCACGTGGGTGCGCTCGATGCCCGCGGCTTCATCATCGGCTCGATCATCGCCTATGAGCTCAACCGCCCGCTCATTCTGTTCCGCAAGAAAGGCAAACTGCCGGCGGACGTGCTGGAAGAGTCCTATCGCACCGAGTACGGCGAAGCCTTTCTCGAGGTCCACGCGGACAGCCTCTGCGAGGGCGATTCCGTCCTGCTGCTCGACGACCTCATCGCGACCGGCGGCACGCTGGTTGCCGCGGCACAACTGGTCAGACGCATGGGCGCACGAATCCACGAGGCGGCCGCGATCATCGACCTGCCTGAACTCGGGGGTACGCGCAAGCTGCAGGATATGGGCATTCCCACCTTTACGCTCACCGCTTTCACGCTCAACGAGCGTTGACGAAAGCGATGCGAGGCGGCACCGAGCGAAAGCAGAGCGCACGAGTTGCGCCCGTATTGGGCATCGTGCTGGCCGGCTTGCTGGTCCTCTCAACCCCGGCGTTGGCCCTCGACCGCAACAGGCTACTCGACCAGGCGAATCTTTTATTGTTACCCCGGGAGCGCAGCCTTCCCGCGCTTGAGCTGACAGACGAAGAGGGACAGCGCTTCACGACCGAACAGCTCCTTGGCCGCTGGCATCTGATCTTCTTCGGATTCACCTTCTGCCCGGACGTCTGCCCCACAACACTCAGCGATATGCGCCGGTTGCTCAGGTCACTGCCTGCCGATACGCGAGACCAGCTGCAGTTGGTAATGGTCACCGCCGATCCGGCACGCGACACGCCCGACAAGCTGAAAAGTTACTTGAGCTACTACCGTGCGGGCTTCAAGGGGCTCACCGGAACCATGGATACCTTGCAGCAGCTGTCCAGATCACTTGGCTTGCCCTTCGTCCCGGCCGGCCGCAGCGAAGGCAACTACAACGTCAGCCACAGCGGCAACATCGCGATCATCGGCCCTGACGGGACCTTGCGCGGACATATCCGGGCGCCCTTGAATCTCGACGGGCTTCGCGAGGCATTGCCCGACGTCATCGCGGCCGAGTGACTGCCACCCGCGTCAATGGCAATCCAGCGTGTCGGCCAGCACATAGGCCTGGAACGCCACTTCGTCGATCCAATGCTGCGTCAACTCTGCCAGCCTTCCGTCCATTTGCCAGGCGCGAATCGCCTCATCCACAGCTTGCTGCTGACTCGGCTCCCTAGCGGCCACCTGCAATCTCACCCGCACGTCGTCCAGAGGCGGCAACAGGCGGTTGTAGCGCCGCCATTCCGGCAGCCCAGCGATGTTTTCAAGCAACACACGATCATCGACGACGGCGCTGCACTCGCCCAGTTTGAGTCCGATCAGCGCCTGCGCGGTGCTGGGATAACGGCGCGCCGCGGCGCCGAAGCGCGCCTCTACGGCCGCTTCATATGGGCTACCCGCACGGATGCAGAACGTCTGTCCTGCCAGCGCTGACCAATCCTTGGTGCCGTTTTCCGTGGCGGTCAAGGCCGCCGCCTCGCTGGCATAATAGGTCGCGCCTGTCTCCCCGACGCCGAGGCGCCAGTCGGCGCTGGCCCCGTCCCCCAAGTGAAACGAGCCACCCTCCGTCAGCATGGCGACCAGGCCCGCCTCGAAGCTCTCTTCGGGCGCCTCGCCTTCGCGGGCCGTGAGTGGCCGATAGTCGCCTGTGAGCGCTACGCGGACCGGCTCCGCCATTGCGGCGCAAGGCACCAGTGCCAAGGTCAACGTCAGCCAAGCAGCATGCTTGAACACGCGGCATCCTCCTCACACGTACTGGTAGCGGAGCATCCGTTGCTTGAATTTTTCCAGCACGACCTGATCGATGATCGTGGCCAGAATCGCGATGACCAGGATGTTCATCATCACCCCGGTCATGTCGGCAATCTCACCCGAATAAGCCAGCGAGCGACCCAATCCCTGACCGAAGCCTATGAGCATCTCGGCGGAGATCAGCGCGCGCCAGGCATTGCCAAAGGCCAGTTGCGCGCCGGTGATCAGTTCCGGCATCACGGCGGGCAGATAGACACGCTTGAGCAACTGCCAACGCGACGCGCCCATGACGCGAGCCGCCGAAACATGAACGGGCTGAACGCTCTCGGTTGCGTTCATCACTGACAGGGCCATCGGGAAGAAGGCCGCCAGTGCGACCACAACGATGATCGGCAGATTGCCGAAGCCCATCACGATCAGAAACAACGGAACCCAGGCGATCGACGGAATCGACTGGAGGATGACAATTGCCGAGCGAAGGATTTCGCGGAAGAAAAACAGCACCCCACCGACCAGACCGAAGCCGATGCCGAACAGCAAGGCAAAGCTGTAGCCGCTGCCCAGGCGGCTCATGCTGCCATACAGCCCGTCACGAAACTCCGGTTCCTGAACCGTCGCAAGCAGGCGCTCGAACACAGTGGGAATGCCCGGCATGAGGAAGGCAGGCAGGCTCCACGCAGCGGCCTGCCAGATAAGCAGAATGAAGGCTACGGCCAGAACGACTGCAAGGTACTTTTTCGGACCGGTTAAACGACGTCCCTGGCTCATCAGTGCCCCACCTCGGTCTTGATGCCCAGCAGGCTGAGGATCTCGCGTCGCTCTGCTGCAAACTCGGACAGATCGTGGCTTTTTTCGCAGTGCGTGAAATTGAAGGTTTTCAGCACCCGTGCCGGACGTGCGCTGAACACCAGGATGTGGTCGGCCAGGTAAAGCGCCTCGTCCACGTCGTGGGTAACCAGCAGGACGGTCGGCTGGTGTTCGTCGATCAGTTCGCGCAACACATCCTGAAGCGCCATGCGCGTCAGTGCGTCGAGCGCGCCGAAAGGCTCATCCAGCAGTAGCACTTCCGGCTTGGCGATGAAGGCACGGGCCAGCGCGGTACGCTGGCGCATGCCACCCGAGACCTGGTGCGGATAGTAGTGTTCGAAGCCTTCGAGGCTTACCCGTGCCAGCCAGGCCCGGGCCTGTTCGAATGCGCTTGCCTTGGACACCCCTTGGAGCTCCAGTGCCATGGCCACGTTGGCCTCCAGGCTGAGCCAGGGGTACAGCGCGTGCTCCTGGAACACCAGGGTACGACTGGGGTTCGGGCCCGGAACCCGCTTGCCGTCGGCCAGCACCTGCCCAGCGGTCGGGTTCTCCAGGCCGGCAACCAGATGCAGCAAGGTGGACTTGCCACAGCCGGAGGGCCCCACCAAGGCGACCAACTCACCCTGGGCAAACTCGCCACTGAAACCCTTGATGACTTCCAATTGCCCGAATTGCTTGTCTACGTTCTCGAACCTGAGCTGCATGCCTTTACTGCCACCTCGATGACTGCCCCTCTCGTGGGGCTCAATGACAATGCCCGGCACGAGGCCGGGCAATGTGATAGCGCTGAAATGTCGCTGTCAGAGTTCGCGAGCCTGCTGCCAGGACAGGTCGAGAATGGCGCTGGTGTCGAAAGGCTTGCCATCACGCGTTTTCAGCGAGCCCAGCTCCTGCAGGATGTCGGCAAGTTCCTGAATCCGCGCCAGATCCTCCTCGCCGAGCTTGGCGCTGAAAGTCTGGGTGGCAATTGCCTCTTCGATAACGGTCTCGCGTGGCAGGTCACCACGATTGAGCGTCTTGAGCGTCGGCTCGGCAATGAAGTAATCGGCGATCAGCTTGGCCGCTTCGGCCGGCTGGTTTTCCAGCATGGCGATCGCTTCGCGCTGGGCGTCGAGCGACTTCCACACGGCCTCCTTGCGCTTCTCCAGCGTCTCGCCAGAGGTGATCACGACCATGCAGGGGAACGGCCAGACTTCACCAATCTCGTAGACCTGCTTGACGGGCGCGACCAGTTGAGCAATGCGGTCATAGGGCTCGAACAGGAAGGCTGCATCGGCTCGGCCGGACACCAGCGACTGAACCGCTACCGCCGGGCTGGTACCCATGATGTTGACGTCGCTCGGCTTCAGACCGGCCGACTTGAAGGTCACGCCGCGCAAGACAGCGTCGGCAGTGCTGCCTTCCTTCTGTGACGCAAGGATATGGCCCTTGAGGTCAGCCACGTCCTCGATCCCGGTGCCTTCGCGTGCCACGATGGAGTGATAGCCCTGCTGCGCGCCACCCACCACCTTGAGGTCCGCCCCCTTCGAGGCCCAGGCGACCGCGTTGGTGAAGCCCAGCACGCCCGTGTCCAGCTGCCCGCCCACGATCGCCTTGATCAAGTCGGTGCCGGAGCTGAATTCCACCAGCTCGACATCCAGCCCATGCTTTTTATACAGCTCCGCCTCGTGAGCGACCATGGCTTGAGCGTCGTCCATCACGCGGATGTAGCCAACCTTGAACTTTTCTTCGGCCTGCGCGAATGCGCTGACCAACAACAGAGCGGGAACCAGCCAATGCCTTGCTTTCATCTCAACCTCACGACACGCAGCGACGGGAAGCCTTATAACCAAAACGAAGCCATATGTTCGATTTAGTTATTAGCTGTTAATGGCTTAGAACTTTACATCAAGCCGAGGTCGAGCGGCACTATCAGATAGCCATATGCCGCTAACTCTTGGTTATGAGATAAGCACGATCAAGAACCGAGTCGCGTCACAGGGTGATGGTCTTTCGGCCTGCGAAGGCGTGAGCCAGCGTGCCGCCGTCCACGAGGTCCAGCTCGCCGCCAAGCGGCACGCCATGCGCAATGCGAGTGAGCCTGAGCCCTTTGGGAATCAGCAACTGAGCGATGTAATGGGCCGTCGCCTCGCCCTCTACGGTAGGGTTCGTCGCCAGGATTGCCTCGCTGAAATTACCGTCGCTGACACGGACCAGCAGTTCAGGAATGCCGATGGCCTCAGGCCCGAGGCCATCGAGCGGCGACAGATGACCTTTGAGCACGAAATAGCGCCCACGAAAACCGGTTTGCTCGACGGCAAATACGTCGACAGGGCTCTGTACGATGCACAGCAACGAGTCGTCCCGCCGCGGGTCGGCACACTGCGAGCAAATGTCATCTTCGCTCAGCGTGCGGCACTGACGACAATAGCCAACACGTTCCATTGCCTGGGTCAGCGCCTGGGCCAGGCGCAGCCCGCCGCTGCGATCTCGCTCGAGCATCTGCAGGGCCATGCGCTGGGCAGTCTTCTGGCCAACCCCGGGAAGAATGCGCAAGGCATCGATGAGTTGACGAATCAGGGGGCTGAAGCTCATGTAGGTCTCAACGCTGGAAGCTGGAAGCTGGAAGCTGGAAGCTGGAAGCTGGTCAGCATACCGGCCATGTGCGAACACTCGGCACATCTCCGTTCCGGCTTCCCGCTCCCCCCTTGGGGCTGTTTTAGAACGGCATCTTGAAGCCCGGCGGCAGCTGCATGCCTTCGGTCATCCCGGCCATCTTCTCTTTGCTGTTCTGCTCGATCTTGCGTACCGCATCGTTCACCGCAGCCGCGACCAGATCTTCGAGAATCTCCTTGTCCTCCTGCATCAGACTGTCATCGAGACTGACGCGCTTGACATCATGGCGCCCGTTCATGACCACGCTGACCAGCCCTGCACCGGATTGCCCGGTAACCTCGGCATTCGCCAGCTCTTCCTGCATCTTCTGCATCTTTTCTTGCATTTGCTGCGCCTGCTTCATCAGGCCAGCCATGCCACCTTTGATCATGGGTTCTACCTCTTGTCAGGGTACGGGTTGCTCTATGGGCTCAATGGTGCCGTCACGAATGACCGCCGCGAACTGCTGCATCAACTGTTGGACCAGCGGGTCGCTCTGAATGGACCGCTCGGCCTCCCGCTGTCGCTCATTACGGCGTCGCGCCGCGGCTTGTGCGGGGGTTTCCTGTTCCGGCGTCTGCAGTTCGATATCCAGGTGCAGCTTGCGGCCATGGAATTCGTTAAGCGCCTCGTTGAGGCGTCGATGTTGCGTCGCGTTGAACAGTGCACTCTGGGCCGGATCGAGGTGCATCAGCCAGCGGTCGCCTTCGACCAATATCAACGTGCAGTTCGCCGCGATACTGCCGGTGAGGCCGGTCAGACCGAGCTTCAGATACAGATCCAACCACTGTGCCGCCAGCCCCGTCGCGGGCTGCACCGCCGGCGCGGGTTCGGCGACGGGCCGTTCCTCCGGCAGGTCGTCGAGACTCTCCAGGAACGCTTCGGCCTGGGTCTCGACTTCGAAGTAGTCCTCGTCGGTGAGGGGCGGCTCGTCGTCATCCGGCTCGCTGACCTCGATCACCGTGGCGTGGTGCTCGGCAGGCTGCGAAATGGTCGCGATGACGGCATCATGCTCGACGGCGACAGGCGGCGTGGGCGGAGGCTCGTCCCAGGGCACGTCAACCTTTGGCGGCGACGACTCGGCCGGCGCCGTTATCTGAACGTCTGATTGCTCGGGCACGGCCTCGCTGAGCGGGTTTGATTCGGCGGCAGGCGCAGCAGCCGGTGGCGCGCTTGCTGGCCCGGCAGGCGTGGGCTGCGCGGCTGCGACAGGTTCGGCGGCGGGCTTGGGTGCTGGTATCGGCTTGACGGCCACCGGTGCTGGGCCGGGATCAGCCGTGGCCGGGCTGACCCCCAGGTTCTTTAGCGATGTTCGAGGCGCACCCTCGGCATCGGCGGGCCGGAAAGCAAGCATGCGCAGCAGCACCATCTCGAAGCCACTGCGAGGGTCGGGCGCCAGGGGCAGGTCGCGCCGCCCGATGAGCCCCATCTGGTAATAGAACTGCACGTCTTCGGCGGGTAGCGCCTGAGCAAGTGCCAGTACCCGCTCGCGATCGCCCTGCCCGTTATCGACGGCTTCGGGCAGCGCCTGGGCAACCGCCACGCGGTGTAGCACGTTGAGCATCTCGGCCAGCACACCGCCCCAGTCGGGCCCTTGCTCGGCCAGGTGCCGGACTGCCTCGAGCAACTCCCGTGCGTCACCTTCCAGCAAGGCCTGCAGAACCCCGTATACCTGGCCGTGATCGAGCGTGCCCAGCATGCTGCGTACATCCGCAGCCAATACCTTTCCCTCGCCGAAGGCGATCGCCTGGTCGGTCAGGCTCATCGCATCGCGCATCGAGCCGTCAGCGGCACGCCCGAGCAACCAGAGCGCATCCTCTTCGAAGGGTACCTGTTCAGCACCCAGCACATGTTGCAGATGCTCGACCACTCGTTCGGGGGGCATGTTCTTCAGTGAGAACTGCAGGCAGCGCGACAGGATCGTCACAGGCAGTTTCTGCGGGTCGGTTGTCGCCAGGAGGAATTTGACGTGCGGTGGCGGCTCCTCCAGCGTCTTCAGCAGTGCGTTGAACGAGTGAGACGAAAGCATGTGCACTTCGTCGATCAGATAGACCTTGAAGCGGCCACGCGTGGGCGAGTACTGGACGTTGTCCAGCAGCTCGCGGGTATCTTCAACCTTGGTGCGACTCGCGGCATCGACCTCGATCAGGTCGACGAAGCGGCCCTCGTCGATTTCGCGGCACACCGAGCATTGCCCGCAGGGCGTCGAGCTGACTCCGGTCTCGCAGTTCAGGCACTTGGCGATGATGCGTGCGATGGTGGTCTTGCCCACGCCGCGCGTACCGGTGAACAGGTAGGCATGGTGCAGGCGCTGGCTGTCCAAGGCGTTGATCAGGGCCTTGAGCACATGCGTCTGGCCGACCATTTCGCGGAACGAGCGTGGACGCCATTTTCGGGCGAGGACCTGATAACTCATAACACCATCGCGGCTAAAGCAGAGGACGGGTAATGCTAGCGGAGCAGCCCGGAAAATGCATCCGGCCTGTCAGTCCGGCGCCCCGTTCATCGCTTGAGCAAGGTGGCGCCGAGCGCGCCGATCACGCGCTCGAGTGCCGGGTTGTCACCATTGAGTGCGACCTGCAGCCCATCGATCTCCCGACGCGGCGGGTATTGCTTGCGCAGATAATCGAAACCGGCCCGTCTTTCGGCTTCATCGCCCGCCAGACTGCGTCGAAAGGCGGCATCGTCGCTGCGCGGGTCATATACCGCGCGACATAATGTTGCCAGCAGCTGTTCGGTGCCGGCGCTCTTGTCGAACCACAGCCCCTGCAGGGGGGCATCCGGCATGAGCGAGGCCAGCTCGACCGTTGGCTTACTGCCCTGGGCGGCACAAAACGCCTGGTAGACCTGCGCCGTGCCCCGGAGCTTGCCGTCCAGGCTGTAGCCGGCGACATGCGGCGTCGCGATCCAGCACAGCTCAGCCAAGGCGACATCGACCTGCGGCTCGCCCTCCCAGACATCGAGCACAGCCTGGATGTCCGCGCGGCTCGCCAGCTCTCGACGCAGTGCCGCGTTGTCCACCACGGCGCCACGGCTGGCATTGATCAGCCAGGCTCCCGGGCGCAACCGTTGCAAGCGCGCCTCGTCGAACAGGTGGAAGGTCGAGTGTTCACCGTGCAGCGTCAGGGGGGTGTGCAGGCTGATCACGTCGCATTCGGCGATGATGTCCTGCAACTCGACGAACTCACCCACTTCGCGAGCTTGCCGGGGCGGGTCGCAGACCCGCACGTCCCAGCCCAAGCCTCTCAGCACCTCCACCAGCCGACCACCGACCTCACCTGCCCCGACCACGCCATAACGCCTATCGGCAAGCGAGACGCCCTCACCTTCGGCCAGCGCAAGCAGGCTACCCAGCACGTAATCGACGACCCCTCGCGCATTGCAGCCCGGTGCGCTCGACCAGGCAATTCCCGCCTGGTCGAGGTAGTCCAGATCCAGATGATCGGTCCCGATGGTACAGGTGCCAACGAAATGCACCGGACTGCCCTCCAGCAGCTCGCGATCGACGCGGGTCACAGAGCGAACCAGAAGGATGTCGGCCTGTGCCACCGCAGCTCGGTTGATGCTGCGGCCCGCCATGCGCCGGATCTCACCGAGCTCGCCGAAGAAGGCGTCGACCAGAGGGATATTTTCGTCAGCAAGGATTCGCATCGATCGGCTCCATCGGTAATCGCGCCATTCTAGACCGGTGCAGCGCTTGGCGCTGCCTTCCGAAGCTCGGAGTGGCGGCGTAGACTAGCGCGCCTCCTGTATACAATCGGATCGTCCTGCATGCCAACTGAGTCAAGACTCAGACGGGTTCGCCTAGAACTGCGCACCCTGTTCGCCCTCGCCCTGCCCATGATGATCGCGCAACTGGCCAATACCGCCATGGGCTTCGTCGATACGCTGATGGCCGGGCGTGTCAGCCCGCATGACCTGGCGGCAGTCGCACTCGGCAACTCCATCTGGGTACCGGTCTTCCTGCTGGTCACAGGTGTCATCCTGGTGACAACCCCCAACGTCGCGCAGCGCTTCGGCAAGGGCGAACAGCCGGAAATCGGCCTTTTGGTTCGCCAGGCGCTGTGGATGGGGTTCGGTATCGGCGTGCTGTTCGCCGCGTTGATGTGGAACGCCGAGCCAGTGCTCCACCTGATGAAAGTCGAACCGGCGCTGATCGAGCCGACCATGGCGTATCTGCGTGCCGTGGCCTGCGGCTTTCCCGCCGTTGCGCTGTACCAGGTGCTGCGCTGCTACAGCGATGGTTTGGGCCACACCCGTCCCAGCATGGTCATCGGCCTTCTCGCCCTCATGCTCAATGTGCCGCTCAACTACATCTTCATCTACGGGAAACTCGGCCTGCCGGCCATGGGAGGTGTCGGCTGCGGCTGGGCGACCGCCGTGGTCATGGCGTTCATGCTGTTCGCCATGCTTTTCTGGGTCCGCCGCGCGCCCTACTACCGACCGAGCGAGCTCTTCGCCCGATTCGACGCGCCGCACTGGCCGATGCTCCAGCACCTTCTGTCGGTGGGCGTGCCGATCGGCGTCGCGGTGTTCGCCGAGGCCAGCATCTTCTCGGTGATCGCGCTTCTGATCGGCGCCCTGGGTGCCACCGTCGTCGCAGGGCACCAGATCGCACTCAACTTCACCTCGCTGATCTTCATGATTCCGCTGTCGCTGGGCATGGCGATCACCGTGCGTATCGGGCAGGCACTCGGCCGTGACAAGCCGCGCGATGCGCGCTTCGTGGCGGGCGTAGGGATTGCGTCCAGCCTGGTTTACGCCTGCTTCTCGGCGGGGAGCATGCTGCTGTTCAGCGAACAGATCGCTCGCATCTACACGACCGATCCCGCAGTGATCGCGGTGGCCGCGAGCCTGTTCCTCTATGCCGCGCTGTTCCAGTTCTCGGATGTCGTCCAAGTAACGGCCGCAGGCGCGTTACGTGGCTATCAGGACACGCGAATGACCATGGTTTTCACGCTTTTCGCCTATTGGGGCATCGGCTTGCCGGTGGGCTATCTGCTTGGCCTGACCGACCGGATCGGTGAGGCGAGCGGACCGGCCGGGCTCTGGCAGGGTCTGATCGCCGGGCTTAGCTGCGCTGCGCTGCTTCTGACCGTCCGTCTCGTCCGCAGCGCGCGACGTGCCATTCGCGAACAGGAACGACGAATTGGCTAGACTTCCAACGCGAGCAGAATCGCGCTGAGCACGAGGAAGCCACTGAACAGCATGCGCAACAATCGCTCCGGCAGCGAATGGGCCAGTTTCACCCCAAGGCTGATGCTGAGGAGTCCGCCGACCGCAAGCGGCAGTCCCAATCCCCAATTCACCTGTCCATGGCTGGCATAGGTCGCCAACGTCACCGCCGTGCTGGGTGCCGCGAGCGACAAGGACAAGCCCTGCGCCACCACTTGCGAGGTACCGAAAATGGTGGTCAGTACAGGCGTCGCGAGCACGGCACCGCCCACACCGAACAGACCACCCAGCGCCCCGGCGCCCGCTCCGAGCGCACTCAACCAGGGCCAGGGATAGCGCAGTTCTGTTCCCCCCGGCTGAGGCTGTAGAAACGCGCGCAGCAGGGTGTAAGCGGCCAATGCCAGAAGAAACCCCACAAAGGCAATGCGCATCCGCCCGGCATCCAGCGAGACGGCCACCGCCGCGCCGCCAATGGCAAAGCAAAAACTGGTAACGCCCAAGGCAAGCGCGTGATGCAGGTTGATCCGGTTGCGCTGGTGATACCGCCAGATCGCCAGCAGCACATTCGGCACCACCATGACCAGGGCGGTGCCCTGAGCCACCTGCTGATCCAGCCCGAACAAGACCCCTACGACCGGAATCGCGATCAGCCCGCCGCCGATGCCGAACAGCCCCCCCAATGTCCCGAGTGCGAGACCGAGCATGACGTTCAACAGGATCGAGGCGAAATCCATCGTTACACTTCCAGGCAAAAACGCGATGCTACCGACGCAGCGCTAGCGGCGAAACGCACAGCCACGCACAATGGCTTTGCGTTATCAGCAAAGCGGAGCGATAGCATGCAAGCGGACAGCCTGACCCAGCAGTTTCGACTGTATCTGGACGTCCTCGAAACCGGCAGTTTTTCGGCGGCAGCCCGCCTATATGGGCTCACGCCTTCCGCCGTGGCTCGCCGTATCGATGCACTGGAAGCCTCGCTGCATTGCCAGCTGGTCAGCCGCAGCACTCATTCGGTCAAGCCGACCAGCGCCGGTCAGGCCTTTGCCGAGCGGGCGCGTCGAATCGTCCAGGAAATGCAGTTGGCACGCGCCGAGATGACGTCATTGCAGACCGCTCCGCAAGGCCGTATTCGTATCGACGCGCCTGCGCCGTTCGGACGCCGGCATCTGGCGCCGGCGCTGGCCGAATTTCTCCAGGCCTACCCTGGCGTCGATATCCAGCTTCGCCTGATCGACAGCTTCGTCGATCTGCAAGGTGAGCATCTCGGCGAGGTCGACCTCATCCTGCGCATCGGACCGTTGGCCGACACCCGACTGGTTGCGACGCCACTCGCGCCGATGGTACGGGTCGTCTGCGCCAGCCCAGCCTATCTGGAGCGCCGCGGCGTGCCGCGTTCAGTCGCAGAATTACCGGACCATGAAGGGCTCGATTGGGACGGGCTCGCCCCGCCGCACGCCTGGCGCTTCGAACATAACGGCAAGCGCCAGCATCTGCGCCCGCGACGGTTGCGCATGATCGCCAACAATGCCGAAGCGCTGCTCAGCGGTGCACTGGCCGGGCTGGGTGTCGCGCATCTGCCGACCTGGCTGATCAGCGATCATCTGCTGCGTGGCGACCTGCTACCGCTGTTCTGTGAGGAGGGTCTCCCCGCGCCCGAGGCGAGTGGCATCTATGCCCTGCGCCTGACTCGGGAAGCGGATTCGCGGCGACGGCTGCTGCTCGAATTTCTGAAAAACCGCTTCGGCCCGGTCCCTCCTTGGGACCAGGCGCTGCAGAACGGTTTGGCAATGGGCTGAGGAACGGATATCAGGCGTGACAGCCGCTGAGCTCTTGCGTCACGCCCCAGCCATCGACGACGCCCCCGAGGGGTTCGACGAGGTCTTCAAGATCCTGCTCGAACGCCCCGATACCATCGAAGGTGGCGTACATGACCTTGCTGACCTGCAGATCCCAGGCTCCATCGTCGCGCGGCGAAACCTGAGTATTGACGCTTTCACCGCGAAAATTGCTGGCCGCCGACAGGGCCTGCTCCTTGTCAGGAAAGACGGCATAGAACTCGATGGGATGGACACGGGCGAAATCGAATCCGCCCTCCTTCATACGCATCAGAACGTTGCTGCTGACATCCTCATGGAAGGTGGTACTCATAAAACAACCTCCTCTCAGCCTGGATGGTATCGACCCTGGAAAAAACCCGAGGGTAGGCGGGCAGACTCTACGGGAAGTGACGACCTCTCTGAGCGACGCGGCATTGTTGCGCGCTGAACTAAAGCTAGCAGCATGCGAGGCCGCTATACCAGCCCGTCTTGAATGACGAAGTCGAACCTGGGGAATCCGAGTGCCTCACTCAAGATAGAGCCCGCTCGCCTATGGCAGTTCCACCGGCACGGCCGGCGGCGTGACTACGCGGCGCGCAGCCCACAAAGCAAGACGGCCCGCACCGTTGCCGGGTGGGCCGTCCAAGCCGCGTCGCCGCGATCGGCTTATGAGTCAGTCGTTGGCGGGTTTGCCGATCGCCTGCAGCACATACTGCGGCAGCGCAAAGGCGCCCTGATGAATCGAAGGGTTGTAATAGCGGGTAACGATTCCCGCGCCTGCGAAGCGCTGGCTCAAGGTTTCGAGCGACAGTTTGCGGCTGGCGCCATCGCAGGCGCCCCAAGCGAAGGTCATCGCCCCACCGATATAGGTGGGGACGGCAGCTTGGTAGAAATGCCAATCGGGGAACAGGCCATTCATGCGCCGCGCCGTGGTCTGCACTTCGGACAGCTGCATGAATGGCGTACCGTTCTGTGTCACCAGGATTCCACCCTCGTTCAGGCAGCGGCGGCAAGCCTGATAGAAATTCTCGGAAAACAGGACTTCGCCGGGGCCGATCGGGTCGGTCGAATCGGAAATGATGACGTCGAACTTCTCGTCCGTAGTCGCCACGAAACGCATGCCGTCGTCGATGACCAGGTTCAGCCGTGGGTCTTCGAACGCGCCCTTCGAGTGCTCGGGCAGGAACTCCTTGCACATATCGACGACAGTGCCGTCGATTTCCACCATGGTGATGCTCTCGACGTCCCGATGCTTGGCCACTTCGCGCAGCATGCCGCCGTCGCCGCCACCAATGATAAGGACCCGCCGGGCCAGACCATGCGCCAGGATCGGCACGTGCGTCAGCATCTCGTGATAAATGAACTCATCCGCCTCGGTGGTCTGGATCACGCCATCAAGCGCCATCACGCGGCCCATTCGGGCATTTTCGAAGATAACCA
Organism: Stutzerimonas marianensis; assembly: GCF_022810315.1. Lineage (NCBI taxonomy): Bacteria > Pseudomonadati > Pseudomonadota > Gammaproteobacteria > Pseudomonadales > Pseudomonadaceae > Stutzerimonas > Stutzerimonas marianensis. The sequence continues at coordinate 38,135 of NZ_JALGRD010000004.1, read as the reverse complement.
GATGCTGGTGCTCGGTGCGCACCTCATGGAGCATCCTGTCGATGGTGAAGCGCTGTCCGTATCCCTCGTAGAGAGTTTCCTGGTAATCGCTCATGGGTGTCTCCCTGATGGATGGCGCACGAGGGCACGACGCGCCCGCGCCGATCACCCTTTGGCAAAGACGCGCATTCTACTTTGGTCATATGACAGGTGAAACCATCGAGCTTTTGAAAGCTTACTCGGTGAAGACAGGCCCATTGATCGGAGTTATGGTCCGTTCATGCACACGGTCAGACAGCTACCCTTCACACCCCCCTGGCGCTGGGCGCAGTTCCACCAGTACTTCAGCCTTCGCCTGATGCCCGGGGTCGAGACGCTGACGGAGGAGCGCTATGCGCGCACCCTTTCCGTCCATGGCCGCTCCGGCTGGCTGAGCGTGCGACCGGCGCGCACGTACCTCGAGCTGAGCGTCAGCGAAAGCTTGTGTGATCAGATGACCACTCTGACGGCGCTGGTACGCCGGGTTTTCGATCTGGACACCGACCCGGCAACGCTTGCCCGACATTTCGCGAACGATCCGCAGCTTGGACCACTGGTCGTCGCGACGCCTGGGCTACGCCTGCCCAGTGCCTTCGATCCCTTCGAAGTGGCGGTACGTGCCATTGTCGGCCAGCAGGTATCGGTGAAAGCCGCCGTGACCATCACCCGACGCCTGATCGAGCGGCTCGGGCAACCCATCACACCGCCACCCGAGGCGCCTGAGCTGCGCTGGCTGTTCCCCACCGCACAAGCGATCGCAAACGCCAGCCTCGAGGCTATCGACATGCCAGGCAAGCGCGTTGCGGCGCTGCAACACCTGGCAGGCGCCGTGTCCGATGGGTCATTGGTACTCACGCTTAACCAGAGCGTGGAAGAGCTGGTCGAGCGGCTGTGCCAGTTGCCCGGTGTCGGGCCGTGGACCGCCGAATACATCGCGCTTCGCGGATTCGCCGCGCCCGACGCCTTTCCCGCCGGCGACCTTGGGCTGTTAAGAGCACCGGTCTGGGGCGATGCGGGTATCAGCGCCAAGGCGCTCACTGCACGGGCCGAGGCCTGGCGCCCCTGGCGTGCCTATGCGGCGATGCACCTGTGGCACGCTTACGCAAGTGCGGAGCCGCGCCGTGCCCGGATCAAGGAGGAAGGATTCGTCCCAACAGGCGCACCGGCTCGCTGACCGGCAGTGCCAGGACGACCCCTTCACCGGAGCGGGGAAACACATCGGTCAACGCGGTAATGTTCACCTGGTGGCTCACCATGATCACCGGCCGACCACCCGGCAGGTCGTTGAGAAAGGCCTTAAGGCCGCGGGTCTGTTCGTCCGCCTGGCCGGAGCGGGCGAAAAAGGAATCCAGCAGGGGTAATGGTTCGACATCCCCGATGCCCATCTCGCGAGCCGTTTCAAGCGCGCGGCACCATCGGCTGCTTAACAGACGCGGCGAATCGATGCCCTGATCACGCAACAACTCGCCCCAGCGCCGCGCCTCCGCCCGACCAGCCTCGTTAAGATTGCGCTGGGTAGCGCAATCTTCCAGGACGAAGCCTGGCGGGTCGCCCAGTCCCGGAGCGGTGGCATGGCGCAACAACAGTACCGCGCGGCCCGTGCGCAATGCCTCCCAGGCGTCTGCCTGCTCAGCCTGCGCGGCCCCCATGGACATGCACAGCGCGCAGACCGACAAGCAACCGACCAGCCACCTTCTGATCACAGCTGCGCCCTACCCCGCGTTCTGGCTGCGACGAACCACATGATCAAGCCCACCACCGGCAACAGGCCGATCACCAGGCTCCAGATCAGCTTGCGTCCCCGCTCGATGCCACTACGCCAGACCTGCGCGATAGCGATCACGTCGAGCACAGCGACCAAAACGGCGAGCACGCCGCTCGCAGCCTCCATGGTTCAACGTCGAATTTCGCTACGTGCATCGGGCCGATTGCCGCGCGGGCCCATGATGCCCCAGATGATCAGGCCAAGAACCGGAAGGATCACGATCAACAGGACCCAAAGCGCTTTCTTGCCCGTCGTGCTGTCGCTGCGCAGGATGCTGACGATGGCCCAGATGTCCAAGGCCAGGATCAGCAGGCCAAAAATACCGCCGAAGGCATCGGTCATGATGAAGCTCCAAATAGGAAAGGGTTCATCATTAGGATGCCAGCGCGGTTTGAGGGTTCAGTTTGCCGACGGCTCAGTCAGCGCTCGGATCGATGGCGCTAAAACTGGCCACCGTCTTATGGCCCGGTAACTCACCGCCATTGCGCGCCAGGCCGCAGGTCTGCATCCCGGCCGCACGAGCGGCATCCAGCTCCTCGACTACATCAGACAGGAAAAGAACCTGCGCCGCCGGTAGGCCGATCGACTCGGCAATCCGCGCGTAAGACGCCGTCTCGCGCTTATGCCCGGAACCGGTATCGAAATAGCCGGAGAACAGCGGCGTGAGGTCACCGACCTCGGCGCAGCCAAAAATCAGCTTCTGCGCCTGGACCGAGCCGGAGGAATACACGTAAAGCCGATAGCCCTCGGCATGCCATTGACGCAACGCCTGGACGGCGTCGGGATAGACGTGGCCCTTCAGTTCGCCCGCCCGGTATCCCTCGGCCCAGACCATGCCTTGCAACGCCTTGAGCGAGGTTGCCTTGCGATCGATGGCGATCCAGTCAAGCAGGATCTGCACGACGCGGTCGACATCCGCATCCGTTTCGCCGCTTTCCTGGCGCACGGCTTCCAGCTGGGCCGCCACGGCCGGCTTATCAGCCTGCGCGCGAATGAACGCGGGCAGATGTTCCCGCGCGTAGGGGAACAGCACGTCGAAGACGAAACTGACTGCGCTCGTCGTCCCCTCGATATCGGTGAGGATGGCTTTGATCGGCACCGTCAATCCTCCAGGCGCGGGAAGCGACCCGCGATGTCTTCGCCCGTGAACTGTGCCACCCAGCCCTCGGGATTATTGAACAGGCGGATGGCGACGAAATGTGGGTTTTCGCCCATGTCAAACCAGTGACGGGTACCGGCTGGGACCGAGATCAGATCATTCTTCTCGCACAACACGGCGTAGACCTTGTCCTCGATATGCAACGTGAAGAGCCCACGCCCGGCGACGAAGAAGCGCACCTCATCTTCGGCATGGCGATGCTCCTCGAGAAACTTGGCGCGCAGCTCGGCCTTCTGCGGGTGGCTGCTGTCGAGGCTGATGACGTCGACCGTGACATACCCGCGCTCGGCCATCAGCCGGTCGATCTGCGGACGGTAGGCCGCGATCACCTCGTCGGGGCTCGCCCCTGCGCCAATGGGCTGACTGGCCTCCCAGCGTTCGAGCCGCACACCGACCTCGGCCAGCGTGGCGGCAATGTCCTCCACATGGGTGAGCACCTTGAGGGGCTGCTCGGGCATGGTGTCCTGATAGACGCTGAGTACGCTCATCCGGTTGGTCTCCGGCCCGGTCTCGCCCGGGCTTGCTCATGATTCATCGAAACGCGCGGCGGCCGCGCGTGGTTAGACTCAGCTGCGCTGCAGCTCGCGCATCTTGAGTTCGCACTCGAAGAGAAACTCGAACGCCTCGACCTGCCGAAGCGCATCGGTCATCTCGGTGCCCCAGGTGTAGAGGCCGTGCCCGCGAATCAGGTAGCCGACGCAGTCCGGATGCGCGTCCAGCCAGGGCTGCACCCGACTGGCCAGCCGTTCGATGTCCTGATCATTATCGAACACGGGCACCAGAACCTGGGATTCATGGGTCGACACGCCCTGGAAGGCCTTTTGCAACTCGTAATCGGCAAACACCAGCGAATCGCCGGGGCTGAGCCGTGACAGCACGGTGGCATTGACCGAATGCGTGTGCAGCACCGCACCGATGTCCGGCTTCCAACGGTAAAGCTGGGTGTGCAGCAACGTCTCGGCCGATGGTTTTTTGCCCGGTTCCAGGCTCGCACCGTCCATATCCACGGCGAGCAGGTCGTCGCTCCCCAACTGCCCCTTGTGCTTGCCCGAAACGGTCAACAGCACCTCGGCGCTGGTCAGGCGCGCCGAATAGTTGCTGCTCGTCGCCGGCGACCAGCCGCGACCATACAGAAAGCGCCCCGCCTCGATGATGGCCTGAGAGAGGCGTTCGCGAGTGGCTGTCATACCCGATTCTCCTGCGTTGGGATGGCAATGATAACGGCTGCTGCCGTGGCTGCCAGACTGGCGATCGCAAAGGTCCAGAGCGGGCCCAGGCTGGCCCAGCTGTAGCCCGAGTAAAGCGCGCCCAGAGCGCCGCCGATGCCGGCAACGGTTGCATAGAGCGCCTGCCCCTGGCCCTGTTGGCGATGGCCGAAGCTGCGTTGCACGAAGTGGATCGCCGCCGCATGAAAGCTGCCGAAGGTCGCGGCATGCATCAGCTGCGCGACCAACAGGACCGACAGATGGTCAGCCAGTGTGCCAAGCATCAGCCATCGAACCGCCGCGATGATGAAGCTGGCCAGCAGGACCTGGCGCAGCGAGAAACGCGCAAGCAACGGTGCCATTACCAGGAACAACAGGATTTCAGCCACCACACCAAGGGCCCAGAGCAGCCCGATGAGCCCTCGCCCATAACCAAGGGCCTCCAGATGCAGGCTGAGGAAGGTGTAGTAAGGGCTGTGGCTGACCTGCATCAGTCCGACGCAGGCGAAGAATGCCAGCACACCTGGGCGACACAGTTGGCGAATGAAACCGCCTTGCCCGATCGGCTCCGGGCGTTGTTCCGGCACCGCATCCGGTACCCAGGCGCTGGCGACCAGTATCCCGGCCATGATCGCCATCAGCGCTGCCGGATAGAGATCCAGGCCGAAGCGCTCGAACAGGCCACCCAGGCCAACGACCGCAAGGATGAAACCGATGCTGCCCCACAAACGTACCTGGCTGTAGCGAGCGGCCTGGTGCCGCAGGTGGGCCAGCGTGATTACCTCGAATTGCGGCAGCACGGCATGCCAGAAGAAGGCGTGCAGTGCCATCACCAGCGCAAGCCAGGCGTAGCGCTTGTCGAACAGAATCAGGCTGAACGACAACAGCGTACAGAGCGCTCCAATGCGTACGATCGCCAGACGCCGACCGGTCACATCGCCGAGCCAGCCCCAGAGATTGGGGGCCAGGCAACGCATCAGCATCGGGATCGCTACCAGTTCACCGATGCGCTCGGCGGAAAAGCCCAGGTGATCGAAATAGAGGCCCAGGAACGGAGCGACCGCGCCCAACACGGCGAAGTAGAACAGGTAAAAGCCGGACAGGCGCCAATACGGGATGCTTGCCATTGCGGTGGACGATACGGAGGGCCTGGTAGTCGAGCGAAGCCGCGGTGATCCGGGTTGCCGCGTCAAGCCCCAGCCTCGGCCCGGGCTCAGAGTTGGCCCAGCACGGGGGTGCCGACTAGCACGTCGGCGTTTTGCCCACGGTGACGAAGCAGGTGATCCAGCAGCACGATTGCCATCATGGCTTCCGCGATCGGCGTGGCGCGAATGCCGACACACGGATCATGCCGGCCCTTGGTGACGACCTCGACCTCCCTGCCCTCGACATCGATCGAGCGGCCTGGCGTGGTGATGCTCGAGGTCGGCTTGAGTGCCAGATGCGCCACGATCGGCTGGCCGGACGAGATACCACCGAGCACACCGCCGGCGTTATTCGAAAGAAAGCCTTCAGACGTGAGTTCGTCGCGATGCTCGGTGCCACGCTGGGCAACGCTGGCGAACCCGGCGCCGATCTCCACGCCCTTGACCGCGTTGATGCTCATCAGCGCATGCGCAAGGTCGGCGTCAAGCCGATCGAAGATCGGCTCGCCAAGTCCGGGCGGAACGCCTTCGGCGATCACGGTGATCTTGGCGCCGACCGAATCCTGGTCGCGGCGCAGTTGATCCATGTAGGCCTCAAGCTCCGGCACCTTGGCCGGGTCTGGACAGAAGAAGGCATTCTGCTCGACGCCATCCCAGCTCTGAAAGCCGATCTCGATCGGACCCAACTGGCTCATGTAGCCGCGCACCCGAACGCCCAGAGTAGCCAGGTATTTCTTTGCAATGGCGCCCGCTGCGACGCGCATGGCGGTTTCCCGCGCCGAGCTGCGGCCACCGCCACGGTAATCCCGCACGCCGTATTTGTGATGGTAGGTGTAGTCCGCATGCGCCGGGCGAAACAGGTCCTTGATCGCGGAATAATCCTTCGACTTCTGGTCGGTGTTGCGAATCAGCAGGCCGATCGGGCAGCCGGTCGTGCGCCCCTCGAAGACACCGGAGAGGATTTCGACCTCGTCTGGCTCCTGGCGCTGGGTGGTGTGGCGACTGGTGCCGGGCTTGCGCCGATCCAGGTCACGCTGCAGGTCTGCGACGGACAGTTCGAGGCCGGGCGGGCAGCCATCGACGATGGCGACCAGGGCCGGGCCATGGCTTTCACCAGCGGTGGTGACGGTGAACAGCTTGCCGAATGTGTTGCCGGACATGCAGGGCGCTCCGCGATCGACCAAAACAGGGGGACGAAGTATACCCGAGCTGTGGGTCGTTTTACCGTCTGGCTCAGCGGGTGGCGCGCGGGGGATGAACCCGGTGAATAGAATGGCGTCCAACCGCTCCCCGGACATCGAAGCAAACCCATGCGCTTTTTGATCCTTGCCCTGTTGGCCGTCGCACCGATGCTTGCCCGCTCGGAGCCGCTGACGTTGCTCAACGAACCCATGACGCTGGAACTCCCCGACGGCGTACTGCAAGGCACCCTGCTCTTGCCCCGCCACGAGCGGCCTGTTCCCGTGGCCCTGCTGATTGCTGGTTCAGGGCCGACGGATCGCAACGGCAACCAGCCCATGATGCATAACGACGCGCTCAAACGCCTGGCACAGGCATTGGCCTCTCGCGGGATCGCCAGCCTGCGCTACGACAAGCGAGGCGTTGGACAAAGCCAGGCAGCGGCGCCGGACGAACAGAACCTGACCCTCGACAACTACGTCGCCGATGCGCAAGGCTGGAGTCGACGGTTACAGGATGACCCGCGATTTTCGGCACTGATACTCATGGGGCACAGCGAAGGGGCGCTCGTCGCCAGCCTGGCGGCACCCTTCATCGAGCCCGCCGCGGTAATCAGCGTGGCCGGTGCCGGCCGCCCGATCGGAAGTCTTCTGCGCCAACAATTGCAGGGACGTCTGCCACCGCCGCTGTTGGCCAACGCGCAATACCTCATTGGGGAACTGGAAGCCGGTCGCGAGCAGCCGGAAGTCCCCCAAGCCTTGCAGGTACTGTTCCGCCCCAGCGTGCAGCCTTATCTCATTTCGCTGTTCCGCCAGGACCCGGCGCAGGCGCTCGCCGCGGTACAGGCTCCGGTCCTGATCATCCAGGGAACCCATGACATCCAGGTCGAAACCGCTGACGCCGAAGCCCTGAAGCGCGCGAAACCGGATGCGACACTGGCGCTGATCGACGGCATGAACCATGTGCTGCGCATCGTGCCGCCCGGCCGCAACGAGCAAACAGCCTCCTACAACGAACCGGAGCGCCCGCTGGCCCGCGCCCTGGCAGAACGCATCGTTAGCTTTTTGGTAGATGAAGGCATCATGCCACCCTCCAGTTCGGCAGCGCCCCGCCGATAGCCTCGATGCCCGCCCCGCCACCTTCGCGGGACTCATGGACGCGCTCATGACAGACAACCAAACGCCGGCCGAGACCGCTGAAACTGCAACCGAAACACCGCCGCACCCGTGGTCCGACCTCGGGCCCGACCGCTTCCGCCTGCTGCGCCTCGCACCCCAGCCGACCGACCGCGATACCGGCGCACGCCCGCTGCGATTCGTCGAACTCGGCCAGGTCGAACGCCATACGCCCCGGCAGAGCGTGCTCAAGCTGTTCATCCGGTTACCCGGGCAGATGCTCTCCAAAAAGCACAACGTGCTGGAGGTCTGGGCCGACCATGGTGCCAAGGAGGTGCGCTTCGGCCCTGATGCGGGGTTGCATATCGAGCCCGTCAATCGCGGCCTCGGGCGCTTTCTTCTGGCGCAGGGTGCACGCTGGGCGCAGCGTCGCTGGGCACATTATCTGGTCGAAGGCGGTGCATTACCGGCCAAGGACGTACCCCGCGAGGACCTGCGTCTACGCCGCGACCATTGTCTACAGACTCAGGGCTTCGAGATCCTCTATGCCGGCCCCGAGCAGCTCAAGGCCAGCTACAGCGCGCCGCGGGTCAGCACCCTTCGTCCCGACTGGAATACGGAAAAGGTCCAGGTGATCGAACTGACCGAGGCAGCCGCCATGCTCGAGCAGGCCGATCGAAACCTGCTCGAACAGGAACATCTCCTAGGGGAAATGCAGGCCCGCATGAACAGGCTGCGGCGGGAAGACGGCACGCTGCGCTTCACCATCGCCTGTCTGGTGGTGTTCGCCCTCTTCCAAGCTGGCCTGCTGATCTGGATAGCGACACGCTGACTGGCAGCCTGACTTCAGATTTCCTCAGCCAGCAGCGCGTTCGCGAAACAGCGCCTGGTATTCGCGGCACTGGCTGGCCGCCAGGAGGAACACGCCATGCCCGCCCTTGGCGAACTCCAGCCAAGTGAAATCGACCTCCGGGTACAAGGCCTCGACGTGAACCTGACTATTGCCAACCTCGACGATCAAGGTGCCCTCCTCGGTCAGGTGGTCGGCCGCCTCAGCGAGCATGCGCCGTACCAGGTCCAGCCCGTCGTCACCGCACGCCAATCCCAAGGCGGGCTCATGATGGTATTCGCTGGGCATGTCGGCAAAATCCTCGGCGTCGACATAGGGCGGGTTTGAGACGATGAGATCGAAACGTTGCTTCGGCAACCCCTCGAAGCCATCACCCTGCACCGTGTAGATACGGTCTTCCAACCCATGGAATTCGATGTTCCGGTTGGCGACTTCGAGCGCATCGAACGATAAGTCAGCCAACACCACCTCGGCTTCGAGAAATTCGTAAGCGCAGGCGATTCCGATGCAACCGGAGCCGGTGCATAGGTCGAGAATGCGCGCCGGAGTCTTCGCCAGCCAGGGCTCGAAGCGCCTATCGATCAACTCGGCGATCGGCGAACGCGGTACCAGTACCCGCTCATCGACAATGAAGGGCAGCCCACAGAACCACGCCTGCCCGAGCAGGTAAGCGGTCGGCACGCGCTCCTCGATCCGTCTACGGAGCAGCCCCTGCAGACGTTCGCGCTCATCGTCTTCCAGCCGGCAGTCGAGGTAGGCATCGGCCATCTCCCATGGCAGATGCAACGCACCCAACACCAGTTGACGGGCCTCGTCCCAGGCGTTGTCCGTGCCATGACCGAAGAAGAGTTGCTCGGCCTGGAACCGGCTGACGGCCCAGCGGATATGGTCACGCAACGTACGCAGTCGGGAAGGCGAAGCGGTCACTGGCAGGTCTCCTGTCAAAAGCGCGAAAGTTTAGCCCAAGGCGATGCACAGTTCTGCGGCGAGGGCGCATGGACCTCCGACATTTGGCCAATTTACAGCTTATCGAAGCGCGAATCGTCGGTTTGGGCAGTTCACATCTCGGTCATCTGGCGCCACAATCACCCCCCTCTCACAACAAGGAGTCAGTCATGTCGAAGCCACAGACCCTGCTTCAGCTCAGTGGCCGCAGTTATGCACCGGCGACTCTGGCTAACGCGACCCTTCTGGTCATCGACGTTCAGGAAGAATACCGCTCGGGTGCGATGGCGCTGCCAAAGCTGCAGCCCGCGCTGGATGAAATCACCCGCCTGCTGGCTGTTGCTCGAGAGGCCGGCACCCCCGTTGTTCATGTTCATCACCTTGGCATTCCGGGAGGCCTGTTCGATCCTCAAGGCTTGCGTGGGCAAATCATGCCGGAGGCCGCTCCGCTGCCTGGCGAACAGGTGGTCGGCAAGACGTTGCCCAACGCCTTTGCCGGCACCCGCCTGCACGAACTGCTCCAGCAGCACGGTCGACTGGACCTGATCGTCTGCGGATTCATGACCCATTCGAGCGTGAGCACGACGGTTCGGGCGGCCAAGGATTACGGCTATCGTTGCACCCTGGTCGACAAGGCTTGCGCCACCCGGGATCTGCCGATGGGCGACGGCGCCATCGATGCCGACCAAGTGCACCGAATGGAGATGACCATACTGGCCGACAATTTTGCCGTTTGCGTGGCGGATGCAGCAGCCCTGGCATAACCCCGATCGCTGCAAGGCGTTACCTGAAAGGCAATGGAACCCGACCGGGGACCCCTCGGTCACAGCCCCATCCCGACGAGGTAACCGGAATGAAACGAACCGACGGTTTCGATGCTCGCCGCCTTCGTCCCCGACCGCAGCGCAGCTGGGCGTCACGCGTAGGCGCCTTTTTCGGAATGATGCTGATCCTGCTCGGCATCTTCCTGCTGATTGCCGGCGGCACGTCCTTCTTCAATGTGCATGAATCCCTGACGAAGCTGGCTCCGGAGCGCAACACCGCCATCACCTTCATCGTTACCGGCCTGGTGCTGCTCTGGGTAGGCTGGGCGCTGCGTCGAAGGATTCGCCGCAGGGCACTCAAACCCAACGACCTCAATCTCTCCCCGCGCCTGCTGCGCAAGCGCAACTGACTCGCAGCCTCAGCCGTCCGCCTGGGGCAGCCATGCGCGCACCGACGCCTTGCGCTAGAATCGCCCGCCTACGCGGAGGCCTCATGCAAGACGATGATTTTTCCCTCTTCCGTTCAGCGGTACGTGGCGTCAAACCAATGCAGCACGACCGCGCCGACACCGGAAAGCCCCGAAGCAACAAGGCGCAAGTCGCCACCCGGCGCGCCAATGCCGTGGTCGGTGACGGCGAGCCGCGGGTCGACGGACTGTCCGATCAGTTTGTGATCGACGTGGGGGCCGAAGACGAACTCTACTGGTCCCGTGATGGCGTTCAGGATAGCCAGCTTCGCAAACTCAAGGCCGGCCAGGTCCCATTCGAAGGCAGCCTGGACCTGCACGGCCTGAATGTCGAAAAGGCCCGTCAACTCTTGTGGGACTTTCTGGCCGAGGCCACGAAATTCGAGATTCGTTGCGTACGCGTGACCCATGGCAAGGCAGCGCGCACGGATGGCAGGCGGCCGATGATCAAAAGCCATGTCAACACCTGGCTCCGCCAGCATCCTCAGGTGCTTGGTTTCACGTCGTGCCTGCCCAGGCATGGGGGTACGGGCTCCGTTTACATTCTGCTCAAGCGAACCATGCTCGAAGGGCGCGACGAGTGATCGGCGCGCCCCTGCGTGATTCAGGCCAATGCCGCTTGCGGCCCGCACGCCGAGCCCCTAACCTTCGCACTCGCGCTATTCCCTACAGGTAGTTCAATGTCCCTGGAAACACACTACACCGCGATCCTTGGCCAGCTCGGCGAGGACGTCACCCGCGAGGGCCTGCTCGACACGCCGAAACGCGCCGCCAAAGCCATGCAGTACCTGTGTAAGGGCTATCAGCAGACGCTCGAGGAAGTGACCAACGGCGCCCTGTTCAGCTCGGATAACAGCGAGATGGTGCTGGTCAAGAACATCGAGCTGTACTCGCTATGCGAGCACCACATGCTGCCCTTCATCGGCAAGGCACATGTTGCCTACCTGCCCAACGGTAAGGTGCTGGGGCTCTCCAAGGTCGCCCGCATCGTCGACATGTATGCCCGCCGGCTGCAGATCCAGGAGAACCTGACACGCCAGATCGCCGAAGCCATCCAGCAGGTTACCGGTGCCTGGGGTGTGGCCGTTGTGATCGAGGCACAACACATGTGCATGATGATGCGAGGTGTCGAGAAGCAGAACTCCTCGATGGTCACCTCCGTCATGCTCGGCCAGTTCCGGGAAAACGCCGCTACCCGCAGCGAATTTCTCGGCCTCGTGAAGTAAGCCGCCGCAGGGCCGTCACATATCGCCCTGCAAGGCCGGCTCAGGCCAATGCGCTAGACATCGTACATTCCGACATGCCGTGGATGGCTGGCTACCCGCTGCAGCCATCCGAGAATCGCCGGATAGCCGGCCAGATTGAACCCGCCCTCCTCGGCCACGTGCGTGTAAGCGTACAGAGCCACGTCGGCGATCGAATAGCGATCGCCCACCAGATAAGGCGTTCTGGTGAGTTGTTGCTCCATCACGTCGAGGGCGTGGTAACCGTCCAGCTGGCGTGCGGCATATTCATCGAGACGGTCGTCGGGCATCCCAAGGTAGAGCTTGATGAAACGCGCCACGGCGATATAAGGCTCATGACTGTACTGCTCGAAAAACTGCCATTGCAGCACTTGCGTTCGTAATCTTGCGTCGTTCGGGATGAACTCGGTCCCTTCGGCAAGAAAATGCAGGATCGCGTTCGACTCCCACAGGCAGGTGCCATCCTCCAGCTCCAGCACGGGAATCTTGCCGTTCGGGTTCTTTTTCAAGAAGGCCTCATCGCGGCTCTCCCCTCGAAGGATGTCTATCGACACCCACTCGTAAGGCCGTTCCAGCAGGTGAAGCATCAGCTTCACCTTGTAACAGTTGCCGGATCGATGGTCCCCGTACACCTTGTAGCTCATCATTTCCCTCCCGACGGCCATTCAGGCCGCCTCGACCATGCTTGCATTCCTGATGACGCCCGCCAAGCGGCGCACCCCCTCAGCCAGCCGGTCTGGCGCCACGTGACTGAAGTTCAATCGCAAGTAGCCAAGATTTTGATCAGGATCGACGAAAAACGGCTCGCCCGGCATGAACACGACGTTCTGCGCCAACGCCTGATCCAGCAACGCGCGCGTATCCACCGGTTTTTTCAGGCGCAACCAGAAGAACAGACCGCCCTGCGGCGATTGCCAGTCAGCGAGATCGGAAAAATGCAGCTGAAGCGCAGACTGCATGGCGTCCCGTCCCTGACGGTAAAAGCACCGAAGCGCGTCCAGATGGGTGCTGTATTGCTCGCTCCCCAACCACTGAAGCGCCTGCCACTGGCCGATGCGATTGGTGTGGAGGTCGGCCGACTGCTTCAGTCGCAGCAGGTAGGGAAACAGATCCGGCGTCGCGATCAGATAGCCGACACGCAACCCGGGCAGCAGCGTCTTCGACACCGTCCCTGTATAGATCCAGCTGGCCTTCTGCAACCGACTCACGATTGGCCGGGCAGAACCCTCGTCGAACACCAGCTCGCGATAGGGCTCATCCTCGATCAGCGTCACGCCGAACTCATCGAGCAACGCTGCCACGGCATCGCGCTTGTATTCGCTGTAGCGCACCGCGGAGGGGTTCTGAAATGTCGGGATCAGATAGGCGAAAGCAGGTCTGTGTCGCTCTAGCCGTTCGCGCAACGCAGCCAGCGAGGGACCATCATCTTCCTGCGCAACGGCTAGACACTCCGCGCCGAATAACTGGAACGCTTGCAACGCCGCCAGGTATGTCGGAGCCTCGAGCAGCACTTCAGTCCCGCGGTCAATGAACAGCTTGGAAGCCAGATCCAGCGTTTGTTGCGACCCACTGACGATGAGCACTTGGCTGGCCGAACAATCGATGCCAAGCGCCCGCGCCTGAACTGCAATCGCCTCGCGCAAGGCCGGCTCACCTTCGCTCATGCCGTACTGGCCGAGGCCTGTCGGCATCGGCGCCCAGTCCACCTTGGGTAGCATCGACTCGGCTGGTAAACCACCGGCAAAGGACATGACATCCGGACGCTGCGCGGCAGCGAGGATTTCACGGATCAGCGAGCTTTTGAGGCGGTCGACGCGTTCGGAGAAGGCCATGGGGCACCAGATGCAGAGACGGGTAAAATGAGTCAAACTTCTTGACCAAAATTACGCCGCGCCTGATGGATACGTCAACATGGCTGACCTAAAAAAAAGCACCGCACAACGCCAGATCATGGAAACCTTTTTTCATGCCTACCAGGCGTTCACGGTAAAGCCAGACGAAATGCTGGCCCGCCGCGGCTTGTCACGTGTACATCACCGCATCCTGTTTTTCATCGCTGCCTATCCCGACCTGAGCGTGACGGAGTTGCTGGGTCATCTGGGCGTCACCAAGCAGGCCTTGAACACCCCGTTGAGGCAACTGATCGAGATGCATCTGGTTGAGAGCCGGACGGCGGCAGACGACAAGCGTAAGCGCATGCTGCGCTTCACCACCGAAGGCGCCAGGCTCGAGCAGGCACTGCGCCGGGAACAGGTTCGGCTACTTGAACGTGCCTTCGAGCAAACCGGTGAAGATGCAGTGGCCGGCTGGTTGGCGGTGAACCAGGCGCTGGCCGTCAGTACGACGCGCAAGTAGTGAGCCAGTGGCGACGGGGCGCATACCTAGCGACGTCTTAGATAAACAAATCGACACCCCTGTCCCAGCCGGAATACAGACACAAAAAAGGGCGACCGAAGTCGCCCTTTTTCAACGGAACGCAGAACTTAGTTCTGGTTTTCCATCTGCGCGCGGATCAGATCACCGATGGTGGTCGGACCAGCGGAAGGCTCTACGTCCTGCTTGGTGCGCAGTTCCTTCATTGCATCTTTCTCTTCCTCGACGTCCTTGGACTTGATGGAGAGATTGATGACGCGGCTCTTACGGTCGATGCTGATGATCTTGGCTTCGATTTCCTCGCCTTCCTTCAGGACGTTACGCGCATCTTCAACGCGGTCACGGCTGATTTCGGAGGCTTTCAGCGTCGCTTCGATATCGTTACCCAGGTCGATGATAGCGCCCTTGGCATCCACTTCCTTCACAGTGCCACGAACGATACTGCCCTTGTCATTGACGGCGGCGTAGTTGGAGAACGGATCGTCTTCCAGCTGCTTGATGCCCAGGGAGATACGCTCACGCTCCGGATCGACCGACAGGATGACGGTATCCAGCTCGTCGCCCTTCTTGAAGCGGCGAACGGCTTCTTCGCCCGGCTCGTTCCAGGAAATGTCGGACAGGTGAACCAGACCGTCGATGCCACCGTCCAGACCAATGAAGATACCGAAATCGGTGATCGACTTGATGGTGCCGGAGATGCGGTCGCCCTTGTTGAACTGGCCAGAGAAGTCTTCCCATGGGTTGGACTTGCACTGCTTGATGCCCAAGGAAATACGACGACGCTCTTCGTCGATGTCCAGAACCATGACTTCCACTTCGTCGCCGACCTGTACGACCTTCGACGGGTGAATGTTCTTGTTGGTCCAGTCCATTTCGGAAACGTGCACCAGACCCTCGACGCCCTCTTCCAGCTCGGCAAAGCAGCCGTAGTCGGTGAGGTTGGTGACACGGGCCATGACGCGGGTGTTTTCCGGGTAACGCGCCTTGATGGCAACCCATGGGTCTTCGCCCAGCTGCTTCAGACCCAGCGATACGCGGTTACGCTCGCGGTCGAACTTCAGCACCTTGACGTCGATCTCGTCGCCAACATTGACAATTTCCGACGGATGCTTGATGCGCTTCCAGGCCATGTCGGTGATGTGCAGCAGGCCATCGACGCCACCCAGGTCCACGAAGGCGCCGTAGTCGGTGAGGTTCTTGACGATACCCTTGACTTGCTGGCCTTCCTGCAGCGATTCCAGCAGCGCTTCGCGCTCGGCGCTGTTCTCGGCTTCCAGGACGCTGCGACGGGAAACGACAACGTTGTTGCGCTTCTGGTCCAGCTTGATGACCTTGAATTCGAGTTCCTTGCCTTCCAGGTGAGTGGTATCACGCACCGGACGGACATCAACCAGGGAACCTGGCAGGAACGCACGGATGCCGTTAACGTCGACAGTGAAGCCGCCCTTAACCTTACCGTTGATAACGCCCTTGACCACTTCCTCAGCTGCGAAAGCCGCTTCCAGAACAATCCAGCACTCTGCACGCTTGGCTTTTTCGCGGGACAGCTTGGTTTCACCGAAGCCATCTTCAACCGCGTCCAGCGCAACGTGAACTTCGTCACCCACGCTGATGGTCAGCTCGCCCTGCTCGTTGTAGAACTGCTCGACCGGGATGACGCCCTCGGACTTCAGGCCGGCATGAACAGTGACCCAGTCACCGTCGATGTCGACCACGATGCCGGTGATGATGGCACCCGGCTGCATGTCGAGGGATTTCAGGCTTTCTTCAAAAAGTTCTGCAAAGCTTTCGCTCATGTTTATTCCTGCTGTTTTCGGGCGAGGAGCCGCCCAATCTCCACATCCCAGATAGACGTGGGTTCATTCATATAAAAAAAGGCGTGTGGGACTGGATCTGGTCTCCCACATGCCTCCTTGTCAACGGCACTGTCTCGCAATGCCATCAGACCGCCTCTCGGCGGCATTCCTCAAGCTAGGTCTTTTCTAGCGACCTCGCTCAGAATTCGCTCTAACACCTGCTCGATGGACAGGTCCGTGGAGTCCAACTGAATGGCATCGTCGGCCGGCTTCAGTGGTGCCACTTCACGCTGGGTATCGCGCTCGTCGCGCACCCGGATCTCATCGAGAAGACTCGCGAGATTAACATCATCACCCTTGCCCTTCAACTGCAGGTAACGACGGCGCGCTCTTTCCTCGGCGCTGGCGGTCAGGAAGATCTTCAGCGGTGCATCAGGGAACACCACGGTACCCATGTCGCGTCCATCCGCAACCAGCCCGGGCGGCTCACGAAACGCTTTCTGCCGCTGCAGCAGCGCTTCGCGGACCACCGGCAAGGCCGCCACCTGTGAGGCACCCGCGCCGACCTGCTCATTGCGGATCGCGGTGGTCACTTCCTCGCCCTCGAGCACGATTTCCATGCCGCTACCATCTTTGGCGGCGCCGAACTGCACGTCGAGGTGAGCGGCCAGCACCTTGAGCGCCTCTTCGTTGGTTAGATCGACACCGTGGTTGCGTGCCGCGAAGGCCAATAGACGATACAGCGCGCCGGAATCGAGAAAATTCCATCCCAGTTTGGCCGCCAGCAGCGCCGCTACGGTCCCCTTCCCGGAACCGCTCGGGCCGTCGATGGTAATCACCGGGACTGGCCTGATCATGAGTTACCCTCCACAGCCACTCGCATACCGGCCCGCTCGGCCAGCGCAAGGAAATTTGGGAACGAGGTGGCCACGTTCGCACAGTCGTGGATACGGATGGCCGCACTCGCACGCAGCGAGGCAACGCTGAACGACATGGCGATACGATGGTCGCCGTGGGCCCAGACCTCGCCTCCCCCGATCGTGCCACTCCCTTCGATGATAATCCCATCGGGTGTCGGTACGGCATTCACGCCAAGGGTTTGCAGACCATCGGCCATCACCTGGATACGGTCGGATTCCTTGACTCGCAATTCCTCGGCACCGCGCAAGGTGGTCCGCCCCTCGGCGCAGGCTGCCGCGACGAACAGAACCGGAAACTCATCGATCGCCAGGGGCACCAGGTCTTCAGGAATATCGATGCCCTTCAACTGGGCGGCACGCACGCGGATATCGGCCACAGGCTCACCGCCAACTTCGCGGGGGTTGCTGAGCTCGATGTCCGCTCCCATCAGCTTGAGGATGGAAATGACACCGGTACGCGTCGGGTTGACCCCGACGTGCTCGAGGGTGATATCCGAACCCGGCGCGATGCTGGCAGCGACCATGAAGAACGCGGCGGATGAAATGTCCGCCGGGACCTCGATGCGCGCCGAGCGCAGCGTGTGGCCCGATTCGACCGTCACGGTGCTGCCGTCCACCTGAACCGGATACCCGAAGCCCTGAAGCATGCGTTCGGTGTGATCACGGGTCGGCGCCGGCTCGGTGACGGACACCTTCTCGGCCGCATACAGCCCGGCAAGCAACAAACAGGATTTGACCTGCGCGCTGGCCATCGGCATGTCGTAATGCATGCCGGACAGGCGCTGCCCGCCACGAATCGTCAGCGGCGGACGCCCCTCGGGGCCGGTTTCGATCACCGCACCCATCTCACGCAGCGGCTTGGCCACGCGGTTCATGGGGCGCTTGCTCAACGAGGCATCACCGGTCAGCGTGCTATCGAACGATTGTGCCGCCAGCAGGCCGGACAACAAGCGCATCGAGGTACCCGAGTTACCGAGGTAGATCGGACCAGGTGCGGCTTTCAGGCCATGCAGACCGACACCGTGCACCGTCACGCGTCCCTGGCTCGGCCCTTCGATCACCACGCCCATGTCACGGAACGCCTGGATGGTGGCTAGTGCGTCTTCGCCTTCGAGGAAGCCGTCCACCTCCGTCACACCTTCAGCCAGAGAGCCGAGCATGATCGAACGATGGGAAATGGATTTGTCACCGGGTACGCGCAGCTGGCCGCTCAGGCAGCCACCCGGATTGGCAAGAAAAATCAGGTCTTTGGAATGCATAACGTCCACATAGGCTCTGCGAGCCAGAATTTTGCTGAAATGTTCCCGGGCAGCCCTGGCGCGCGTGAACACGCCGAGCAAGGTGTGCCCGTCTCCTTCATCAACCGCCGTACGTAATGCCTCGAGGTCGGCACGAAAATCGTCCAGCGTGTGCAGCACCGCCTCGCGGTTGGCGAGGAAGATGTCATGCCACATCACCGGATCACTGCCCGCGATACGGGTAAAGTCGCGAAAACCACCAGCAGCGTAGCGAAAGATTTCCAGGTTCTCGTTACGTTTGGCCAGCGAATCGACCAGCCCGAACGCCAATAGGTGCGGTAGGTGGCTGGTCGCGGCAAGCACCTCATCGTGATGCGAGACGTCCATGTGCTCGACGTCCGCGCCCAGTTCGCGCCAGAGCTTGTCGACCAAGGCCAACGCGGCTGGGTCGGTATCGTCCAACGGCGTCAGAATGACCTTGTGGCGGCTGAACAGCGAGCTTTCGGCAGCCGACACGCCGCTGCGTTCCGAACCGGCAATCGGATGCCCCGGCACGAAGCGCGTCGGCATCCGTCCGAAACATTCCCGGGCACGCCGAACCACGTTGCCTTTCGCACTGCCGACGTCCGTCAGCACTGCATCGCCCAGGTCCAGCGACGCCAACTGCTCAAGCAAATGCTCCATCGCCAGGATGGGCACGGCCAGCTGAATGACCTCGGCACCGCGGCAAGCTTCAGCCAGATTATCGACGCACCGGTCCACCACGCCGAGCTCGACAGCCTTAATCCGTGACCCGGCATCCAGGTCGAAGCCGACCACTTCACGACATAGGCCCCGCTCGCGCAGGCCCTTGGCGAAAGAACCACCAATGAGGCCCAGGCCGATGACCGTCAAGCGGCCAATCAACGGAGCTTGCACCTGATCGCTCGTGCGACTCACCGGGCCAGTACCTGCTCGAGCACGGCCAGGAAGCGAGCGTTCTCGGACTCGGTGCCGATGGAAACGCGCAGAAAGGTCGGCATGCCGTACCCCGCGACCGGGCGTACGATCACACCTTCACGCAGCAGCGCCTGGTTGACGGGTGCGGCATCGAAACCCAGGTCCACGGCGATGAAATTGGCCCGCGAGGGAATCCATTGCAGCCCCAGCCTGCGGAATCCGACCTCCAGCTGTTGCATGCCCGCGCTGTTGCAAGCTCGGGACAGGGCAAGGTATTCAGCGTCGTCCAGCGCAGCGCAGGCGGCGGCCAATGCCAAGCTGTTGACGTTAAAGGGCTGGCGAACACGATTGAGGACGTCGGCGATCACCGGCGCGCAAATGGCGTAGCCCACTCGCAGGGCGGCCAGCCCGTAGGCCTTGGAAAAGGTGCGCGATACCAGCAGGTTCGGGTGCCGCGCCAGGAACGTCAAACCATCTGGCAACGCGCCACCTTCGGCATATTCGATATAGGCCTCGTCCAGCACGACCAGGACACGCTCGGGCACCGCGGCGAGGAAGGCAGCCAAGGCATCGTCGCCGAACCAGGTACCGGTCGGGTTGTTTGGATTGGCGATGAACACCACGCGGGTATTGTCGTCGATCGCCGCCAGCATGGCATCCAGATCATGCCCCCACTGTTTGGCAGGAACGGCCTTGGCCTGGGCGCCGACTGCCTGAGTGGCGATGGGATACACCGCAAAGGCGTGCTCGCTGAACACCGCATTGAGACCCGGCGCCAGATACGCCCTGGCGACCAGTTCGAGGATATCGTTCGAGCCGTTGCCGAGCGTGACCTGGCTGATCTCGACACCATAGCGCTCGGCCAGCCGCTGCTTGAGCACGAAGCCATTGCCATCGGGATAGCGGGTCAGCTCGTCGAGCTCGTTTCTTATCGCTTCGATGACGCGCGGGCTGGGACCAAGCGGATTCTCGTTGCTGGCCAACTTGACGATCGCGAGCGGATCGAGACCGAGCTCGCGGGCCAATTCATCGACGGGCTTGCCCGGTATATAGGGGGACAGCTGCTGCACGCCTGGCTGCGCCAGGGAGAGAAAATCACAAGACATATTCAGCTCCGCAAGCTGAAAGCCTGAAGGCTGAAAGTCTGAAGACTGAAGCAATCGGCGCTGCTTACGGCTCCAGCTTTCAGCTCCAGCTTCCAGCGGCTTCTTAAAGTACCGCTTTCGGATAGGAGCCCAGCACTTTCAGCGCCACGGCCTCGGAACCAATCTTCTCGAGGACATCCCGGATCAGTGGGTCCTGGTGATGTCCGATGCAGTCGATGAAAAACACGTACGTCCATTTGCCGCTGCGCGACGGACGGGTTTCGATGCGCGTCAGGTCGATGCCGTTGGAGTGGAACGGCATCAGCAGCTCGTGCAGGGCTCCGGGCTTGTTGCGCATCGAGACGATGATCGAGGTCTTGTCATCACCGGTGGGCGGCACTTCCTGATTGCCAATGATGAGAAACCGCGTGGAGTTGTCCGGGCGATCCTCGATCTTCTCGGCAAGTTTGGTCAGGCCGTACAGCTGGGCAGCCATATCACCGGCAATCGCCGCCGAGTTCCACTCGCTCTTCACTCGCTTGGCGGCGTCGGCGTTGCTGGAGACAGCCACCCGCTCTACGTTCGGGTAGTGGGCATCGAGCCACTTGCGGCACTGCGCCAGCGACTGGGCATGCGAATAGATGCGGGTGATGCGATCGGTCTTGGTCGTCTCCCCCACGAGCAGGTGATGGTGGATACGCAACTCGACCTCGCCGCAGATGACGATGTCATGTTCGAGGAAGCTATCGAGGGTGTGGTTGACCGCACCTTCGGTGGAGTTTTCCACCGGTACCACACCGAAGTTGACCGCACCGGCGACCACCTCGCGGAATACTTCGTCTATCGCCGCCATGGGCTTGCTGATCACGGCCTGGCCGAAGTGTTTCAGCGCCGCCGCTTGTGAGAACGTGCCCTCCGGCCCCAGGTAGGCGACCCGCAAGGGCTGCTCGAGCGCCAGGCAGGACGACATGATCTCGCGGAACAGGCGGGCGATTTCCTCGTTGTCCAGCGGCCCCTTGTTCAGTTCCATGATGTGCTTGAGGACCCAAGCTTCGCGCTCGGGGCGGTAGAAGACGGCCTCCTCACCCTCGGCCAGCGAAGCCATCTTCACCCTGGCCACATCCTGCGCGCAGCGTGCACGCTCGCTGATCAGCTCGAGAATCTTCTCGTCGAGACTGTCGATACGCAGCCGTAGCGCCTTCAGCCGATCAGTATCGCTCATCAGCCGTGCTCCTTCTCGAACTCGCGCATGTAGGCGACCAACGCCTCCACCGCATCCAGGCCCACGGCGTTGTATATGGAGGCGCGCATGCCGCCGACGGAACGATGCCCCTTGAGATTGAGCAAGCCACGCGCTTCGGCACCGGACAGGAACACCTTGTCCAACTGCTCGTCCGCGAGTCTGAAAGGAACATTCATCCAGGACCGGGCATTTCTGGCGATCGGGTTGGAGTAGAAATCGCTGCTGTCGATCAGGCCGTAGAGCAGGTCCTTCTTGGCGCGGTTGCGCTGCGCCATCGCCTCGACACCACCCTGCTCTTTCAGCCACTCGAAGACCAGGCCGGAGAGGTACCAGGAAAAGGTCGCTGGCGTGTTGTACATCGAGCCGTTATCGGCGGCGATCTTGTAGTTGAGCATCGTCGGACAGCTGGACCGCGCGTGACCGAGCAGATCTTCTCGCACGATCACCACGACGAGGCCGGACGGACCGATGTTCTTCTGAGCACCCGCATAGATCAGACCGAAGCGAGAGACATCGATCGGCCGGGACAGAATGTCCGATGACATGTCAACGACCAGAGGGGTATCGCCCAGCTCAGGTATCCAGTCGAACTGCAGGCCACCGATGGTTTCGTTACTGGCGTAATGCAGGTAGGCGGCGTTGTCGCTCAATGACCACTCGTTTTGCCCGGGAATGGCAAAGTAATCGTAGGCCTTGGCGCTGGCGGCGAGATTGATACGACCGAAACGCCGGGCCTCCTCGATGCTCTTGCGCGACCAGATTCCCGTATCGACATAGTCGGCCACGCCTTCTTCCGGCAGCAGGTTCAGCGGAATTTCGGCGAACTGCTGGCTGGCCCCACCCTGAAGGAACAGGACCTTGTAATTCGAGGGGATGCCCAGCAAATCACGCAGGTCTTGCTCGGCCTTCTCGGCGATCGCGGTGTACTCGTCACTGCGATGGCTCATTTCCATGACCGACAGGCCCTTGCCTTGCCAATCGAGAAGTTCGGCCTGGGCACGCTGCAACACGGCTTCGGGAAGCGCGGCGGGACCTGCGCAGAAGTTATAGGCGCGTTTGCTCATCTTCGTTCTCTCAAAACGGTCGATACCATGCTCGCGTCGTCCGCCGCCGTGGCGTTCAGCGCCGCGCTCGCATTTCCCCTGTCCGGCGACAGTCGATTACGACAGGACGGGGCCAGAACGGCCCCGTCGCCAGTCGAATCAGTCGTCGTCGGTCGGCACTACATCCGGCGGAACATCGCCACCGCCACCCAGCAACTCGTCTTCGCTCGGCTCGGTGCTGATGACCGGCATCTCCTTGGCCAGCGCGTCGCCTTCAAGAACGGCCTCGACCTCTTCCAGCACATCCTCGGCAGAAGGTTCCTGGACCCGTTCCAGACCAACCAGGTGTTCGTTCTTGCCCAGCTTGATCAGGGTGACACCCTGGGTGTTGCGACCGAGCGACGACACCTCGTCGACACGCGTGCGCACCAGCGTGCCCTGATCGGAGATCATCATGATCTCCTCACCCTGTTGCACCTGGATGGCGCCGACCAGCGGGCCGTTGCGCTCGTTGGTCACCATCGCGATCACGCCCTGACCACCACGCCCGCGCCGCGGGAACTCGTCGATGACGGTGCGCTTGCCGTAGCCGTTGAGGCTGGCGGTGAGGATCTGCGCCTCGGGCTCGGGGATCAGCATGGAGATCAGCCGCTGGCCTTCTGGCAGACGCATGCCGCGCACGCCCCGGGCGGTACGGCCCATGGTTCGCACGTGCTTTTCCTTGAAGCGGATGACCTTGCCACCGTCGGAGAACAGCATGACCTCACGCGCACCATCGGTGACCGCAGCGGCGATCAGCGTGTCACCCTCTTCCAGACTGAGCGCGATCAGACCAACGCTGCGGGGACGGCTGAACTGGGAAAGAGGCGTCTTCTTGACGGTTCCCTTGGCGGTCGCCATGAAGATGTAGGTACCGGTCGGCTCGTCGACCGACTCGTCAGCCTCCTCGCCTTCAACCGACTCTTCCGCCTCTTCGACGTCGGCGATGATCTCTGCATCTTCGACGTCGTCTTCACTGCTTTGCTGCTGGCGCGCCGCTTCGATATCGACCTGCAGCATCGCCGTGATGCGCTCGCCTTCGGACAGCGGCAGCAAGTTGATTAGCGGACGACCGCGGGAGGTGCGCGACGCTTCGGGAATCTCGTAGGTCTTGAGCCAGTAGACCTTGCCCTTGCTGGAGAACAGCAACAGCGTGGTGTGACTGTTGGCGACCAGCAAGTGCTCGACGTAGTCCTCTTCCTTGACCCCGGTAGCCGCCTTGCCGCGACCGCCGCGACGCTGTGCCTGATAGGCCGCGAGTGGCTGGGACTTGGCGTAGCCGCCATGGGAAATGGTGACGACGCGCTCTTCCTCGGTGATCAGGTCGGCCAGCGTCAGGTCATGGCGCGATTCCATGATCTCGGTACGACGCGCATCGCCGAAGTCGCGCTTGACGCCTTCAAGCTCCTCGCGGATCACCTCCATCAGGCGCGCCGGGTTGGTCAGGATGCGGATCAGCTCGCCGATCTGGGTCAGGATTTCCTGATACTCGCTGAGCAGTTTTTCATGCTCGAGCCCAGTCAGACGATGCAGACGCAGGTCCAGGATCGCCTGGGCCTGTTCCGGTGACAGGTAATACTTGCCATCGCGCAGACCGTACTGCGGATCGAGCCCTTCAGGACGGCAGGAATCGGCACCAGCCCGCTCGACCATCGATTCGACGGCGCTTGACTCCCAGGCTTGTGCGATCAGCGCCTCCTTGGCCTCGGCCGGGGTCGGCGAGGCTTTGATCAGCGCGATGACCGGATCGATGTTCGACAGCGCAACGGCCTGGCCTTCGAGGATATGACCTCGCTCACGTGCCTTGCGCAACTCATAGACGGTACGGCGGGTGACCACTTCGCGGCGATGGCGAACGAAAGCCTCGAGCAGTTCCTTCAGGTTCAGCGTACGCGGCTGCCCATCGACCAGCGCCACGACATTGATACCAAAGACGCTTTGCAGCTGGGTCTGCGCGTAGAGGTTATTGAGAATGACCTCCGGCACTTCACCGCGGCGCAGTTCGATAACCACGCGCATACCGTCCTTGTCGGACTCGTCGCGCAGCTCGGTGATACCCTCGATCTTCTTTTCCTTGACCAGCTCGGCAATCTTTTCGATCAACCGCGCCTTGTTCAGCTGGTACGGCAGTTCGGTGATGACGATCTGCTGGCGGCCACCGACCTTGTCGATATCCTCGATGGTCGAGCGCGCCCGCATGTAGATGCGCCCGCGGCCCGTGCGGTAGGCCTCGATGATGCCGGCGCGACCATTGATGATGCCCGCGGTGGGAAAGTCGGGGCCGGGAATGAACTGCATCAGCTCATCGATGGTGATATCGGCGTTGTCGATCAACGCCAGGCAGCCATCGATAACCTCGCCGAGGTTGTGCGGCGGGATGTTGGTCGCCATGCCCACGGCAATACCGCTGGAGCCGTTGACCAGCAGATTGGGGATTTTGGTCGGCATGACCGCCGGAATCTGCTCGGTGCCGTCGTAGTTGGGCACCCAGTCGACGGTTTCCTTGTCCAGGTCGGCGAGCAACTCATGCGCCAGTTTGGCCATCCGCACTTCGGTGTATCGCATGGCCGCGGCGTTGTCGCCGTCGACCGACCCGAAGTTGCCCTGGCCATCGACCAGCATATAGCGCAGCGAGAACGGCTGCGCCATTCGGACGATGGTGTCGTAAACCGCCGAATCGCCGTGAGGGTGGTATTTACCGATCACGTCACCGACGACACGGGCGGATTTCTTGTATGGCTTGTTCCAGTCGTTACCCAGCTCGCTCATGGCATACAGCACACGACGATGCACAGGCTTCAATCCGTCACGAGCATCCGGCAGCGCACGACCAACGATCACGCTCATGGCGTAGTCGAGATAGGACTGCTTGAGTTCGTCTTCGATATTGACCGGGAGGATTTCTTTGGCCAGTTCGCCCATGGAAGCCTGGTTCCTTTAGTCAGCAGGGTCCTGCGATGAAGCGCGGAATGGTATCACAGCTGGTGAGCCGGAAGGCTCCAGCGTGCACAGCAGAGGCATGAAGCCGTCAAACGCCAGGAAAGCTCAATGCAACCATTTGCGACTCATGAGCGCCGTCAGCTTGGCCTTGCTGGGCCGTTCCACCACGCCTTTCTCGGTCACGATCACATCGATAAGATCAGCTGGCGTCACGTCAAACACTGGATTGAAGGCGTCGACCTCGGCGGCGAAGCGCTGGCCGTTGACTTCGAGCAGCTCACTGCCGGCCCGCTCTTCGATCGGAATCTCCTCGCCGCTTTCCAGCGCCATGTCGATCGTCGAGCTGGGCGCCACGACCATGAAGCGAACGCCATGGTGCATGGCCAGCACGGCCAGTTGATAGGTGCCGATCTTGTTGGCCACATCGCCATTGGCCGTGATGCGATCCGCCCCGACGATGACCCAGGTGATGCCGCGGCTTTTCATCAGGTGCGCCGCAGAAGAATCCGCGTTCAATGTCACCGGAACTCCCTCGCCCGCCAGTTCCCAGGCGGTCAGGCGCGAGCCCTGCAGCCAGGGGCGGGTTTCATCGGCGTATACGCGCTCGACCAGCCCTTCCAGATGCGCCGCACGAATCACACCGAGAGCAGTACCGAAACCACCAGTCGCCAGGGCCCCGGTGTTGCAGTGAGTAAGCAGGTTCTGCGGGCTGCCCTGGTGCTTACGGATGACATCCACGCCGTATTGCGCCATGGTCAGGTTGGCCTCGCGATCGCTGGCGTGGATCGAGACGGCTTGAGCCTCGGCGGCCGCATAGGGGTCCTCTCCCGGCTTTAGCCGATCCAGGCGCTCGCGCATCTGGTTCAACGCCCAGAACAGATTGACCGCCGTGGGGCGCGAATCGGCCAGCCGTTTGTAATCAGCCTCCAGCGCCGCTCGCCAGTCGCCGCCTTCAGCCAGGCGATCGCGCAGCGCCAGCGTCAGGCCGTAGGCCGCGCTGATGCCGATCGCAGGTGCGCCGCGCACCACCATTTCGGCAATGGCCGTCGCAACGGCGGCAGCCGAGTCGTAGGCACTCCAGACTTCCTCCAGTGGCAGCCTACGCTGGTCGAGCAAACGCAGTTGCCCTTCCTGCCATTCGATGGCCTTTACCTTTTCCGCGGCAAGCAAGCGCTCACGCATGGCATTCCTCTCTTGATTCGGCGGTGGCCCTGGCATTGCGAAGGCCGAAAGACAAAGAAGCCCGGTCGCTTCCGAGCCGGGCTTCTTCGCTTCGTGAGATCGGGACGGCAGTGAGTACTCGCCCTTGCACCGTTACCCGGGTCGCGAATCCTAATCGACTGAATTTTTCAGTACAAGCCAAGGCGGATGCGGCCCGACCGGCCCGATAGCAGGCCGGGGCAGCGCCTCACAAAGACACACGAACAGATGATTACAAATAATAAAAATTCGCATTAACATACGCACCCAGAACTATGGGGTTGCCTGGATCGACGGGGTTCTTCCGTTCGCAACCACCTTGTACCGCAACGGCTATCGCGTACCGGCCGCATGACCGCTTCCGATGAGCGAGCCAGAGGACCATTCGATGAGCTTGACCCTGTCACAAAGAGGGCTCGACCTGGCCGGACGCATCACGGCTGCCCTGTTCGGCGGCTATGCGCTGGCTTTTGGCTTCACAGCCTTCCTGACCGTCTACCTGCCCTTATCGCGGCCCGATCGGGTGGTAACCGCTAGCCTCCTGTGTTTCGCCGTCTGGGTCGCTGCTGTCCTCTATGCCTTCGCGGCCCGCAGCGCGTGGCGTGCCTGGCTATGGCTGGCTGTGCTCGCGTTGCTGCTCGGCCTGTTCGCCTACCTGCCCACCGAGTGGAGAACCCGCCCATGAGCCTGCGTCAATCGATGGCTGGCCTGCATACCTGGGGTGGCTTGCTGCCCAGCTGGTTACTCTTCGTGATCCTCTTCGCTGGCACCCTGGCCTGTTTCGACAAGGAGCTGGAGCGCTGGATGCGTCCGGCGCTGCACGCGACCACCGCCACAAGCAGCAGTCTCGACGCCGACCATGTGAAGCAGTGGCTCGAGGCTAACGTCAAGGAACCACTGCATGCCTATTGGCTGCACGGCCCGACCGAACGCGAGCCCTACTGGCGGCTGGGCTGGGAGAAGGACGGCAGCGGTGAGCGCGGTCGAGTCGTCTTCGACCCGGCCAGCGGCGAGCCGATGCCGGAAACGCTGGGCGGCGAGTTCTTCTTCACCCTGCACTACAACCTGCACGCCGGTCAGGTCGGCATGTATATCGTCGGCCTGGCCGGGATGTTCATGCTGGTGGCGCTGGTGTCGGGAATCATCGTGCACCGGCGGATATTCAAGGATTTCTTCACGCTACGACCCCAGGCCAACGGCCAACGCGCCTGGCTTGATGCGCACAACCTCTTCGGTGTCATCGGCCTGCCCTTTCACCTGATCCTGGCCTACACCGGGGTCGCCGTGTTCGTGGCGTCCTATATGCCTGCCGGCGCGCTCGTGGCCTACGATGGCAACCCGCTCGCGTTCTACGAGGAAGTCCAGGGTGGCTACCACCGCAACGAGCTGGACCAGCCCGCCGGCACAATGGGCTCCATCGACGGAATGATCCGCGATGCACGCCAACGCTGGGAAGGTGGCGAACCGGGCTGGATCATCGTCGAGCACCCTTTTGACGCCTCGGCGGTGGTCAGTATTCGGCAGCTGGACCCCTCCCGAATCGGCTCGCCACAAGATGCGCTCCACTACGACGCCTTCACTGGCGAACTGCTTCACCAACAGCAGGCGCCCGCCGCCTACGAGGCCTACACCTGGCTGGTCGGCCTGCACATGGCGCAGTTCGGTGGACAGATCGTCCGAGTCCTCTACGGCCTGCTCGGGCTGGCCGGTTGCGCCATGCTGGTTGCCGGGTCAGCCGTCTGGCTGCGCAAGCGTGAAGCACGCCAGTCGAGTGGTCTGCAGGTCGTGCGTGCGCTAAATAGCGCTGTATTTTTCGGGCTCCCCATCGCTTCACTGACGCTGCTCTGGGCCAATCGCCTGTTGCCGGATGATCTACCCGCACGAGCAGCGACCGAGGCCTGGTGCTTCGCTCTGAGTTGGCTGGTGGTCGCCGCGCTGGCCGTGCTCGGCTACCAGCGCTCGACGCAGCTGCAACGCCACCTGTTCGCCCTGCTGGCCGTGCTGGCGCTGGGCCTGCCGATACTCAATGGCCTGACCGCACCACAAGGACATTTGTTTGCCAGCCTCGGCCGGGGTGATCTGACGCTTGCCGGTATAGACCTGGTAGTACTCGTCGCAGGGGCGCTCTGCGCCTGGCGGGCTTGCACCCGCCCTGCAACGCAGCAGCACCTGCGCCCTACTCGCCATGCGCAGGAGGTCGCGCCATGAATCTGCTTAGCTTCGCACTGGCTTACGCCGCCATGATTGCACTCTGTCTGGCCATACCCCGTCATCACCGCCAGCTGTTCGAGCTGGCTCCGCCCCCTGCCCGGCAACGCGCCCTTCGTCTGTTGGCGCTCGTGTTGCTGATGACGGCCGCGGCGCTGAACGTGGCTTTTTCAGGTTGGGCGATAGGGCTGGTGGTTTCCCTGGCGCAGCTGATGTGTGCCGGTCTGCTGGTTGGGCTGATGTTGGCCTGGCGTGAGCGCCTCCTGCTCCCGATCGGCGCTACGCTCAGCCTGGTTGGTGTGGTGACGGCCTTCATCTGATCGGCAGCGCCGCTTTGCAGTGGCGCTTCATCACCTCGGCTTGACCACGGCTCGGACAAGGCAGAATACTGTACACACATACAGTATTCGTGGATTTGCTGTTCGCCATGTCCTCCGTTGTATCCCTTGATCACCTGCTCGATGCGCGCCGACTATGGCGCGGCCAGCGCAGCACGGCAGCCCTAAGCACCCAACCGACAGGCCATGCAGCCCTGGATGCGGCGCTACCGGGTGGCGGCTGGCCGATAGCGGCATTGAGCGAATTGCTCATCGCCACGACAGGTATCGGCGAACTACGCCTGCTATGGCCCACCCTGGCACGCCTGACCACCCGTGGCGAGCGCGTCGTGCTGATCGCGCCACCCTATTTGCCTTTCCCTCCCGCCTGGCTCTCCGCAGGCGTCGACCTCCGCCAGCTCAGCCTCGTGCGCGCCATGGGCCAGGAGGCCTTGTGGGCAGCCGAACAATGCTTGCGTTCGGGCAGTTGTGGGGCGGTGCTGTGCTGGCCACAGCAGGCCGATGATCGCTCGTTGCGACGCCTGCAGGTGGCCGCTGAAACCGGGCAAACACTGGCCTTTGCCTATCGCCCGTTGCGCGAATCCGTCAACCCGTCGCCGGCAGCGCTGCGCCTGGCGATCGAAAGTCACCCGGCCCAGGTGCGAATTCTCAAATGCCGCGGTGGGCTGGCACCGGCCCGGCCGATATCAGCCATGGGCTGGCATTGACATGTGGGCCTGCATTTTGCTGCCACAGCTGGCCATGGATGGTGTATTGCGTACACGCGCCGATCGAGCGTCACCGCTGGTCTTGCTGAGCGGTACCGCTCAGCGCCGTATGCTCCAGGCCGTCAACCCCGCCGCTCGAGCACTCGGGCTAAAACCTGGCCAGCCATTGGCGGCGGCGCTGGCCCTGACTCGGGCATTCTCCACAGCCGAATATGACGTGGCGGCCATCGAGCACTGGCAGCAACTGCTGGCCGCCTGGGCTTATGGCTACAGCTCCCAGGTCAGCCTGCATTATCCGCGCTGTCTGCTGTTGGAGGTTCATTCCAGTTTCAGCCTGTTTGGCCCCTGGCCGCGTTTCGAGGCACGCCTGCGAGCCGAACTGGATGAGCTGGGCTTTCGACACCGCCTCTGCCTGGCCCCCTATCCGGCTGCCGCTCGAGTTCTGGTCAATGTCCACGATGGTCTTGCCGTTACCGACACCCCTCGCCTGCACCAGGTACTTGGCCAGTTACCGATCGAGCGGATCGGCCTGCCACGCGAGGCCGCCACTGCGTTTGCACGTATGGGAATACGGACCCTGAAACAAGCCCTGAGCCTGCCACGTGCCAGCCTGGCACGGCGCTTTGCGAGTGATGTGCTGATCCAGCTCGATACCCTGCAGGGTCATCGGCCGCTGCCTCTGGAGTTCTACCGCCCACCGGATGTCTTCGACACCCGCATCGAATTGAATTTCGAGGTCGAGTCTCACCAGGCCCTGCTGTTTCCATTGCGCAGGCTGACCGCCGACCTGGCCGCCTTTCTCGCCGGACGGGACAGTGGCGTCCAGCGTTTCAGGCTGTATCTGGAGCATCGCACCCTGCCCGACAGCGAGGTGCCGGTCGGCCTGCTCAGTGCCGAGCGCGAGTCCGCCATGCTGTTCGAACTGACCCGTGGCCGCCTCGAGCACCTGCAGCTGCCAGCCCCCGTCCTTGCGGTGCGTCTGGTCGCTCGTGATCTGCCAGCCTTCACGCCGGTCCATCAACCCCTGTTCGACGAGCGCCCGCAGCAGAATGTGCCCTGGGAGCAACTGCGCGAACGCCTCCGCGCCCGACTGGGCGACGAAGCCGTGGTCTCGCTGAGCGCACGCGCGGATCACCGCCCCGAATGCGCCTGGCAGGAAAGCAGCCTCGCCCGCACCGAACCATGGCCCCACGCCGGGTTGCGCCCCGGCTGGCTGCTGAGTGCTCCGCAGCCCTTGCGCGAAGAGGGCCTACTCATCCTGGCCGGCCCCGAGCGCATCGAGTCCGGCTGGTGGGATGGTGCCGACGCACGACGCGACTACTACCGGGTACAGACCGCTACCGGCCAGCAGGGTTGGGCATTTCGCGCCCTCCCTGGAGGGCCGCTGCTGCTGCACGGCTGGTTCGCATGAGCATCGAATACGCCGAGCTGCACTGCCTGTCCAACTTCAGCTTCCAACGGGGTGCATCCAGTGCCCAAGAGCTCTTCGAACGCGCCAAGCGCCAGGGCTATGGCGCCCTGGCGATCACCGATGAATGCACCCTGGCCGGTATCGTGCGCGCCTGGCAGGCCTCGAAGGATACCGGCCTGCCGCTGATCATCGGCAGCGAGGTGCAGATCGAAGATGGGCCCAAACTGGTCTTGCTGGTGGAAAACCTGACCGGCTACCAGGCCCTCTGCCAGTTGATTACCCGTGCCCGCCGGCGGGCCGAAAAAGGTCGCTACCAGGCGCTGCGCGAAGACCTGAGCGAGTGGCCGCTAGAGGGGCTGCTGGCGATCTGGCTGCCCGACGACAGGGCTGATACCGAAGGTCGTTGGCTGCTCGAACGTTTTCGCGAGCGGCTGTGGCTCGGCATCGAACTGCATCGGGGACCGGACGACGCGCTGCAGCTGCGAGAATCCCTGGCCCAGGCTTCACGCCTGGGCATACCCGCCGTGGCCTGTGGCGACGTGCACATGCATGCCCGCGGTCGTCGGGCATTGCAGGACTGCATGACCGCCATCCGCCACCATCTGCCGGTCGCCGAGGCCGGATGCCACCTCTTCCCCAATGGCGAACGCCACCTGCGGTCGCGCGAGGAGCTGGCCCAGCTCTATCCAGCCGCGCTGCTCGCCGAAACCCTTCGCATCAGTCAGCGCTGCCATTTCCAGCTCGACCAGCTGAAGTATCGCTACCCCCACGAGTTGGTCCCGCCCGGACATGACATTACCTCATGGTTGCGCAAGCTGGTCGAGGATGGCGCACGCTGGCGCTGGCCGGACGGCATCCCGGAAAAGGCCCGCGCGCAGCTCGAACATGAACTGGAGCTGATCGCCGACCTGCATTACGAAAGCTATTTCCTGACCGTGCATGACATCGTTCGCTTCGCCCGCGAGCGGAGCATTCTCTGCCAGGGTCGGGGCTCGGCGGCCAATTCGAGCGTCTGCTTCGTGCTGGGCATCACCGAACTCGACCCGGTACGCAGCAAACTGTTGTTTGAGCGTTTCCTCTCCCGCGAGCGCAACGAGCCACCCGATATCGACGTGGATTTCGAGCACGACCGGCGCGAGGAGGTCATCCAGTACGTCTTTCAGCGCTACGGGCGTAATCGCGCCGCCCTCACCGCCGTCGCCAGCAGCTACCGCGCCACCGGTGCCTTGCGGGATGTCGCCAAGGCGCTGGGGCTGCCGCCGGATCAAATCAATGCCCTCGCCGAGTGCTGTGGCCGCTGGAGTGAGGACATACCCGACGACTCGCGGCTGAGCGAGGCCGGTTTCGACCCGAACAGCCCGGTGCTGCGCCGGGTCCTGGTGCTGACCAAGGCGCTCATCGGTTTTCCTCGCCACCTTTCCCAGCACCCTGGCGGTTTCGTGATCTCCGAGCAGCCGCTCGACACCCTGGTGCCGATAGAGAATGCCAGCATGGCCGACCGCACGGTGATTCAGTGGGACAAGGACGATCTCGATGCGGTCGGTCTGCTCAAGGTCGACGTGCTGGCACTGGGCATGCTCAGCGCGATACGTCGCTGTTTCGACCTGATCGAACATTATCGCGGCACGCGTTGGACCCTCGCCACGCTGCCCGCGGAGGACAAGCCCACCTACGACATGATCAGCCGGGCCGACACCATCGGCGTGTTCCAGATCGAATCACGTGCACAAATGGCCATGCTGCCACGCCTGCGCCCGAAAACCTTCTACGACCTGGTCATCCAGGTTGCCATCGTCCGCCCCGGGCCGATCCAGGGCGACATGGTGCATCCTTACCTGCGTCGACGTAACAATGAAGAAAAGGTGGATTACCCGTCCGAAGAACTGAAACCGGTATTCGAACGCACCCTTGGCGTGCCCCTTTTTCAGGAACAGGTGATGGAACTGGCGATCGTGGCGGCCGAATACACCCCAGACGAGGCCGACAAGCTGCGCCGTGCCATGGCCGCCTGGAAGCGCCACGGCAGTCTGGAGCCCCACCGCGTGCGGCTGACCGAGCGCATGCTCGCCAAAGGCTACCAGCCCGACTTCATCGCGAGGATCTTCGAGCAGATCAAAGGCTTCGGCAGCTACGGTTTCCCAGAATCGCACGCGGCGAGTTTTGCCCTGCTCACCTATGCCAGCTGCTGGCTGAAACGCCACGAGCCGGCTGCATTTGCCTGCGCCCTGATCAACAGCTGGCCGATGGGCTTCTACAACCCTGACCAGATTCTCCAGGACGCCCGCCGCCACGGGCTGGAAATACGCCCGGTGGACGCTCGCCACAGCGGCTGGGATTGCAGCCTCGAGCCGAGTCGCCAGGAGCAACCGGCCATCCGCCTGGGGCTACGGATGGTGCGCGGCTTTCGGGAAGCCGATGCCCAGCGCATCGAAGCCGCACGCCAACGCCAGCCATTCACGGACATCCATGACCTGTGCCTTCGAGCCGAGCTCGAACCGCGTGCGCGCGAGCAGCTCGCCGATGCCGGCGCCCTGCGCGGCCTGGCAGGCCA
This sequence comes from Stutzerimonas marianensis, assembly GCF_022810315.1. Classification (NCBI taxonomy): domain Bacteria; kingdom Pseudomonadati; phylum Pseudomonadota; class Gammaproteobacteria; order Pseudomonadales; family Pseudomonadaceae; genus Stutzerimonas; species Stutzerimonas marianensis. The sequence continues at coordinate 4,248 of NZ_JALGRD010000004.1, read as the reverse complement.
TCGACATCGAGCGCGCTGGGCCGTGGCCGGAATCGAGCCACAACTGCCTCTGTTCGCCCACCTGCCCGCTGCTGAGGAAGCGCCCATCAACCTGCCACTCCCCTCGGCGGGTGAGGATCTGCTCAATGACTACGCGACCCTTGGCACGACGTTGGGGCCACACCCCCTGGTCTTGCTACGAGATGAGCTCAGGGCCAGGCGCTGCCGCAGTTCACAGGAACTGGCCATGATCGAGCATGGCCGCCCGGTCAGCGTTGCCGGCCTGGTGATCGGCCGACAACGCCCACAGACCGCCAGCGGTGTCATCTTCGTCACCCTGGAAGACGAGTTCGGCATGGTCAATGTGGTGGTCTGGCGCGACCTGGCCGAGCGCCAGAGGCGCCCCTTGATCCAGTCGCAACTGCTGCGTGTGGATGGCCATCTGGAGTCGGCCAGCGGCGTGCGACATGTCATCGCCGGCCGCCTGAGCGACCTCACGACCTTGCTCACCGGGCTTGATGTGCGCAGCCGCGATTTTCAGTGATCGAGCGCTCGCCTGACCCCAGCCGGAGGTAACCGCGCGATCCGTTCATCGCTCGGCTCCTCAACTGCATCTACCAGCCCAAAGGGCGCCGCGCCCGCTCGACTTTGGACTATGCTGGCCTTGCCCACCCCACTACTCATAAACTGCAGCCCTTGCTGCGAATCTGGTTGGCACAACAGGTAGTCGAATGCATTCACGCGCTTACAGCAGTCTTACGCAATACGTGCCCCATATACCTCGCCCCACGCTGAGCCAGGAACTCCGCTGACGTGTCTATCCGCGCTCGTCTGGTCTGGCTTGTCATAGCCGTTATCGCACCAGCACTGGCCTTTGCGCTCTATGCAACCTATTCGGTCTACCGAGCCCAGTCCTCTCATGTCGACCAGGGCATGCAGGAGACCACCCGCGCTGTAGCCTTGGGTGTCGACCGCGAACTGGCTCGGTACGGGGCAATCGTCACTACTCTGGCAGCCTCGCCAACGATCAGAAATGGCGATCTGCGCGCCTTCCATGAGCGACTGCAACAGACCGAGCATCCGGTGGGCTCGGGGGTGACGATCTTCGATGCTGACGGGGTTCCCCTCGCCGATTCGGACTACCCTTTCGGCGAACCCTTGCCGATGCCCCCACGCCTGCCGGTTCATCCGGCACTGGGAACCGAGACCCAACTTCAGATCAGCTCGCTGTTTCGCGATCCGGTCACCCAACTCGAAAGCATTGCCATCCACCGTCCAGTGCTTCGCAACGGCCGCGTCCAGTACTTCGTCACCATGAAATTTCCGGTGACGGCACTTGGCGTGATGCTCGAGGCGCAGGATTTACCGAAGCGATGGCTCGGCGTGATCCTGGACCAGCGACACACCATCGTGGCACGCACCCGCGATCCAGCCGGACACATCGGCGAACGTGCCAGCCCCGACTTCATACAAAAGCTACGCGCCTCGCCCGCTCGCGACGGCAAGGTGATGTCCGTAACCCGCGACGGCGTCGAGGTCGTCACCTTTTTCAGCCGCGCCGAAGCGTCAGGCTGGACCATCCTGATCGCAATTCCACGACACGATCTGCTGTTCAGCGTGCTGGCACCCATCGGAACCATGGCGGTTGGGATTCTCGTGGTGCTGGCCTTGGCGATCGCGCTTGCCATCGCCGTTGGCCGGACAATCACCCGCCCCTTGGCGCAACTCGATCTTGCCGCCGGGGCGCTCGGCCGCGGCGAGGTCATCCAGGCGTTTCACACCGGCATGGACGAAACCGACCGGACCGCGCAAGCGCTGGCTCAAGCCAGCGTCACCATTCATCGTGCCAGCCACGAAATGGCCGAGCGGGTGCAAGACGCACTCGCCCAGGCTGAGCGATCCCACCGTGCATTGCTGCAGGGGCAGAAGCTTGAAGCGCTGGGCAACTTGACCGCCGGCATATCGCACGAATTCAACAACATCCTGCAAAGCATGACCATGGGCTTGCAGCTGGCCGATATGCTGAGCCCGCACCCAAGGGCCAAGCGCGCCATCGAAGCGTGTCAGCGTTCAGCCCAACGGGCGACCCGCCTGACGCGCCATCTGATGACGTTCAGCCGCAGTCGCACTGCCGATGCGGAACAGGTGGACCTCCGAACGTTGATCATCGGTATGAACGAGCTGTTGACCGGGACACTTCCCAATCACATCGAACTGAAGCTCGAACTACCTGAAGGTGCCTGGCCTACCGTACTCGACCCTGTTCAATGCGAACTGGCTATTCTCAACCTCGCAATCAATGCCCGCGATGCGATGCCCGGCGGCGGCGGCCTAACCATCAGCCTTCACAACCAGGTATTGGTGGAAGGCAACCACCTTGGGCTGCACGCTGGCGCCTATTTATGCATACAGGTCGCCGACGGCGGTTGCGGCATGAACACAGAGGTAATGGCCCAAGCGTTCGAGCCGTTCTTCACCACCAAGGCGGTGGGCGAAGGAACAGGTCTCGGGCTCGCCCAGGTCTATGGTTTCGCCAGACAGGCCGGTGGCGCGGTTTCGATCGAAAGCGAGGTCGGCAAGGGCACCCGCGTCATTCTGGTGCTGCCGCGCCTTGAGCATCGCTCAGATGCTCCTCCCAGCGTTCAGTTGCCACCGGCACAGGCTGTACGCGCGGCGCGTGTGCTGTTGGTCGACGACGATGCCGAGGTGCGCGAGATGATGATGTCGATGCTGACGGAACTGGGCTATCAAGTCGAGGAGGCGATAGGCTCGGAAACTGCCCTGGCGAGGCTGAGCGATGCGAATCAGCCACCGATCCACCTGCTCCTTTCGGATATCGTGATGCCGGGGCAAATGGATGGCGTCGCTCTTGCCGAAGAAGCGCGACGCCTGTACCCCGCGTTGCGCATCATACTGGCCACCGGTTACACCGAGCGCATCGCGGCTGATCATGGGTTCCGCGTGCTTCCGAAACCCTTTACCAGCCAGGCCCTGGCCGACGCGCTATGCGAGGCTCTCGGCTCCGCAGCTTCCACTTCATCCCCGGTCCATTGAGGAGGAGGCGCATAGCCTAGGCTGCACGGCGGCCAGGCTGGCCAAACAGCACGCTGCCGAAGGCTGGATTATTGATCATGCTTGCCGCAGTACGGGATGGCCTTCTACAGTGATGACTCATCTCTGTTCAGAAGCCTGCCCGATGCTCGCCGACGCCCTCGCCCGCTTTCCTCGCCTTGAGCTGATCGCCGACGCCACGCCGCTGGAACATTTGCCACGTCTGTCACGTCACCTGGGTCGGGATATCTGGATCAAGCGCGACGACCTTACTCCGCTGGCCCTCGGCGGCAACAAGGCGCGCAAGCTCGAATACCTCGGTGCCGCTGCCCTGGCCGAAGGCGCCGAGGTGCTGGTCACTGCCGGCGCCATTCAGTCCAATCATGTACGCCAGACGGCGGCGCTGGCGGCCAGGCTCGGCCTTGGCTGCCTGGCGTTGCTGGAAAATCCGTTGGGTACCGCCGAGGACAACTACCTGGGTAATGGCAACCGCCTACTGCTCGACCTGTTCGGCTGCGAGATCGAAGCGGTCGCCAGCCTGGATGATGCCGACGAGTTGCTACTGGCCGCCGCTGAGCGCCTGCGCAGCACGGGACGTAATCCTTATGTGGTGCCCGTCGGCGGCTCCAATGCGCTCGGTGCCCTGGGCTATGTGCGTGCCGGTCTGGAGCTGGCTGAGCAGATGCACAGCTGCGGAGAGGACTTCGCCGCCGTGTTGCTCGCCTCCGGAAGCGCAGGAACCCACAGCGGTCTAGCCCTGGCGCTGGAATATGCCCGGCCGGGGAGCCGTGTGGTGGGGATTACCGTATCGCGCCCGGAGGCGACGCAGCGCCCCAAGGTCGAAGGCCTGCTGCAACGCACCGCCGAGCGGCTCGGCGTCGAGGCGCCGGCGGGACTCAAGATCGAGTTGTGGGATCAGTATTTCGCCCCACGCTATGGTGAGCCGAATGCTGACACCCTGGCCGCCATTCGTTTGCTTGCCGAACAGGAAGGTCTGCTGCTCGACCCGGTGTACACCGGCAAGGCGTTCGCCGGCCTACTCGATGGCATCACCCGCGGCGCCTTCCCCGGCCGGGGGCCGCTGCTGTTCCTGCATACGGGTGGTGCCCCGGCGCTATTCGCCTATCATCCATGGGCGCTTTAGGCAGATACCGATATATTCCATGAACATCGGGCGGGAAAATGGCTAATTTGTTGCCGCTGACCGAAAACTGACCC
>NZ_JALGRD010000038.1:355-951 GCF_022810315.1 Stutzerimonas marianensis | reverse complement strand
CTTGTCTGTGTCTCCATCGGGCACTGTTGGGTTGAACAGCACGATCGAAGTCACGTTGGTTGATAATGATTTGAATATCAGTGTTTCAACGCCGCAGACAACCTTCAATAATACGGCTAGTATAACGAACGTGAATGAAGTTGGTTTAGGTTTGCCGGGAACTGGCACCACAGCGCACAATTCAACGTTTAAGAACGGTTTCATCGCGAAGCAAATCTTTGCTAGCCGGGCCGCCAGTGTGTCAGGCAGTGATTTTAGCAATACAGCGAATACAGTATCTCTCCAGCTTGTAGAAACAGGCGCAAATTCAGGCACGTTCAGAGGGACGTTTAAACTTACGAATGTTACAGGTTCTTCGACAGATAATGCATCGTCACCTCCTGTTCTGAAAGTCTCTAATGGAGATAATATCACAGTATTCTACAATGACTCGCCAAATGCCACCACAGAGAATAATCTCTCTTCATACACAACGGTGTCAGTGGTAGGCGCCGGTGGTGTTGGTTCATTAAACCTCAGCAAACAAGAGCTTTTCCTGAATGGCGATTCAGCAGTAGTCACACTCGAGGATAATGATCTAAATACTACTGGTGGGC
>NZ_JALGRD010000038.1:0-235 GCF_022810315.1 Stutzerimonas marianensis | reverse complement strand
GTGGGCTGGATGGCGCTCAGGTTAAAATCACATCTTCGTCCGATACGACAGGATTTGATTTAAATTTAACTGAGACAACCGGGAATTCTGGTATATTCCAAGGGACATTCTCCACGGGAGCATCAACAAATCAAAATGCCACGCCTCAAGTAATAAGGGCGGTGGCAAATGGCACAGTAATAGCTACCTATAATGATGCATCACCGCTGCAGGATGTTACAAAAGAGGCAAGCAC
>NZ_JALGRD010000037.1:0-1037 GCF_022810315.1 Stutzerimonas marianensis | reverse complement strand
GTCGCGAACGCGGTATGCCCAAGCCGGTCCTGTCAGCTCCGGCAGGTTGCGTCCGAATCGCCCAAGGATCGCCGGCCGGTCGGCGGTAACGCACGACGCGGCGAGAGGTGAACACATAGCCCGGGCGACGACGCAACTGAATGTTCAGGATCGCGCCGGCACAAGAACCCCATGAGGGACGTCGGACCCGTTTCTTCGGAACCGGGTTCGTCAACGTCGAGGCCGATCGATACTCCGGGGCGCCGGCGGGCGGTTCCGCAAGGAGCCGTTCGACGAAGCGCGTGGGAGGAGGCGGGGCGAAATCCCGGCCAAGGCTTCGTCGTCGATCCCTGAAGGGGCGAACCCCAGGGGAGCATCCGGCGGGCGGCGCGCTAACTGCGTCGTCGTCCGCGAGGGATTCCCGTCAGGGCCGAAGCCCAGAAACCGCGGCTCTTCGATCCGGCGTGTCGCCTTGGCGGCACGTTTCTTCGAGGAGACAAACGGTACGTGGGTCCTTCCGGAGCAGTAATGCCCGGATACCTGTCGGGAGGAGAAAGCTCCGAAGGGACAATCCCATGAGCGCTGCCGGTGTGAAACAAAACCGGCACGGGTTTGAAGGGAGCAAGCCGTCACGAGGGTAGCCAAACCCTGAAGGCGGAACGTAGCGGGCAGGCAACCCCCGCGTGAAGTGGACCTTCAAGCCCTGATGTGCTGTAGGGAGCGAAAGCCCATGAGAGAAGCCGGTTCGGGCGATGGAGTTGGGCTTCCCTTGCTCCGTCGGCGAATCGGCCAGGCATTGCTGGGCGACACTCCGCGAGGACGCCAAGCCCGATGAGAGGTCGCTGCCGGACGTTTAACTTCGCCCGGCGCAGTCCGACGAGGAAAAACCGCAAGACCGGGGAAATGGCCAACGGTGCAGCGGGATCGCCCAACCCATGCGGGCGGTACTTCGTCGGGCCACGAACTCTGAACGGGCGGCGGAACCGGGAGGACGACGGTCGGTGGCAACATCGTTCGTCGAGCAGCAAGGCCGAATGCTCTGAAGGGTCAAACCCGCG
>NZ_JALGRD010000036.1:0-1154 GCF_022810315.1 Stutzerimonas marianensis | reverse complement strand
GGGCGCTTCTGGGACTCGTCACCGGGGTCTCGCCTGTCCGAAGTGCCTCTTTGACAACCAGGCAGCGAGTCGGGTGGGTGGGGCCTTCGGGTCCCGCCGCCCAGGGGGGAAACCCCCCTCGCGCCGGCGGGCCCAGTGCCTGCCGGAAACGCCTGGGTGCCTTAAGGGGGCACCTAGGGCGAGATCAGGTGGAAAACCTCAGGAGGGCCGGGGGTCCGGAGACGGATCCCCTGACCGGATCGTGCAGAGAAGCCCGGAGGCACAGGCGACGTCCCGTCTTTAGCGAGGCGCGGCGAAGCCGAAGTGCGGGCGGGAAGGCCGGCGGAAGCGCTGGCCATGGCATTCCGGCGAGAGCCCTGGAGAGGCCCAATCCCAAGAGAGCATCGGCCCGGCTGCGGGGCGGCAGCCCCGCGGGGTACGGACTCGTCGGGAGGAGCAAGACCCTGAAGCTGCGGAGAACCGTGATCTTCCAGAAAAACCTCAGAGTGGAGGACCGCGGTTTCTGTGAACGGCAGGAGGGTATCGGCGCCGAAAGGCGCACGGCTTCCCGAGGAGGAGCAAGGCTCTGTAGGGAGAACCCCAGGAGCGGCACCGGCCTGAAAAGGGCCGGGAGCCTGTTGGAGGAGCAAACCGTCGAGGGCGTGCGAAACGCCGAGGGCGGACCGTGCCGGAGGTCGGGAACTCCGGGAAGAGCGGACTCCGGCAGGTCGTGACCGCTGTAGGGGGACGGAACCCCAGGAGGGTCGCCGCACGGCGAAGGCCGTCGCGGCACGGGCAGCCAGGGTCATACCCTGGAGGGACGCCCAAGCCTGNGTCGTGACCGCTGTAGGGGGACGGAACCCCAGGAGGGTCGCCGCACGGCGAAGGCCGTCGCGGCACGGGCAGCCAGGGTCATACCCTGGAGGGACGCCCAAGCCTGCGGGAGCAGCCGGGACCGCGGTCCCGGACGGTGTCGTGCATCGAAGACCTCGAGGCCGGAGGAACGGCGTGGAGGGTGCCGCGAACCAGAACGCGGCTAGGTGCAGGACGCGGAAGCTCCGAGAGGCAGGGCAAGACCAGGAGGGGAGGCGCGTCGCCGGCGACGGCGGTGCGCAACCCGCTGCACCGAAGACCCTGAAGGGGACCACCGAGCTCAGCCACGGTGCCCTTGCCCC
>NZ_JALGRD010000035.1:0-1174 GCF_022810315.1 Stutzerimonas marianensis | reverse complement strand
TGGCTAAAGAGAAATTCGAACGTAACAAACCGCACGTCAACGTCGGCACCATTGGTCACGTTGACCATGGCAAGACCACTCTGACGGCCGCTCTGACTCGCGTGTGCTCCGAGGTTTTCGGTTCCGCTCGCGTCGATTTCGACAAGATCGATAGTGCGCCGGAAGAAAAGGCTCGCGGTATCACCATCAACACCGCTCACGTGGAGTACGACTCGAACGTTCGTCACTACGCGCACGTTGATTGCCCGGGTCACGCCGACTACGTCAAGAACATGATCACCGGTGCTGCCCAGATGGACGGCGCGATCCTGGTTTGTTCCGCTGCTGACGGCCCGATGCCGCAGACGCGCGAGCACATCCTGCTGTCTCGTCAGGTTGGTGTACCTTACATCGTCGTGTTCCTGAACAAGGCCGACATGGTTGACGATGCCGAGCTGCTCGAGCTGGTCGAAATGGAAGTGCGTGACCTGCTGTCTACCTATGACTTCCCGGGTGACGACACGCCGATCATCATCGGTTCTGCGCTGATGGCGCTGAACGGCGAAGACGACAACGAGCTGGGCACCACTGCGGTGAAGAAGCTGGTCGAGACGCTCGACACCTACATCCCCGAGCCGGTCCGTGCCATCGACAAGCCGTTCCTGATGCCGATCGAAGACGTGTTCTCCATTTCCGGCCGCGGTACCGTTGTGACGGGTCGTGTCGAGCGTGGCATCGTCAAGGTCCAGGAAGAAATCGAGATCGTTGGTCTGCGTGACACCACCAAGACCACCTGTACCGGTGTCGAGATGTTCCGCAAGCTGCTCGACGAAGGTCGTGCTGGCGAGAACTGCGGTGTGCTGCTGCGCGGCACCAAGCGTGATGACGTCGAGCGTGGCCAGGTACTGGCCAAGCCGGGCACCATCAAGCCGCACACCAAGTTCGAGGCGGAAGTGTACGTGCTGTCCAAGGAAGAAGGCGGTCGTCATACCCCTTTCTTCAAGGGCTACCGTCCGCAGTTCTACTTCCGTACCACTGACGTGACCGGTTCGTGCGAGCTGCCGGAAGGCGTCGAGATGGTCATGCCGGGCGACAACATCAAGATGGTTGTTACCCTGATCAAGCCGATCGCCATGGAAGATGGTCTGCGCTTCGCGATTCGCGAAGGCGGCCGTACCGTCGGTGCCGGCGTGGT
>NZ_JALGRD010000033.1:0-1341 GCF_022810315.1 Stutzerimonas marianensis | reverse complement strand
AACTGCCCATGATGATTGCAATGGGAAAAGGGCTAGCAGCAACAGCAAAACTATTTTTCTCATCCAAAGCAAAACGATGACTTCCTGTTTTAGATGTCGAATCCAATCATATAACTACCCCCGCCAAGGCGCGGGACACACATGCGCGCTACTGCGATAGTGATTCGCCCTGGATTTAGTAGACCAATACACCAAAGCGTTCTTTATCAGCTTGCCAAGCCGGCGAGATAGTTGATGACTATGGGTGGTGACTTTAACTAAGAATGGATAACGACCGGGTGACCGCAACATTACAAATCTGTAATCGGGAATACGCGATTGCTTCCCTTCAGATTACAAAATAGTCATTTTCCGCTAATCCTGCCGTCATCTTTAGGGGAAGAACATGGCCAAGCGCTAAAAATACAAAAAGGCGAAAGGCGTCATTCGAGCACTGACCTGCCGTACATAAGGAGCATTATCATGAGCAAAATGGCCGTTTTTTCACTGACAGCCCTTTCACTGGCATTGGGCAGCGCCCCGGTCCTAGCCCAATCGGAAACAGCGGACGGCTTCATCGAAGGCAGCACGCTATCGCTGATAAATCGCAACTATTATTTCAATCGAGATTTTCGCGACGGTGAGAGTGCCACCGGCAATGGCTACTCCGAGGAATGGGCCCACGGATTGATGGCCTTCTTCGAGTCCGGATATACCCAAGGCTCGGTAGGGATTGGCGTCGACGCCTTCGCCATGCTCGGACTCAAACTCGACTCCGGTTCGGGGCGCTCCGGTGCGGGCGGCAGCATCGACCTGCTTCCCCACGACAGCGCCGGCGATCCTGAGGATGACTTCACACGGGTGGGGGGCGCGGTGAAAGCACGCTTGCTGGACACCGAGATCAAGGCAGGCGATGTATTTCCCGCTACTCCCGTCGTGCACTTTGGTGACGCACGGCTGCTGCCGGAGTCTTTCAAGGGTGTCACCGTTGTGAACAACTCGCTGGACGACCTCACCCTCCAGGGCGGCCGCCTGCACGCGATGAGCCAGCCCAATACCAGCAACACGAACGATGACTTCGTCACGTTTTATGGCGGTGCCGTCGACGCCCCTTGGCTCGGCTACGCAGGCGGTGACTATAGCGTAAACGAAAATCTCAGTTTTAGCCTGTATACCAGCCGCCTCAAGGATGCCTGGAACCAACATTACTTCGGTCTATCGGCCACCTATCCGCTTTCCGATGTCGTCGCGTTGCTGGGCAGTTTCAACTACTACAAGGCAACCGACGAAGGCCGCGAATTACTGGGCGAGTTCGACAACAACATCTGGAGCTCAAGCCTGGGTGTCGCCTTCGGCGCGCAC
>NZ_JALGRD010000032.1:0-1549 GCF_022810315.1 Stutzerimonas marianensis | reverse complement strand
AAAGCGCAACTCAAAACCTACCTGGAAAAGGTCACCCTGCCGTTCGAGATCGTCGCGTCCCTCGGTGACGGCGCCAAGTCTCAGGAAATGCTCGCCCTGCTGGAAGAGATCGCCAGCCTGAGCGACAAGATCACCCTGCGCACCGATGGCAACGACGTTCGCAAGCCATCGTTCGCACTCAACCGCATCGGCGGCAACATCAGCCTGCGCTTCGCCGGCATCCCGATGGGGCACGAATTCACCTCGCTCGTCCTGGCGCTGTTGCAGGTCGGTGGTCATCCGTCCAAGACCGCGCCGGAGATCATCGAGCAGATCAAAAACCTCGACGGCGAGTACCACTTCGAAACCTACTTCTCGCTGTCCTGCCAGAACTGCCCGGACGTGGTCCAGGCGCTGAACCTGATGGCCGTGCTCAACCCGAACATCCGCCACGTCGCCATCGACGGCGCGCTGTTCCAGGAAGAGGTCACGGTGCGCCAGATCATGTCCGTGCCGAGCATCTACCTCAATGGCGAGCTGTTCGGCCAGGGCCGCATGGGTGAGGAAGAGATCCTCGCCAAGCTGGATACCGGCGCCTCGGCACGCGATGCCGAGAAGCTCAGCGCTAAAGAAGCCTTCGACGTGCTGGTGGTGGGCGGTGGCCCGGCCGGCGCCGCCGCGGCCATCTACGCGGCGCGCAAGGGCATCCGTACCGGTGTCGCGGCCGAGCGCTTCGGCGGCCAGGTGCTGGACACCATGGCCATCGAGAACTTCATCTCGGTCAACGAGACCGAAGGCCCGAAACTGGCCCGGGCACTGGAAAACCACGTACGTGAATATGACGTCGACATCATGAACCTGCAGCGCGCCGCCGCGCTGATCCCGGCGTCCAGCGAAGGCGGCCTGCACGAGATCAAGCTGGAGAATGGCGGCTCGCTGAAGGCCAAGACATTGATCCTCGCCACCGGCGCGCGCTGGCGCGAAATGAACGTACCCGGCGAGCAGGAGTACCGCGGCCGTGGCGTTGCCTACTGCCCACACTGCGACGGCCCGCTGTTCAAGGGCAAGCGCGTGGCGGTGATTGGCGGCGGCAACTCCGGCGTCGAAGCGGCGATCGACCTGGCCGGTATCGTCGCCCAGGTGACGCTGCTCGAGTTCGACAGCCAGCTGCGCGCCGACGCCGTGTTGCAGAAGAAGCTCTACAGCCTGCCGAACGTCACCGTGATCACCAGCGCCCTGACCAGCGAAGTGAGCGGCGACGGCCAGAAGGTCACCGGGCTGACCTACAAGGACCGCAACTCCAGCGAATTCCACAGCCTGGAGCTGGAGGGGATCTTCGTGCAGATCGGCCTGCTGCCGAACTCGGATTGGCTCAAGGGCACCGTCGAGCTGACCTCGCGCGGCGAGATCATCGTTGACGCACGCGGCGAGACCTCGCTGCCGGGTATCTTCGCGGCGGGCGACGTGACGACCGTGCCGTACAAGCAGATCGTCATCGCGGTCGGCGAAGGCGCCAAGGCCTCGCTCAGCGCCTTCGATCACCTGATCCGCAGTTCGGTCCAGCACTGAG
>NZ_JALGRD010000031.1:0-2201 GCF_022810315.1 Stutzerimonas marianensis | reverse complement strand
GCGCTGGCGGCTTTTGGGGACCGGTTGGGCGCGCAACACATGTAATCTGTTGAGCTGACGGATGGCAGTGACGTCCAGCTTATTTGCGAACTCCAGCACTGGCACCGTGCCACCCTAGTTTGTAGACTCCGCGCCGCAGTCTGGCTGCCCGACGCGGTACTTTGGCGTGCGCCCGGACAAGGAATAGCAGTCATGGACGCTTCGCCCCTTCCTCCGCAGCCAGCCCCCGCCTGCCTGTTTCTTTTCCGTATCGCTCCGCTCGCCTAGAGCGAGCGCCAAGCCGTACCCAAAAATAGTCGACGGCCGATACCCAACACACATAACGAGAGATTCATTCGATGAACAAGAAGCTCATGGCCGGACTGGTCGGAATCAGCTTGCTACTCGGGGGCTGCGCTACCGAACAGTCGCGCACCCTTGAAGTCGCCAAAGTGACCTCGGCCAGCAGTGTCTACCAAGGGCAACGCAGCCCGATCGCTGTCGGTAAGTTCGATAACCGGTCCAGCTATATGCGCGGGCTATTCTCTGACGGAGTCGACCGCCTCGGTGGTCAGGCCAAGACCATTCTTATCACCCATCTTCAACAGTCCAATCGCTTCAACGTACTGGACCGGGACAACATGAACGAGATCGCCCAGGAAAGTGCGATTTCCAACAAGCGTGCTCAACTGCGTGGCGCGGACTTCGTGGTCACCGGAGACGTGACCGAGTTCGGTCGCAAGGAAGTAGGTGACCATCAGCTGTTCGGCATTCTTGGCCGAGGAAAGTCGCAGATCGCCTACGCCAAGGTGGCATTGAATATCGTCAATGTGAACACCTCTGAAGTGGTGTTCTCCGCACAAGGCGCTGGTGAGTACAGCCTGTCGAATCGCGAAGTGATCGGCTTCGGCGGCACCGCCAGTTACGACTCCACCCTCAACGGCAAGGTACTGGATCTGGCCATCCGGGAAGCCGTCAATAACCTGGTCTCCGGCGTCGACAGTGGCGCCTGGCAACCTGTGCAATAAGCTCAAGGAAGAACCAACATGAAGATGTACGTACGCGCCAGCGCAGTCAGTGCCAGCCTGTTAGCGACCCTATTGCTCACTGGTTGCGCAGGCAACCAGACGCCCCCGCTGTATTACTGGGACGGCTACCAACAGCAGGTCTATGAGCACTTCAAGCACGAAACTGGCCCGCAAGAGCAGATCGCTGCGCTTGAAGCCAGCCTGCAAAAGGCACGCTCTGAGGATCGATCGCCGCCTCCCGGCTTTCATGCACACCTGGGCATGCTCTACGCCGAGATCGGCAAAGCGGACCAGGTTCGCCAGCAATTTGAAACCGAAAAAAACCTGTTCCCGGAGTCCGCTGCGTACATGGACTTCCTCATGCGCAACGTTGCGGAGTGACCAGACATGATGCGTTTGAAGTCTTTCAAGACATATTTGGTGCTTGCCTCCATCGTACTTACAACCGGCTGCGCTACGCAGCAAACGCCGTATGATTACAGTGCCTTCGAGCGAAACAACCCGGCTTCGATTTTGGTACTGCCGCCGGTCAATACCTCACCGGACGTCAAGGCCAGCTACAGCGTTCTGTCGCACGTAACCGCTCCGCTAGCAGAAGCCGGCTATTACGTACTGCCGGTCGCGGTGGTCGACGAAACCTTCAAGCAGAACGGGTTGATGAACGCGGACGAGATGCATATGGCACCGCCCGCCAAGCTGCGCGAAATCTTTGGAGCGGATGCCGCGCTATATATCGAGGTCAGCCGTTACGGTAGCAGCTACAAGGTGATTACCAGCGAAGTAGCGGTCGAGGCTAGCGGCAAGCTCGTCGACCTGCGCAGCGGTGACGTACTCTGGGAAGGCAGCGCGCTTGCCAGCACTGCGGAAAACCAGAACAACTCTGGGGGAGGCCTGGTAGGCATGCTGATCAGCGCAGCCGTCAATCAGGTGCTCAACAGCCTGACCGATCGCAGCCATGAAGTCGCCGGTATTGCCAGCAGTCGCCTCCTCAGCACCCAACGCTACGGCGGAATTCTTAGTGGCCCGCGCTCGCCACTTTACAAGCAAGCTCAGCTCGCTCATCGCTGATCGCGCCCCGGCTGCAGCGTTCACGCTGCAGCCATTCTCTGCAAGCCCAGCTGCATCAATGTGGCCGTGCTGAAAGTAAACAAACGCTCCCCCGCCGACGCCGGCCCCTTTCTTGCCGAGCGTCAC
>NZ_JALGRD010000030.1:0-2541 GCF_022810315.1 Stutzerimonas marianensis | reverse complement strand
TGTAGCGATAGCATGCAAGCACGTAATCCTCTTCTTGCAGCAAGCAAGACCTAAAACGCCCTTCCCACAGCGTACCGCTACGGTCATAGGTTCGATTGATGTATTGCACGAACCGCTGGCCCAAGCCCTTCATCATAAGGCTGGCGCGTTCAGGTTTTGATGGGGTGACTAGCAAGTGAACATGATTGGTCATCAAGCACCAAGCATGAACAGCGCAGCCATGTTGCTCTGCCTGAAGCTTCAGGTTGTCCAGATAAAATAAATAATCTTCTTCAGCATAGAAACAAGCGCTGCGATTATTACCGCGCTGTATCAAATGCAACGGCACACCAGGCAGCAAAAGCCTTGCTCGACGTGGCATAGGAAATCCTTTTCCTTCAGGTTAGCTGCTATTCAACCACATCAACATCTAACAAAAACGTGGTCTGTCCCCGATTATTCGCNCTCGACGTGGCATAGGAAATCCTTTTCCCTTCAAGTGAACTGCTATTCAACCACATCAACATCTAACAAAAACGTGGTCTGTCCCCTATTGTTCCCGACAGAGAAGAAATCCCTCCAATCACCCCAGTGCCTTATAGCACTGATCGCGATACCGATACCGATAAATGAAAGCACCCACTGCCGATACTCATAGAATTTATTCATCACCAAAAACCTCGTTCCCGTTATCCACCATCGTTTTCCAAACCCCAGCAGCAGACAAACTAGGACGGCGCCTCGAACAAATGCTCCATATCGCTCGCTCCGCTGTTGTTGGGTGCACCCTAAAGCCAAATAGCAAGGATCGGTATCTAGCCATTCAGTCGACTGCCCGAGGGATACGCGGCTGTTAAAGCTAGACCAGCGGTATTCGCTTGGGTCAGCCGCCATCCGTGCGCGGACGGGGTTCAGCTCGATATATCTAGAACAAGCCAATAGGTAGGTATCGGTTTGAACGACGCTCGATTTATAGCGGCTTTCCCAAAGCGTTCCAGACCGGCCTTCCAACCGATTTCGATACCGTTTGGCTCGTGCGGCGAGAGCTTTCATCAACTGACCAAGCCCTGCTACAGCCTCGCCCGGCGCCAGCAGCAGGTGAGCATGATTCGTCATCAAGCAGTAGGCGTAGACTTTGATGCCAAAGGGATCCTTCAGCTCACGCAGATCAGCCAAGTAGCGCTGGTAATCTTCGTCAGCGGCGAATACGACTTGACGGTTGTGACCTCGCTGGACGACATGGTGCGGGTAGTTCGGCAAAACAAGGCGGCCCATCCTGGGCATAGCGACACTCTCCATTCCGTGGAAAGACGTCAGGTTAGCGGAGATGCGAGAAACAGGTTGTAGCGCATCTCACGAACGGGGCCGGAAAAAAAATCTGTCCCCTTTTGCCTTGTTCAAGCGTCCGCACCTGTCTTTGAAATATCAAACGCCCGATGCGGTGCACCGGGCTTTTGGGTGAAACAGGTGTAACTTATTCAAGACTAGACAGACCCAACCAGCACAAGAAATAAAAATCTGTCCCCTTTTCTACGCATCTCACGAACAGGACTGGAAAATAAATCTGTCCCCTTTTTCTCATTTTGACCACGTTTGTGGCGGTGTTCCCCCACTTGGGATCCAAAGCACTGTCAATAATCACATTAGGGGACAGACCACGATTTACCGGAAATTAATCGTGGCCTGTCCCCTATTATTTCCAGAACCGCTCGCTATCTGGCGTTGCTAGCTCAAAACAATATCCAACCGAGCATGAGCCGTAAGGGCAATTGTGACGACAACGCAGCGATGGAAAGCTTCTTCCATACGCTGAAAACCGAACATGTGCGCCACCACAAATACCGTACCTACGATGAGGCTCGACAAAGCTTATTCGATTACATCGAGGTGTTTTACAACCGACAGCGACGACATTCATATCTGGCGTACATGACGCCTTTCGAGTATGAACGCCTCCACGCTGTCTCTTAGGTAGGTTTCCGTAAGACCGGGGCTAGTTCAATCTGTCCCCTTTTTCTACAGATGCAGATGCTCGATGCCCTGATCGTTCAGGCCACGATTAAAGCGAGCAGCGAAGGAAGGGAGGTTTTTCAGTAAGCAGATAAAACAACACCGGCACGAGGCCGGTGTCAGATCAACTCGAAACCTCTACACATTAGGTGCACCGACTAAAAGCCAAGCGTAAGGCCGCACCTACATCGGAAGGACTACTACCGCTGGGGATAATGACATAATCACTCTCACTTAGTCCCTTACCACTCCAGGCTTCTAGCTTTTCGTGATGGCTAGGGCGAATAGTTATCTGCCCCCCTTACTTTCGATACTGCATTTTTTCATATCTTTAAATAATGCACGCTTATTCTTGTAGCTATAGCGCTCCAAAGTAATCCTAACCCATTGATCATATCGTTGACTGGTCAAGTCGTAGTCGTATAAATTCATATCAAATGTAGCTTCAGGATGAATCCAAACACCCTTACGCGGCTCGGGAAGCACAAATCGGCTATGGGCCAACGCATCCAATACCACAACACCTAAGGAGACACTGCATAAATAGCCAGC
>NZ_JALGRD010000003.1:0-447230 GCF_022810315.1 Stutzerimonas marianensis | reverse complement strand
ATTGGCTAATTGTTCAGCGTCTCCTTAATGTCATCTCAGCTCTTCGCGATGCCTGAAGCCGATGCGATAATCGTTACCGATAGCTGACGTTTGCCAATAACTCAAAGGACGGGGTCTATATGGAGAAGAGATATGAGCACTCAAAAAATCTGCTGTTTAAGTATGCAAGCAGCCAATGGCGGGGTCAGACCGGACGTTCCGGCCAGGAAGGGTGGGAAGGGGCTGGGAATAGCTGAGTGATGGATCAAATTCCCTCTTTACTCATCGCCGGCCAGCTCTTAATGGCGATAGTGGCAGGTTTGCTGCTCAACCTGACGCCCTGCGTTTTGCCTGCAATTCCCATTAAGGTCCGGACCATCTTACGAGAGGCGGGCAGCCAACGATCGCACCGCGTGCTGGCGGCATTGGCGTTCACCGCAGGAACGCTCGCGTTTTTCCTGACGTTGGGCGGACTGACCGCACTTCTGCAGTGGAGCTGGGGCACTTTGTTTCAGTCTGCGGTGTTCGTTGGTGTCCTTGTTGCCTTGATGGTCGGGTTTGCGGTGGTCACCTGGCTGGATTTGCCCATCCCGATCCCGGCGTTCGCCGCCTCGGTCCATGGCCGGCGCTACTTTGAAGCATTCGTATCTGGGTTATTGAGTGCGGTTTTGGCCGCACCCTGCGCCGGTCCTTTCCTTGGTGGAGTCCTAGCCTTTGCCGTTACCCAGCCGACGCCGGTAAGTATGGGGATATTCGGCAGTATCGGGCTGGGGTTGTCGCTGCCCTACGCAGCATTGATGCTCAAACCCGATTGGCTGAGCCGGTTGCCCAAGGCGGGGCCCTGGACCCTGGTCATTAGAGAAGTGCTCGCGTTGGTCTTGCTGGCCGCAGCCGTCTTTTTCAGCGCGAGCCTGGTGCCCAAAGCGGTTTATACCTGGCTATGGTGGTCTTGGCTGGCCCTGGTGCTGGCCTGGGGTGCCCGCCGTTTCGTCCAGGGTAATGGTACCGTGCGTGTGATCACCACAACGGCGGCAGGCCTTGCCCTTGCGATGACTGTGGAATTCGCATCCCCGCTGGGCAACAGCGAAGACGAACTCGTCTGGCAACCCTACTCCGCAAAACTACTGACGGAGACAAAAGCCCAGGGCACACCCTATTTGCTGGAGTTCACCGCCGACTGGTGCATCAACTGCAAGATACTTGAGCGCACGGTCTACCAGGAGGCCGCTGTGGCCGAAGCCGTGCGGCGCACCAAGATGGTGCCCATACAAGTTGACGTGACAGCGAGCAACCCAGAAAAAGATGCGCTATTAACTGCGACCGGCGGGCAGGCCTTACCCTTCGCAGTGGTTGTTGACCGTGACGACACCGTTATCGCCCGTTTCACGGGGCTTTTTGACACCGACAGCTTGGTCGAAGCTATCAATCGCACCGGAAACCCACAACCTTAGATACTGGAGACCCAATCATGGTGATTCGACAAAAAGGATTGCTAGCTGGAGTAGTGGTTTTTGCGATCGCGATCGCTGCGTTCATGTTGATCGACACCAACGGAAACAACCTCGACGCTGCCCAGACTGAACGTGCCGGTCTTGAAGTCCCGGTGCCGACCCGAGCAGGGTTGGCAAATTCCGCTGATAAGGTCCGCCTCACTGTTGCGGGAGGCGCCGCAGCAATGGCGGGAAAGACGGGTGATTTCGTTTTAACACTGAACATTCAACCGGGCTGGCATGTGAATGCAAATCCGGCCTCCATGGAATTCCTGATTCCCACCGTCGTCAGCTCTTCAGTCAACGGCCAGGCGCTTATAATCCCGACGCAGTACCCGCGCGGCCGGGTCAGTGACATTGTGCTGAGTGACACCGCCCTAGAGGTGTATGACGACGGTGCAAGTATTCGGCTGCGGCCCGACGAAAAACAGACCGCCGTGCTGGAAAAGGTAGGCAGGCTCGAAATGATTGTACGGGTGCAGGCCTGCAGTGACGAGGGCATTTGTCTGGCACCGACTGACCTGCCCGTTGCGCTGAATCTGGACGATACCAAGCGACAATAAGTCAGAACGGCCCTCGGAAATGACTCAATTGGGGAATGACTGTGAACAGCTTATTCTGAGTATTCCCCGATTGCCGTGGTTGCGCTGGGCAGCTCAACGCCATGCCCCACCGTTCATATCTTGAGATGGGCGAGACTCGCTTCGTTAAACACCAAACTTACATTGTGATTCGCGCATTCCGCATGACGAAGTGGCTTCGGGGCAGTGCCGGCAATCGGTCCCAGGTGATTGATAGATCCTGTTCGGGAACCTCATATTGGAGCGAGCGAGCCAGGAAGCGAACAGCAACGCTCATCAATGCGACGGCGACGCCTTCACCTGGACAGCGATGGTTAACATGCGGGTCGCCTGGTCCTTGTGGGATGAAGCAGTATGGCGACGGAGAGTTGGATCGAAAGCGCTCAGGCTTGAAACGATCTGCCTCCTCCCAGAGCTGGGAATCGTGATTGGTTCCGTATAAGTCCAGCAGGACTAAGGTGCCCCTGCCAAAGGCAAATCCTTCCCATAGAAAATCTTCTTTCACGCGAGCGCTGATCGCTGGGAAGAAGGGGTAGAAACGCCGCACTTCCTGCACAAAGCAACCTATATCTCTTTCATCTCCCGACTGCAGGTTTCTCAGACAGAACGGGTGCTTGTGCAGCGCTAGCGCTGCAAAGGTTATGAATACAGAGACGGCTACCGTCGGCCGCAGCAGATTTAGTAGTTCCACTGATGCGGTATGTAGATCCAACGGCTGTCCGTGCTGGTCCTTGTAATGGGCGATGCGTTCGAGAGGCGATTGCTCGGGTGTAGGGGGAGCGGCGCGAGTGGACTCGACGAGCTCTGCCGCCCATTGCTCCAATCGGCGACGTGCCTTCCGTGCCTGCCAGTGCTGCAGACCGATCGCGCCGGCGTGCTCATAGAGAGCTGCAAGATCTTGAGTCCATTGTTGAACATCTCTTTCAGCGATTGGAGCACCGGCCCAGTCGCATACGGTGCGGCATAGAATTTCGCGAGCAATCTCGTAGAGGACGATTGACTCACCGGGACGCCAAGTTCGCGCATACTCCCTCCAACGAACCTCGCTCAACTCTGCTAGTTCCTGCACGTTCGCGGGTGTGAGCACTCCCATGAAGAGGGCCTTTCGGTGACGATGCGCATCACCGTCCAAACCTTGGACACCGTCTTGTCCGAATAAGGTTTTTTGCAGTCGCTTGGGCGCAGCGTTCTGGCGAACGAATCGGTCAGGGTCGCAAATCAAGCGAGCAGCTTCGGCACCTGTTAGGCACAGAGTTTTCTGTAATATCAAGCGAGTTTGAAACACAGGCGATTGATGAAACTTACTGCGCGTGGAGATAAATCGGTAGGGATCTCGCAAAAAGGCCCAAGTACTGTCCAATCCGGTGTCACGCGGTATGTTTGGCATTGCTGACTCCACCCGTTCTAGCTACGTGTTGCGGATTTCATCCTGCTCTGAAGAATTGTGACCGGCCGGGTAAGCAGATGTTGGATGAACAGGATCAATAAATTGCCCGAAATAATTTCTGGGGTAGTCCTTTTCATGCAATCCAACCTCAGCCTCGCCCAGCTTCCCGGCGCTGTCGTAGAAGGTTCCAAACATCTGATCCCACACAGTTGAAAACTCACCGAAGTTGACCTGAGCGTCTTCGAAGTCGCGCTTATGGTGCCAACGATGGACCTCAGCAACCCCTAGCACATGCCGCAGCCAACCCACGCTGTAGTCCAGGTTCGAATGCTGAAAGGCCAGATGGACGGTTAGGATCCCAAACCACGTTGCGACTACGGCAGACGGAGCTCCAGATATGAGCAAAACCACCAGCCCCGGCCCGGCCATCAACGCCGCATGCAGAGGATGTCGACGTTCTCCGTTCATCCAGTAGAGCCGCTCAGCGCTGTGATGGATCATGTGAAAGCGCCACAGCCAATGCACCCGGTGGCTGATGCGGTGCATCACATACAGGCTCAAGTCGAGCACGGCGGCGACTAGTAGCAATTGCAGCCACAATGGGCTCTCGATCGGAAAGAGCCGAACCGAAGCCGGTACCGCATCGCCTAACTTAGCCAGAAATTCTGCAGTAAATTGAATGACAGACAGGTTCACCAGCATGTGCAGCAGATCCGTCAGGGTGTCCTGATGATCTTCCAGCCAGGCTCGCCGAAAAGGCTGGATGCGCTCCAAGCCAGCAATGAGTAGCAGCCCCGCCGCGGCGACTATGGGTGTGGTGGGCCAATACGGTATACCTGCATACAGCGCCCAAATCATGAAGGAGGCACAGCCGCCAAACACAAGTGGATAGCTCAGCCACCGTATGGCGAATCGCAAGGGAATAGACATCGCTCAGCTCCTGAGTAGGGAGCCATGACTGTATGTGGGAAGGTCCGCTTTCGGCTTGAACGAAAGAGCTACGACCCCTGAAGATCGACTTCAGCCAGGGCGGAGGAAGGATCGATGCCCAGCAGTGCCCGGAATGTCCGGGAGAAATGTGCCGAGTCAGAAAAGCCCGCCTCATGGGCCGCTTCAGTGAGTAGACCCCCTTTGGCTAGGTGCTGTAGGGCTTGTGTGAGACGTAACCATTTCGCATAGCTGCGCAGCGGCAAGCCTGTCTGTTCCACGAACCAATGGGAAAACCGTGTAGGGGATAAATGCACCAACGCGGCCATTTCTTCGCGCCTCATTTGGCCTCTATGCAGCGCTTCAATCACCTTTGTCAAGCGAGGATCTGGAATCGGTGGATCGGGTAGCCGCAGTGCCTGGCGCACCCCCGTCCTAACCTGGAGAGCGGTATGTCCTGTCTCGCGCAGCATATCGATAATCGCTACTACGTCCGCCGGGGCGATCACGACTACCCTTGCTTCTTCGGTACCCCGCATAGTTGGGGCTTCATCGGATAGTGCATCCAGATAGATCGACAGCACTCGACCAGCACTGATCCGGTGTTTCAGGCCCGCGGCGATGAAGATGGCAGCCCCTGTTTGAATGCCCAACGGGGTTTCAACCGATACAGGTGAATCGAGGCCCACTGAAATCTGATGCGCCTGATGGTGGTGCCACTCCTGGTGGCCGGCACGGCCATGAAAGATGCCGATGCCGGGCCCTATCCAGGCCTGGCCTGCCCAGCGTACGGTATCCGTTGAGAGCGAGCCTTTCATTCGTTGACTCGGCCGGCTTCCGCATTTGGGCTTAGCAAACTGCTCAGGATCAACATGGCGGCGCCACCGACGATAGCAATATCCGCCAGGTTAAACGCAGGCCAATGCCAGGACAGCCAGTAAAAATCCAGGTAGTCGATTACATGGCCTCGAAATGCGCGATCAATCAGATTCCCAACTGCCCCGCCCAAGATAAGGCTATAGCCTAGGGCTTCGCTTTTGGCTCTGCGTTTACGCAATATCAGAGCCAGCACGATCGAAACGACCAAAGCTATGACAATGAAGAAGTAACGCTGCCAACCACCCGCGTCAGCCAGGAAGCTGAACGCTGCACCGGTATTCCAGAAGTGAACCAGGTTGAAGAACGGGGTGAGAGGAATCACGGTGCCGACCGGGAGCGAACCCGTAATTGCGCTTTTCAACGCTAGGTCGGCCGAGGCAATGGCTAGCGATAGCATCCACCAGAACCCAGGAGCAACAAGAGGTGATCTAGGAGACGACCTCATTGCATTTCTCCGTGAAGAAGTCGCTGCAGCTCCGGTGAAATAGGCATCGGCGCAAAAGCACTGACCCTGGCGCGCCCGCTGTTTCCGAGCGGCACCCAGATCTTCGAGAACAGCAGGGCCGCCATGATTCGCGGTACTTGGCTGAGCACCTTTCGTAAGTCGCGCAACTGCCAGCCGGCCCTCAGCATCAGCCAATGGCTCTGAGCATGAAGAATAGGCATTCGCTGGCTCAATATGTGGGCTCGCTCCAGCCAGGAGAAAGCCTCGGTTGGCGCCTCTTCATTAAGTGCTTTCCTAGCCTGGAAGAAGGCCTCATCAATGGCAATGCTGAGAGCGGTATTCATCTGGATCTCACTTACGCAGTAGATGCCCGAGTGAACACCCTATAGCTGCTATAGGGTCAAGCGCTATGGGCGATTCAAGACGACGCAAAAATGACTTTATGCCGGATTACGAAAGAGGTTTGTGGGGTTTGGGGAGCAATGGAACCAAAAACCAACGTAAGCCCTACCACCTGCGCTCGGTGCCTTCTTCCCAGGCATCCGCCTCGATGAAGCAGTTGCGCATGTCGGCTTCCTGGCTGATCTCGGTCAGCAGGTCGTGCACGGTCTTGTCCAGCTCGTCGTCGCTTCGATACGAAATGGCCAACTCGTAGTGGCCCGACTCCAGCCGTTTCATGCCGTAGGGTTCCAGGCAGTAGCGCTCGATGTTCTCCTTGGCCCGTTTGTCACTTTCAGAAGGCGACAGCACGAAATATCAAAAGTCGACCGCACGGTCTTTTCTGACGTTGGAGTCGCCTCAGAAAACGGAAAATAAAGCACGCTAAGGCGTAGTTCCCTCGGGCTACACCGCGTCCGCACTGCGCGGTTCTTTCTTCCCTTGCAGTGACGCAATCAGCGGGCAGGAAACGTTCCCCTTCCGCGCATGGCAGGCGCACACCAAATCAGACAGCACGGCCTCCATGCGCGCCAGGTCAGCCATCCTCTCGCGCACGTCCTTGAGCTTGTGCTCGGCCAGGCTGCTGGCTTCCTCGCAATGGGTGCCATCCTCCAGCCGCAGCAGCTCGGCGATCTCATCCAGGCTGAAGCCCAACCGCTGGGCTGATTTCACGAAGCGCACCCGCGTTACATCCGTCTCGCCATAGCGGCGAATGCTGCCGTAAGGCTTGTCCGGTTCCGGGAGCAAGCCCTTGCGCTGATAGAACCGGATGGTCTCCACATTGACCCCGGCCGTCCTGGCGAAAACGCCAATGGTCAGGTTCTCCAAATTGTTTTCCATATCGCTTGACTCCGTACATAACTACGGAAGTAAGCTTAAGCTATCCAATTCAGATTCGAAAGGACAAACGTATGTCTGAACCTCAAAACGGGCGCGGCGCGCTCTTCACTGGCGGGCTGGCCGCCATCCTCGCCTCGGCTTGCTGCCTCGGGCCGCTGGTTCTGATCGCCTTGGGGTTCAGCGGCGCTTGGATCGGCAACTTGACGGTGTTGGAACCCTATCGCCCCATCTTTATCGGCGTGGCGCTGGTGGCGTTGTTCTTCGCCTGGCGGCGCATCTACCGGCCGTCAGCCGCCTGCAAACCGGGTGAGGTTTGCGCGATTCCCCAAGTGCGAGCTACTTACAAGCTCATTTTCTGGGGCGTGGCCGTGCTGGTTTTGGTCGCGCTCGGATTTCCCTACGTCGTACCATTTTTCTATTGATCACAGGAGTTCACCATGAAAAAGCTGCTTTCCGCCCTTGCCCTCGCTGCCGTTGTTGCCCCCGTGTGGGCCGCCACCCAGACCGTTACGCTGTCCGTACCGGGCATGACCTGCTCGGCCTGTCCGATCACTGTCAAGAAGGCGATTTCCAAGGTCGATGGCGTCAGTAAAGTTGACGTGACCTTCGAGACGCGCGAAGCGGTGGTCACCTTCGATGATGCCAAGACCAGCGTGCAGAAACTGACCAAGGCTACCGAGGATGCGGGCTACCCATCATCAGTCAAGAACTGATCATGAAAGACCCGAAGACACTGGTGCGGGTCAGCATCATTGGCACAACCCTCGTGGCGCTGTGTTGCTTCACCCCTGTTCTGGTCATTTTGCTCGGTGTGGTCAGCTTGTCCGCGCTGACCGGCTATCTGGACTATGTGCTGCTGCCTGCGCTGGCGATTTTCATCGGCTTGACCATCTACGCCATCCAACGAAAACGCCAAGCCGATGCCTGCTGCACCCCGAAATTCAATGGAGTAAAAAAATGACCGAAATCACCGTGAATGGCATGACCTGCACATCCTGCGCCACCCATGTCAAAGATGCTTTGGAAAAGATTCCCGGCGTGAATGCCGCTGTGGTGTCCTATCCAGAAAGCCGCGCGCAAGTCATGGCAGACACCGCCGTGAGCCACAACCAACTGCTGGCCGCCATCGCCGCATTGGGTTATCAAGGCTCGATCCGGGTTGGTGATTTCAAAGATGAACCAAAAATCCGTGATGCACTTGAGGGCGCCGGTTTGCATATCGCCATCATTGGCAGCGGCGGGGCCGCGATGGCGGCGGCGCTGAAGGCCGTCGAGCAAGGCGCGACGGTCACGCTGATCGAACGCGGCACCATCGGCGGCACCTGCGTCAATATCGGCTGTGTGCCGTCCAAGATCATGATCCGCGCTGCCCATATTGCCCATCTGCGCCGGGAAAGTCCGTTCGACGGCGGTATTGCGGCAACTGTGCCTGCGATTGACCGCAGCAAACTGCTGGCCCAGCAGCAGGCCCGTGTCGATGAACTGCGGCACGCCAAATACGAAGGCATCCTGGACGGCAATCCAGCCATCACCGTTTTGCACGGTGAAGCGCGTTTCAAGGACGACCAGAGCCTGGTCGTCCGTTTGAACGAGGGTGGCGAGCGCGAGGTAACGTTCGACCGCTGCCTGGTCGCCACCGGTGCCAGTCCGGCCGTGCCGCCGATTCCGGGCCTGAAAGAGTCACCCTACTGGACTTCCACCGAAGCGCTTGTCAGCGACACCATTCCCGCACGCCTGGCCGTGATCGGTTCGTCGGTGGTGGCGTTGGAACTGGCGCAAGCCTTTGCCCGGCTCGGCAGCCAGGTCACGATCCTGGCACGCAGCACCTTGTTCTTCCGGGAAGACCCGGCCATCGGCGAGGCCGTGACAGCCGCTTTCCGCGCCGAGGGCATCGAGGTGCTGGAGCACACGCAAGCCAGCCAGGTCGCCCATGTGAACGGCGAATTCGTGCTGACCACCGGACACGGTGAATTGCGCGCTGACAAGTTGCTGGTTGCCACCGGTCGGGCACCGAATACGCGCAGCCTCGCGCTGGACGCGGCGGGGGTCACTGTCAATGCGCAAGGGGCCATCGTTATCGACCAAGGCATGCGCACGAGCAACCCGAACATCTACGCGGCCGGCGACTGCACCGACCAGCCGCAGTTCGTCTACGTGGCAGCGGCCGCCGGCACCCGTGCCGCGATCAACATGACCGGCGGCGACGCAGCCCTCAATCTGACCGCGATGCCGGCAGTGGTGTTCACCGACCCGCAAGTCGCCACCGTGGGCTACAGCGAGGCGGAAGCGCACCACGATGGCATCGAGACCGACAGTCGCACGCTGACACTCGACAACGTTCCGCGAGCGCTTGCCAACTTCGACACACGCGGCTTCATCAAGCTGGTCATCGAGGAAGGTAGCGGACGGCTCATCGGCGTGCAGGCGGTGGCCCCGGAAGCGGGCGAACTGATCCAGACGGCGGTGCTCGCCATCCGCAACCGCATGACGGTGCAGGAACTGGCCGACCAGTTGTTCCCCTACCTGACAATGGTCGAGGGGTTGAAGCTTGCGGCGCAGACCTTCAACAAGGACGTGAAGCAGCTTTCCTGCTGCGCTGGATAAAAAAAGGACGTTTTCAATGAGCGCCTACACCGTGTCCCGGCTGGCCCTTGATGCCGGGGTGAGCGTGCATATCGTGCGCGACTACCTGCTGCGCGGATTGCTGCGTCCGGTGGCGTGCACCCCGGGCGGCTATGGCCTGTTCGATGATGCCGCCTTGCAACGGCTGTGCTTCGTGCGGGCGGCCTTCGAGGCGGGCATCGGCCTGGACGCGCTGGCGCGGCTGTGCCGGGCGCTGGATGCTGCGGACGGCGATGAAGCGGCCGCGCAGCTTGCCGTTCTGCGCCAGTTCGTCGAGCGTCGGCGCGAAGCGTTGGCCGATCTGGAGGTGCAGTTGGCCACCATGCCGACCGAGCCGGCACAGCACGCGGAGAGTCTGCCATGAACAGCCCCGAGCGCTTGCCGTCCGAGACGCACAAACCGATCACCGGCTACCTGTGGGGCGCGCTGGCCGTGCTCACCTGTCCCTGCCATTTGCCGATTCTCGCCATTGTGCTGGCCGGCACGACGGCCGGCGCGTTCATCGGAGAGTACTGGGGTATCGCAGCCCTCACGCTGACCGGTTTGTTCGTCCTGTCTGTGACACGACTGCTGCGGGCCTTCAAAGATCGATCATGAGCGCTTCCCATTGAGACAAACCACGCTGTCGCTACGTTGCCTCATGCCGGCATCAAATTCGGCTGAGTAGCTTCTCGCCATCTGGACGTAGCTCACCCTTGGGTGAAACATGCCGATACAGGGTCTGCCGCGTGACGCCAAGTTCCTGGCACAGGTCGCCGACCTTGGTCTCTGGCTGACCCATTGCCGCCATCGCCAGCCGCAGCTTGGCGGCGGTCATCTTGAACGGCCGGCCGCCTTTCCGCCCGCGCGCGCGGGCCGAGGCTAGGCCGGCAATCGTGCGCTCCGCGATCAACTCGCGCTCGAACTCGGCCAGGGCGGCGAAGATGCCAAAGACCAGCTTGCCGGCGGCGGTCGTGGTGTCGATGGCCGCGCCGTGCCCGGTTAATACCTTCAAGCCGATGCCGCGCCCAGTCAGGTCGTGCACGGTGTTGATGAGATGTCGCAGGTCGCGTCCGAGCCGATCCAGTTTCCACACGACCAGTGTAAACCGGCCGTTGTCGTCGGGCGGCCAGCCGAATCTGCAATCGAAGACACATCATGCTCAGTAAACCGGTCAGCGCTCAGTTAACGTTTGTCCTTGCCCTCGTCATGCTAATGGCATGGGCCGGGCATAGCGCCGCACTTGGCCCTGGGGTGAGCCAAGGTGGGTGGAACGGCGGGGACCATGCTCATGCTCATTCCCAAAGCACGGGTATTTCGGTCTGTGCCAGATGCGCGGATCACTACCACTCCACGCTTACCGCCGACCACGTGCACGAAACGCCATACCTGAGTACGCTTCTCACCGTCAGTACGCTGCCAGAGCGTCCGCAGCCGATAGAAGCCACGCGCTACGTCATCCCTCCCAGTCCGATCTTCCTGATCGAGCGGCCACCACGCCCAAGATTCGCACTCTGACAACGGCCGCTATGCGGCCAATACCACTGTCACGTAGGACTCAACTATGCATTCGCTATCCATGTGCGATATGGGCGCATTTTCCGCGCGCCCAAACCGCTCGCTAATACTGCTGCTCTTGTTCACCGCATTGCTATTTCTCGGCATGCCTGACGCGCTGGCCCACGCTGTTGCCGAGGGCGACAAGGGCTTTATCCAGGAAAGCTCCGGGGTGATGGTGCTGCCGTTCATCTACATGGGCGCCAAGCACATGATCACCGGCTACGACCATCTGTTGTTTCTCTTTGGGGTGATCTTCTTTCTCTACCGCCTGAAAGACGTGGGGCTCTACGTCACCCTGTTCGCCGTGGGCCACACCGTGACGCTGCTGCTCGGTGTATTGGCGGAAATCACCATCAGCTCCTATGTGATCGACGCCATCATCGGTTTCTCGGTGGTGTACAAGGCCCTGGATAACCTGGGCGCCTTCCAGCGCTGGTTCGGCCACCAGCCGAACACCAAAGCGGCCACGTTGATTTTCGGTTTGCTGCATGGCTTCGGCCTGGCAACCAAAATCCAGGAGTACGAGATCTCCGCGGATGGCCTGGTCGCCAACCTAATCGCCTTCAACGTCGGAGTCGAAATTGGCCAGCTACTGGCGCTGAGCGCCATTTTGATCGTCATGGGCTACTGGCGACGAACCGCCAGCTTCTGGCGCCATGCCTACACCGCTAACGTCGCCATGATGAGCGCCGGTTTCCTCTTGATGGGTTACCAGCTCACCGGCCTGATCGTCTCTCAGTAAGGAATTCTCAGCATGTTCAATACCAAGCTTCCAACCCAGTGTGAATTGCCAACCAGCCGCCAGCTGCTGCGCTCCACTGTGATCGCCGTGGGTGTTGCCGCAGCGTTACTGGTCACCGTAGTGATGCCTTCTGAATATGCCATCGACCCCACGGGCGTCGGCCGTGTACTTGGCCTGACTCAGATGGGTGAAATGAAAGAAATTCTCGCCGAAGAAGCGGCTGCGGATGCAGCTGTCCCGCCAGCAGCGGCCCCGGTCGTACAAGCCCCCGCGTCTAGTCAGGTGGCGCCTCAGGAGCAAGTTGCGGCAGCAACTGTGGCTGAGCCGGTTGCAGAGCCGCAGCCCGCCCTGAAGTCCGATGAAGTGACTGTCACGCTGAAGCCGGGCGAGGCCAGTGAAATTAAGCTGGAGATGCTGGACAAGGCCACGGTCAGCTACGAGTGGGCAACCGATGGCGTTCCGGTCAATCACGACACCCATGGCGAGCCCTATAACGGCCCGAAGGGCTATTACCACAGCTACAGCAAGGCCAAGCAGGTCAAAGGTGATAAAGGCGAATTCACTGCCATTTTCGACGGCACCCACGGCTGGTTCTGGCGAAACCGTAGCAACCGTGACGTGACGATTACGCTCAAGACCAAGGGTGAGTACCTGAGCGTCAAACGCGTTATCTAAGAGAAATAGCCCCAGCGTCATGGGCGCCGGGGCTTTTACATCCCTGATCGATATTGAAGGAATACATCATGACGAATTCAATTACGCTGAGCCGCTCCCTGCTGCTGGTTTGTTTACTAGGTCTGCTGTCGGCATGTGGCGGCAGCGAGCCGGAGACGCAAGCTGAAGTCGAAAGTCACGGTCATTCTCACGACTAAGAGGCGGAAAGTTGTCTTGTTACGTGCAATGACTCGCTAATCGCTTGCACGTAACAATTGGTAAGTTTTAGGCGCCGGCCACATCATATCTAAGATCTGTTAAGTGGCTGCTTTTGGCCGAAAGCGGTCGTCTAGTACTGTAACTCCTCGTACTGGCCGGTAGCGTATCAAGTGGCATCGTTCAGCTAACGAAGCGTTCCGAGTCGACCCCGAACCAGAAACGGCATGAGATTTACCGGGGTGACGCCAGCCGGGGCATGCCAGCGAATATCGCCGAAGGGGTCAAAAGGAGCTAAGACGATTTGGTCACTAAGTGCAGGATATATCGGATTGCTATCTTGAGTAGCTAATACATGTTTGTTTGGTCGCTTGTTCATATAAATGATTCATCTATATAGAGGCGACCAAGACTTAGTGGTAACGCTAACCGCCACACTGGTTATCGTCGAAATAGACAAAGGCCAACTTGTTGCCGTCAGGATCACGAACATAGGCTGCGTAGAATCCCGTTCCGTACTCAGGTCTGGGGCCAGGAGAGCCTTCGTCAGTACCTCCGTTCTCAAGCGCGAGTTCAAAGAGTCGCCCTATTAGCGCTGGGCTCTCCGTGAGTAACGCCGTCATGGTTCCATTGCCGGGGCGTGCTTCCTCTTGGTTATAAGGAAGACAAGCGTGAAAGGTGGGGGTCCGGTTGCCCGGAACTCCCCAAGCAACCGATCGCTCGTCCCTCCACGAAATTTCCAACCCCATTGCTGAGAATATAGGTTCGTAGAAACGCGCTGAACGGTTCAGATCGGTCGTTCCGACCATTGTATATGCAATCATCCTTCCCTCCCAATCTCGCTGAAAAAAGGAGTAATAACCGAAGTGTAAAAAGCGCTGGTCATATGACATTTAGCCGAAGGCGTTCTCTTCAAGGCATCGAAGCAGATACCGCGCATGATCAGTCTACTGAGGAAACATCATTCAAGACTAGCGCGGCGTTGCTAGAAGAATAAGCGGCTTGCGCTAGCATTAAGCTGGGCGCGACAACAGACATCTAGTTGGGCGGCACCTGAAGGTTTCGACCAGCCACATAACGGCCTGGGTCAATCGACGGGCAAGAGTAGAATGTCTCCTATAGTCCGCTAGTGTGCGCTCTCTTGCTTGGATGGCATTACGTTCTGGCCCAACGTTACTGTAGCGAATCCGCAGCAGTATCAATCAAAGCCTCCTGTATCCCGCGTGAAGAAAGACGCTACGTTGCGCCCGTTCTTCCACGGCTTCGCTTGCCGCCCCGCTACGGCAGATTCGAAGCATTCATCGAAATGTCATCATTTAGAAGCAGTGCGTTAACAAGGAATTTCTACCCTTTGCATCGCGAACCGCAATTGTGCGGCCAGCAATATTGCGAAAGGTGATCAAATGACGCCCCATCCGATACAGGACGCCGTGCTGCGGGTCGACCGGTTGAGCGTCGTCTACCCAGGCGGCGTGACAGCCCTACGCGATACCTCGATTGCATTTCGGCGTGGTGAGTTCACCGTGCTGCTTGGTCTCTCGGGCGCAGGCAAGTCGACCTTGCTCCGTAGCCTCAATCGACTCGTCACGCCCACTCGCGGCAGTGTCACCAGCGAGCTCGGTGAGCTCGGCAGCGGCTCGGCCTTGCGTCAGCATCGTCGGCGTACCGCCATGATCTTTCAGCACCACCAGCTAATCGAACGTCAAAGCGCACTGGCTAATGTGCTTACCGGTCGGCTGGCCTTTCACAACACGCTCCGCTCGCTGTTTCCTCTGCCGCGTGCCGATCAGGAGATTGCGCTCAGTTGCCTCGCTCGGGTCGGTCTGGCAGACAAGGCGCTAAGCCGGGTGGACAAACTGTCCGGTGGCCAGCAGCAGCGGGTAGGCATCGCGCGTGCGCTAGCGCAACAGCCCGCGATCATTCTTGCCGATGAGCCGGTAGCCAGTCTCGACCCGGCCACTTCGGTCCGTGTTCTCGGACTGCTGCGCGACATCTGCAAGGAAGACGGCATCACCGCCATCGTTTCGCTGCATCAACTCGAATATGCCCGCCGCTTCGCCGATCGCGTCGTCGGGCTGGCCGATTCTCAGATCGTTTTCGATGCCGCGCCCTCGGAACTCACCGATGCGCAGCTTGAGCGCATCTATGCAGGCCGCTCTACGACTCAGCCAGCAACTGCTCCGGCTGAAACCCCTGTCATGCTCGCACCTTCACTGGAGATGTCCCGATGAAACGCTTATCCGCTCTCTTATTGACCTGTTTGCTGTCCGCTGTTTCAAGTCTGTCCGCCGTAGCGGCCGATGCCGATCCGGATGTGCTAAAGGTTGCGCTGCTGCCGGACGAAAACGCCTCGGAGTTGATCAAGCGAAACCAGCCGCTGAAGGATTATCTGGAAGAGCATCTGGACAAGAAGGTGCAGCTGATCGTAACCACCGACTATTCCTCGATGATTGAGGCGATGCGCTTTGGCCGTATCGACCTGGCGTATTTCGGTCCGCTGTCCTACGTCATGGCCAAAAGCAAAAGCGACATCGAGCCCTTCGCTGCCATGGTCATCGACGGCAAGCCGACCTATCGCTCAGTGATTATCGCCAATGTGGCGTCAGGCGTGAATGAGTATGCCGACCTTAAGGGCAAGAAGATGGCCTATGGTGACCGGGCATCGACGTCCAGCCATCTGATTCCCAAAACCGTGCTTCTTGAGACGGCCGAGCTGACGGGTGGGCAGGACTACGAACAACATTTTGTGGGCACGCATGACGCCGTTGCCGTCAACGTGGCGAACGGAAACGCCGATGCGGGTGGGCTGTCGGAGGTAATTTTCAATCAAGTAGCCGAACGTGGCCTAATCGATCCGAGCAAGGTGAAAGTACTTGGTTACAGCGGCGAATATCCCCAATACCCCTGGGCGATGCGCTCGAACCTGAGCCCCGAGCTGAAAACCAAGGTGCGGGATGTATTCGTCGGTATCGACGATCCCGAAGTGCTGCGCAACTTCAAAGCCGAGGCCTTCGCGCCAATCACTGACGCCGACTACGATGTGATTCGCAACATGGGATCGCTGCTCGGCCTCGACTTCGCCAAGATGTGAGCACCGATATGTCTACTCATCATGACGTGCAGGCGCTGCCTGCAGAGCAACGCGAGCACA
Source organism: Stutzerimonas marianensis (assembly GCF_022810315.1). Classification (NCBI taxonomy): domain Bacteria; kingdom Pseudomonadati; phylum Pseudomonadota; class Gammaproteobacteria; order Pseudomonadales; family Pseudomonadaceae; genus Stutzerimonas; species Stutzerimonas marianensis. The sequence continues at coordinate 431,340 of NZ_JALGRD010000003.1, read as the reverse complement.
TCCTTCGAGGCTTCGGCCTCGGTTGGTGGCGCCAGCTGGGGCAGGTGGCAATTGTACTCGGAGTGGTGCTGTTGGCCTGCTGGTACGTGGGGCTGCTCGATGCCACCACGCTGCTGAACGGGCTGCCCTCCATCGCGACCCTGGCAGGCGAGGCCATGCCGCCAGACTTTTCGGGCTATCGAAGCTGGATTCGCCCGTTGATCGACACGCTGGCGATGAGCATCGCCGGCACGGCCATCGCAGTGGTGTTCTCGCTGGTGGTGGCCTTCGTTGCAGCGCGCAATACGGCGCCGCACCCCCTTGTGTTCGGTGTTGCCCGGGTGCTGCTCAATGCCCTGCGGTCGGTGCCGGAGCTGATCATGGGCATCATCTTCGTTGCAGCCGTAGGGTTCGGCGCCTTGCCGGGCGTGCTTGCCCTGGGTCTGCATTCGATCGGCATGGTCGGCAAGTTCTTCGCCGAGGCCATCGAGCACGTCGACGAAGCGCCGGTGGAAGCCGCTCGGGCGGCGGGGGCTACGCCGATGCAAGTGCTGCTGCACGCGGTTTTGCCACAGGTGACTCCGCAGTTCGCCGACGTGGCGATCTACCGCTGGGAATACAACTTTCGCGCCTCCACCGTGATGGGCATGGTTGGCGCCGGCGGTATCGGCTTCGAACTCATGGGCTCGCTGCGCATCATGCAGTACCAGGAGGTTGCAGCAATCCTGCTGGTCATCCTGGCCATGGTCACGCTAGTAGACGCCTTCAGTGGCGTGCTGCGCAAACGTTTCAAATAGGACAAACCATGCTGCCGAAACTCGTTATAACTCACCGAGTACACGATGAGATCCTGCAACTGCTGGCGCCACATTGCGAGCTGATGACCAACCAGAGCGACAGCACGCTGACGCGCGAGGAAATTCTGCGCCGCTGCCGCGATGCTCAGGCGATGATGGCGTTCATGCCCGATCGGGTCGATGCAGAATTTCTCCAAGCCTGCCCCGAGCTGCGTGTGGTCGGCTGCGCGCTCAAGGGCTTCGACAATTTCGATGTGGACGCCTGTACTGCCCGCGGGGTCTGGTTGACCTTCGTGCCTGATCTGTTGACGGTCCCGACTGCCGAGCTGGCGATCGGACTGGCGGTGGGGCTGGGGCGGCATCTGCGCGCAGCAGATGCGTTCGTCCGCTCTGGCGAGTTCCAGGGCTGGCAACCACAGTTCTACGGCACGGGGCTGGATAACGCGACGGTCGGCATCCTTGGCATGGGCGCCATCGGACAGGCCATGGCTGAGCGCTTGCAGGGATGGGGCGCGACCCTGCAGTACCACGAGGCGAAGGCTCTGGATACACAAACCGAGCAACGGCTCGGCCTGCGCCAGGTGGCGTGCAGCGAACTCTTCGCCAGCTCGGACTTCATCCTGCTGGCGCTTCCCTTGAATGCCGATACTGAGCATCTGGTCAACGCCGAGCTGCTTGCCCTCGTACGGCCGGGCGCTCTGCTTGTAAACCCCTGTCGTGGTTCGGTAGTGGATGAAGCCGCCGTGCTCGCGGCGCTTGAGCGAGGCCAGCTCGGCGGGTATGCGGCGGATGTATTCGAAATGGAAGACTGGGCTCGCGCGGACCGGCCGCGGCTGATCGATCCTGCGCTGCTCGCGCATCCGAATACGCTCTTCACTCCGCACATAGGGTCGGCAGTGCGCGCGGTGCGCCTGGAGATTGAACGTTGTGCAGCGCAGAGCATCATCCAGGCGTTGGCAGGTGCGCGCCCAATCAACGCTGCGAACCGTCTGCCCCAGGCCGAGCCTGCCGCATGTTGAATCCGGTCTGGCTGAAGAGCCTGGTAGCGATCGTTCAAACAGGCAGTTTTCAGAGCGCGGCGAGGGCGTTGGGGCTGGCCCAGCCGACGGTGTCGCAGCACTTGCAGAAGCTTGAAGAGCAGGTCGGCGTAACGCTGGTGCAGCGCAGTCGTAGCGGCTGCCAGCCTACCACACGTGCGCTGGCCTTCATGCCGCATGCGACCGCCTTGCTCGACATGCACGCCCGGGCGCTAGAAGCCCTGCATGGAAATAGTGAGCGCGTCGGGGCCAGCTCCAACATCGGCACCTACCTTCTCCAGCCATTCGTGCGCAGCTATCTGACGACCGCAAATGAGAGGGGCGAGGTGGATCTGCGCATCGCCGCCAACCCGGATGTGGCCGACCAGCTACTGGCGGGCCAGCTCGACGCCGCGATCATGGAATGGTGGCTACCTCACCCCGACTTCGAACACCGCCTCTGGCGGGTCGAGCCGCTGGTACTTATCGTCAGCCCCGACCATCCGCTGGCTGAAGCAGGGTGCATAGAACGCGATCGTCTGGTGGACCTGCCGATGCTGGGAGGTGAACCGGGTAGCGGTACCGGACGGCTTCTGACCGAATACTTTGGCGAGCTGGGCGTGCCTCGCAGCGGTATGCAGCTAGGCAGCACCGAGGCAGTCAAACAAGCAGTCAGGGCGGGACTCGGCGTGTCGTTGGTGATGGCTTCCGCAGTACAAGACGAAGTTCGCAGTGGCGCGCTGGTAGCTCTTCCCATCCCGGGGCTTGAAAAGCGTCTCCAACTGATCTGGCGCAAACCGCCCGGAAATCTGCACCCGCCGGGATTTGTGCGGCACTTATTGGAAGAGGCAGATCTAGCTGGATAAGGTGATGGATGGTTGCGATCCAGCGCTTGGCTTGTCAGCCTAGAGAGAAGGTTGCTGAAACACGGCTTAGGGAAACTCTGAAGAAGACTTCCTGATTTTGGCAAAATGTCCGGACTCCACCCGCCGAGTTCTCCGATGAAGCAAATGACCTTCGCCGACGCCGAGTACGCCGGCAAGCGCAAGCAGACCCGCAAANGTCCGGACTCCACCCGCCGAGTTCTCCGATGAAGCAAATGACCTTCGCCGACGCCGAGTACGCCGGCAAGCGCAAGCAGACCCGCAAAGAGTTGTTCCTGATCGAGATGGATCAGGTGGTGCCGTGCAAGGGTTTGATTGCCCTGATCGAGCCGCACTACCCCAAGGGTGAAGGTGGTCGTCCGGCGTATCAGCTGATGGCGATGCTGCGCGTACATTTGATGCAGAACTGGTTCGGCTACAGCGATCCAGCGATGGAGGAGGCGCTGTACGAGACCACAATCTTGCGCCAGTTTGCCGGGCTGAACCTAGAGCGTATTCCCGACGAAACCACCATCCTCAATTTCCGTCGCCTGCTGGAGAAGCACGAGTTGGCGGCCGGGATTCTGGCGGTGATCAATGGTTACCTGGGCGATCGGGGCCTGTCGCTGCGCCAGGGCACCATCGTCGATGCCACGCTGATCCATGCGCCGAGTTCGACCAAGAACAAGGACGGTAAGCGTGACCCGCAAATGCACCAGACCAAGAAGGGCAATCAGTATTACTTCGGCATGAAGGCCCACATCGGCGCGGATGCCGAGTCTGGCCTGGTGCACAGCGTGGTGGGGACGGCAGCCAACGTTGCTGACGTTACCCAGGTCGACAAACTGCTGCATGGAAAGGAAAACATGGTCGGCGCCGACGCGGGTTACACCGGCGTAGAGAAACGCCCGGAACATGAAGGCCGGGAGGTGATCTGGCAGATTGCGGCCCGCCGCAGTACGTACAAGAAGCTGAGTAAGCGCAGTGCGCTGTACAAAGCCAAGCGCAAGATCGAGAAATCCAAGGCCCAGGTGCGCGCCAAAGTCGAGCACCCGTTCCGGGTGATCAAGCGCCAATTCGGCTACGTGAAGACACGCTTCCGTGGCCTGGCGAAGAACACCGCGCAGTTGGTGACACTGTTCGCGCTGTCGAACCTGTGGATGGCGCGCCGACATTTGCTGACGAATGCAGGAGAGGTGCGTCTGTAAAGCGGGAAATGGCCGGCGCGAGGTGCTCGCGCCGGCTATAAATCCGGAAAGAGGGGATGATTTGATCGTTTTTTAGCCGAATCACCGTTTTGAAATCGGCAAGGGCTGGAGTCAGCCAGAAATACCTGACTACTTCAGACCATCCCTAGGACGGGAGACGATGTGATGGACGGACACAATTTCGAAAGGCTAAAAGCCCACATCTTGATGCATTCCGTTTCGGACGACTTTGAGGTAGCGCGCCGAGAATGGAGTCTGGTAACTATCGAGGTAACCGAGGAGTTCGATCAATGCCCCTGTGGGCAGGACATCAAAGAGCACTGCTATATCAGGAACAGCCTGAACGGTAATCAAACGTATGTCGGCAACGTCTGTATCAATCGCTTCCTCCAGATCAACACCGGCAACCTGTTTGAGGGCCTCAAGCGAATAGCTAGTGACCTCAAGGCAAATGCCAATCATGACTTGATTGAGCATGCGTGGAAGATGGGCTATCTATATGGAGAAAAGGAGTACATCTTCCTCCTTCAAACCATGCGCAGCCGAAAGCTGTCACCCAGCCAATTAGCATGGAAAGAGAAGATTAATCGCCGGATAGTCCAGCAAACGGTGGTCAAGAGTCGCACCCACCGTACATGAATATCGAGCCCGACCAATCCAAGTCTGAAAGCAGCGTGAGATACGGGAGTCGAGTGACTCATATTGGCCGATTGCCGCCACTCAGCATTCGGCAGATAAACGATTCATCTATTTCGCGGTCCGTCTTTGCCTCGACGATTTAGTCATTCCAAGCCCGAAACAAGACCAGAAACCATAGCGGCACCGGACGGATCAGACGTTCAGCCTGACCTCTCCAACTCCAGCCAGACCGAAAGTGATCGTCTGTCCCGGATCAGCCCAATAAATACCAGTCCAACTGCCTGTAGCAATAAGGTCGCCGCCGCGCAAAGGCGTGCCTTGCGCTGCAGCGTGTCGCGCTAGCCACGGCAGAGACGACAGTGGATCGAGAAAAGGATGCGAGCCTTTAGCGTTGACTACTTCGTGGCTATCAACCCATAGTTTCGCGGTTTGGTGTGACCAATTTGGCAGATCCAATAGCTGTACGGCATCGCCAAGAATGAGAGCGCGGTTGAGCTGTTGGTCGGCAAGTCGAAGCAACGGATCGGCATCTATTCCGCCTTCCAGACGTGTGTCGCAGAGTTCAATCGCTGGTAACCACGCATCAATCGCGAAGCGGATTTCGGTCAGATCAGGGGCGTTGGGAAGATCCCGCCCTAGACGGACAACGAGCTCACCCTCGATACCGAGTGCGGTGACGTAACCGGGCGGTACGTGCCAGCCTGATCGATGGATCGCAGTAGCCTGGACCGCCGCCGCGCTGATCATGCCGCCAGGGGAGCCCCCAAGTTTCCAGGCGGCCGGACGCGCGCCGTCGAACCAACCTAGGGCATGACCGACCCGGCGTTGTACAGCGTAGGCCGCGGCGGTGTCGGGCAAAGCCAGCCCGCTGAGAGGCTGGCGCTGGCCCGTGCGCCAGGCGGTTATCAAGCGCTTGGCAACGGCGTCGATGTGAGCCTCGCTCACATCGGGATCTCGGTCTGCCGGCGGCGCGGCTTGGCCGGCTCGGGCCGGGCACAGGGCAGGAACTGACCACGGCCTGCGTCGCCGCGTGGCTGTTCGCCGTCCCATACGACGTCACCCCGGGACAGCGTCATCGCTGGCCAGGCGCTCAGATGCATGCCGGCATAAGGGGTGTAGTCCACATTGTGGTGCAGGCGGTCATTGTCCAGGTGGAAGGTTTGCCCTTCGTCCCAGATCACCAGGTCCGCATCCGAACCGATGGCAATGCTGCCCTTGCGCGGATAAAGACCGTAGAGCTTGGCGGCGTTGGTCGATGTGAGGGCGACGAAGCTTTGGGGCGTGATTCGCCCGGTACGTACGCCCTCGGACCAGAGCAGGGCCATGCGCGTCTCGACTCCGGGAATGCCGTTGGCGACCTGGTCGAACGACACTTGCTCGCCATGCGCTTTCTTGCCGCCCGGGCCGTCGTAGCGGAACGGCGCGTGGTCCGAGGAGAACACCTCGAACGAGCCGTTCTCCAGCCCGTCCCAGATGACCTGCTGGTTGGCCTTGTCCCGTGGTGGCGGGCTGCAGATGCACTTGGCACCCTCGAAGCTGTCGTCGCAACCCAACGAGTCGGCGGTGAGGAACAGATACTGCGGGCAGGTCTCGGCGTAAACCTTGAGGCCGTTGCTTTGCGCCCAGCGAATCTGTTCGACAGCCTCGCGGCCGGAAACGTGGACGATCAGGATCGGTACGTCCACCAGTTCCGCCAGAGCAATGGCGCGATGGGTCGCTTCGCGCTCCACCAGCATCGGTCTCGACGTGGCGTGGTAGCGGGGCGCCGTGTGCCCGGCGGCAAGCAGACGCTCGGTGAGCCAGGCGATGCAGTCGGCGTTCTCGGCATGCAGCATCACCATCGCGCCCTCACGGCGAGCGACCGACAAGGTGTCGAGGATTTCACGGTCGCTGAGCTTGAGTGCGTCGTAAGTCATGTAGATCTTGAACGAGGTGTAGCCCTCGGCAATCAGGGCCGGCAGTTCGTCGCGAAGGACCTCGGGTGTCGGGTCGGTGACGATCAGGTGGAAGGCATAGTCGATCACCGGCTTCTCCCCAGCACGGCCGTGATAGTCCTCCACGGCGGCGCGCAGGCTCTTGCCCTTTTCCTGACAGGCGAACGGAATCACCGTTGTGGTTCCGCCGCAGGCTGCCGAAACGGTGCCGCTAAGAAAGTCATCGGCCATGACCGAGCCATCACCAGTGGGCTGGTCAAGATGTACATGGCTGTCGATGCCACCGGGTGTGACGTGACGTCCTTTCGCATCGATTTCGCGGGCACCGGCCGGCAGGTCGAAGCCCAGCGCGGCGATGCGCCCGTCACGGATGCCGATGTCGCTGGTGAAGGTGTCCGCGGCCGTGACCACGCGGGCGTTACGAATGACGGTATCGAATGGTTGCATGTCAGGCTTCCTGAAGTAGCCGGCCCCAGCCGGTGATGCGACGGGTATCCACCCCAGCGTGGCGCAGCATGTCCCAGATCACCGTGGTCACGGTGTCGAACACCGGGACGCCGTGTTCGGCTTCCCAGTGGGCGACCCTGTGAGCGGCATAGAGATTGGTGCAAAAGGTGGTGATTGCCTGCGCGCCGGCCGCGACCACGTCCGCGACCTGGCGGTCCAGCGTGGCGTCATCGACCAGGGCGAAGGCGAAGTTTTCTTGGATCCCCAGATGACTTTCGGCGCGGGCGTCGATGCCGACCGTGGCGTAGTTGGCGATGATCCTGCTTTGCACGTCGGCAAGGTACGGGGAAACCAGCCCCAGCCGCCTGATGCCGAAAGCCTCCAGCGCTTTGTTCAACGCAAGGACGGATGTGCTGGAGGGCACGCCGGTGGCCTCGGTGATGGCCGCGCACAGCGCTTCATCCTGATCGAACCCCAGCCAGCCGGCGGAGGTACCGCTCCAACCGATCGCATCGACATGGGCGTCGGCGAGCAGCTTCGCGGCATCCAAGATGCGTGTCTGCTGGAACTGCCCGAGCGCGTCGGGACTGAGGGCGATCTGGGTCACGGAAAACCGCGCGAAGTGCACGCTGACTTCCGGCAGGCCGGAGACCAGCCGTTGGGTCAGCGGCTCGAGCGAGGTATTTGAAGAGGGCGTGAGGATGCCCAGGCGGATACGTTGGCTCATCGGGGAGTTCCAGCGACGGACGGATAGGGACGGAGCGGCTTCGGGCAGCGCTTCCACAGGGCCTGACAGACGCGGTCGGCCTCGGCGCGTATTGCAGCATCGTCGACACGGGTGGCGCGGCCCTGGTCGATGACCAGCTCGCCGTTGACAAGAACGCTTTCCACGTCGGCAGCGGTGGCGTTGTGGATCAGGCTGCCCAGCGGGTCGATGCAGGGCGTGAGGTGCAGCTGACGAAAATCGAGGATGGCGAGGTCGGCGAGCATGCCCACGGCGACCAGGCCAAGGCGATCCGCCCAGCCCAGGGCGGTGGCGCCGTTGCCGGTGCCCATGGCGAAAACGTCACGAGGCTGCCAGTCGTCTGCCACGAAGCCGGCTTGCAGACGGCCGATGGCCAGGGTCCAGCGCATCACCTCGATCATGTCGCCGTGCATGGTGTCGGTGGCGAGGCAGATCGGCGCGCCGGCATCAATCAGACGGCGGGTCGGCGCGATCCGCCCGGACATTGCATTGCCCACCGGGATATGTACCACGTGCGCGCCGCTGCGGCCGAGCCGCGCGATATCTGCCTCGTCGACGTGAATGCAGTGGCCAGCCAGCAGGCGGTCGTTCAACAGGCCCAGCTCATCCAGCAGCTCCACGGGGGAACGGTCGTGCCGTGCGCGGACCCAGTCCACCTCGTCCTGACTCTGCGCGAGGTGGGTGCTGATGGGTAGATCGTGCCGCTCGGCGAGGGCAGCAATCTCACGCAGGAACTCGACCGAACAGGTATCCGGTGCGTGGGCGGTCAGGTGCACCTGGATACGGCCATCGGCCTGCCCAGCCCAGCGTTCGACGAACGCGGCGGCGCGCTCCAATTGCCGCTCGCCACGGGCGCGATCGAAGCGACGGTCGCCTTCCAGCACCGAGGCGAAATCGACATCCGCCAGGCGCTGGCTGGCGAACAGGCGCACACCGGTTTCTGCCATGCCGGCAACGGTAGCTTCGGCGTGGACGAAACTGTCCACCAACGTGGTGCAGCCGGCGCGCAGCGCTTCCAGCGCACCGAGGCGCGACAGGGCGAGTGCTTCGTCCTCGTTCAGCCAGGACGCCTGGGGCAGGCCCGGCGTGTAGGACGGGGCAAAACCGCAATCGGGCGCCACACCCCGGACGAAATTCAGGCCAGCGTGGTAATGGGTGTTGACGAAGCCAGGGGTGACGACCCGGCCGGGCAAGGCGAGGGTCCGAGCCGCTGCCGGGCGTTCGTCGCCGATGAAGGCTATCTGCTTGCCACGGATACCCAGATTGGTCGTGCGCGCGACGCCGCCAGCCAGCAGCAATGTCGCATCGGTGATCAGCAGGTCGAGCATGTCGTCGGTCATCAGGCAGCCATCCATCCGCCGTCCACCATCAGGGTGGTGCCGGTCATGAAAGTCGAGTGGTCACTGGCGAGGAACAGCACAGCCAAAGCGATATCTTCAGGGCGCCCCAGGCGAGGCCAGGGAGTGCGGCTGGACGCACGAGCAAGCACGTCCGAGGCCACCGCACGGCCGCCCGCACCTGTCTGGATCTTGCCCGGCGCCACGGCATTGCAGACCACGAGGTCGGCCGCGTAGTCCGTGGCGATCTGCCGGGTCATGTAGTCGATCGCCGCTTTGGTGGTGCCGTAGCCCAGGTCTCCGGGCGCGGCGATCAGGCCGTGCTGGGACGACAGGTTGATAAGCCGGCCGCGCACCTCATTGACGGGGGGCTGCTTCACCATTTGACGCACGGCGGCGCGGCAGCAGCGGTAGACGCCGGTCAGGTTGACGTCCAGCAGGCGCTGCCAGTCGGCTTCGTCGAGCTCCAGCAGCGGCCGTGCATGGCGAATGCAGGCATTGTTGATCAGCACGTCCAGGCGGCCGAAACGTGCCACGGTCTGCGCCACGAGCGCGTCGACCTGAGCGGTATCGGCGACATCGGTGCGGAAGAAGGTGGCGCTGTTGCCGTCGCGGGCGATGAGCTCGGCTGTCGGATCGCCACCTTCGATGACTTCGGTCGTCACGTCGGCGATCACCACGTCGGCGCCATTGGCAGCCAGCTGCCGGGCAATGGCACGGCCAATGCCGGAGGCTGCGCCGGTGACGATGCAGACCTTGCCGCTCATGTCGAACCGGGCGGAGGGAAACGGGATGTGCTCAGTCATGGTGTGCTCTGGCGCCGGATAGATCGGTGCCGTGCTCCCTGATCCAATGGTGGTAGTCCGCTTCCGCCTCGGTCAGCCCGAAGCGGGGCCGGAAGGTGCTGTTGCCAAGGAGCCGCTGGATCGACATGGAGGCGCGGTCGTAGTCAGCGAAATAGTCAATGTTGGCCCGTTCGCCCGATTCGGCCAGGCGCCAGCTGAAGTCCGGATAGCGAGCCGCGATGCAGGCGCACCAGTCGGCCAGGCTCCATTCGAATCCGGCCGCCAGGTTGTAGAGCGGATAGGCCCAGCTTGGTTGATCCAGCAGCGTGGCCATGGCAGCCGCTACGTCGCGTACGTACAGCCAGTCGCGTCGGCCAGCACGGGGAAGGATGGCCGTTTCGCCGTCTCGGGTGCGTACCAGAACCTGCAGTGGCGGACTCAGTGTGTCCCGTACGCCGGTGTCCGCCTCCCAAGGGCCGAAGCAGGTGCCCAGACGGCCAACCACCAGTGGCAGGCCTCGTATGGACGCCAGCCGCATGGCGGCCTCTTCGGCGGCACGCTTGGACATGCCGTAGAGGCCTTCCGGCAACAGCGGGGTGTCGTCTTCGCGTAGCGCCACCGGCGAACGCCCGCTTCGTCCGTATACGGAACCGGAGCTGGCATGCAGTACACGCTCGACCCCCGTATCGGCGGCCGCGTTGAGTGCAGCAAGCACACCGCCGACGTTGACCTCAAAGATCGTCTGCGCGGCATGCCGCTCGCGCGCCTCGTCGGCAGTGATCGCGGCCAGCGTAACGACGCGCTGCGGGCGGTGCTGGCTCATCTCGGCACGCAGTGCATCGACGTCCCGTACGTCACCGATGGTGGACACGAACCGACCGGGTAACGCTGCGAACGCGCGGTTGGCGGCTTCGGTCGGCGGTGAACGATCGAAACCGATTACCGTCTCGCCCGTCGCTAGCAGGTGCTCGGCGAGCGCAAGGCCTACGAAGCCACTGCTTCCAGTGATCAGCGTGGTCATCTCAGGCCGATTCCTTCACCGTTTCCGGGCGCAACAACGAGAGGATGTGGCGTTTGTAGTCGTTGAACGCAGCGCTGGTCGGGTCGCGTGGCCGCTCGAGCTCGATGGGCAGAAGCTCGCGGATTCGTCCCGGCCGAGCCGACATCACGGCGACGTGGGTGCCGAGCGCCAGTGACTCATCGATGCCGTGGGTGACGAACACGATGGTGCTCTGGCTTTCGCGCCAGATGCGGATCAGCTCACCGTGCATGTCCATCTTGGTCTGCTCATCCAGCGCACCGAACGGCTCGTCCATCAGGATCACTTCCGGATTCATCAATAGCGCACGGGCGATACCGACGCGCTGGTTCATGCCGCCGGAAAGCTCGCTCGGGAAGTGATTCTCGAAGCCTCTCAGGCCCACCATCTCGATGTAGCGCTGAGCCTTTTCGCGCCGGTCGGCCTTGCTGGCGCCGCGCATCTTCAGGTGGAAGGCGACGTTTTCCCAGACGGACAGCCATGGCATCAGGTTGGCCTGCTGGAACACGACGCCTCGGTCGGCTCCCGGCTCGGTGATGACCTGACCGCCAACGGTGACGGTACCGGACGACGGCTTGTCGAAGCCAGCGATCATGTTGAGCAGGGTGGACTTGCCGCAGCCGCTCGGACCGAGCAAGCAGAGGAACTCGTTGCGCTTGACCTGAATGCTGACGTTATCCAACGCGGTGACGACCTGCTTGCGCTGGCTGTCTTCGAACACGCGGGACACGTTGTCGATGGTAATCAGAGCCATGGTCTTCATCCTTCCTTCGCTTGCAGGGTGGAGCCGCGCTGCCAGCGCAGGACACGACCGGCGATGTACTTGATTACGTAGTCGCTGAGGAAACCGAGCAGGCCGATGCTCACCATCGAGGCGATGACGATGTCGTAGCGCAGGAAGTAGTACGAATCCCACAGCACATAGCCGACCCCACTTTTCACCGCGACCATTTCGGCCGTCACGGTGAGCATCCAGGCCGAGCCGATGGCGATGCGCAGACCGGAGAAGATGCTCGGCAAGGCGGCAGGGAACACGATGTGGCGCAGCAGCTTCGACGGCGTGCCGCCAGTCATGGCGCCGGCGCGCAGCAGGTTGCGGTCGCAGGTCTTCACGCCGTGAATGGTGCTGAGCAATACCGGGAAGAACGAGCCCATGAACACCAGGAAGATGGCAGGCTTGTCGGCGATGCCGAACCAGATGATCGCCAGCGGGATCCAGGACACCGGTGGGATCGGTCGCAGCGTCTGCAGCGTCGGCTCGATCAGCGCTTCGACCTGGCGCGACCAGCCGATGGCCATGCCGATGCCAACGCCCAGTACCGTTGCGATCAGAAACCCGGCGAACACCCGGCCGGAACTCGCCGCAATATCGGACAGCCAGCGCCCGGAATAGCTCTGGGTGTTGCCGTCCGTGGAGAAGATCCAGTCCGCCCAGGCCAGCATGACCTGGGACGGGGCCGGCAACAGCGCGGGCGGCAGGATGCCTGAGCGGGAGAAGGTCTCCCAGCCGGCGAGGAGCAGGACCGGCACTATGAAGCGCTCGATCCTTTTATAGAGGCGTTGCGAGAGTGAAGAAGACATCACGGGTCCTGAATCAATAGCCGAGGTCGGTCTTGGACTTGCCGGTCACTTTTTCCAGGAAGCTGTAGTCGAGGTTCTTCTCGACCGCCTCGGTGACGTCCGTGTTGATGTACTTCAGGTCGCGCATCATCTCGGCGATGGCCACGGCGGACTCGCGGTACATCCTGTAGTCGGGATACAGGTTGTCGACCGCGCCGGTGGCGATGGCATTGTCGAGGCCTGTGACCTTCTGAATGGTGTCGACGAAGAGCGGTTTGTCGTCGGCCATCATCTCGTTGACCTTAACGATGGCGCGTACGGCCTCCTCAACGCCTTTCGGGTTGTTCTTGATCACGTCCGAGCGGGTGACGATCAGGTTGGTCAGTTTTCCAGCGGCCTGCTCATATGGAAAATCGAAGAATTTGGCGGCCTTCACTTCCCGGATTTGGGTGGCGAACGGATCGACCGACGTGATCAGCTCGACTTCGCCTCGGCGCAGCGCCTGTACATGGTCGGACGGGTTGGGGATATTGATGAACTGCACATCCTTGTTGATATCGATGCCATGGGTCAGGAACGCGCCTCGCATATGGATGTCCTGCGCATTGCCACGGGAAGCCGCGACCCGGAAGGGCTTGCCTTCGTCTTTGTATTGCGCGATCACGCGCTTCAGGCCTTCCCAGTCACCCGGCTCGACGGCCAGGTCGTTGCCCACGAGAATCTGGGACCCGCCATTGATCTGGCCAGAAATCCCCACGATGTCGAAGCCCTTGTCGAGTGCGGTGGCGTAGTGCAGATAGGTGACCTGCGCTACATCAATGCTTTTGGAAAGCAGGGCCGTGAGCACGTCGTTGCCGGTGTTGAAAGAGATAGCGTCTAGTTTCACGCCCGTGGTGTTTTGCGGAGTGAGCGACAGCGGCGTGCAGTGGGCGCACTTGGCGTAGCCCAGCTTGATCGGTTCGGCTTCCTGCGCTTGGCTCAGAGCAGGGGACAGGGCGGCAGTAAACATCAATGGCGCCAGCAGGGCGCCGGCAGCGCGCTTGAGTACAGCATAGGACGAGTGGATGGGTCGCATGTCGAGGCTCCGTGATTGTCACAAAAATTATGTCTCGTTGTGGCAAAACGTTTGCAACCGCTATGCCACCATTGTGGAAACTTCCGGGTCAGGCTTGGCACGGACCATTCGCGATCTTGCTGCAGCGCCGGTATTCAGGGCATTGCGGCACGTCGATATATGATCTCGACCGCTGCGATCTGGCTGGCTGGGAGGCGTACATGTGAGGTGAAGCGCGGACACCTCATGCGCGATGAAGGTGCAAGTTGCAGAGAAATGTTCCCCAGCGGTGCAAGTTTGCACAATTACTCAATTTTTTGTGACAATCCTCTTCGCCGATGTAACAGGCGAAGGGCAGGTGCAAGGAATCGATGTGTTGACCGAGAAAGAACCTTCACGCTCGCGCAAAGCGCGCAGCGCCGGACAGATACTGGGAACGAATGACAAACTGGACGCAATATACGAGCGAATCCTGGCTGCCGTGATGGAGCACCGCCTGATTCCCGGAACCAAGCTAGTCGAGGAGAAGCTCGCCAGCGTGTTCCACGTGAATCGGACCCGGATCCGCGAGGTGCTGTCCCGGCTGGCCTATGAAGGGGTGGTGACCACCATTCCGAACCGTGGCGCCTTTGTTGCCAGCCCGTCGGTGGAAGAGGCCCGGCACATCTTTCAGGCGCGCCGAATCATGGAGCCAGCGCTGATTCGCAGCCTGGTAGACAAGGGCACCGACGAGGACTTCCAGAAGCTGCATGCACATGTCGCCGAAGAGCGCGACGCCAGGGAGCGCGGTGACAAGCGCGCAGTGATCAGACTATCTGGAGAGTTCCACTTGCTGATCGCCGAAATGGTCGCCAGCCCACCGCTGATCAAACTGATGCGTGAACTGTCATCGTTGACTTGCCTGATCATCCTGCTCTACGACTCGCCCAACGTCCCGGCCTGCCCGAACCATGAGCACACCGACATCATCGCGGCGATGGAAGAAGGCAATATTGAGAAAGCCATTGCGCTGATGATCGGACACCTCGATCACATCGAGGCCACGCTAGATCTTTCGCTGCCCGAGGACACCGAAGTGGACCTCGAAGCGATATTCGGTTGAGCCGGTGAGCACACCAAGCGCATTGAAACTGGCGGCGCGGGTCCGCTCCGGCGAGACTCGCGCCGTCGCGATTGCCGAGCGCCAACTGGCACGGATCGCTGCGTTGAATCCGTCACTTAACGCACTTGTGCAAGTGGATGCCACAGACGTACGGCTCCAAGCAGCGCTTATCGACGCGCGCTGCGCCGCTGGTGAAGATCTGCCGCTTGCCGGCGTTCCGGTCACTATCAAGGATAATCTGTGGCTGCAAGGGCAGATCAGCACCTGTGGGTCCTGGCTCTACCGCAACCACCGTGCGCCGCGTGACAGCTGGGCCGTTGCCCGCCTGCGGCAGGCCGGCGCCCTGCTGGTGGGCGTGAGCAACTGTTCGGAATTCGCCTGCAAGGGGGTGACCGACAACCGCGTATATGGCGCGACCTGCAACCCTTGGGACCTGAACCGCACGCCTGGCGGCTCATCCGGTGGCGCCGCCGCAGCAGTGGCCGCCGGACTGGGAATGTTAGCCCTGGCCACCGACGCCGGTGGCTCCTCGCGTCGGCCCGCGGCACACTGCGGTGTCGTGGGTTTCAAACCGAGCGCTGGCCGGATCGCCGATCCTTGGGGCTTTCCCGTCATCGGGCGCGAACTGAATGTGATCGCCCAATTGGGACGACGTGTCACCGACGTCTCACTGATGCTCGACGTGCTCACCGGCGTGCACTCGGCGGACCGCTTCTCCACGCCCATGCCAACGGTGGCGGCCCGCCCGCTCGAAACCTTGCGCATCGGTTACAGTCTCGACCTTGGGCTGGGCTATACCGTCGATGCGGATGTTGCCGCGCTGTTCGAGCAGACAGTGAGTCGATTGCAATCGGCCGGCCTGCAGCTACGGCCGTTCGCGCCCCGCTGGCCGCAGGGGGTGCCCGCCGCCCCGCTGTTGGAAGCGCAGCATGCGGAACTCGCCGCGCATTTCGGTGAGGCTTACCGCTCCGATCCGACCCGCTTCGATCCGGCCATCGCCGAGCAGATCGAAGCCGGCTTTGCGGTACCTGCGACGCGGATGGTGGCGCTGGCCGCGCTGCGGGACGCCATCGTCCGCAACACGGCGACCCTGTTCGAAACGGTGGACCTGCTGTTGTGCCCGACCGTCCCGGTCGAGCCTTGGTCACTGGATTTGCTCGGGCCTCCGACCATTGGCGGCCGGCCGGCCGGCCCGCGTGGTCATGCGGTCTTCACTCCGCTGTTCAACCAGGCTGGCGTTCCCGCGCTGTCGGTCCCCTGTGGGGTGGGCGCGCAGGGATTGCCGCTGGGGTTGCAAATCGTAGGGCCACGCTTTCACGATGACGACGTGCTCCGCCTGGGAGCGTTCGTCGAGGACACACTAGCCCTGGAAATGGCACCCCTCGGCTTCTCCCAGATGCCCGACACGTTGGAGCAGGCATGAAACTGTTGATCGTCAATCCGAACATTTCCCGGAGCGTCACAGATCTGATCGAGGCGGAAGCCCGGCGCGTAGCGGCCCCCGACACGGTGATTACGATGGCTACGGCCGCTGCCGGCGTGGCCTACATCGAGACGCGCTTCGAAGCCCTACTAGGGGCGCACGCCGTGGCCACCATCGCCGGTGAGCGGCTTGGCGAATACGATGCCTTGCTCGTCGCGGCCTTTGGCGATCCAGGCCTGCAGGCGCTGAAGGAGGCGCTGGACGTACCCGTCGTCGGGATGACCGAGGCGGCCCTGATGACGGCGGCCCAGCTTGGCCAGCGCATCGGCATCATCGCCATCTCCCACCGCATCACCGCGTGGTACCGCGAGTGCGTCGACCAGTACGGGCTGTTGTCACGCCTGGCATGCATCCGCCACCTGAACGATCCCCTAAGCGATCCAGGGACCGTCCAAGTTGACCATGCCGCCCGTTTGCTAGAACTCTGCAGGCAGGCAGTCTCGGAGGACGGTGCAGACGTGCTGATCCTAGCGGGCGCGCCCCTGGCGGGTTTGGCACGTAGTCTGGTCGGCCAGTTGCCGGTTCCTGTCGTAGATGGGGTATCGAGCGGGGTCTGCCAAGCTGAATTACTCGTGCGGTTGAAGCCTGGCATTGCTAGGCAAGGGAGCTTCGCGCGCCAGCCGATTAAGGATAATGCTGGCCTGCAATCGGCGATCGTTACCTTATTGAACTATCAGAACGCCTGATCTGGGCTGTGGTTCGCTTCCCTTGAAGAGCTGCTGGTCACGACCGGCCAATAGCAGCCGTTCAAACTTGCCTGACGTGGCAACCCCTTCAGCGAATCAGCATCTGCTCAACCAGCCACTGTCCAGCCGGCCCTAGCGGGGTACGGCGAGACCAAGCAACGTCGATATCCACGCGTCGTGGGTAGCCAGGGATTTTGAGTTCTACTAATCCATTCCCGAACCTGTCGACCATAGCCACAGGCAGTTCTGCCCATCCGAATCCACGCCCTGCAAACTCCATGAGTGTGAGGTAGTCAGGGGCTGACCATGCCTGTCCTCGGCTTCGCTGAGCGCTAGGCGCATAGGTACGAATACAGAGCTGACGCTCCGGTTTAAGGTGCTTGGCACGAACGTCTGAAATGCTTGCCAGGCGATGATTCACGCTGACATACACACCGAACTCCGCTCTGACAGGAAGTCGTGCCACAGCTACATCTGGTGGGTACTCAGGTTGCGAGGCAAGGATTCCAATGTGCACCTGCTCCCGCTGGAGCATATGGATTACATCCGCATCCTCGGAGGGGCCACAGCGAAGCTCTGTATCAGGGAACTTGGCATCGAAGCCGGCCATGATTTCGCTGTAGAAAACGAAGTTGTAGATATCCGTCATGACCACGGAGAGCAGAGGCTCCACCTGACCCGCCAAGCGAACTCCCAGTGCGTCCAATCGCTCACTCTCGGCGAGGATTGCCTCGACTTTGATCAGTACCAGCCGACCTGCGTCATTGAGCACAGGGTGACGGCCACCTCGATCAAATAAAGTGCACCCGATATCCGCCTCTAGGTTGGCGATTGCGATGCTGATGGTCGATTGGCTTTTCTTGAGTTTCCGAGCCGCGGCGGAGAACGAACCCAGTGCGGCGGCCTCCACGAAAGCAATTAGGGACTCTGGTGAGTAGCGCATATGTATAGATAAAACCGATGGGTGCTATATAGTCAGTATCAGTTTTATCAAAGAGCATGTGAAGCCTGACTTCAACGAATAAGGCATTCACATGGCTACCAACAACGCGTCTGTAACCGAGCGCATAATTCATGCAGTCGGCTACGAGCTGATTGCAGTCCTGATCTTTGCACCCGCACTGGCATGGGGGCTAGATAAGCCCATTGAAAGCGCAGGCGCCTTGGCCATAGTCACCTCGATCATCGCGATGCTTTGGAACATGGCATTCAACGCAATTGTTGATCGCTGCACGACCTCTGAAAGAATTAACTGGAGCATCACCGTTCGGCTTCTCCATGGCCTGGGATTCGAAGCTGGGGTGATTGCCATGTGCGTGCCCCTGGCAGCGTGGATGCTGGACATCACTCTCTGGCAGGCATTCCTCGTAGAGCTGGGTTTCTTCGCTTTCATCCTCCCGTACACCGTCGCTTACAACTGGGGCTTCGACAAGATCAGCTACCGCTTCTTGCGAACAGAAAGGGCGATAGCTTGACGCCCCTTGCCCAAGTCTAGAAAACGTCTTAGTCGGGGGAGTCAGCCCGCAACTTGATAGGACTTTGAAGCATGCAGGGCGTTGCTCCCTGCTTTAGCAACCCTTGTATCCTGATCTGGTTTAACCCCCGACACTCCGACTGCGCCAACGACCTCCTCGCCGACTTTGATCAACACTCCACCTTCCAATGGTGTGATCTGAGGCGCCCCGACGAAAGCGAACCGGCCACCATTGACCATGTCTTCGTAGACTTTGGTATCACGACGACCCAGTGCAGCGCTTCTTGCCTTCTCCAGGGCGATGTATGCCCCAATCGGTGCGCACCCATCCATTCGCTCGAACGCGACTAGATGGCCTCCATCATCAACGACAGCAATACCGACCGACCATCCGTTAGCGAGTGCTTCAGCGCGCGCAGCTTTCATCACCTCGGCAGCATCGTCATACGCGAGAGCCAATTTAGTTTGCATAGCCCCTACCAGTTCAATGTTGAATCGAAGCGGTTTTTGTTAAGTGAAAGAGGTCGAGTAATTCCTTAGTGCATCATCTCGCCATAGCTGACAGAAATAGCCTGACCAGTAATAGGTGTGGCTAGAGCACTTCCAAGGAACAGGTAAGTCCCTGCCAGATCGCCGGGGGTCAGGAGTTGCGGTTTCACCTGCCGCGACAGAATGATTTCCAACTCCTCGTGCTCGGTTCGACCACTTTTCTGGGCCATGGCCGCCAGAGAGCGCATGGCCGATTCTGTTGCCGTCCAGCCAGGGCATACGGCATTAACACGAATGTTGCGAGGTGCCAGCTCCCATGCCAACGAACGCGTTAGGCCAATCACCGCATGTTTGCTAGCTACATAGGACGAGAAATCAGGTACACCCATCAGACCCCACACTGAGGCCTGGTTGATGATGCTGCCTCCATCAACAACACTGGGGTGAAGCGCACGAATAAGCCGCTGCATTGATGTTACGTTGTTGTTCAGCAACGCCTGCCAGCGCTCATCAGCCTCTGCGCCGGTGTCGGACAGTGGGGTCGGATATTCCACCCCAGCATTGTTGATAAGAACGTCAATGGGTGCCTGCTGACGGTCTTGAGCAAACGCGTAAACGGCTGCGTGACTTCTGAGATCTAACGCAACGGCCTTAACATTAGCGAGCCCGGCCAGTGAGCTTGAAAACTCATCCAAAGCGTCGCCGTTCAAATCAAGCAGCTCCAGATCCGCACCTTGCTGTGCAAATGCCTGAGCAAGGCCTCGTCCGATGCCGCTGGCAGCTCCAGTAATGAGAACGCGCTTATTGCGGTAGTCGATCATCGTCGCGCACCTAGGTTTCGTATGAGCGAAAATCTGAGTTCCAGGTCGAGAAAAACTCTCGGCCTGAAACTCAGGACGTACTGTTACTTAGGGAGTAGCTCTTGCAGGATGGCCATATCCAGAGTGTCGGCAATATCTGGCACTGCTTTGATCTGCTTGCTGTTCAGCAGGAGGCGGCCAATGATGGCTCCACTACCGTAAAACGAAGTAGTCGAGTCATTTTTCTCGAAGCTTTTTGGCATCTCCTCAAGGGGCATGTTGTAGGTGTCTTGCAGCTGCAACTTCGCCTCTTCAGGGGTGATTCCCAGTGTGTCGGCGATAATTTTTGCGGA
The DNA here is from genome assembly GCF_022810315.1 of Stutzerimonas marianensis. NCBI lineage: Bacteria > Pseudomonadati > Pseudomonadota > Gammaproteobacteria > Pseudomonadales > Pseudomonadaceae > Stutzerimonas > Stutzerimonas marianensis. Next base: position 411,550 of record NZ_JALGRD010000003.1, on the reverse strand, counting down.
CTCCTCCGGATGGGTCTTCATGTAGTCGAGGCCGGCGAGATAGCCTTGCATTACACCTTTAACTACGCCTGGCTTCTTCGCAATGTAGGAAGCTTTGAAGGTAAGCACATCAGTTATAAGCCCAGGTGCCTGCTTGGACGAGTAAACGACATGGAACTTGTCGCCAGACATAGACACGATGCGATCAACATTGGGCTGATAAGTCACACCGATCTCCATACTTCCTGATGCCATAGCACCGGCAACGTTGTCGCCGTCCACGTTTACCGGTTTGATATCACTTTCGCTCAAGCCGTTTTGCTCAAGAGCGTATTGCAGCAGGTAGTCTGCCGCTGCGAGACGGCTATATCCGACTGTTTTTCCCTTGAAGTCAGCGACGGAATTGATGTTGGTACTGGCGACGATTGCATCTCCGCCGTTGGAGAAGTCAATTGGCATAACCACTTTGTAATCGAAGCCTTGGGCAACACCTCCCAAAACCTGATCGTAGGTAAACATTGCACCGTCCAAGCCGCCGCTCGCCACGCCCGGAGGAACCAGCGCAGGATCGCTGAAGAATTGCAGATCAACCTTTAGACCATACTGCTTGTAGAGATCCAGCTTGCTCGCAACCAAAAAACGGAGAGTACCCAATCCAGTTCACCGTCCCAAGCTTGATGTTCTCTACTGCATGAGCCGAGAACGTGACTGAAACTGTCAGCAATGCGAAGCAGCCTTGGGTTAGAGCCTTTTTGACTGACCTCGTAAAATGCGAACTAAACATAGTTTTCCCCTTTCCATTAGCACTCAAGTGCATGCATTTAACAAACCAAACTCAAAGCATATAAACCACCTGGCAAGCCTGGCGTACGCTTAGAGTTCGCGTCCTGTTTAAGTGTTCTTGATGAATCAGGGGCAGTTAATGGCACTCAACAAGCACCGAATTGATCTCCGACTTAATTAAATAAAACGTCGGTATATTAAATTGTTATGGGAATGTATCAGCGCCCCGACCAGGCACTTAACAATCTAGGACTAAAATTCCTTCGCCACGAGAGCAGCAGATCGTCATCTGGTCGTTCCTATCACGCTCAGCATCGGTCAAGTAGCTATCTCTGTGATCAATTTCCCCAGAGCGCACAGGCATCAAACATGCGCCACAAATTCCCTGCTCGCAGGAGGTTGCCACATCTATACTATTTTCTTGCAGAACATCCGAAATGCTTTTGTCGCCAGGAACATCGAATATATCTCCAGAGCTAGCGATCTGTATCTGAAATGTCGCATTTCGCGTGCTGTCTTGAACTGGCTGAAATGACTCAGTATGAATTCTGTCTTTAGGAACTCTTAAATCTTCCGCAGCTTCAATGAATGCCCGAATATATGTGATCGGCCCACACGCATAAAAATGCGCCCCCTCACATTGCGAGGAAAGAACTGCCCGGAAATCGACGCGCTCATGATCTTGTCCATCACTAAAGTAAAATCTCACGCTGCCTGCGAATTTCCACTCCAGAAGGTCGACGTAGAAAGCCGCAGACTCCTTGCTGCGAGAGCTGTAATGGAGTTCAAACTCTTTCCCAGCTCGCGCAAGCTCATGTGCCATGGGAATCAATGGTGTTATGCCAATGCCGCCAGCTAACAGAACGGTTTTGCGATGATTGCCTAGCGGAAAGCTGTTTCTCGGGGGGCTAACTTTTATTCGCTGCCCGGCCTTCAGCGTATGCAGCAACTCCGACCCGCCACGAGAACTCTTATCTTTCAGGACTGCTATGTGATAATTATCCGAGTCTGATCCATCGGTATTGCATAGCGAATACTGCCTGATCAGTCGATCAGTCACCTCAACATCAATGTGAGCGCCAGGAGCAAAGCTCGGTAGCGCATGTCCGGAGGCGCTCACAAGAACGTAGCGGACAACTGAATCAGCCTCGATGATTTTTTGCGCAACTCTGACGCTAATTCTGGGCATAGAAATCCCTCTTCGATAAATCGAAGTTGAGGTGTGGCGGAAGTTAACTGATGGCTGGCGACTTCAACGTCAGGGGTAAGCCCTCACACCAAGGAAGTGTTGAGTGCAAAACCAACCAGGTTGAGTTATCAATGCAGCCAAAGGACATTTCAAAGTCCGCGAATCGCTCCAGATCGGCCCGGCAGGCCTTTGCTTCAGTAATGCGCCGCTGAATTGCCAGCAGAGTGGTGCTAGCTGTTGGTCTCTCCCTCATGAACATGAAGTAGCTACCGCGAACCAGCAGCAGGGTATCCGTACGAGGGGATGCAGAGCCCTTAACGGTGAATTCTGTGCCGCCGACGCTTAGAGGCATCCGCTCCCAGTATTCGTATAGCGTCGACAGGACTCCACTTTCATGCACACCGTTGGCGTCGAAACGCATTTGCCCAACATCAGGCGTGGTTCGAAGGGAGGAGTCGTACTGGCGATCCCAGTGGCATAAATCCCCGCTGAGGCGAGTAATGCCAGCAAACCCTTGTTGCTTGCTGCACAGCCATTCCAACTGCTCCTGACTGCACTCCTCCAAGCAGCCTACATTGGCAAAATCTGGCCGCTCATTCTTGATACTTAAGTCGGCATGCCAGTCCTTGGTCTGCATCCAGTAGCGAGTCGTCGTCTCGTCTTTGTTGCCCTGCCCATCTATCCACACAACATTACGTCGCATACAAAGAGAAGCACTTCGACAATGCCCTCATCCGGGAAATGGTTCTGCTGATTAAGCGACAGGCCGAACTGGAGCCCGCCTGAGCCATTCACCCGCTTGCCAGCGGCAGCTATTGGCCGGATAGCGACGGTTCAGCGGTACCGCGATGGCTACGTGCCGAAAGTCTACCTTGCTGGCCCGTTCTTCACGCTCGAAGAACCCTGGGTAGTCGGGCAGGCTCGCCGGGACCTGAAAGCCATGGGCCTCGATGTCTTCTCTCCCTACCACGATGTCGGCCTGGGCACCGCAGAAGACGTTGTGAAAAAAGACTTCGAAGGATTGCGCAACTGCGATGTGCATTTTGCAATCGGCGATGGCCTCGACTCGGGCACGATTTCGAGATTGGTTACGCCCGAGCTTTGAACAAGCCCGTCGTTTTCTATGCCGAGAATGAGTCCGAGCAGGGTCAGAAAATGATTGAGGGCTCCGACTGCACCATTACTGATGACTACGTCAGTGCGGTTTATCAGATGGTCTGGGGAGCAGTGGAGCTATGAAGACAGGGTTGCTGTTGTCCGGAGGCATGGACTTCCTTGGCGCTTGCCTGCTTGAGCCACGCGAGCTGAGTTCGGCGTGTAGCTTACGGTACTCCCAGCTTAAGCTTCGCTTAGTGTCTCGAACAAAAGCGGCATTTTGCTTCGGCTAATATCGCTCAGGTTGTTCGCTGCCTAAGTTTGCTCGCATGGATGGCTCCAAGAGACGCGGGGCTGATAGCTTCCCATCGCGCTCTGTACGCATCGCTAGGAATGCTGCTTCTGAAATTCCATCGCGTATATGGATGTTTCCTTCACGCTGCTGGGCAACGGTGCACTCGGCAATGAGGGCGCGGTGGTGAGGTGGGTAGTCGTGGCACATCATCATCCGTACATGCGCGGGCAAACTCAGCAGACGCTGGATGGAACGATACAGTATCTTGGCGCTGCCCCCTGGGAAGTCGCAACGCGCTGTGCCGACGTCCGGTGGAAAAAGCGTGTCGCCAACGAACACAACCTCATCATTCACCAGGTAGGCAATGTCAGCGGGCGTGTGGCCCGGCACGGCGAGCGCCTGTGTCCGCAGCGGACCGATGTAGAACACCTCGTCGGTGGCGAACAGGTGGTCGTACGGCCTCTGCTGGAACGGGCCGTACCGATCGGCGAGCGTGCAGCGTACCTCCATGACGCGGCCGCTGATGCCGATACGCCCGCCAAGTTCGGCGCGCAGGTAGCTGGCGGCCGACAGGTGATCGGCATGCACATGGGTTTCCAGCAACCATTGAAGCTGCAGCCCACTGGTCTGGATATAGGCTTTCACCTGATCAGCCATTTGCGTATCGGTCAGGCGAGTGACGGGGTCGCAACCCAACACTGCATCGACCACGGCGCATTGCGCCTGGCCTGACGCATGAACTACATGGGTGAAGGTCGAAGTGACCGGATCGAAGAACGAGCGAATAACCAGACTCATGAGGGTTCCTAAGCGAGCAGGTGGATGAGGCTGCGCGCGCCCAGCGCCAGGGCCACGCCAGCGGCAAGCGCGGCGAAACCGAGCTGGAGGGTGCGCGCCCTGAACTGCGCCGCCACCAGACGCCCGGCTGCCATGCCGAGCGCGCACGCGCCGATGAATAGCCAGCCTGCCGGGGGCACGATGATCCCGGCATGCAACGCCTGTCCGACGCTGACCAGCGAAACCAGCGCGATGACCGCAAGCGAGGTGGCTACCACCCCTTGCATGCCGAGTTCGCAGTAGCGCCGCATGAACGGAACGATGACGAATCCTCCGCCGACCCCGAGTAGCCCAGTGAGCAATCCGGCCGAGGCGCCGATCGCGGCAAAATGCATGAAGCAACGGGGCGTCCAGCGGAAGCGCCCCTTGTCCGGGGCCAGCCGGCACGGCTTGAACAGGGCAGCGTCAGCGATGCCGGATGCGATCGGCTTCATGCCCTGCGACCACTGCCGCACGGCGATATTGATTAGTACGAGGCAGAACAGCAGCATCACCGCGTCGGTCGGCAGCCTTTGGGCGAGGCGGGTACCGAGCGATGCGGTGAGCACACCGATCGCCGCCATGAACAGGGCCGCCCGGTAGCGCACCAAGCCGTGGCGCAAACCATCGAGACTTCCCAGCAGCGCGGCACTGCCGATCGCGAGCAGGCCAAGCGGTACGGCCTGATGCACGTCCAGCCCCAGCACCATCGTCAGGGCCGGAACCGCCAGTACACCGCCGCCAGCCCCGGTCAGCCCCATGCTCAGGCCAACCAGCATGCCGGCGAAGCCGCCAAGCAATAGTGGATCCATACGGGTTCTCCGCTGGGCCAGGATGAACGCCGGATCGGCGCTGCAGCCGATGGCCGCGGCGCGCTGAACCTGCATACGGAAGCTCGAGGGGGTCGGAAGGCCGCGCGGTTAGTAGCTCTTGTAGGGCAAGAACTTGCCCGACAGCACCACGTTCACGCGATCGCCTTTCGGGTCCGGCTGGCGCTGGATATCCATGGAGAAATCGATGGCGCTCATGATGCCGTCGCCGAATTCCTCGTGGATCAGCTCCTTGATGGTGCTGCCATAGACATTGACGATCTCGTACCAGCGGTAGATCAGCGGGTCGGTCGGCACGGCGGTAGGCAGCGAGCCCTTGTACGGCACGATCTGCAGCCAGGCCACGGCCTCGTCGGTGAGGCCGAACAGCTTGCCAAGCGTTTCGGCCTGGGGCTTGTCGAAGGCCATCTGCCCAAGCAGGCCGGCCGTGGTCCACTCCTTGCTCTTGCCTATGGCCTCGGCGGCTTGGCTCCATTTGATGCCCTGCGTCACCTTGGCGGAGATGATCATTTGGGTAACTTGTGCGCGGTCGGTAATCATCGATCGGTTCCTTCTGTAGGTGAATTCAAACAGCGTGAATGCGGCGCAGCGGTTGCTGCGTTCGCGGGTCTGGTGGAGGTGGGTCGGTATCGTCGAGGCCTGGGCGGACGATCAGCGGCTGGTCACCGCCCAAGCCCTCGCCACCTTGCTGAATGGTCTTGGAGCGACGCACCAGGAAGTCCACGAGGTGGTTGCGGATTCGGTAGAACTGCGGGTCGTGATGAATGGTTTCGCGGGTTCGCTCGCGAGGTAGCGTGTTGATCACGATTTCGGCGATCCGGGCCTTGGGCCCATTGCTCATGAGCATTACCTTGTCGGCAAGGAGGATGGCCTCGTCGACATCGTGGGTGATCATGAACACGGTCTGCCGGGTCGCCGCGCAGATCTTCACGAGTTCGTCCTGGATCACCCCGCGGGTCAGCGCATCGAGTGCGCCGAATGGCTCGTCCATCAGCAGCATCTTCGGCTCGACGGCAAAGGCTCGGGCGATGCCGACGCGCTGTTTCATCCCGCCGGACAGCTCCGCCGGCTTCTTTTGCGCAGCGCCGGTCAGGCCGACCATCTCGATGAAGCGTGCACCATGCTCGGCAATCTGCTGGCGCGACCAGGACGGGTGCCGGGACTTCACGGCGAAGGCGATGTTCTGCTCGACCGTCAGCCAGGGCATCAGCGCATGCCCCTGAAACACCACACCGCGGTCGAGGCTGGGCCCGGCGATCTCCTTGCCGGCCATGACGACGCCGCCGCTGCTCGGCTCTTCCAGGCCGGCAAGTACGTTGAGAATGGTGCTCTTGCCGCAACCGGAGTGGCCGATCACGCAGACGAACTCGCCTTGTTCCAGGCTGAAGTTGATGTTCTCGAATACGGGAGGCTGGCTTGGCTGGTAACGCTTGCTCAGGCCTTCGACCTTGAGGAAGGTTTTAGTCGACATAGGTCACCTTCTTTTGCAGTTGTGCGAAAAGGAGATCGAGCAGCATGCCGATGACACCGATCATCAGTACCGCGAAGATCACATTGGCCAGGGAGAGGTTGTTCCATTCGTTCCAGACGAAGTAGCCGATGCCGGTGCCGCCAATGAGCATCTCGGCCGCGACGATGACCAGCCAGGCGATACCCATGGAGATGCGCATGCCGGTGATGATGGTCGGAGCCGCGGCCGGCAGGATCACGCAGAAGGCTTTGCGCAGCGGCGATACCTCCAGCGTGCGGGCGACGTTCAGCCAGTCCTTGCGCACCCCGGCTACGCCGAACGCGGTGTTGATCAGCATCGGCCAGATCGAGCAGATGAAGATCACGAACACCGCCGAAACCGATGAATCGCGGATGGTGTAGAGCGCGATCGGCATCCAGGCCAGCGGCGAGATGGGCTTGAGCACCTGAATGAAGGGGTTGAGTGCCTGATACAGGAGCGGCGACATGCCGATCACGAAGCCGAGCGGAATCGCCACGGCCAGTGCGATCAGATAGCCGAGCGCGACGCGGCCCAGCGAATGCGCAAGCTGGATACCGATGCCCTTGTCGTTCGGGCCACGGTCATAGAAGGGTTCGCTCAGCTGCTGGCCAGCCAGTTCGAAGAACTGCGCCGGCGTGGGGAAGCCGTCCTTCTTCGGCGCTTCGGCCGCTTGCCCCATGAGCGCGGCGTATTCGGCGTCAGCCGCGCTTGCCTCGGTCTGCTGGGCGGGCGTATGGGTGGCCGCGTGCCAGACCAGCAACAGCACGGCCAACAACAATACTGAGACCAGCGCCGCCTTCAGGCGAAGATGATTGTTCATGGTCGGGTCCTCATGCGTGGCGGATGTCGAAGCCGGCCAGGTAGTCGTCCGGGTCCGTCGGATCGTATGGCCTGCCCATCACCTCGAACGGCTTGTAGCCACTGGCCGGCTGAGCCTCGGCTTCGGCCATGCCCAGCGCAGCCATCTGTCGGCGGGCGTCGGTGAGCAAAAACACCTGCTCGGCCAGCGCGCTGTAATTAACATCCGTCTTCACGTAACCCCAGCGCTTCATCTGGGTCAGCATCCAGGTGGCCATGGAGTACCAGGGCATGGGATCGAAGCCGGAGCGTTGCGGCTCGTTCTGTACCTGGCCCAGGCCATCGGCATAACGCCCGGAAAGCGCCTGGAGGATCACCGTCTCCGGCTGGTTGAGGTAATTCGGCGTCGAGATCGCCTTGGCGATGGTCGGCAGCTGGGCCTTGTCCTGAGCCATGGCGGCGGCGTTGAGAATGGCGCGGTAGAGCGCGGCGAACGTGTTGGGGTTTTCCTTGATGAAGGCTTCGGATACACCGAAGGAGCAGCAGGGATGGCCATCCCAGAGATCCTTCGACAGCACGTGAATGAAGCCGACCTGGTCATACACGGCGCGCTGGTTGAACGGCTCGGGGCCGAAGAAGCCGTCGATGTTGCCGGCCCGCAGGTTGGCGATCATCTCGGCCGGCGGCGTCACCCGCAGCTGCACGTCGCGGTCCGGGTCCAGCCCGTGCTCGGCGAGGTAATAGCGCAGCAGGAAGTTGTGCATCGAATATTCGAAGGGAATGGCGAACTTGAAGCCTTTCCAGTTCTTCGGGTCGCGGTTTTCCTTGTGCTTGAGCGCCAGCACGATGGCCTGGCCGTTGATGTTCTGGATGGTGGCGACCCGCATCGGTTGCGGATTCGAGCCCAGGCCCATGCTGATCGCCAACGGCATGGGAGCGAGCATGTGTGATGCGTCCAGCTCGCCGTTGAGCATGTTGTCGCGCACCAGTGCCCAGCCGGCAGTCTTCTGCAGGCTTACCGACAGGCCCTGCTCCCGATACAGGCCGAGCGGGTCAGCCATGATCAGCGGCGTGGCGCAGTTGATCGGGATGAAGCCGATCTTCAGGTTGGTCTTTTCCAGCGGCCCGCGCTCATCGGCCATCGCCTGCAGTGACGTCAGCGGCAGCACACTGGAGATCGCGGCCATTGCCGTGCCGACACCTACCGCCTGAAGAAAGCGCCGGCGCGTCACGTCGTTGGGAAAGAGCGCGCGCACCGCCGCGGCCTCGACGAAGTCCTGAGACAGGAGATCCCGGTCGAGCGATCGCGCCAGTCGCGCCTGTTCCGCAGCGCGGTCATGCGCTTCGGGGCTTTCGTGCTTGCCGCAGGCACAACCGGTCAGCGTGGTGTGCTCCGAATAGGGGCGGAAGAAGTTATCGTCGCTCATGTCTGTACCCTCCAGTTTGGTCTGCAGTCACGCGGCGTCGGCGCGGCCAACCCGCAGCGTTGACGTACTCGTGCCATTGGTTCGTTGTTCCATGAGCAGAAAGCCCTCGGTTTCCTGCACCACATGCCACTGCCCGTCTGCACGAGGCATGCCGTGCAGGGCGATGGGCAAGGAGGCGGTCTTCAGCCTGATGACGGGGTCGCTGTGGCAGTAGGGCGCGCCCGGCACGCCGGCGATATGGGCGGCGATCGCTCGCGCCTGACGGGCGATGGGTTCGATGAAGCGGCAGGGCATACCGCCAAGGCTGATGCAGTCACCCAGCGCATAGATGTCGGGGTCACTGGTCTGCAGCGTGGCGGGGTCAACGCTGATGCCGCGTGCGAAGTCCAGGCCTGCCAGGCGCGCCAGGCGGGGTTCGGTGGCCAGGCCGGTAGCGGCGATCACCTGATCCACGTCGCGGCGCTGACCACAGCGAGTCAGCAGGCGCTTGCGGCCGTCTCCAAGCGAGGTCAGCGAGGCGATTTCGACGTTGCCAAGCAGCTCGATGCCCAACTGGCGTTGCGCGGCGTGCAGACGGCGGGCCGCCGGCTCGGGCAACAGGGTCGCCAGCGGCAGTGATTGACGATCCACCAGCGTGACCCGGTGACCCGCTCGCGCCAGATCCTCGGCGATCTCGCAGCCGATCATCCCGGCACCGATAACCGCCACGTCCTGGGCGCTGCGCTCGGCCAGCCGCGCCTGCAGACCGGCCCAGCCGTGCAGGTGGTTGACGCGCCAGCAGAGCTCGGCCGGCAGCGCGGCCGGCAGGGCGGGGCGGGCGCCCTGAGCGAGAACCAGCCGGGTGTAGCTCAGGTTGCCGCGTGTGGTGCGCAGTTGACGGAGCCGCGGGGAAAGGCCTACGGCGAAGGTTTCCGGCAGCAGGCGCACGCCAAGCCGAACAGCGGCCTCGGCGGCGCGCTCACGTACCAGCTTGTCGGCTGACTGACCGCGGCTGAGCGCAACGGACAGTTCGGGCTTGTGATAAAGGTCGCCCTTGCAACCGCTGACCAGCGTGATGGGGGTGCTCTGATCGATGGCGCGGATGGCTTCGATGACCGACCAGCCGGCCAGACCGCCGCCGACCACGACGATGCCTGTCTCGCGGGGGCCGACCGGCATCGCCACGGCAACCGGCGCCTCGCGCATCACGTAGGGTTCGAAGTCCAGCTTGGTCACGCCGCAAAGCGGGCATTCCCAGTCATCCGGGATATCCTCGAAGCGGGTGCCGGGCGCCAGCCCGCTGTCCGGATCGCCGGTCTCTTCGTCGTAGATCAGGCCACAGGCGCGGCAGATGAACTGCCGCCAGGCTTGGGTGATTGCGCTCATGCTGGTTGGGCCTCCTGCATCAGGCGGTTCATCTGGTAGCGCAGGTGCTTGATCGCCGGGGTGACGATCGCCACGAAGTGCGCCTCGCGGATGCGCCGTTGTGGCCCGGCACTCATCAGGTAACCGCGCGCGCCCTGGTGCAGCAGGGCCGACTGGGTCGCACGCAGCGCCAGCTCGGCGCCTTGCACGCGCGCATCGAGCACGTCGAGCATGAAGTCCTTGTCGGTTTCGTAAGGGGTACGCACCAGCTCGGCGACCCGTGAATTGAGCTCTGCAAATTCGGCTTGGAGCACGTCGGGACGGTCATGAAGAAACTGGTTGACGTGCCCCAGTACCGGCTCGACCTCGTTCATTGCATCCAGGCTGGCCTGCACCAGGCCGGTCGCCATGCCGACCTGCAGGAGAATGAAGGCGGCGCGTACACGGTTGACGAAGGGCCCGGCGGGGTCGGCGATGAGCTGGTCCTCACCGATGAAGTAGTCGGTCAGGCGGATACCCCAGGTGCTGGTGCCTTCCATCCCGGAAAACTCAGGGCAATGCCTGAGCTCGACCCGCTCATCCAGATCGAGCAGGAACATGATCTCGTGGGACCGACTGCCATCGGCGCGGTCGACACCTGCGATCGCGCCGCAGTACTGCCCTGGGGCGATGTGGCTGACCCAGGGCAGCGAACCGCTCACCCGGTAGCCGCCTGGCACCCGCTGTGCGCGCAACAGCATCGGCTCGATGCCGGCCATGGCCTTCATCGGGTTGGACAGGGCGGTACCGCCGAAGCGACGGCCTTCGACGTGATCGCTCAAGCGAGCCAGCAGAGCGGGGTTCTCCGATTGCTCCATGTACAGGCCGCAGACGTTATGGCACCAGGCGAGAAAACCGGTGGAGCCACAGCTGCGGGCGATCTCGCTGGTAGCTGCCAGCGCAAGCCCAAAGTCGGCCCCGCGCCGGTCCAGATGCGCGCCGAACGCGCCCACCTTGGCGAGGCGCGCCATGATGTCCAGCGGGTAGTAACCCTCCCGGTCGATACGGCTGGCGGCCTCGGCGAGAGGCCCGCCGGCTATCTCGGATACTCGCTGGAGCATGGGTTTGTCGTTCGTGCTGGTTGTTAGCCCAGCAACGGGCGCGGCGACACTGTTCATGGCGACCTCCTGGGATGCGTGACTCAGTCGGCCAGCGCGATGCTGAACGGAATGGGGTTGCGCATGCTGTTGGCCACGGGCGAGTAGAAGTTGGCGTGCTTGACGATCTCGTCGAGCTCTTCGCGAGTGGCGTCACCCTCGACCAGGACCTTTACGCGAATCTCCTGGAAGCCCATCTGCTCGGGCTGCATCGGCGCGCCGCCGGCGCCCCACGCCGCCGGGTTGCCGATGTCGGCTTCGAGGAAGATTTCCAGCTTGCTGAGCTTGACCTGCTTCCAGGTGGCCACTGCTGTAATCCCTACGGCGAGACAGCCACCCAGCCCGGAGAGCACGATCTCCCCCGGAGCGGGCGCGGTGTCTTCGCCGAACAGGTGCAGCGGCTCGTCGACCACAACGGCCTCGTGGTCACCGACATAGCTGAGGCTGCGGTAGATGCCCTGCATGACCGTATGGACCTTGTTGGTGCCACGGCTGGCCGGGTTGTTGCGGCCTTTCTCGGCGAAGGCCAGCAGGCCGTCGCGATCGATCGGTCGCAGGTAGGATTTAACGGTGGTAGGTGCAGGTGCGTTCATGGTGTTCTCCATTCAGTTCATCAGAACCGACGCAATGTCAGCCCTGGCTGAACGGGGTATTGCAACTGCCATGCCAGCTGTCGAAATTCTCGAAAAAGTACTTTTAAATCAATCGGTTATAATTTCTGTGTTTGGCTCTCGCCCGAGCACTTACTTTGCCGAGCCGGCCTGCGACTGAACACAACGTGAACAATGTCGACATTGTGTTCGGTCTCAGCGATGGGCTACCAGCTTCTGCCAGCGATAGTGGAACTGTCGCGCGGTCATGCCCAGCAGCTGAGCGGCGCGCGTCTTGTTTCCGCCACAGCGGTCCAGCGCCTGGCGCAGCGCATCGGCCGTATGGGAGGCGACCGAGACGTAAGGTCGGATGTCCTCGATATAGGCCGGGGGGCTGGGTGGTGGAGTGGCCAGGGCAGGTGTCGGCGCAGCTTGCTCGTTCTCCCGCGGCAGGTAACGGTCGACGTCCGCTGCGCTCAACAGGGCGTGATCGGCCAGCAGCACCATTCGCTCGATGACATTGGACAGCTCGCGAATGTTGCCCGGCCACGCGTGCCGCTGCAGACGCTTGATCGCCTCGGCACTTAGGCTGACGTTTCGCTGGTTGGCCTGGTTGATCCGGTTGAGGAAGTGCAGCACCAGCACGGGGATATCAGACCGGCGTTCAGCCAGCGAGGGCAGCCGTATCGGGATAACGTTCAGCCGGTAGTACAAGTCCTGGCGGAAGGTGCCGGCAGCGACTTCGGTTTCCAGATCACGGTTGGTGGCCGCCACCAGCCGGACGTCGATGTGCAGCTCCCGCTTAGCGCCGAGGCGGGTGATGGTGCCCTCCTGCAGCGTGCGAAGCAGCTTGGTCTGCATGGCCAGCGGGAGCTCGCCAATCTCATCGAGGAAAATGGTGCCGCCATCTGCCTGCTCGAACCAGCCGGCACGGGCCGTTTGCGCCCCGGTGAAGGCGCCCCGCTCGTAGCCGAACAACTCAGACTCGAACAGCGAATCGGGAATGGCTGCGCAATTGACGCGGATAAACGGCTTGTCCCGTCTGGGGCTGGACAGGTGCAGCGCACGGGCGAACAGCTCCTTGCCGGTGCCCGACTCGCCGAGCAGCAACACGCTTGCGGTGGTATTGGCAACGCGTTCCAGTTCTGAAAGCGCGCGCAGCAGCTGGGGCGCGCTGCCGATAATCCCGTAGCGGCTGGTGCGGGTCTCCAGTGCCCGGGCCAGCAGGGCGTTGCGCTGCTCGAGCGCCTCGGTCTTTTCTCGCAGGTGCTGCTCCAAATGGAGGATCTGCCCGGCAAACGTCGCCAGGATTCGCAGGATGGTGAGGTCATCTGCCAATGGGCGTGCGCGGCTTCGGATGCGATGGCAGGCCAGTACGCCGATGGTGCGCTGGCCGATCTGGATCGGTAATGCGATATAGGAAACCGGCCCGGAGGGGAGGTTGTTACGCGCGACCATGCGGCCCAGAAACAGCGGATCGTTATCGATGTCCTGAACGATGATCAACTGACCGCGCGCCAGCACTCGCCCCGTCACGCCTTCATCGTGTGTATAGCGGCCACGACTGATTTCGTCTGCGGTCAAGCCATAGGCATAACGGATCTGGCTCGATTGCCCTGACTCGTCGAGCAGCACGATTCGCCCACGGTTCAAACCGAGGAGCTCGGACAGCAGGTGGAGCATCTCCCGCAGCACGGTGTCGGGCGAGAAATCTCGCCCCGCCAGTGCGGTTACCTGTTGCAGCAGCAACATTTCCTGAGTTCGCCAGAAAACGGGGGAGTTCTCCGGTTCCTTGTCGCCGCTGGTCATGGTCGGCGTTCCTCGTAAGGCGTTAACGATGCGTCAGTATTGGGGTTAAGCGAAGCAATGTTCGTGCTCGTCGCAAAAACCCCCCTTAGCGGACCTGCGGTATCAAGCGGGCATTTTTCGCACATCTCTTCTGACGGCCTGAGGTGGCACGCCGAATCCGCGGACAAAAACCTCGCGCATATGGCGTCGGTCGCGAAAACCCGTTTCGCGTGCAATGACGTCCAAGGGCCTGCTGTCGACACTGTGTGTGATCGTCAAGCAGCGACTGCTGCTCAAGTCCAGTTAGGAAGTCTTCAAGTCAACGACCAAACTCAGCCTTAACGGCGGGCGCTTGTCGCGCGCTTTCGGCAGCTAGGGATGGTCTGAAGTAGCCATGTATTTCCCCGGCATACCACCTAGCGCAACTTTTAAACTCGCCAAATGATCAAAAAAACAATCAATTCGACGAGTATTTCTTACGTTTTCGCCACCCGGACCCCACTCCGGTGGCCATTTCCCGCATTACAGGCGCACCTCTCCTGCATTCGTCAGTAAATGTCGGCGCGCCATCCACAGGTTCGACAGAGCGAACAGTGTCACCAGTTGCGCCGTGTTTTTGGCCAAGCCGCGAAAGCGCACCTTGGTGTAACCGAACTGGCGCTTGATTACCCGGAACGGATGCTCGACCTTGGCGCGCACCTGAGCCTTGGCCTTTTCAATCTTGCGCTTGGCTTTGTACAGCACGCTGCGCTTATCGAGTTTTTTGTAGGTGCTGCGGCGTGCCGCCACCTGCCAGATAACTTCACGTCCTTCATGCTCGGGCCGCTTTTCGACACCGGTGTAGCCTGCATCGGCGCAGACCACGTTTTCGTCGCCATGCAGCAATTTGTCCACCTGGGTGACATCCGCCACATTGGCCGCCGTGCCCACTACGCTGTGCACCAGACCCGATTCGTCATCGGCGCCGATGTGGGCCTTCATGCCGAAATAATACTGGTTTCCCTTCTTGGTCTGGTGCATTTCCGGGTCGCGCTTGCCGTCCTTGTTCTTGGTCGAACTGGGCGCATTGATCAGCGTTGCATCGACGATGGTGCCCTGGCGCAGCGACAGGCCGCGGTCGCCCAGATAGCCATTGATGACAGCGAGGATGCCGGCCGCCAGCTCGTGTTTCTCCAGCAAGCGGCGGAAGTTGAGAATGGTGGTTTCGTCGGGGATGCGCTCCAGGTTCAGCCCGGCAAACTGGCACAGGATCGTGGTTTCGTACAGCGCTTCCTCCATCGCTGGATCGCTGTAGCCGAACCAGTTCTGCAGCAGATGCACACGCAGCATCGCCATCAATGGGTAGGCCGGACGGCCACCTTCACCCTTCGGATAATGTGGCTCGATCAAAGCAATCAAGCCCTTCCACGGCACCACCCGATCCATCTCGATCAGGAACAACTCCTTGCGGGTTTGCTTGCGCTTGCCAGCGTACTCGGCGTCGACGAAGGTCATCTGCTTCATCGGGAAACTCGGCTGGCGGGATCGGCGTATTTCACCAGATTCGGGAAGTCTTTTTCAGACCTTCCCTAACAAAATGCTTCGTGAGAGCCTGAAGAGTTGGACAGGGGGAGCGTAAGTTTTTTTGGTGACGCAGATTGGCGGACGAGCGGTCGAACGCAGAATTGACTTATCGGTAAATCTCGATATTATCGACCCATGCAATTGATCGAAGTATTTAAAGCCCTCTCAAATCCAACACGTCTCAAGATCTTGGAAGGTTTGAAGGACCCGGTAAAGAACTTCCCTCCACAGGATGAAGGGGACGTTCACACGGTGGGCGTCTGCGTCAGCAGCATTCAGGAAGGCGTCGGTCTGTCGCAGTCGACGGTGTCCGATTACCTGGCGACGCTGCAACGAGTGGGCCTGGTCGAAGTCCGTCGCATTGGGCAGTGGACCTACTACAAGCGCAACGAAGCAAACATCCGTGGTCTTGCCGAGCTCATAGGCAAGGAGCTGTAATTTTTTAGTTCCAAGTATCGGTAAATACCGATATCCCTTTTTGCCGAAGCGAGGACTTGCTATGACCTGAGACCCATAGAGAAACCCGAGCATTCTTTTGCTTTTGTATATCGATAATTCCCTATATCCCTTTTTAGCGAAACGAGGATTTACCATGAAAGCTCAGATACTGAATTCCTTTGGTGGCCCAGAAGCGTTCAAGCTTAGCGACGTACCCAAGCCCGTACCGCAGGCAGGACAAGTGCTGGTCCGTGTCCACGCCACCTCTATCAATCCATTAGATTTCCAGATCCGCCGTGGCGATTACGTTGACTACGTGCCCCTGCCGAGCATTACCGGGCATGACGTATCCGGTGTCGTCGAAGCCGTCGGCCCAGGCGTGACGAGCTTCGTGCCAGGCGACGAAGTCTGGTACACCCCGCAAATTTTCGACGGCCCTGGCAGCTACGCCGAGTACCACGTTGCATCCGAAAGCATTATCGGCAAGAAGCCTGCCTCGCTGAGCCATCTCGAAGCGGCCACCCTGACGTTGGTGGGCGGCACGGCATGGGAAGCACTGGTCGTGCGTGCAGCGCTCCGAGTGGGCGAAAGCACCCTGATACACGGCGGCGCGGGTGGCGTCGGTCATGTGGCGATTCAACTGGCAAAAGCCGTTGGCGCCAAAGTGTTCACTACCGTGCGCGAAGAGAACTTCGAATTCGCTCGGGGTCTGGGTGCAGACGTCGTCATCGACTACGAGCAAGAGGATTACGTCGACGCAATTCTGCGCGAAACCGATGGCCAGGGCGTCGATGTGGTGTTCGACACCATCGGCGGCAACACTCTGACGCGCAGCCCCGACGTGCTTGCACAACTGGGCCGCGTGGTCTCGATCGTGGACATTGCCCAGCCGCAAAACGTCATCCAGGCCTGGGGCAAGAACGCCAGTTATCACTTCGTTTTCACCCGGCAGAACCGCGGCAAGCTCGATGAGCTAGCTGCATTGATCGACCGCGGCCAACTGCGGCCACACGTCGGCGCAGTCTTTTCTCTTGCCGACATTCCGCGAGCGCATGCGTTGCTGGAGACCCCCAACAACGGTCTTCGCGGAAAAATCGCAATTGCCGTCGAGCCATCGCTCATCCCGTAAGCCCATGTTCAACCGCTCACGTCACGCTGGAGAAAAATCATGATCTACGAGATCGCTGTGCTCCCCATTCACCAAGAACGCGTCGAGAGTTTCAAACGTGCATTTGCCGACGTCGAACCGTTGCTCAAACGCGCAACGGGTTATGGCGGCCACATGCTCGCGCAAGGCATCGAAACGCCCCAGGTACTCAACCTCATCGTGCGGTGGCGCTCACTTGAGGACCACAAGGTCTTCGAAGCGGGTGAAGACCATCAGGTGTTCATGGACGGTCTGGAGGAATACTTCTCGGAAGAGCCGACGGTCTATCACATCGAAGGTGCACCATTCGCTACCGAAGAACATCTTTGAGATGAATTTTACAGTGGATTAATGACGGTTATTCAGCCTTGAAGTCGCTAATTGATAAATCAAATCTGGCAGTCCCAATCTAAACGCCAAGGACTGTCAGGTCGTCAGCTTCTTCAATGTAAGAGTCATTGGTTTAGCTTAATAAATCCCCTCTAGTAGACCAAATCGACTGGTCGCTACTAATCGCTATCCGTTTCACAAAGGCGGGTATGTCTATAGCGATTGTTAGGCGAACCATTTGGCGTATCGCTTTCCATGGGATTACCACCGCGTCTCTCAATTTCTCGGAGTTAATATATGATCAGTAATAAAACTCGCAATACAGCACGCGTCATAGTCGCCAGTCTTGGCATGCTGTTGTCCGTTAGTGCAGTCGCTGAAAATCGCTCAGTGACATATAAGTATGGAGATAAAGTTGATGTGATAAAGGTTTTATCAATATCAGCCAAAGATGGCTCTGGTTGCAAACCAGTAGACCATAGAATGGAATACATAGATTCGGCTGGAAAGAAACAAGTTTTAAATTACAGAGCTCTTCCAAAGCAGTGCCATAAGGGGCGCTAGTGCAGGATAGCGGGGCGCCCATGAGGCGCCCTAGCCCCCACTTTCGGGGGGGGGATGCGTGCCCCACGGAGTGGGCTTTTGCGCCGTGCCTAGTGGGCAACATCATCTGTTTCGGGCAATCCGGAGACAGACAACATGAACATGATGAGCCATCCCCTGGGCATGTTTCCCAAGACACTGGACGATCCGGTAATCGATCGATGCTTCGAAGCGAGGCTGCCAGAGCAAATTGAAGCGGTACTGCAACTGCTGGGCGACGCCTTGGCCGTGATGCATGACGACAGCGAAAGGGCGTCTGCTCGACTTGTGCAGGCTATCGGACTGCTCCAGCCAGTTACGCCAGCGCTACCCCCGAGCGCACGGGGTAGCGGCGGGTTGGTGGGGTGGCAGATTCAACGCGTGGATCATTTCATCGACCAGCATCTGGAAAGCCCCATCCGTACGCCGCAACTGGCAGCCACCTGCAACCTCAGCGTCAGTCATTTCTCCCATGCATTCAAGCAGGCCCTTGGTGTGGCGCCGCTTGCGTATGTGGCGCGTCGGCGGATCGAGGCGGCGCGTCAGGTCATGCTGGTCAGCTCTGCTTCGCTCACCGAGATCGCGCTTGGTCATGGTTTCTGCGACCAGTCGCATTTCTGCCGGACCTTTCGTCGTGAGGTGGGGTTGTCGCCGAAGACATGGCGCCGAATGTTCGGCGCCCGGAATTAATTGGTACCGACCATTTTCTTTTTCATTGGGGCTGGGTTCAGGAGCGAAAGGCAAATGGAGACCTCGGCGGTCAGCGCTATTTCTACAAGCTGCTCTGAAAACAGCAACCGGGGCGCCCTGACCAACCTGCTTCTGCATCGAGGCCAGGGATTACCATAGGCCTGACGCCGTACGCCCGTAACCACTTGGATCGCCTGCTCCAACTCCACTACGTAAAGCGTTTCCTCGATGACATCATCCAGGCTTCCGCCGAGAAGCATCAGCAGCTTGCTGGCGTTGGCGTACGCCACTTGCATCTGCAACGCCATGTTCGAGTGGTCGGTGGGCAGGCCCTTGGCATCCACCGGTGCGGGGCCGACCAGGTTGCCGGCAGTGTCGAGACTAATCAGGCCGACGATGCGCAGCCGGTTATCGATTTGCTCAACCTGGGCGTAGCCGTAATTTGGCATCCAGGGTGGATTGAGATATCCCAGCGTCTGGATCGGGCCTGCATTCATCGCGTTCACTCCAGGAAAAGTCGTCGTGGCCAACAATGACCGAGCTCGGCGTGTCTAGCTTGTATCGATGTACGCTATTTGTACTCGCGTACCGTGCAGTACCTACAGCTCGACGAAGCCACGCTGTACGCCGATGGCAACCGCATGAGTACGATTATTCGCACCCAGCTTATCCATGATGCTGCGCAAGTGGCCCTTGATCGTGTCTTCGGAGATCTGAAGCTGGCTGGCAATCACCTTGTTTGGCTTGCCCAGCGCGACGCACTGCAGCACTTCGATCTCGCGCGGCGTCAGGCCATCGCTGTCCAGGTGGGCGGCCAGTTCGGACGCTATCTCAGGAGGAAAGTGGCGCTTGCCAGCCGCGAGCAAGCGGATGGCTTCCACCAGTTCCTTGCGCAACGTGCTCTTGAGCAGGTAGCCCATGGCTCCGGCCTTGATCGCGTGCAACGCACGAACATCGCCTCGATACGTGGTGAGAATGGCGATGCGCGCCTCTGGCCATCGCTCGCGGATCGCGCGGATAGTCTCGATGCCGTTCATGTCCGGCATCTGCAGATCCATCAGCGTGACGTCCGGCCGTAGCACCTCAAACCTCGCCATAGCTTCGCGTCCGTCCACCGCTTCTCCAACCAGCAACATATCGGGCTGGCCTTCGAGAACAGCCGCGATGCCTTCGCGAAGCAGCGGATGGTCGTCGACAACCATCACGCGGATGGGTTGATCCATTTTCACGACAGCTCTCCTTCTTGATGTAGGTCGATGCCACAACCACTCCATGCGCCGCGTGACCGTCAAACCACACCGGTCAACTTCCGTCCTGCCTGTACTGATGTGTCATGCCTGTGGCCTGGCACCTGGTCAAAATCGCCCTGATTGAGCCTGTTCCCACTCGATCGCGTAATCCGCCACTTCCTCCCAGTTCGGCTCGGTAATCAACAAATGGCTGTGGGTGGCAAAACACTTGTATGCAGTAGGTGCGACCGAACATTGATAGTGACCATAGCTAGAGGCAACGAGGCTTGCCCGAATGCTTCGGTCATCCGCGCCAGTCAATAGCAGAAGGGGTGGTCGCAGATCGTTGGCGAAGTTGACCCTGCTGCCGATCCCCAATGCGGCCTCATAGAAGATTCGTGTTGGGGCTGGCACCACGTGCCGCTGGAACATCGTGAGCTGCTCGGCGAGCGGCATGTTCGGCGCGATAACGTTCGCAAATTGTTTGAGACTCAGGTTGACCTGCGAACTCAAGCCCGCTCTTAACAGCACCGGAAGCAGATCGAGGGCCAGAACGCCAGGACGAATGCCGCGCGGCGGTACCGGGGCAATTGCAATACCGGCACTGCCGTAGCCCCGGTCAATCAATAGCTGAACAATCAAGCCACCAAAACCATGGCCAACCAGCAGCGGGGGCCGCGGCATGGCAGCGATCAGTACCGCGTGATGTTTGACGAGCTCCGACAAACCCAAGCCGAGCGAGTGCGCCGGCGAGTCGTTCAAAATTGGCCATGGCAGCGCCATACAAACATAGCCACAGGCGGTGAAGCGGCTTTGAAAATGATCCCAACTGGCCGGCGTCAACCAGGCGTCGTGGATAAAAACCACTAATTTTTTCAAGGGAAGCGTCCTACTGCTAAAGGCCGCGTTTATCCAGGGCGGGCGAGATCAGGTGCCGGATCTGCACCGCAATGCCATCGGTCTGATGCTGTCTGACGGCGGCTTCGATACGTTGTTCGGCGCGGGTCACTCGATGATGGTGACGAAGGTGTTCGAGCCAGGATTCATCGAAAAAAAATTCCTGCCAAAGCCGAGGGTTCTCGCTGTCCTGCATCAGCCCCCAGGAGTAGGAACCGTTGCGTTGTCGCATCCCTCGGACCTCCAGCATGGCCTGGCGAAAGGCGGCCACCCGTTCCGGCGCAATGTCGTATTCGAGCGTGACCATCACCGGGCCGTGTTCCTGGTCCTGATCATCACTCAGCACCGGAGTCGGCCAATGCAGTGAAGGCGCCAGATCATCAGCGTCGGTCACCGGCAGACGGAATCGTGTGGTCAGGAGAATACCTAGCAGCAATACTGCGCCGGCGCTGAGCAGGGCAATGTTGATCGAGCTGCGGCTGGCAACCAGTCCCCACAGCGCACCGCCTGCAGCCATGCTGCCGAAAAACACCAGGATATAGACCGACAACGCCCGCGCCCGGACCCAGCTTGGCACCGAGGTCTGTGCGGCCAATTGCAGGCTGGACAAGACCGCAATCCAGGCGGCACCGCTTACTAGCATCACAGGGATGAGCGCGTAGAGCGTGCGCAGCGACGCCAGCGCAAACAGCACAAGGGCATAGATGACACTGGATGTGGCGACCAGAGCGTCCGAGCTCCGTTTTTCCCGCAACCGGGGCAGCAAAATCGCGCCAACCACTGCACCGATGCCGACGCTGCCTAACATCAAGCCGAAATCAGCTGCGCTGCCTTGCAGCTCGCCACGTACGATCAGCGGTAGCAGCGACATCCCGGCGCTGGCGCCGACGAAGAAGGCCGCTGCCCGTACCAGCACGGCCTGTAGCGGCACTGAACTGCGGCTGTAGCGCCAGCCCATACGCATCGCGCCGAAAAATCGCTCTGCCGGGAAAACTGATGTGGTGGGCTCGCGCTTCCATGATACGAGTACGGCGATTACGGCAAAGAACGACAGTGCATTCAGTCCAAAGGTGGCCCAGGGGCCGCTCAAGCTAACCAAGACTCCGGCGATCGCCGGTCCCAGGGCACGCGCCACGTTAACGCCGAGGCTCGTTAGAGAAATTGCTGATTGCAGGTCACGCTTGCCAACCAGTTCGGGCGTGAGGGCCGACCAGGCCGGCATCATCAACGCCGTGCCAACACCCATGCCGAGGGTCAACAGCAACAACAGCATAACGCTCATCAGCCCGCTCAGGGTCAGCAGCGCGAGCGTCATGGCCACGATTGCCATCCACAGTTGCACGCCGAGCAGATAGCGTCGCTTGTCTACGATATCGGCCAGCGCGCCGGCTGGCAGCGCCAGAAAGAACATCGGCGCGGACCCGGCGACCTGCACCAGTGCCACATTAAGCGGGCTGGCCGAGAGGGAGGTCATCAACCAGCCGGCGCCCACCTCGTGCATCCAGGTGCCGATGTTCGAAGCGATGCTGGCCAGCCACAGCCAGCGGAAGGCCTTGTGGTTGAGCGCGCTCCAGGGGGATTGCTTGGCAGTAGTCATGGTCAGAGCAGGCCTTGTAATGGGAATTCGAAAATGAGGTACAGCCGATCGATGTCGCGGGTGTCCTGTGCGTCATTGCCGCGGTGGCTGACATGGGCCAGGCTCATTTGCAGGCCTTTCGCCGAGCCTTGCTGAACGGTGTAGTGCAGGTCGATGTCCCGCTCCCAATGGCGACCGCCAGACGTAACGCGCTGAGGATCTTGGGGTGCGTAGGCGCCTGAGGCTGGCGCACGTGAACCATCGATCCCACGACCCCGGACGTAACGTGCCGTCAGCTTTAAGCCGGGAATGCCCAGTGCGGTGAAATCCAGGTCGTAGCGGGCCTGCCAGGAGCGTTCCTGGGGCCCGTTGAAGTCGGCGTACTTGACCGAGTTCGCCAGGTAAATCGAGTCCCCACCGACGAAGTCGAACGGGGTGTCGCCATCAACTCGTTGATAAGCCAGGGTGAAGGTCTGCGCATCGCGGCGGTAGCTCGCCAGCACGCTGTAGGCCAGCGTATCGATGTCGCCCGCTTGTGCAGTGCCCTGATCGCGGGTGCGGTAAAGATTTCCGTCGAGGGTCCAGCTGCCGCGCCGGGCCTTCAGGTTGAGATAGCCCTGGTCCCAGGTGTCTTCCAGGCGAGAGGCATAGAGTGCAGCGCTAAGGTCCCGGCTATTGAACAGGCGTATCCCGGCGAGGGAGATGGCGGTTGCCCGGGTCGAGGCGCCATAGCCGCTGAAGTCGTCATGGGGCGAGCTGCCGTCCTGGTTCTTGAATCGGGTAAAGCGTCCTGCCTGGAACAACAGGTCGGGTGACAGCCTGCTGTCCAGCAACACCCCGCTGGCGTATTCGGGTTGCAGACGCTTGTCGCCGGTATCGAATACCGGCGCCTCGACTGTCATCTCGCCATAGCGCAGCAAATGGTCGCCCATGCGCAGTTTGATAGCGCCGCCGGCGGAGGCGTAGTTTTGACCGTGCCCCTGTGCATCAACCGGCAGCAGGCCAGTACCGGCACGGCCGCGGCCACCGTCGAGCTTGATGCCGAGGAAGGCATGGGCATCCAGGCCGAGCCCAAGCGCTCCTTCCGTAAAACCCGAACGCAGGTTGCCGATGAACCCTTGCGCCCATTCCTGCTGGTAGCTCGGGCCTGGGCGGTCGCGCAGATCGTTGTGCAGAAAATAGTTGCGCAGCAGCAGAATCCAACGGCAGTGTTCGTCTGAGCCGTTGGCAACAGCAGGACTGCCTGCACCCATCAGGGCTGCGCCGAGCAGCCAGCCCCGGAGGGCCGGCCGTTGGTTGGCAGGATTCAGAAGGCAAAACACGAACACCCGAACGCACCCCAGAAGCCTTGATGGTCACTGACCGGAATGCTGCTGCGGCGCGCTCTGTCATGCTGGTGTGCATGCACCGAGCAGGCACCGATGCACTGGTGAATGCTGGCGGACAGCGAAGCAGCCACAGGCTTCCAGTGCCCGGGTAGCTTAGCTACCGGCGACCAGTCCGGCATGACGGGCAGCGTAGGCGGGGCGAGGTTGCCGAAATCGGAGGAGGCATGCACCACCTTGCCGCCGACCACGGTGAGCACTGACTCTAGCCACTTGATCTGCTCTTCCTCGACGCTGAAGAAGTCCTCCGTCAACGCCACCAGATCGGCGAGCTGACCAACCTTGATCTGGCCCTTCTTGCCCTGTTCGCTGGAGAACCAGGCGCTGCCATGGGTGAACAGTTGTAGCGCGGTGTCCCGCGGCAGTCCCTGCGGGTGCAATTGCGTGCCGCCGACGGTCCTGCCGCTGACCAGCCAGTACAGCGCCGTCCATGGGTTGTAGCTGGCCACGCGGGTCGCATCGGTGCCGGCGCCGACCGGAATGCCTTCGGCCAGCATGCGCTGGACTGGAGGCGTGTTCTCGGCGGCCTTGGCACCGTAACGGTCGATGAAGTACTCGCCCTGGAACGCCATGCGGTGCTGAATGGCGATGCCGCCTCCCAGTGCACGCACGCGCTCGATGTTGCGCGGACTGATCGTCTCGGCGTGATCAAACAGCCAGGGCAGGCCGTTAAACGGCATGTCGCGGTCGACCTTCTCGAACACGTCGAGCATGCGCGAAATGGACTCGTCATAGGTGGCATGCAGGCGGAACGGCCAGCGCTGTTCGACCAGATGACGCACCACCGGCTCAAGTTCGTCCTCCATGCTGGGCGCCAGATCCGGGCGCGGCTGGACGAAGTCCTCGAAGTCGGCGGCGGAGAACACCAGCATCTCGCCGGCGCCGTTATGGCGCAGGAAATCGTCGCCTTGGTGCAGCTTGACGCTGCCGGTCCAGTTCTTGAAATCGAGCAGCTCTTCCTTCGGCTTCTGGGTGAACAGGTTGTAGGCGATGCGTACGGTCAACTGGTCGTTGTCGGCCAGTTCCTGGATCACCTTGTAGTCGTCCGGATAGTTCTGGTAGCCGCCACCTGCGTCGATGGCGCTGGTCACGCCCAGTCGATTGAGTTCGCGCATGAACTGGCGGGTGGAGTTGACCTGATACTCCAGTGGCAGAGCCGGCCCCTTGGCCAGGGTGGCGTAGAGGATCAGCGCGTTGGGACGTGCGATCAGCATGCCGGTCGGCTCGCCGCTAGCATCGCGCTGGATTTCGCCGCCGGGCGGGTTTGGCGTGTTCTTGTCGTAGCCAACCGCGCGCAGAGCGGCGCGGTTGAGCAGGGCGCGGTCGTACAGGTGAAGGACGAATACCGGCGTGTCGGGTGCGGCCCTGTTCAGCTCGTCGAGGGTCGGCAGGCGCTTTTCGGCGAACTGAAATTCGCTCCAGCCGCCGACCACCCGTACCCACTGCGGCGTCGGCGTACGGTCGGCCTGCTCCTTGAGCATGCGCAGCGCGTCGGCCAGCGACGGTACGCCTTCCCAACGCAGTTCGAGGTTGTAGTTCAGCCCCCCTCGGATCAGGTGCAGGTGGGAGTCGTTGAGGCCAGGAATGACGCAGCGGCGTTGCAGGTCGATGACCTGAGTTGCGTCGCCGCGAGTTGCCATCACGGTCGCGTCGTCACCCACCGCCAGGAATCGTCCATCCTTGATGGCCACGGCGCTGGCCTGGGGATTCTCACTGTCTACGGTATGTATGCGGCCGTTGAACAGAATGGTGTCGGCAGTCATGTCGCTTCCTCGTGTAGTGGCAAACGTTCGGCCGGCGTGGCCCGCGAAGGGCAGGGCGGCCCAAAGCATTCCGGCGGCGCCAAGTACCGAACCTGTAGCAACGAATTGACGACGGCTTTTGCTGGGTTTATCTGTGCTCATGTCCGTTTCTCCTCGGTGCTGTTCAACCAACTGGCGAACAGCCGCGTTGCCATCGGCATGAACAGATACACGACTAGCAGTACGATGCTGAGGGTGATCAGCGTATTGCTCGGCAGGTAGGCGCCCAGTGCAGGTTGACGGGCAAACAGGGGTTGCCAGAGCTGCGGTATCAGCAGGCTCAACGGCAGGATCACGACGAAAGTAAGGCACGCCTGTTTCCACCGCGGAGGTTGTCTTTGGTCATCAGCCGGCACGAACCAGAAATCATTGAGGGTGCTGACCTCGGTCAGGTCCCCATCGGCAAGCAGGGGTTTTGCTTCCTCGATCAGCTGGCTTCGCTCAGCTGATTCAAGCCAGCTGCGCAGGCGTTCCGAACAGCTGAAGCGAAGCACGCAGGTAAATAGCGGAAGGCCGCCGCTGGTGCTGCGGACCACATCGACACCCAGATGGCCAGCGCTCTGGCTGGCAACGGCAACGATGCGTCTCAGCCAGCTTTCGTACGCCTGTTCCTGGCCACGCCGAACGCGATGGCGCACGACCAGGGTGACGGTTTCAGCGGTGTTTGCTGCGCTTGTGTTCATGCCTATCGCTCCAGCCCTTGCCATGGCAGTGGCTTGCTACTAAGGCGCGCCTGTGGCAGACCGACTGCCTCGGGGGTGGGTGCAGTCTCGGCCTACTGGTGGGGCCGAGCGCAGGCGCGCCGGTCATTGCGGTCGAGGTGAGCGGTCAGACGGGGGCGGCTACAGGCGCCAGGATCGGACCATGGCTGACGCGCTCGTCGGCCTTGTGCACCATGGTGTAGGCGTAATCAATGCCCATGCCGTAGGCACCGGAGTGATCCTTGGCGACCTTCATCACCTCGTCGTAGGTGTCGCGGTTTTTCCAGTCACGCTGCCATTCCAGCAAAACCTGCTGCCAGGTCATCGGCACAACGCCGGCCTGGATCATGCGTTGCATTGAATAGTCGTGCGCCGCCTGGCTGGTGCCGCCAGAGGCATCGGCCACCATGTAGATTTCGTAGCCGGCGTCGTGCATCGCCGACAGGGCGAAGGTGGTGTTGCACACCTCGGTCCAGAGCCCTGAAACCACGACCTTGTTGCGGCCGTTGCGCTTGAGTGCATCACGCACCTTTTGGTCATCCCAGGAATTCATCGAAGTTCGCTCGAGAATCGGGGCGTCGGGGAAGACCTCCAGCAGCTCGGGATAGGTGTGGCCGGAGAAGCTTTCGGTTTCGACGGTGGTGATTTTCGGTTTCGACGGTGGTGATGATGGTCGGAATCGAGAATATGCGGGCGGCTTTGGCCAGGCCCACGACGTTGTTCTTGAGTGTCTGGCGATCAATGCTCTGCACACCAAAGGCCATCTGCGGTTGCTGATCAATAAAGATCACCTGGCAGTTACTGGGTGTCAGCACTTCAAGTTTTGGATTGGTCATCATGGTCACCTTTTTCTAACTGTTTTCTTCTATTTGCGAGCATTCGGCTGCGCACTTACCCCTCCGCTAATGCTTGGGTCGGGCATTGCTGGAGACGTGTCGGCACTATCGCAGGGGCCGGCTGGGGTTAATTGGACGAGGGTGCCGTTCTGGTACGCGCATGCTGCGAATGCATGCTTGAAGCAGCGGGTGCGTGCTGCCGGACGGGGGGATAGGCATTGCTTCGGCGTAGCTAGCGCCCGAGGTGCGGCCGTTCGGGCGGGTGGCGAGGCCGATAAAAAAGTGATCCCGACCGCACACTCATCCCAACCCCAGACAGTCATCCAATAAGAAACAAGGCTGCTTTGGGACAGTAAATGGGCGTTTTACGACCCCCCCCCGCGCGTCGCATCTGGCGACAGTTCGGATGAGCTCACAACCAAAGGATAAATCCATGACTTTTCGTAACGGCCTTGCTTCGCTTCTTCGTCCTGAGGACTCGGTACTGGTGCTCATCGACCACCAGCCGTTCCAATTGGCGAACCTGAACAGCCATGAGCCACTGATGGTGATCAACAACTCGGCGGGGCTGGCCAAGGCCGCTAAGGCATTCAAGGTACCCACCATCCTGACCAGCGTGCTGGCTGCTCAGGGCGGCGTGATCTTCCCCCAGATCACCGACGTGTTCCCTGACCAGGAGGTAATCGACCGGACGCTGATCAATACCTGGGAGGACCCGGCAGTGGTGGACCTGGTCAAGTCCACCGGGAGAAAGCAGCTGATCATCGCCGGACTCTGGACCGAGATCTGCGTCGCCATGCCAGCCATCCAAGCTGCTGGAGAGGGCTGGGACGTAACGGTGGTAACCGATGCGTCAGGTGCGGTTTCTGTCGAGGCTCACGAGGTTGCAATCCAACGCATGATCGGCGCTGGCGTGAACATGATGACCTGGTTGGCTGTGGCAGCTGAGTGGCAGCGCGATTGGGCCCGGACCGATACCCTGGAAGGAATGATCGGGGTGATGAAGGAGCATACCGGCGGTAGTGGTATCGCCTTTCTGTGGGAGCAGCAGCTTCTCAATACTCCGGTGCCTACAAAGGCAGTCTGAGCATGACGAGGCCCGGCATCGCATGTTGACGATGCCGGCGTTCGATCAGGAGAGAAGAATGATAAAGATGATCATTGAGCAGCGGCGACGCAGCCTCGGCGGCGGTTTGGAAGTGGGCCGTGTGTTGCCGTTTGCCAAGCAGCGCATGGTGGGTCCATTCATCTTCTTCGACCATATGGGGCCCTTCGATCTCCCACCAGGAGTGGGTGGCCAAGTAGACGTTCGCCCGCATCCACACATCGGTCTGTCGACCGTGACCTATCTGTTTTCTGGCGACGTGATGCACCGGGACAGCCTGGGCTACGAGCAGGCGATCCGGCCGCAGGAAGTCAACTGGATGACCGCGGGGCGCGGCATCACACATAGCGAGCGGTTCGAGCATGCCCGCGTCCATGGCGATCATCTGCACGGGATTCAGGCCTGGGTAGCGCTGCCTGCCGAGCAGGAGGAGACCGCTCCCTCTTTCTCCCATCATGCAGGTATCGACTTGCCGCAGTGGGACCACGACGGCGTGGCAGGGCAGCTCATTGCCGGCAGCGCCTACGGTTTGACTGCCGGGGCCGAAACGCATTCGCCGCTGTTCTACGCGCATCTCGACATGGCCCAGGGCGCCGTCGCCGAGATTCCGGGCGGTTACGAGGAGCGTGCAATCTACGTGGCGACCGGGGCCGTGGAGTTCGCTGGAACGCGCTATGAGAGCGGGAAGATGCTGGTGCTGGGAGCGGGCGCTTCGCGTGTTCGTGCGCTGGAACGCTCCAGAGTCATGGTCCTTGGCGGCGACTCCGTGGGGGAGCGTTACATCTACTGGAACTTCGTCTCGTCCTCGAAGGACCGGCTCGTGCAGGCAGTAACGGACTGGAAAGCGGGAACGATGAAGCTGCCAGACGCCGACGATGCCGAATTCATTCCGTTGCCAGACGAGCCGTTGCCAACATTACGGGCTGCCCGCTGAGGAGACGATCCATAGGTGATCGGGCGTTACGCAATTCGTTACCGCGCATTGTTCTGACTCGGTAACTAACATGACTAACTCAAGCCATCCCATCAGTCTCGGTAGGCTTAGGCCTGAGTTGAATATTGTGCGGACTTACGTAGTCCTGCTGCTGAGCCTCGCGCTTGGTTGCATCGCGTGCACGAGCGCATCGGCGCGCGTTTCGGACGTCATGGACCATCATCGCTGGACTGCCAGCGACCACGGGCCCAGCTCGGTGGGTGCGCTTGCGCAAACCGCCGATGGATACCTGTGGCTGGGAACTCATGATTCCCTGTATCGCTTCGATGGGTTCGAGTTCGAGAAATTCATCTCTGCAGAAGGCGAGCCGCTCGGTGTGGTCTCGGCGCTTCTCAGCACCCCCAAAGGATTATGGGTGGGGCTTCGTGCCGGTGGAGTCCGTCTGATCAGCGCAAACGGCGAGCTGCAGCCGGTTGATCCCGGCCTTCCGGGCGGGGTGATTTACAGCATGGCCGAGGACCCGCTAGGTCAAGTCTGGGCTGCGGCGGATGATGGGCTCGCCCGACATGACGGCACGGACTGGCACCCGGTTGGCAAGGAGGCGGGTTTTGCAGAGCGCCATGCCAGAGCGGTGCACGTGGATGCAGATGGCCATGTCTGGGCAGCGAGCGAAGAGCAGTTGTTCATGCTCCCTCCTGGGGCGTCTGCCTTCATTCCAGTCGCTATCAAGAGCCAATCTATTAGCAAGATAACTTCATCCCCAGCAGGGGACATATGGATAACCGATCGTGCTAGCGATCACTTGTTACGTCTGAAGAAAATAGGCCATGCCACCGTTCAAATTGAAAAGATGGCGGCACCACGCTCGGTCAGCATCGTGCTGGACGAGCAGGGCGGGGCTTGGCTGGGCACGCTAGGAGCCGGGGTGCATTACCTGGCTGAGGGGCAGCGGGACGATAAGGATCCGTTCCGTTCTTACACCAGTCGTGACGGTCTGAGCTCCGATAAGGTGCTGGCCCAGCTCATCGACCGCGATGGGACCCTTTGGGTAGGCACGGATGCCGGCCTGGATCGGCTCAGGCGTATCGCGTTGGCTCCGCTGGCGTTGCCGGTAGGCGCGGGGAGCCATGCATTGGCGGTCAGCGGTGACGGTGCGTTATGGGTCGGCACTGATAATGGTCAGCTGATCGGCTGGCGGGGCGACAGCCATTTCACCTTTGAACTGGATATGCCAATCACCGCGTTGGTAAATAGCCAGCATCACGGCTTGTTGGCTGGAGGGTATCGGGGAATTTTCTCGCTTTCCGAAGACGGGCCGGTGCGCATCGCACCGTTACCGCTCGTATCCGCTCGTGAGGCCGCCGTAAGGGCGATGGCGGTAGATGAGGATGGCGCCATATGGGTCTCGATCAACCGGGCGGGGCTTTACGTCTGGGCTGATCAGCAATGGCGGCGCATTGAGCCGGTGAGCAATGCCGAGCGGCAGGTGATGCCCGTCACCGCCTCCCTCGACTTGGCAGGCCGGCCATGGTTCGGCTACCGGGATAATCTTCTGGTGTCCGTTGATGATGGAAAGTTAACGCGCTGGGGCGAACAGCAAGGGCTGGACATAGGTCATGTCACGGCGATGCTGCATCTGCCTGGCCGCACCTGGGTTGGCGGTCAGCACGGTTTGGCATACCTCAAGGACGGACGCTTTTATCGTCTGGAGCTGCCCGCTGCCGGGCCCTTTCAGAACATCTACGGGTTGGTCGCCGTACCGGCTGAAAAGCACGCTGGCGGATCCGGAATGGATATCTGGGTACACAGCCGTGGCGGCATCTTCAAACTGCCGGCGGCCGAGATCGAGCGGGTATTGGCCGGTGGTGACACGCTCTTGTACAGCTCCCATGACCACATCGGCCGGCTACCCATGGATCCCTACAAGGTATTGCCGGTGCCTACAGCTGTCTACACGAATGAAGGCTTGCTGTGGTTCGCCACCGGAAATGGGGTCGTCTCCGTTGATCCATACCAAGCAAGCAGAATGACGCAACCATCGACCGTCACGATCAAGTCGCTGACAGCGGACGGGGTCGATCTTGATCTATCCGGCGCAGCCGTTCGACTCTCAGCAGCGCCTGAAAAACTTGTTATCTCCTATTCGGCGTTGAATATCGCCGCACCCGAGGCCGTGAGGTTTCAATACCGGCTCAAAGGCCATGATTCTGAGTGGGTCGATGCTGAGCGTTCCAGGCAAGCGGTTTTCTCACGCTTGCATCCGGGTGACTACGAGTTTCAGGTCCGTGCACTTGGCGGGGGTGAAGGCCTTAATCTTCCTGACGCGACGTTAACCATCATCATTCCCCAGGTTTTCTACCTTCGCCCGGCGTTCTTGTTGGTCGTTACAGCAACGCTGCTGACGCTGGCGTTCTGGATCTCCCGAATTTATACGCGGCGGGAAAAGATGGCGCTCAGAACACGCCTGGAAGAGCGCTTTCAGGAGCGCGAGCGCATCGCACGCGAGCTGCATGACACCTTGCTGCAAAGCGTGCAGGGCATGATGCTCAGCTTCCAGGCGGTCGCCGATACCCTGCCCGAGGATTCTCGTGCTCGCCGTTCAATGGAGCGGGCGCTGGACCGGGCCGAGCAGGTAATTGCCGAGGGGCGCGACCGGATCACCGGCTTGCGGGGACAAATGGCCCCCGCAGAAGACCTGGCTGCCGCTTTCCAAACGTTGCAGCGGGATGAAAGGTCAGGTTCTGCTGCTTACCGGGTCAGCAATATAGGTCAGCCAGCGTTGTTGAGGAGCGCCGTTCGCGATGCGTTCTATCAGGTGGGGAGGGAAGCGGTTTTGAATTCGCTTCGCCATGCCCAGGCAACCCAGATTTCCGTCACCTTCACCTACACGCCGCATCGGTTCGAAATGCTTGTTGCCGATGATGGGATAGGCATCGATCCGGTTTACCAGCGAATGCGCGGGCGACCCGAGCATGGCGGCCTGAGGGGCATGTACGAACGTGCCGAGAGAATAGAGGCGACGCTATCGATCAAAAGCGATGCTGGAAAAGGCACGCACATCAGCCTGTCATTGCCTGGCTCCGCCGCCTACGAGCGTGGGGTCGGCAACGCGCAAACCCGTTTCAGCAGGGTAGGGTGAAGCTATGGCCGGCTTCAACATCCCCATCACGGTTGGTCGTGGAGACCATTCGCTGATACGCGAGGGTATTTAGATCATCGAACTCTCGCATTGAAAATCTGCCGTGAACCCCACTTTAGTGGTGATCGGCGCCCCCCGTTTTTGGGCTGTGCCACGTTTGGCCTCGCTGCCATAGTGGGGTCGATGGCGCGCTTAGCGCACCATCGGCCACAGCCACGAAGCACGACCCTGAAGTTCGAATCTCTCCCTGTTGTTAATCGGCCTCGTGCGCCCTGGGAAAGTAACGGTCCGTTTGCTTAACCGTTCACGCTTTCGTAGTCGCTTCGTTCGTTGTTTCGCCAAGTTGGTTTTAGACCATGCGGGTAGGCGTGCCAACGATGTGCCTGACATGCGGCACGCATCGGTCCGATAAATAGTCTATCCGTCGTCCTGTATTTCTAAGTCAGGAGCCATGTAATGGCAATAAAACTATCAAAAAGCGATTTGGGAAAATTCCGCCAACTGCTCCAGATCGATCAGCATGAACTGAACGCCGACGCACGGTTTGATTCGGAGTCGGACGGTGGGCCCAATCCCCATGATCTATACGATGCAGCGCTTGCTGCATGCAAGGCAATCACCTTATTTATGTTTGCCGAGAGGTCTAGCATCCCGCTTGATAATGTAAGTATCACCATCAATCGGGATAGCAGTGAAGAGCGATCTGGCAAATACCAATTGCAGGTTGATCTGGTGCTAGAAGGGAACTTGGATCCCAGCCAGAGGGAACGCCTCATCAATGTTGCCGCCAAGTGCCCTATTCATAAGCTGATGACAACTGACAAAACAATAATCACTACAAGTTATGAAGGCGCCGCGTAAGCGCTCATACAGGAGACAGTTCATGATCACGATTGCCCGAACAAAGTCGCTGGCTGCAGTTATTGCGCTCGCCACCGGTGTGTCCGTCGCGACGCTTTCAACGGTTGCCCTCGCCGCGTCAGAGTCAAACAGCAAAACGCAGTCTGCCGACTCACTCTCGGTAGTAATGGAATTTCTGTCCAATACCGCTCCCGATAAGGTTGAAGCTGCTGCTGAGAGACTGGTCGCACCAGATGCAACCTACGTTTCCCTCAATTTCGACAATCCGGAACTCAAGGAAATTCTGCCCTGGACAGGCACACGCAAGGGCCCGCAGGCCTACAGCTATACATTTCTGCGAGTTGCAAACTACTGGGATATTGAAGACTTCACCGTCACTGACACGATCGCCTCCGGCGAAGATGTCGCGATATTTGGTAAGTTCACTTACCGGTCCGTAACGGTCGGCCAAGTATTCACCTCACCGTTCTCCATCCTCGCCAAAGTTCGAGATGGCAAGATGACGTATTTCCAGTTCCTGGAAGACACCTATGCTTCTTCCCGGTCGTTTCGGCAGTCTGGCTCTTGGACTGTAAAGACGACTGAAGACACAGCGCCCTTCACCGTGGGAGCGGAGTAACTGCCTAGGGCCGGCGCGAAAGGCGGCGCTCATCGCAACGGCTATCCCCCGGCCCCGGTCGTCTCACACTGCCTACAAGCTGCTCCAGGCCAGACACCCGGCGGCCAGAACTTGCGGTTGCGAAAGCAAGAGGTGTCGATCAGCCGAATGCACTGCTCCCCATCGCCACGCCGAACATCACCAGTACAGCCCCGGTAAGCCGCTTGCCCAACGCTGCCGCACCGGGCCGGGCCAAGCTTTTCGACATTTTTTTTGCGGCTAACGCGTAGGCCGCCGAGACCATGAGCTTGATCAGCAGGAAAAGCAGTATCATGCTCAGCAGCGCCCCGGTATTGGTGTCCTCAGGATCCACAAATTGAGGCAACAGGGCGGCAAAGAACAGAATCGCCTTGGGGTTGCTGATGCCTACTACGAAGGATTTTCGCCATAGCGAGGCGAGTCGCTCGGATGACGCGAGTGCGTCCTCGTTCAGGACGCGGCGGCCCGCCAGACGCAGTTGCTGAACGCCGAGCCAGACCAGATATCCCGCACCGGCAGCTTGTATCGCCATAAACACGCGGGGGTTGGACACCAGCAGCGCGTCGAGGCCCAGCATCGAGCAACTCGCGAGCACAGCAATCGCCAGCAGGTCGCCTGTGAGTATCCACACGGCACGGCTGGGGCCATAGATCACGGCGTTTCTGATCAAAAAGACGGTCGACGGTCCCGGTGAGCCAACCTGAGCCACGACGATGAGTACGAATAGCACATAGTTTATGTTCGACATGGGATACCACTGTCCGAATTAGCCGTGGAGGAGTGGCTACACTAGAACCCCATTGGCTCACTTGGCAGGGCCATATAAACGAGCTGGGTATGGACCATTATGGGGAAAGGCAAAACCACTTCGCCCTTGGATCTTCCCCTGCCCGCAGAGGGCATCGCCAAGACCAAACAAGAGCGCGCTTATCGAGCCATACGTGAAGCGATTCTGAATGGTCTGCTGCAGGCGGAGGATCGCCTGCCGTCCACCCGGTTGCTCGCTCAGCGTTGGGGTATTGCGCGCGGCACGTTGGAAGCCGTATTCGAACGTTTGCAGCTCGAGGGATACATCCTTCGCCAGGTCGGCTCAGGCAGTCGGGTCAGCGCGGTCATCCCCGACAGTTACCTGAAAGCGGTAAGCGATTCCCGCGGCACCGCCCGGGCACTGGGCGCGTCTGCCAGTGTTAGCGACAAGTCTACGCATTCAGGGGCGGACCATCGGGCCAAGGTAGGCGTCCCGTTCGTGGCCCGCCTGGCCAATCCGAAGTTGCTGGCACCCACCGAATGGGCGGAACATCTGCAACGGGCCATGGCGGGGATGACCCTTGATCAAATGTGCAACGTCGAGCCCCAGGGTACGCTGGCGTTGCGTGAACAGATTGCGCGGTATCTACGTAACCACCGCGGTATCGCTTGCCAAGCAGAGCACCTGTTAATCACCAACGGTATCCGCCATGGCATTGATCTGGTAGCGCGTTGCGTACTGCGCCCAGGCGATCACGTGGTTGT
This sequence comes from Stutzerimonas marianensis, assembly GCF_022810315.1. Lineage (NCBI taxonomy): Bacteria > Pseudomonadati > Pseudomonadota > Gammaproteobacteria > Pseudomonadales > Pseudomonadaceae > Stutzerimonas > Stutzerimonas marianensis. Next base: position 376,624 of record NZ_JALGRD010000003.1, on the reverse strand, counting down.
TGAAGATCCGGGCTATCCGGCGGTGCACCGTATCTTTGCCCAGGCGGGAGCATCGTTGCTTTATGCACCCATTGATGAGCAAGGCTTGGATCTGCGTGGTTTATCCGATGCGGTTGACTGTCGCTTGGCCTATGTCACCCCGGCGCATCAGTCGCCGCTTGGGGTAATCATGTCAGCCACTCGGCGCCTGGAGCTGCTGGATTGGGCGCAGCGCCATGATGGCTGGATCATCGAGGACGACTACGACAGTGAGTTCAACTACCACCGGGCGCCATTGCCAGCGCTGAAATCCATCGACTCGATGCAGCGAGTGATCTACTGCGGCAGTTTCAATCAGGCGCTGTTCTCCAACTTGCGGCTCGGCTATCTGATCGCACCACCGCAACTACACGATCAGATTCTGACACTTTGGCATACAGTGGGGCGCAGCGTTGGCGTATCCGAGCAACTGGGTCTGGCGGCATTCATGCGAGGCCCTGCGTTCCTTCGCCATCTAAGGCGTGCGCGTCAGGAGTACCAGGGCTTACGCGATATCCTGCTGGAGACCTTGCAAACGCATGCCGCTGGGTGCTTTCGCATCAGTGGTGAGCATGCAGGTTTCCATCTGATCCTGTGGCTCACGCCTGGTCAGAACCAACCTCGTTTGATCGAAGCAGCGAAACAGGCCGGCATACTGCTGCACCCCCTGAGCCAGTTCTGCCATCAGCATGAGTTGGCGCCGGCGTTCGTGCTGGGCTTTGCCGCCCTTACTCGCGCACAGGCAAAAACCGCTTCGTGTAAGCTTGCAGAACTGCTGCAGGTGGACGCAATTTGATGGCTACACGCGGCGATTGCTTATAGCTCGGGATCGCAGCGCAGGATCCCACGAGACGGGAAAATCCAAAGGAATGGCATCTTGATCTCCCGTCCTTCGCATCGCACCAATTATCAGGTGCATCCGCTAAGCCAGTGATGCTATTGAGCACAAGCAAACGCTGGCGAGAGTCTGCTTTTGGCCGAAACCAGCCATCGCCCCCCGTCAGCGATGAACGCGCCCGGGGGTCAAGACGGCACCGGCCGGCTCGATGCGCAGCATGCCAGCGCGACCCGGCCCAGCCGGGTGACGTCTAATCTTGCTCTTTCGCTCTTTTGCTGTTGCTCTAACTCACACCCGTCGGAGCCCCCCGCCCCCCACCGCGACCTCACGCACCTACCTACACCCGGCGTTTGCCGCTACAGTGCAGGCAGCCCCGTAGTCTGTTGCAAGGATCGCCGTCCGGATGGCTTCACCGTCTCAACCCAAAAGCCTGATCTTCGATCTCGAAGTCGCCCCCGGCAAAGCCGACCAACCCGACCGCATCTTCATGGTCGGTGCCCTACGCCCCGATACGGGCGAGGAACTCGAGCGCAAGGTCGACAAGGACCTGCCCAGCGTCCTCGACGCTCTGGACGCGCTAGGGCAGGGCGCCAGCTTCGTGCTCGGCCACAACGTCATCGACCATGACCTGCCGATCCTCAAACTGTGGGCGCCACAGCTGGCTCTCCACCAGCTTCCGGTGATCGACACCCTGCGTCTGTCCCCGTTGGCCTTTCCGCAGAACCCGTATCACCGCTTGGTCAAGGACTACAAACTCATTCGTGACAGCCTCAACTCACCGCTGTCGGACTGCCGCTCCACGCTCACCCTGTTCAACGACCAGCGCCAGGCTTTCGCCGAGCTCAACACGAGCCACCAGGCCGAGCTCCTGTGCTACCAGGCGCTGCTGGCCCCAACGCTCAAAAGCGACCTGGGCTCACTCTTTGCCTCGATCACCGGCCAGGCACCCAAGCGCCTCACCGAACTGCGCAGCCTCATCCCCGAGCTGCTCAAAGAAACCGACCCGACCCTGAGCCGTCCCCTCAAGGTCTGCAGCACCCGCCTGGAGCAACTGCTCGAAACCGCCCTGCTGGACGAGTCCCTGCACTGGCCCCTGGCCTATGCATTGGCCTGGCTGCGCGTCTCGGGCGGCAACTCGGTGCTGGCGCCCTGGGTGCGTCATCAGTTTCCGGGTGTCGGACGGCTGATCGCCGAGCTGCGCGACATACCTTGCGGCCAAGCGCACTGCGGCTATTGCAGCACCACTCACGACCCGCGCCACGAGCTCAAGCGTTACTTCGGCTTCGACGACTTTCGGACCGAACCCGACGGCCGCACCTTGCAGCACGACGTGGTGCTGGCCGGCATGCAGGGCAAGCACGTGCTGGCCATTCTGGCGACCGGGGGTGGCAAGTCGCTGTGCTACCAGCTCCCGGCCCTGAACCGTTTTCACCGCAATGGCAGCCTCACCGTAATCATCTCGCCGCTGCAGTCCTTGATGAAGGACCAGGTCGATGGCCTGCTGGCCCGCAACGTCCAGTGCGCCGCCACCCTCAATGGCCTCTTGACCATGCCCGAGCGGGCCGAGGTGCTGGAGAAGATTCAGCTGGGGGACTTGGGGATTCTGTTGGTCTCGCCCGAGCAGTTTCGCAACAAGGCCTTCCGCCGGGCCATTGCCCAGCGCCAGGTCGGCGCCTGGATCTTCGACGAAGCGCACTGCCTGTCCAAATGGGGCGCAGACTTTCGCCCGGACTACCTGTACGTCTCACGCTTCATCAAGCAATTCACCGGCGACGGTGAGCTGGCCGCCATCGGCTGCTTCACGGCCACGGCGAAGCCCGATGTGCTCGAAGACATCGAGCAGCACTTCAAGGACCAGCTTGGCATTACCTTCGAGCGCTTCATCGGGACCCACGAACGCACCAACCTGCATTTCGAGGTGCTGCCCTGTGCCCGGGCCGAGAAGCGCCACCACACCCAGGCGCTGCTCGAAGACGAACTGGGCCGCCACGAGGGCGGGGCGGTGGTCTTCGTCTCCAGCCGCAAGGGCGCCGAGGAGCTCGCGGACTTTCTGATCGGTCATGGGTGGGCCTGCAAGTACTTTCATGCCAGGCTCGAGCCGCACGAGAAGAAGGACATTCAGGACGCATTCAAGAGCGGCGAGCTCAAGATTATCGTGGCCACCAACGCCTTCGGCATGGGCGTGGACAAATCCGACATTCGCCTGGTGGTGCACGCCGACATCCCTGGCTCGCTGGAGAACTACCTGCAAGAAGCCGGCAGAGCGGGGCGCGACCAGGGCGAGGCCCGCTGCGTCCTGCTGTACGACGCCCAGGACATCGAAAACCAGTTCGGCATGTGCGAGGGCTCGAAACTGACCCTGCGCGACATTCAGCAGATCCTGCGCAAACTGCGCAAGGAGAGTGAGCGGCGCAAGGGCGGCAAGGTCGTCATCACCGCGGGCGAAGTGCTGATGGATGAGCAGGTCGAGACCAGCTTCGAGGCTGGCGAGCGCGATGCCGAAACCAAGGTGGCCACGGCCGTGGCCTGGCTCGAGCGCGGTCAGTTCTTGAAGCGCGAGGAGAACCAGACCCAGATCTTCCCGGCGAGCCTGAAGCTCTCCAAGGAGGAGGCTGACAAGCGTCTGGCCAATGCCAAGCTTCCAGCCCGAAGGCTTGAAGAGTTCAAGGCCATTCTGAGCTTTCTCTATGATGCGAGCGCCGATGAGCGCATCAACACCGATGCCCTGATGGCCCTGACCAGCCTCACCTCCGAAGAAGTCACCGCGACCCTGCGGCAGATGGAGGACCTGGGCCTGCTGGTCAATGACTCCAAACTCACCCTCTACGTGCGCCACGGTGTGGTGGGACCGTCCACACAACGTCTGCAAGCCACGCTGGAGCTGGAGTCGGCGCTGTTCGATCTCTTGCAGGAGCAGGCACCCGAGGCCGAGAGCGGCGACTGGCAGGATCTGAACCTGCCGCTGCTGACCGCAGCGCTCAAAACCGCCACGGGCAATGAGGAACTCATACCGCTGCAGGTGCTGCGTCTGCTCCGGAGCCTGGGTCAGGATCACGACAGCGAGACGCAACTGCGCAGCAGCTTCGAGCTGCGTCAGATCAGCCAGGACTTTCTCAAGCTGCGCATCCGCGGTGGGTATAACTGGCGGGGCATTCAGGGGCTAGGGGAGCGCCGTCGCGCCCTGGCTGCTGTGGTGCTGCCGTTTCTGATTGGCAAGCTGCCGCCGGGATCACGCAGCAAGGATTTGTTGGTCGACACCACCTTCGGCGAGCTCATGGACCTGATCGACCGGGACCTGGAACTGCGCACACGCATCGAGCCGCCACAGCAACGCCGTGCTATCGAGCACGTGTTGCTCTATCTCCACAAACAAGACGTGCTGACCCTCAACCACGGCATGACGGTGATGCGTCGTGCCATGACCATCGAAGTCGATCCGGAAAAGCGCACCGGCTACCTCAAGGACGACTATCAACGCCTGGACGAGCACTACCGCGAGAAGCGTATTCAGGTGCATGTCATGCGCGAGTACGCCGAAGTGGCGCTGGGCTCCATGCGAGAAGCCCGCGACTTGGTCAAACACTACTTCACCCTGGCCAAACAGGAGTTCATTCGCCGCTACTTTGCCGGCCGCGAGGAGGTGCTCAAGCTCGCCACCAGTGAGGAGTCCTGGCGCAGCATCGTCGAAAAACTCAGCGCGGCCCAGCGAGTCATCGTCTCCGATGACGATGACATCAATCGCCTGGTGCTGGCCGGCCCTGGCTCGGGCAAGACACGGGTCATCGTTCACCGCATTGCCTATCTGCTACGCGTACGCCGGGTTCCGGCACGCTGCATCGTGGCCCTGACCTTCAACCGGCATGCGGCCAACGAGATCAAGCAGCGCCTGCTGAGGTTGGTGGGACCCGATGCGTTCGGGGTCAACGTCATGACCTATCACCGCATGGCCATGCGTCTGACCGGTACCCGCTTCGAGCGCGGCGAGACGGTGGAGGAGGTGCGACTGGCCCAGGTGATGAGCGAGGCCGTCGAGCTGCTCGAAGGCAAGCGCCAGGTCGAAGGCGAAGACGACCTGCGCGAACAACTGATGCGCGGGTACCGCTACATTTTGGTCGACGAGTACCAGGACATCGACGACCTGCAGTACCGCCTGGTCAGTGCCCTGGCCGGTCGCAAGGCCGAAGAGGAAGGACGGCTGTGCATCCTGGCGGTGGGCGACGACGACCAGAACATCTACGCCTGGCGCGACACCAACAACCGCTACATCGAGCGCTTTTGCGAAGACTACTCGGCCGCGAAAAGCTATCTCATCGATAACTACCGCTCCAGCGCCCGGATCATCGAAGCCGCCAATAGTGTCATCGGTCGTAACCCGGATCGCCTGAAACAGGATCATCCCATTCAGATCGACACGGCCCGTCGTGAACGACCCAAAGGTGGCGACTGGGAGAGCCTGGATCCGGAGCGGGCAGGGCGGGTGCTGCGTTTGAGGGTCGATGCCGAAGACGATGCACGCGCGAACGTTCAGGCCCAAGCGGCGATGGCCGAGCTGCAACGGCTGCTCACGCTGGACACCGAGGATTGGCAGGGCTGCGCCGTACTGGCGCGCACCCATCAGTACCTGCTCCCGGTTCAGGCGTGGTGCGAGGCGCACGGCGTGCCGTACTGCCTGGCCGCGGACAAGGACAGTGCATTGCCACTTACGGCCCAGCGGGGCTTCGTGCGCGCGGTCGAAGGGCTACGCGCGATCACCGAACCGGTAACGGCGGCCGAAGCATGGACGCGTCTGAGCGAGGCGGCCGTTGTTCCGGATTGGTACGGCTTCTTCATGACCGCATTCGATCAGCTTACCGCCGAGTTTGGCCAATGCCCGCTCGCCGCCCACGCGCTGATCGACTGGCTATACGACTACGCCCGCGAGCTGCGCCAGCAGCCGAAGCAGGGGCTGTACCTGGGCACAGTACACTCGGCCAAGGGTCTGGAGTTTCGACACGTCGTGGTCCTGGATGGCGGATGGTCCGCCCAACCCGACACCCTAAGCGATGAGCGCCGGCTCTATTACGTCGGAATGACCCGTGCCGAGCAGACGCTGACCCTATGTGAATTCCCAGGCGGTAACCCGTTCGCAAGAAGCCTGACCGACGAAGTGATGGGAAAGCGGTTTGTCGGCGAGCCTATGCATGAACTCGACAAGCGCTACCTGCAGCTGTCGCTCAAGGACATCGATCTGGACTTCGCGGGACGTCAGCCGCCGAGCGCAGCGGTCCACAACGCACTGGCGAGCCTGGAACCAGGCGATCCGCTCACGCTCAAGGCCCAGGAAGACCGCTACCTCATCCTGGACACCAACAATCAAGTCGTGGGCCGCACCGCCAAGTCCTTCAAGCTCGACCTCGATGTCGAGCACTGCGAAGTGGCAGCGATTCTGGTACGCCACACCGATCGGTGTGATGAGCAGTACCGGGCCTGGCACAAGTGCGAGCAGTGGGAGTTGGTGGTGCCCCTGCTTATGGCCTGGCAAAGAGAATAAATTTGGGTCGCCCTGACCCACAACTGGTACTCACTGGAAAGATCATGCCTTCAGAGTTATTTGACCTCGTCCCACACGATAAGCGCTGGTTCCCTTGGGCAGAAATCGAAGAGTGCTTCTGGCCCGGCAGAGGGCGACGGTCACATACGATTAATCCGAGCTTGGCCAGCATTAAGAACGCGGCGGGTATCTACTGTATTGCTTGGGCACCTATAACGACGATTCCTGCTCCAGATGAAGAGAATCTGCAATACGTCGGGCAAACGAAAAATTTTAAAGCACGCATGGCTCAGTTTGCCTCATCGGCAGGAATCTTTTGGGAGGACCGTTATGCCGGCCATTCGGCAGCCTGGCGCTGGCCGCAAGGAGAGACTGCTCAAATGCAGATTGCGTTCTTTCCGATCCAGCCCGAGCTGGACCACATGCTAACTGGGCGTTTGTTTTGGTATGAAGCGTTGGCTATAAACGCCTATTTTCAGAAGCACGACAACACGTTGCCACCTCTTAACGTGATCAAAAATCCGGACCCGGTTGCGTTTGTTTAGCAGCTTGCTACTGTGAGCATGAGCCCGGTATTGCCAGGCGCGGAGCCGCCGCTACAAGCACATATGCGCATCATCATGACTGTAAGTCTTTCTGAGGGTAGCTGCGTCGGATCGCTGACAGTGGCGGTCGCGCAATGTAAGCCTTATGTCCAGGCGACAGCTCAAGCTCCCGAGCTGAATCAATGCCTTAAGAAATGGGCACGTCCAGTAGCAAGCAGTAGAGAATGTTAAAAGTAGGCGGGAATCACCTGTAGAAAATATGGGAGCAGAACAATGACGATGGTACACGAACGTACCCGTAGCGTTGTGCGGACACGTGAGTTTTTGCAGGTTCTGTCCAAAGATAAGAGCCTTCCTGAGAGCATACGACGTCAGGCAGAAACACTGCTTAGGCACTACCCAGCAGCAGAATCCATCTGGTTGGCTGGTCGGGTGGAAGCGCGATCAAAGGAAGAACTCTCGCTGTTAGCAGACAAGCATGGTCCCATGCATCCAGTGCTAGTTAGCTGGCTGCTGAGTGATCCTCTTTTCTGTGGCCGCGAGGTCGACTCCATTAGTAACACGAGCTAAAAAGTCCACGATATACCGAGTTTTAGTTCTGAGCGCTTTCTCACTAAACGTTATCAGGGCGTCGGATCCTGAGCCAGCGGGATCCAGGTTATTGGATCTTCACTTCCGGATACTGAAGAGCAAAACAGGTAAAGCGTTCTCCATTTTTGAAGATTACTGCTGGGAATTTTCTATCTTTAGTTCGGTGTACTCAAGAGCTCAGAAAGCAAGAACCTCGAAGTGATAGCGATTTAACATAATATAGCTTATGCGAAATTAGAATACTCACGCTCGATGGCCTCCTGGCGTCTCTGTTGTTGTCCTCGCTGTTCCTGTCACAGCCGCAATCAGACTCCAGGGCAAATTCCCGGACCCGTCGGTGAAACCGCGTAGTCATTGGCAAGGCGCTGGCCTCGGTCGTTACACACAATCGGCTCATCGTCACTATCCAAGAACAAGAGCCGCCCATGAACATGCCCCATAGCGCCGAAGCGAAAGCTGGCCATATCGGCCAACGCCAATGCCGGGTCGAAGATGCCGCGCTGTTACGCGGGCTCGGCCGCTATGCAGACGACGTGGCCACACCGCCCGGCACTCTGCATGCGGCCATAGTCCGCTCACCCCATGCGCATGCTCGCGTACTGTCCGTCGACGCGGCCGCCGCTCTGGCCATGCCCGGGGTGCACGGCGTGCTCACTGGCGACGACGTCAAACGCTGGGCCAATCCATTTCCGGTTGGTGTTCGTGCACCGATGGAACACTGGTGCCTGGCGGTGGACAAGGTCCGCTACGTTGGCGAACCAGTGTGCGTAGTAATGGCCGATGACCGTTATCTCGCTGAGGACGCCCTCGACGCGGTAAAGGTCGAGTACGAGCCTCTGCCGGCAATTGTCGATACGGAAGCGGCCGCCGAGGAAGACGCGCCAGTCCTACACGAGGCGGTCGGCAGCAACGTGGTCAACGAGCGCAACTTCCGGTATGGCGAACCCGAGCGCGCCTTTGCCGAGGCCGCACGGCGTGTATCGATCAAGGTCCACTACCCGCGCAACTCCTGCACGCCGATCGAATGCTACGTGGTGCTTGGCCAGTACCAACCGGCGACCGGTACCTATGACGTGCTCTCCAATTTCCAAGGCCCATACGCGCTGCACTCGGTGATGTCGCGCGCGCTGAATGTGCCTGGGAACCGCCTGCGTCTGCGTACGCCACCGGATTCGGGCGGAAGTTTCGGCATCAAGCAGGGTGTGCTCACCTATATCGTGCTCATGGGCCTGGCCGCGAGGAAGGTCGGCGCGCCGGTGAAGTGGGTCGAGGACCGACTCGAGCACCTGCAGGCCTCCTCCAGCGCCACCAACCGGGTCTGCGAAATCGAGGCGGCAGTGGAAGCCGACGGCCGCGTGCTGGCCTTGAAATATGACCAGATAGACGACTGCGGCGGCTACCTGCGTGCACCGGAGCCCGCCACCTTCTACCGCATGCATGGCAACCTCACCGGCGCCTATGCAATCCGCAACCTGCTGGTGCGTAACCGCGTGGTGCTGACCAACAAGGTGCCGAGCGGCCTGAACCGTGGCTTCGGCGGCGGTCAGGTGTACTTTGCCCTCGAGCGGCTGATGCATCAGGTCGCCGTCGAGCTGGGTCTCGACCCGCTCGAGGTGATCCGTCGCAACCTGGTTCCGGCCGGCGCCTTCCCCTACCGCGCCGCTGCCGGCGCCCTCCTGGATTCGGGTGACTACCCGGCTGCGATCGAACTGGCCGTGCGCGACGGCGGCCTCAATGACCTGCTGCGCCGCCGCGAGCAGGCGCGCGCCGAGGGCCGAATCTACGGCATCGGCTATACCGCCGCGGTGGAACCTTCGATCTCCAACATGGGCTACATCACCACCGCGATGACGCCCGAGGAGCGGCGCAAGGCCGGGCCGAAGAACGGCGCGGTGAGCACCGCCACCGTCAGCGTCGGTCCACTCGGCGACGTCTCCGTGCACGTGTCCTCGACGCCCCAGGGCCAGGGGCACCAGACGGTGGTCGCGCAGATCGTCGCCGAGGTGCTCGGCGTCGCGCTCGAAGGCATCAGTGTCAATGTCGAGCTGGATACCGGCAAGGACGCCTGGTCGATCGCCTCGGGCAACTATTCCAGCCGTTTCGCCGGCGCCGTCGCCGGCTCGGTCTACAACGCCGCGATGCGCATCCGTGAGCGCATGGCCGGCATCGCCGCGGCCATGTGGCAGGTGCCCGCGGAGGATGTGCGCTTCGCCGGTGGCAAGGTTTTCGTCGAGGGCGGGCCGAGCCAGCCGTTCCACCGCATCGCAGGCGCTACACACTGGTCGCCCGGTCTGCTGCCCGAAGGCGAACTCGGCGGGCTGCGCGAGACCGCTTTCTGGAGCCCGCCGCAGTTAACCGCGCCGAGCGACGAGGATTGCATCAACAGCTCGCTGTGCTACGGCTTCATCTTCGATATCTGCGCGGTGGAGATCGACCGGGTCACCGGTGAAGTGCACATCGATCGCTACGTCACTTGCCACGACGCGGGGCGCATCCTCAACCCGATGCTGGTCGATGGGCAGATTCGCGGCGGCTTCACCCAGGCCCTGGGCGTGGCGTTGATGGAAGAGTTCGCCTACGCCAGCGATGGCAGTTTTCTCTCCGGCACCTTCGCCGACTATCTGGTCCCGACCGCACCGGAAGCGGTCGAACCGTTGATTCTGCACATGGAAACGCCCTCTCCGTTCACCCCGCTGGGCGCCAAGGGCGTCGGCGAAGGCAACAACATGAGCACTCCGGTGTGCATCGCCAACGCCGTGGCCGACGCGCTGGGGCGTTCCGACATTCGCCTGCCGCTAACGCCGTCACGGGTGCGCACGATGATCGGCATCGACGAGCCGCCGGCCCCCGAGGGCATGGTGCAGGAGGCGCCCAAGACGGCCGGCGGCTCCAGCCTGCAAGCCGAGGATTCGGTGGAGATCCCCGCCTCGCCGCAGCAGGTCTACGACGCCCTGCTCGACCCTGAAACGCTGAAGGCGATCATTCCCGGCTGCCACGCGCTGGAACTGGAAAGCGAGAACCACTACCGCGCCGACGTCACCGTGGGCGTCGGCATGATTCGCGCTCGCTTCGCCGCCCGGGTCGGCCTGACCGACCTCGACCCGCCGCGCTCGCTGAAGCTGTCGGGCTCAGGCAACAGCCCGATGGGCTCGGCCACCGGCAGCGCGCGGGTGCGCTTCGTCGAGCTGCACAACGGCCACACCCGCCTCGAATACGTCTATGACGCCGCGGTCAGCGGCAAGGTCGCAGCGGTCGGCGGGCGCATGCTGCAGAGCGCCTCGAAGGTGATCATCGGGCAGATATTCACTCGCCTCGCGCAGCGCCTGACCGGAGCGCCGGTGCGCAGCGGGCTGTGGCAGCGCCTGCTCGCCCTGTTCGGCAAGGGAGGTGCGCAATGAAACCGGCCGCATTCGATTACGTCCGCGTCGCCAGCAAGCGCGAAGCGCTTGAAATCCTCGCCGAGCACGGCGAGCAGGCGCGCATCATCGCCGGTGGCCAGTCACTGATGGCGGTGCTCAACATGCGCCTGGCACAGCCGAAGGTGCTCGTCGACATCAACCACGCCGAGGATCTGCACAGCCTGGTGATCGAGCACGGTCACCTGAATGTCGGTGCCGCCGTGCGCCAGGTGGAGCTGATGGAGCGCCCCAGTCTCGCGCAGGAAGTGCCGCTACTGGCTCGCGCCCTCCCCTGGATCGGCCACTTCCAGACGCGCAACCGCGGCACCGTGTGCGGCTCTGTGGCGCATGCCGACCCCAGCGCCGAAATCCCGTTATGTCTGGTGACCCTTGGTGGCCAGGTGGTACTCGAGTCGCTCAAGGGCAAGCGTCGCGAGGTGCCAGCTGTGGAGTTCTTCCAAGGTGTGCTGACCACTGCGCGACGCCCGGACGAGCTGGTCAGCGCGGTGCGCTTCCCGCTGGCCGATCCAGCCGTGCGCTACCGCTTCCGCGAGATAGCCATGCGCCACGGCGATTTCGCTCTGGTGGCGCTAGCCGCCTGCATCCGCGACGACGCGGTCGAGCTCGGCATTGGCGGCGTCTCCGACCGTCCGGTACTGCGCCGCCTGCCGCGTGGCGCGGGTCTGCCTGAAGCACTCAACGCGTTCGCCTGGTCGCTCGGCGCACAGGACGACATACATGCCAGCGCGGCGTACCGGCGTCAGCTGGTGCGCGAGCTTGGCCGGCAACTGATCGAGGAGCAGGACCATGCGCGCGCCCGCTGACCAACGTTTTCCCATCCGCCTGCAACTCAACGGTCGCGACCGTCAGGGACATGCCGAACCGCGCATGCAGCTGTGCGACTTCCTGCGCCACGAGCTCGGTGCCACCGGCGTGCATGTCGGCTGCGAGCACGGCGTCTGCGGCGCCTGCACAGTATTGGTGGACGGCGTTGCCTCCCGCTCATGTCTGATGCTCGCGGTGCAGGCGCACGAGCGGCGCATCGACACCGTCGAATCGCTGGCCCGCGACGATGTAATGAACGATCTGCAACAGGCCTTTAGCCGCCATCACGCACTCCAGTGCGGCTTCTGCACCAGCGGCATCCTGATGTCCTGCGTGGAGTTTCTCGAACGCGTACCGGAACCCGACGAGGTCCAGGTGCGCGACATGCTGTCCGGCCACCTGTGCCGTTGCACCGGTTACTCGGGAATGGTTCAGGCGGTGCTCGAAGTCTCGCGGCAACGCCGTTCCCCACAACAACAAGAAGCCATGGAGAACCCCCATGTTTGATCTAGGACGCAGCTTTCTCGCCGCAGTCGAGCGCCGCCCAGGGGCTGTAGCGATCAGCGACGGTGCGCTGAAGAAAACCTATGAGCAGTGGTTCGCCGACATCCAGCGTGCCGCCCACGGGCTGGAGCGCCTTGGGCTCGGCAAGGGCGACCACCTGGTGGCGGTGATGCAGAACCGCTGGGAAATGGCGACGCTGCACTGGGCCTGCCAGTTCAGCGGCATTGTCATGACCCCGCTGAACTGGCGCTGCACCGCGGACGATCTGGCGTGGTGCTTGGCCGATGCCGACGCTCGCGCACTGGTTCATGACGACTCATCGGCTGAAGCGGTGCTGGCCTGCGGGCGCCTGCAGGTGCCCTGCGTCAGCGTCGGCGATGCCGTGGCCGAAGGCGCCCTGAGCTTCGAGCAACTGTGTGCCGAGGCGCCGGGCGAGAGCATCCTGCGCGCCGGCCCCGAAGACTGGTCGCTGATGCTTTACACCTCCGGGACCACCAGTCGGCCCAAGGGCGTGCCGCGCCGGCACCGTGCCGAGCGCGCGGCGGCGGTGGCGCACGTGGCGCAGAACCTATACGGCCACGAGGAATGCACCTTGGGCGTGATGCCCCTGTATCACACCATGGGCGTGCGCTCGCTGCTGTCGATGACCCTGATAGATGGACACTTCGTATGCGTGCCGAAGTTCGACGTCGAGACCACGCTGGAAGCCATCGAGCGCGAGAAGATCAGCAACCTCTACCTGGTCCCGACGCTCTACCACATGCTCATCGAGCATCCGGCATTCAGCCCCGAGCGGGTCGCTAGCGTGCGCAAGATCGGCTTCGCCGGTGCACCCATGAGCGATGGCCTGATGCGCCGGGTGCAATCGGCCTTCAGTCCCGAGCTGTTCGTCAACCACTATGGCAGCTCGGAAATCTATACCTTCACCATCGACCAGCATGCCGCGCGCAAGCCTGGTTCCTCCGGCCGCTGCGCACTGAATCAGCGCATTCGTGTAGTCGGGCTCGACGCCCAGTCGCCCGTGCAAGTGGCTGAGCCCAACGAGGAAGGCCAGATCATCGCCGACCTGGCCAGCGACGAGGCCTTCGAGGGCTACTGGAAGCGCCCCGACGCGGATGCAAAATCGTTACACGACGGCTGGTATTTCACTGGTGACACAGGTTATTTCGATGAAGAAGGCGACCTTTTCGTTACGGGTCGCGTTGACGACCTGATCATCACCGGCGGCGAGAACGTCAGCCCGGCGGAGATTGAAAACACCCTCTCCTTGCATCCTGCGGTAGAGGAAGTCGCGGTGGTCGGTCTGCCAGACGAGCAATGGGGCAAGCTGATCGCCGCCTTCATCAAACTGCGCTACGTGGTAAGCGAAGAAGAACTCGACGCGCATTGCGTGAGCTCCGGCCTAGCCCGTTTCAAGCGCCCTCGCCGCTACGAATTCATCGAGCAGATTCCCAAATCCCCCGTCGGCAAGATCCTGCGCCGCGTGCTGGTGGCCCAGTACGGCGTTGAGGTCAAGGCCGCCAGCTAACCCCCGATTCGACAAGAGGAACGACCATGAACACTTACACCTCCGAGCAGTTTCTGAACGACGAGTTCGATGGCTTCACCGTCGAGGTCGACACCGCCCGCGAGCGCGCCGACATTATCCTTGGCCGTCCGCCGTACAACATCATAGCCATGAGCCAGCGCGAGACACTGCGCCAGGTATTCGAGGCGCTGGACGCCCACCCCGGCGTGCGCGTTATCGTGCTGCGCGCCCAGGGTGAGCACTTCTCTAGCGGCGGCGACATCAGAGGCTTTCTCGAGGCCTCGCCGGAACACGTCTCCAAGCTGGCCTGGAACGTGGCCGCGCCCGAGCGCTGCAGCAAGCCCGTGATCGCCGCCAACCGCGGCTACACCTTCGGCGTCGGCTTCGAACTTTCGCTGGCGTGTGACTTCCGCATCGCCTCGGAGACGGCCCGTTATGCCCTGCCGGAGCAAAACCTCGGGCAAATACCGGGATCGGGCGGTTCGGCGCGCCTGCAGAAGATGATCGGCATCGCCCGCACCAAGCACATGGTCATGCGTGCCAAGCGAGTCTCCGGCCAGCAGGCCTACGATTGGGGCTTCATCACCGAATGCGTGCCGGATGCCGAACTGGAAAGCACCGTCGATGCGCTGGTTGACGAACTGCGCCGCTTCTCGCCGCTGGCCCAGCGCACGGCGAAGAAGCTGATCAATGACAACGAAGATGCGCCGCTGAAAGTTGCCATCGAAATGGAAGGCCACTGTTACAGCCGCCTGCGCAGCTCGGCTGATTTCAAGGAAGGCGTCGAAGCGTTCCACGGCAAGCGCCCCGCCGTGTTCCGCGGCGAGTGATTTGCGCGGCACCTGAGCCGCTACTTGCACGCGTGCCGCCCGCTTGGGCGGCACTCGGCGAACGACCGAACGCAAACAACAACAAGCGAAGGCGTTGCCATGACCCAGAACCTGTCCCACCCAGCAGTCGATATTCCGACTGCCGCCGATAAGCCCTCGCTGCGCCGGGCGCTCAACTCCAAGTCCATCAGCGCCGGGGTGGTCGCCGCCCTCTTCGGCTGCACCGGCCCGGCATTGGTGGTGATCAATGCCGCCGAAGCGGGCCGTCTGAGCAACGCCCAGACGGTCGCCTGGCTGTTCGCGGTTTACGTGCTCGGCGGTCTGATCAGCCTGTTTCTGGCGCTACGCTACCGACAACCGATTTGCGGCGCCTACACGATTCCCGGCGCGGCCATCCTCGCGGCGTCGCTCACGGTCATCCCCTTCAGCGACGCTGTGGGCGCATTCATCCTGAGCGGCGTGCTGGTGTTCCTACTCGGCATCACCGGACTGATCGGCCGGCTGATGCGCTGGCTGCCTATGCCGATCGTGATGGCGATGATCGCTGGTGCGCTGATTCGCTTCGCCACGGGAGCCATCGATGCCATCGTCAGCGCGCCGCTGATCGCCGGTGTCGCTGCCCTGAGCTTCTTCCTGGTCACCCGCTTCACCCGTGCGGTGCCGCCGGTCTTGGTCGCCGGGGTGGTCGGGCTGGTACTTGCCTTTGCGCTCGGCCAGTTGCAGCCCGCGGACGTGAACATCGCCTGGGTGATGCCGTCGCTCACCGCACCGACCTTCTCGCTCGACGCCGTTCTCGCCATCACCATTCCACTTACCGCGCTGGTGATCGGTGCCGAGAACGCGCAGGCCACCGGCGTATTGCTGACCGAGGGCTACCGCCCGCCGGTCAATGCGATGACCGTGATCAGCGGCGTCGGCGGTATGCTGGCCGGCATGCTCGGCGGGCACAATGCCAATATCGCCGGGCCCATGACCGCCATCTGCTCCTCCGAGCAGGCTGGCGATGACCCGCGCCTGCGCTATGGAGCCGCCTTGGTCAATGGTGCGCTGTTCGCGCTGTTCGGATTGTTCGCCGGGCTTGCGGTGCCCTTCATCCTCGCTTTTCCCAAAGCGCTGATCGTCGTAGTGGCCGGCTTGGCGATGATCGGCGTGCTGCTCGGTGCGTTGCAACAGGCTTTCCAGAAAGGCGGTGCGTGCCAGATCGGCGCCTTCGTGGCATTGGCCGTGGCGATGAGTCAGTTCTCGCTGCTGGGCATCAGTTCGCCGTTCTGGGCACTGCTGTTCGGCGTCGCGGTGTCCTGGTTGCTCGGGGAGGTTCGTCACACCCCGAACGCAAGCTAGAGCGCTGCCTGATGGCCTGCATCAAAAATCGTTAATGGCCATGCCACCCCGCAATCGACAAGATAAAGCGGACTTCCGTACCCCTTGGCGGACGGCAGTCAACCGATAAGAACAAAAACGGTGAATCGAATGATCTTCTGTCCATCCCAGGGTTTGCAGGCCCGTCACGCCCTCCTCGCTTCACTGCCGAAAACCGGCCCTGCTCGTTCGCAGTCCGTAGCGGCCGCCGCTCCGACCTACTCAAGGCTGATGTTCGCCGGCGCAGACGCCTGGCGGGCGTCTGTCGCCTTGTCGCCTAGGCTGCTGGTCGTCATTTCCCAGAGGCAGATCCCATGAAGAACCTACTCAATCCTGCCTCGTTCGTTGCACTGTGCTGGGCGGCGTTCCAGATCTATATGGTCTACGGCACCCCGCTGGACCTGATCGTCGCGGTGCCGATTCACATCATGTTCGGCGTCGTGCTGACCTTCATCACTCATCCGCTGCGCAAAGACGATGCCGGTCGCTTCACCGTGACGCGCCTTTCGGACTACCTGCTCGCCGCCGTGGCCGTAGCCATCGCCCTGCACTACCTGCGCAGCGGCGAAATGCTGAACATGCGCATCGCCATGGTCGATCCGCTGTCTACCCTGGACATGGTCGTGGGCATTACCACCGTCGTGCTGGTGATCGAGGCCGTACGCCGTGCGTTGGGCATGGGTTTGACGGCCGTGATCCTGGTGTTCCTGGTCTATCAGTTCATTGGCCCGCAACTGCGCGATGTCCCGATGCTCAGCCTGATCGGCCACGACGGCGAGCCGAGCCGGTTGTTCTTCGAGACCTTCCTCGACATGCAGACGATGCAGAACGAAGGCGTCTTCGGTATTCCCAGCATCGTGTCCTACAACCAGGTCTTCTACTTTCTGCTGTTCGGTGCCTTTCTCCAGCTGTTCGGCGGTGGACAGCTGTTCATGGACCTGTCGGTGCTGCTGGTGGGGCGCTTCCGCGGTGGGATGGCCAAGGTTTCGATCGTCTCATCCACCTTGTTTGGGTCGGTGAGTGGCAGCGCCACGGCAAACGCTGCGGTAATGGGCATGTTCACCATTCCGGCGATGAAGAAGTCCGGAATGAGTGCCGAGGAAGCGGCGGCGGTGGAGGCCACCTCCTCCACCGGTGGCCAGATCATGCCGCCGGTGATGGGTGCCGCAGCCTTCCTGATCGCCCAGTTCATGGGCATCCCCTATGCCGAGGTGGCGGTTGCCGCTCTGATCCCGGCGCTGCTGTTCTACGTCGCGCTGTATTTCGTGGTTGATCTGCTGGCGCGCCGCCGCGGCCTGGCCGGCCTGAGTCGCGACGAACTGAACACCAACTGGGCGAGCGTGCTCAAGCGTCTGTACCTGCTGATCCCGGTGTTCGTGCTGGTCTACCAGATCATGGCGGGCCGCGCGCTGAGCTCGGCGACGCTTCAGGCGATCTGGATCACCGTGGTGTTCGGTCTCTGCACCCGTGCCTGGGAGGGCTTCCGTACTCAGGGCGGCAACGGTGTGCTGAAAGCTGCTGGCTCGGTGGCAAGCGACTCACTGAAGGCGCTGGATTCCGGGGCGCGCGGCGCTATCGCGGTGGCCATTCCCTGCGCCGGGGCTGGCATCGTGGTCGGCATCGCCTCGATCACCAATCTGGGCCTGACCTTCGGCAGCTTCGTCACTGCGTTGTCCGGCGGCATGCTGATCCCGGCGCTGCTGCTGGTGATGTTCATGGTCATTGTGATGGGCATGGGCATGCCGACCACTGCGGCCTACATCATGGGCGCCATTCTCGCCATTCCGGCGCTCGACAAGCTGGGCGTGCCGGCCCTCTCGGCTCACTTCTTCGTGCTCTATTTCGCCGCCTTGTCGATGGTCACGCCACCAGTGGCGTTGGCCGCCTTCGTCGCGGGCGGCATCGCCAAGGCCAACGTGTGGAAGACCGGTTGGGTGGCGTTCCGCTACAGCCTGGCCGGGTTTCTCGTCGCCTTCGCCTTCGTCTTCAGCCCGGCGCTGCTGCTACAGGGTGACTGGCAGGCCATCGTTCCGGCGGTGATCACCGCGGTGATCGGTTGCTATGCGCTGGCCGGTTGCGTGGTGGGCTACCTGCGCGCCCGTAGCTCGCTGTTCGAAACAGTGCTGCTCTTCGTGGCCGCAGCGCTGCTGATCGCGCCGGTGCTCAAGGCCTCGCTGGGTGGGCTCGTCCTGCTCTGTGCGGTCTGGGCCTGGCAGAGCCGCAAGAGCAGGACCATGCAGGCCGACTGCGTGCTGGGGAGATCCGGGGCCTAGCGCCGCGACTCTTCCAAATTCAATTGAGGAGAACAACAAAATGATCAAGACACTCAAGAAGCATGTTGCTGTTGCCCTGCTAGGAAGCGTCGGGTTGTGCGGTAGCGCAATGGCCGCCGAACCGGTGAATGTGAAGTTCGCCGCCGGACCGACCGGTACCACCTGGTACGCCTATGCCGGCGCGCTGCGCGGCGAAATGCTCCAGCGCCTGCCGGAAGGCTCGACCGTCGACATTCAGGGCACGCCCATGGCAATCGCCAATACCAAGTTGCTGGCTGCCCGCCGCGCCGATATCGGCTTGATCTTCCCGCCGGTCGCCGCCTGGGCCCAGCAACCGTTCGGTCCTTTCAAGAGCAAGATCGAGAACATTCGCGGTCTGGTAGGCGGGCTCGATCAGTACTACCAGCGCATCACCGTGCAGAACGACAGTTCCATCCAGTCGATAGCCGAGATCAAGGAGAAGAAGCTCGCCGTGCGTATCGGCACCGGTCCGCAAGGCAGCCTCAACGAGTACATTGCCAAACTGATCCTGGAGGCCAATGGCCTGACCTACGAGGATATCGAGTCTTACGGCGGCAGCATCAGCAAGTCGAGCCTGAGCATCCTGCAGGACCAGTTCGGCGACCGCCAGCTGGATATGATCATCGGCATCACCACCGCAGGCCATCCGAACACCGCACAGCTGTCAATCACCCCCGGCCAACGCTTCCTCGACCTGAGCGATGACGCCGTCAGCCACCTGGAAAAATTCGGTTTCGTCCGCGCCACCATGCCGGCCGGCATGTTCGAAAAGCAGGACCAGCCGGTCAAGGGCGTCGGCTTCAGCACCTCGCTGTATGCCAACCAGACGCTTTCCGATGCCGATGCCTACGCCATCACCAAGGCGGTGATGGACGGCCGCGAGGCGCTGCAGCGCTCGTTCGGTTCGATGAAAGGCTGGACAGCCGAAGGCTCTCTCGCCCCGGCTAACCTGGCCGCCCCGTTGCATCCAGGCGCGCAGAAGTATTACCGCGAAGCCGGCCTGCTCAAGTAACCCTGTTCCGCGCGGCATTGGCCGCGCGGCCTATTTTGTGCCGATCTCAGCGAGGACCAGATGACAGCCGAAAATCAGCCCAACGGCGGACAGGCCATCGTCGAACTGCTCAGGCGCAACGGTGTGGACCGGGTGTTCACCGTACCGGGTGAGAGCTTCTTGCCAGTGCTCGACGCGCTACATGATGCGCCCGACATTGCCCTCGTGGTTTGCCGCCAGGAAGGCGGTGCCTCGATGATGGCCGAAGCCTATGCCAAGACTACCGGACGCCCGGGTGTCTGCTTCGTTACCCGCGGACCGGGTAGCGCCAACGCATTGGCCGGAGTGCATGTCGCCGCGCAGGATTCCACCCCTCTACTGGTGTTCGTCGGCCAGGTGCCGCGTGGCTTGCAGCACCGCGAGGCCTGGCAGGAGGTCGATGTTTCCGCGCTGTTCGGTTCGGTCGTCAAATGGGCCGCCGACCTCCAGGACGTCGCTCGCCTGCCCGAATGCCTGTCGCGCGCCTTCGCCACCGCCCGCTCCGGCCGCCAGGGACCGGTGGTGCTCGGCCTGCCCGAAGACCTGCTTTTCGAGCGCACCACGCCGATTGATGTCGGCCCGGCGCCGGTCAACCAGGGCTACCCATCACCGCAGGCCATGGCTCAGCTGCGCGAACTGTTGTGCGAGGCGCAACGGCCACTGGCAATCGTCGGCGGCTCCGGCTGGAACGCCGACTGCCGCGCACAGCTGCAGGCCTTTGCTGAAGCTCATGCGCTGCCAGTGGCCACGGCCTTTCGCCGACAGGACCGATTCGACAACCAGCACCCCCTCTATGCCGGCGATGCAGGCCTGGGCATGAGCCCCGAACTGGCCAAACTGATAAGCGAGGCCGACCTGCTGATTGCAATTGGTACGCGCCTGGGCGACATCACCACACGCCATTACGAACTGGTCGACGTGCCGAAGCCGCGCCAGCGGCTGGTCCACATCCACCCCGACCCGCAGGAGCCCGGCCGCGTGCGTGTCCCCACGCTGGCCATTTGCGCCTCGGTGGATGGCTTCGTCGACGCAGCCGCCGGCCTGCCGTCCGGGCCACTTCCGAGCGAGCGCGAGGCCTGGGTGAGCCGCGCACGTAGCAAGCGCGAGGCCTGGCAAAGGCCGACCGAGCTGCCCGGTCAGCTGCAACTGGGCGAAATCGTCGCCTGGCTCGGCGAGCGCCTGCCGGCGGACGCGGTGATCAGCAACGGCGCGGGCAACTACACGCTCTGGGTGCACCGCTTTTATCCCTTCCGCGCGTTCGGCAGCCAGTTGGCACCGACATCTGGCTCGATGGGGTATGGGCTGCCCGCGGCAATTGCCGCCAAGCTTGCCCGACCCGATCGACCAGCCGTGTGCTTCGCCGGCGATGGCTGCTTCCAGATGACCTGCCAGGAACTGGCGACCGCAGTCCAGTACGGTGCCAATGTCATCGTCATCGTGGTCAACAACGGCTCCTATGGCTCGATCCGCATGCATCAGGACAAGCACTACCCTGGTCGCCGCTACGGCACGGACCTGGTCAACCCGGACATGGTCGCCCTCGCCCGCGCATACGGGGCCGGTGCGGCGCGGGTGGAGCACACCACGCAGTTCGCCCAGGCCTTCGAGCAAGCCTTGGCTGCCGATCGGCCTTACCTGATCGAGTTGGTGATCGACCCGGCGATCCTGCGGCCCTGAGCCGATCGCCCCGACGGCCGGCCTCCCACAAACGTCGGTGGGCCCCGCTGCCTTCGCGGGAGGCGCGCCCTCGCGGCGATGCTCTCGTTGGAGCGACCGGGGACGCCAACTCGACCGCGAGCTTTTCGCAATGATGCGCGCCTCAAAAGTGCCCCTCGCAGTCAAGACCGCTCCCGCGGGTAGCGTCAGATTATGTGCGTAGGGTGGATGACGGCACAGCCTCAGTTACCGCCTGCTTGGGCCGCTGCAAAGCTTGAGGGAGGCGCGCTGGTGGAAAACGCTGGCGCGGTTTTCCACCCTACGGGGCCGTGCCGCGCCCGGTGGGAGCGGTCGGGGACGCCACGTCTTGACGGCGAACAGGCTTCCACGTCAGCGGGTCCTTCGCGACCAAGGTCGCGCCTACATCGTGGCCGGACTCACCGGCGGGCATACCCCCGTTCAGTGCATCACCGACCCGCCGTCCACGACTACCGTCTCACCGGTCATGAAGGCGCTGTCGTCCGAGGCCAAGAACAGCAAAGGGCCGATGAGGTCATCTGGCGTCTGGTCACGTTTGATGGCCCGGCTCGCAATCACCGGGGCGGTCAACCGCTCGCGCATTTCGGCGTTGGCCACCACGCCCTCGCTCAACACCAGCCCGGGCGCCAAGGTATTCACGGCGATACCGAAGTCTCCAAGTTCGCGCGCCATGGCACGGGACAGTGCCAGCACGGCACCCTTCGAGGTGACGTAGTGCAAGAGGTTCGGCGTACCCTTGAACGGTGTGCCCGATGAGATGTTGATGATCCGCCCATAGCCGCGCGCCTTCATGTACGGCACCACAGCGCGCGCACAGATGAAAGGTCCGCGCACGTTGACCGCCATCACCTTGTCCCACTCGCCGAGGTCGATGTCCTCGAACGCTTTCATCTTTAGCGAGGCGTAGATCGCCGCGTTGTTGACCAGCACATCGATCTGTCCGAAGCGTTCCATCGCGGCGCCCGCCATGATGGTCGCGGACGTTTCGTCGGCCACATCGGTCGTCACGGCCATGGCCTCGGCACCCATGCTCTCTAGCTCGGCGACCAGAGGCGTGCCGTCCAAAACGTCGGCCACCACGATACGCGCCCCTTCGGTGGCCAGCGCCCGCGCGTACGTTGCGCCGATGCCTTGTGCCGCTCCAGTGACGATCACTACCTTGTCTTTCATACGATTCATAGACGTCTCCAGTCAGGCCCGGCCGATGGTCGGGCTAGCGTTGCGACCTTGTAGGTCTCATGAAATGAACGCGGTCACCAAACCCGGCTGCCAGGAGATCAGCACCATCACCAGCAGGGTGACCAGCAGGAACGGCAGCAATGGCCGCATGATTTCGCCCGGCCGGCAGCCCGTGACACGCGAGGCGACGTACAGCGCCGCGCCTACTGGCGGGGTGAGCAGGCCTAGCGTGAGGTTGATGCACATCACCACGCCCAGGTGGTACGCGTTGATGCCGTACACCGATTCGGCCACGGGTAGCACGATCGGCACCAGCAGGATGAGCGCGGCAATGCCGTCGATCACCATGCCGACCACCAGCAGCAGTGCGATCAGCAGCAGCATGTAAATGAACGGGTCATCGGTCATGCCCTGCATGATGGCGCCGAGCTGCTGCGGAATCTGCTCGTAGACGATGACCCAGCCGAACACTGCGGCCGCTGCGACCAACGCCAGCACCACCGCACTGTTGATTCCGACGCGCAGGAGCATGTCGCCCATTCGTTCGGCCTTCATCTCGCCATGGGCGAAACGCCCGACCAGCACCGCCATAGCCGCGCCGACCGCTGCGGCCTCGGTCGGTGTAGCGATACCGCCGATGATGCTGCCGATCATCACCGCCGGCACGCTTAGCGACGGCAGGCTGCCGACCAAGTTGTGCAACACCTGCGCGCGGGTCAGGCGCTCGTTCGGCGGGTACTGGTAGAAGAAGCCGAGCAGCGCGATCACAAGAATGAAACCGCCGGCCATCAGCAGGCCGGGGACGATGCCGGCAATGAACAGGTCGCCGATGGAGATCTGCGCCAGCACGCCGAAGATCACGAACAGCATCGACGGCGGAATCACCGGCGCCAGCAGCGCTCCGGCAGCCGTAGTCGCGGTGGCGAAATTGCGGTCATAGCCCTTCTGGTGCATCTCCGGCACCATGACCTGAGCCATCACCGCCACCTGGGCGTTGGCCGATCCGACGATGGAGGCCAGCATCATGTTGGCGAGGATATTGATGTAGGCCAGGCCGCCACGGACCGAGCCAAGGAACACCGAAGCGAATGCCACCAGGCGGCGGGTGATGCCGCCCTCGTTCATCAGTTCGCCCACCAGCATGAACAACGGAATGGCCAACAGCCCGTAGTTGTCCAGCCCACCGAAGAACTGCTGCGGATACGACAGGAACAACACCCCGTTGCCACTGGATTGGATGTAGGCCATGGCGCTGACGGCCAGCACCAACGCAATCGGCACGCCTATGAACAGGAGCACAGTGAAGAGTCCAATGACCATGTTCTATTCCCCCGAACCGACGGCTGCCGCGGACTCGCTGCCCGGCACCGGAAAGGGCGCGCGCAGGCTGTCGAGCAAGTTGGCCAGTGCATGAATGGCACTGGTGAAGGCCACCAGCGGCAGGATCAGCCAGAACCAGAATTTGGGCACACCCAACGTCGCGGTCGGCTCCTGGTAAACGAAGTTGAAGGACTCGGCCGAGAACGCGTCGAAGTCGAACCCGCTACGCCAC
Source organism: Stutzerimonas marianensis (assembly GCF_022810315.1). Classification (NCBI taxonomy): domain Bacteria; kingdom Pseudomonadati; phylum Pseudomonadota; class Gammaproteobacteria; order Pseudomonadales; family Pseudomonadaceae; genus Stutzerimonas; species Stutzerimonas marianensis. Next base: position 352,908 of record NZ_JALGRD010000003.1, on the reverse strand, counting down.
AGCGTCACCGGATCGAACCACAGGTAGCAAAGCACCAGCATGGCCAAGGCGAAGCCGAGCACGACCAGGTCCGCGGCGCAGCGCAGCAGCTTGCCCAGACCCGCCGGCACGGCGTCGGTGAGCAGCGTCACCGCCACCGCTTCACGGCTCCGCAGGGTCACCGACAGGCCGAGCATCGCCAGCCAGACCATCATCAGTACCGCCAGCTCGTCGAGCCAGAAGATCGGTGACTTGAGCGCACGCCCGGCCACGTTGATCAGGACCATCAGTGGCAGCACCAGTACCAACACACGCAATGCGGCGCGTTCGCCGCGGCTGATCGCATCACTCAGCGCCCGAATCATAAGCACCTCCGCAGGAACACTCCGGGACGCCCCGCTAGCGCGAGGCTCGACATCACCGCTTCAGGCTGGCCGCTTCGCGACGCAGGTCGGCGAGCACCGGTGCCTTTTTCAGCCAGATGGCTTCCCACTGCGCAAGCGTGTCACCGAAGAACTCGGGGCCCACCGGCGTCACCTTCACGCCGGCCTGCTCGATGCTGGCCTGGGTGTCGGCCTCGGACTTGGCGTAGTGCGCGCTGAGGCTGTCGAGATGCTTGCGGGTGAGCGTGCGGATCATCGAACGGTCGTCTTCCGGCATCTGCGCCCACACGCGCCCCGACATCAGGCCAATCACGGGGAACATCATGTGGTTGCTCTGCAGCACGGTCTTGGCGCGCTCGTACAGGCGCAATTTCCAGATCAGCTCAAGGTCTGCATCGACGCCATCGACCTGACCGTTGGCGAGTGCGTCGTACACGTCTGTGACCGGCATCGGCGTCGAGGCAGCCCCGAGCAGGCGGTAGAAATCCTGCACCGGTGGAAACGGCGTGATGCGGATCTTGCGGCCATCGATCGCGCCGACGTTGTCGGTCGCAAAGGCGTTGAGCATCAGCCGCATGCCGGCGACACCGTAACCGAGCCCGACCACCCCGGCCTTGGCCGGTAGCTGGTTCAGCATGCCCTGAGCGGCCGGCCCGTTGAGCAGCTGACCGGCCTGGACCACGTCATGCACCAGATAGGGGGCGAACAGTGCGCCGAAATCCGGCACTCGGTTGGCGACCTCGGCGGTGGTCATGAAGGCCATGTCCAGCGCACCGGTCTGCAGCTGCTGGAGCATGCGTGCCTCGCTGCCAAGCTGGCCGGCAGGGAAGACAATGACGTTGTACTTGCCGCCGGAGCGCTCCTTTAGCTCATCACCCATGGCCTGCGCCGCCTGCGACCAGGCATGCGAGCCCGGCACGATCAGCCCCATGCGCAGATCCTTGGCCATCGCACCCGCGCTGAAGACCAAACCGACGATCGAACAGAGGGTATACAGCAGTCTTGTCGCTTTTTTCATGGCTCACCTTTTTGTTGTTGTAAGGCTCGTTTAAAGCAACTTCTTCGAAGGCAGAATCAAGCAGGCGACACCGTGGGGCGCGACCGAACTTACTTGCCATTTCGCTCAGCACCGCACAGCACTTTGTACAAAGAACCTGTTGTTCCACCGCCAAGCTGGCCATTTGGAAGATTGGTGCCGGCCAGCGGAACGGGGTGTATTCCGGACCCTAGCCCAAGGACGGACAATGCAGCCATTAGGGAATAATGATGCGTCGGATCAGCGATCGTTATGGGGGTGAAGATGCGCCCTTGAGACTTCTAATAATTTGAATTCCAGCATCGCCAGCAACTTTCGTTAGAACTAGCGAGGCATCGTTGGCACTGATGGGCTGCATCAGAAAAGCTTAATAGGCAGACGTTGGCGACGCTCCTAGCATGGCCAAAACAATAACCACGAGAGAATTCGCCATGCCGCCCATGCACTCCTCTTCGGCCGCTTCCACGCCCACGGCTCTGCCGGTCGGCGCCAGCCTGCGCGGCTGGCTGGACCATCTGCAGCAAACCCAGCGACTGAGCGTCATCCGTCCGGGTACCGATTTGCGCTTTGGTGTCGCGGCGATCGCCAACCGCCTGGACGGTCAAAGTGCTTCGCTGTTCCTGCAGCCCGGCGGGCATGACATCCCGGTGATCTCCGGCTTGCTCTCGGATCGGCAGTGGATGGCCGAGGCGATGGGCGTCGAGCCCAGCCAGGTGCTTGCCCGCTTCGAGCACGCCAGCCTGGAGCCGTTGCCCTGGGCGTTGACCGACGACGCACCTTGCCAGCAAGTGGTGCACCGCGACGTCGATCTGCTGACCCAGTTGCCGATCCCGACGCACAACGAACACGACAGTGGCGCCTACATCACCGCTGGTTTGCTGATCACCCGCAACCCGCGTACCGGGGTGCAGAATGTGTCCATCCATCGCCTGCAGGTGAGTGGACCGAACCGTCTCGGTGCTTTGCTGCTGCCCCGGCATGCACTTGCATTCTTTCAGGAAACCGAGCGCGAGAATGAAGATCTGGAAGTGGCCGTGGTGATCGGTTGCGATCCGCTCACGCTGATGGCCTCGCAGGCCATCGTGCCGATAGACCACGACGAGTTGGAGATTGCCGGCGCGCTGCATGGCCGCCCGCTGCCAGTGGCCAAGTGCCTGACCAACCGTATTCGCGTACCGGCCGAGGCGGAAATCGTCATCGAGGGTCGGTTGCTGGCCAACACCCGCGAGCAAGAGGGCCCGTTCGGCGAGTTTCCGCAGTACTACGGTGAGCGCGCCGAGCGCCACGTGATTGAAGTCGATGCCGTTACCCACCGCCAGGCACCGATGTTCCATACCATCGTGGGGGGCGGTCTGGAGCACCTGCTGCTGGGCGGCATTCCGCGCGAAGCGACGATGCTCGCGCACCTGCGCCGCAGCTTCCCTTCGGTGCGCGACGTGCATCTGGCGCGTGGCGGTGTGTGCCGTTACCACCTGTACGTGCAGATCGACAAACGCTCCGAAGGCGAGGCGAAAAACATCATTCTTGGCGCGCTCGGTGGCCACTACGATATCAAGCATGTGGTGGTGGTCGACACCGACGTCGACATCCACGACCCCACCGAAGTCGAGTGGGCAGTGGCCACTCGCTTCCAGGCCGACCGCGACCTGGTGCTGATTCACGAATCGCAGGGTTCCAAACTCGATCCGTCGACCCGTGACGGTGTCGGTTCGAAGATGGGCTTCGACGCCACTGTGCCGCTGTCGGCGCCGCCGATGCGCTTCAAGCGTATCCGCGTGCCGGGCGAAGCCGAGGTCGACCTCACCGCGGTCGCCCAGCCGGCCGGCGCCGATTGGCAACACCTGTTCGGCCAGTCGCACAACGGCTGATCGACTGTGGGTAACGCGCCGCGCGAACGGCCCGAAGGTCATTCGCAGGGCTCGCCTTCTCTCGACGCGAAAGCGTCCAGGCGATACACCGGCGCTACCCGCCCTACAAGGTGCCGGTCCCGAAACGCCACACGTTCAGGGCAGGACAAGCAACGGCCAGGAGCCCTTGCGCACAGCTGAAAAACAAGCACCAGCAGCTTTGCCGGACAGGAGATCGAGATGCAGCAGGCACGACATTTCATTGAGGGCCAGTGGTGCGACGATGGCGAGTGGTCCGATAGCCTCGACCCGGCCAACGGCGAACCCCGCGGCCGCTTCGCCGACGGCGGCGAAGCCCAGGCGCGCTACGCCGTCGAGGCGGCCGCACGCGCCTTCAAGAACCCCCAATGGGCGCAGAATCCGCGCCTGCGCCAGCAGGTCATGCTCGACTGGGCGACCGCGCTGAAGTCCCGTCAGGACGAACTGGCGCAGCTGCTCACACGCGAAAACGGCAAGCCGTTGGCACAGTCCCGTGGCGAGATCGGCGGTGCCATCTCGGAAATCCTCTATTACGCCGGGCTGGCGCGACACAATCCCGGCCACGTGCTGGAGGTCGCGCCGGGTGAATTCTCCACCATGCTGCGCGAACCGGCCGGCGTGGCCGCGCTGATCATTCCCTGGAACGCCCCGGCGGTGCTGCTGGTCCGGGCATTGGCGCCAGCACTCGCCGCCGGTTGCACCTGCGTGGTCAAGCCGGCGCCGCAGACCACCTTGTTCAATGCCGCCTTCCTCGAGCCGCTGCTGGAGCTGCCGGCCCTCGAGCCGGGCGTGGTCAACCTGTTCGCCGAGACCGGTCATGCCGGCGCCGCCTACCTGGTCGCCACACCGGAGGTCGACGTGCTCAGTTTCACTGGTTCGACGGCAACCGGCACGCGGATCATGCAGGACGCCGCACTGACCATGAAGAAACTGTCGCTGGAGCTGGGTGGCAAGTCCTGCTGCCTAGTGCTGGAAGATGCCGACATCGCCGCGGTGGCGCCGAAGCTGGCAGCCGCCGCGACCATCATCTCCGGCCAGCAGTGCACCGCCGCCCGCCGCGTGCTGGTGCATGCCAGCCGCGCGACGGAGATGAAGAAAGCACTGACTGCTGCGTTGGCCGAGATCCGTCTGGGGCACGGTCTCGAAGCCGCCACGCAGATGGGGCCGCTGATCGACCTGCGCTCGCGCGAACTCGTCGACCAGCGCATTCGCGAATCGATGGACAGCTGCGACGAGGTGCTGCTGGCCGGAGGACGACCGAGCGGTATGCCGGACAGCGGCGCCTTTCTGTCGCCGACGTTGATCGCCCACCAGGACAGCGGAGCCTTCTTCTGCCAGGAAGAGATCTTCGGCCCGCTGCTGGTACTGGAGACGTTCGAAGACGACATCGAGGCGGTACACCGTGCCAACCATACCGAGTTCGGCCTCTCTGCCAGCGTCTGGACCTCCGACGGCGCTCGGGCGCTGCGCCTGGCCCGGGCGTTGCGCAACGGCACGGTGTGGATCAACGACCACAACAAGCTGTTCGCCGAAGCGGAAACTGGCGGCTATCGCCGGAGCGGGCTGGGTCGGCTGCACGGCTACGACGCGCTGCTGGATTTTACAGAGCTCAAGCACGTCTACCAGAATGTCGGACCCCTGTAGACCGACATGTCGAGGTCGATATGGAACTGCGCCAGCTTAAGTACTTCACCTGTCTGTACGAAGAAGGGTCTGTGACCAAGGCGGCGCAGCGCTTGAACATCGTCCAGCCGGCCCTGTCGATGCAGATCGCCAAGTTGGAAGAAGAACTCGGCCAGCCCCTGTTCGAGCGCACACCCAAGGGCATGACGCCGACCGAGGCCGGTGTGCAGGCCTATCGCCTTTTCATGCCGATCCTCGGCGAGCTGCTCGAGGCGCGGCAGACGTTGATCGACCGCAGCGGCAAGATCGGAGGGAGGATCAACGCCGGCCTGATCGCCTCGGCCGCCAACCAGGCGCTGGCCAGCACCCTGGCCTATTTCGTTGAGCATCATCCGGACGTCGAAATGCAGGTCAGCTACGGCTACAGCCAGGATCTGATCGACCGGGTGCTGTCCGGCGCACTGGACTTCGCGGTGATCAACCAGAGCTTCCAGCAGGAACACCTGCACCGCCGGGACATCCTCGACGAGGAACTGCTGGTGGCGACCGGGGCTACGACCCGTCTTCGCCTGCCCACGCCTATCCCGCTTGCCGCGTTGGGCGAGCTGAAGCTCGTGCTGCCCTCGCGCCGACACGGCCTACGCATGGTCATCGACCAGGCGCTCGCCGCGCAGGGCCTGGACCTATCCCCGCACCTGGAGCTAGACGACTTGACGGTGATCGAGAGTTTCCTGCGCCGCAGCGACTGGATCAGCGTCCTACCGGCCACGGTGCTGCAGCGTGGCCTCGAGGATGGGGCGCTACGGGCCTATCCCCTGGCCGCCCCGGGCATCACCCGGCGCATGGTCTGCGTGCACGACAGTCGTCGCCCGCTGACCCCGGCGGCGACCCTCTTCATCGACATCATCAGCAAGACACTGGGCACCGCGCTCAACGCCATCCATTTCTACAAGGAAGGCGCACTACAGGATGCAGAAAATGAACACAGCTAGTCCCCGCCCGCAGCGGCTCGTCATCGGCATTTCCGGCGCGTCCGGCGCGATCTACGGGGTACGCCTGTTGGAGCTGCTGCGCGACACCCCAATCGAGACCCACCTGGTGGTGTCCAAGTCGGCACTGATTACGCTCTCCCACGAGACAGGGCTTTCCTGGTCGCAGCTCAAGCCGATGGCCACTGTGTGTTACTCCAACCAAGACATCGGAGCGGCCGTCGCCAGCGGCTCCTTCAAGACCATGGGCATGATCGTCGCGCCTTGCTCCGTGCGTACGATGTCTGAAATCGCCAGTGGCGTGACGTCCACCTTGCTGACCCGCGCCGCCGACGTGATCCTCAAGGAACGCCGGCGCCTGGTCTTGATGGTGCGCGAGACGCCGCTGCACCGAAACCACCTGCGCACCATGACCGAGCTGGCCGAACTCGGCGCCATCATCGCTCCGCCGGTGCCGGCCTTCTATGCCAAGCCGGCATCGCTGGCGGAGATGGTGGACCACACCCTCGGCCGCGTGCTCGACCTGTTAGACATCGAACTCGGTGTGGTCCGACGCTGGCGCGAGACACCGGAAGACCTCCCCACGCTCGACGAAGTCGAGATGACGATCCGCGAGCGCTGAAGGGCATGCCGGCCGCCTGCCAGACACCGCCATCGTCACTGGGCCAAGGCCGCCAGGAACTCGCTGATCAGCTCGAGCACCTGCGGGCGAGCCTGGTTCTGCGGGAAATGCCGGCAGTGCGCAAGCATCACCGTCCGACAGGGTCCGCTGACCGTGCGAGCGATAGTCTCAAGCTGCGCCGCGGTGGCGAATTCGTCCTCGCGGCCTTGAATGGCGAGCAGCGGCACCTGGATACACGACAGCTCCCGGTGCAGGTTCCAGGCGGTGAATGCGGGGTTCAGCCAGGCCTCGCTCCAGCCCAGGAAGGCGCCGTCGAGGTTGTCGCCATGATAGGCATGCAGGCGTTCGCGCAGATCGCCGCGGGCGTAGGCCTTCACCGTGAGCCGCACGCCCTCGACGCTGGCCGGCTCGACATCGACGTGCGGCGCCAGCACCACCACGCTCCGCACGCGCGGGTCCTGGCGGGCCGCATAGGCGAGCGCGATGGAGGCGCCGTCGCTGTGTCCGATCAGCACCACCTGATCCAGCCCGAGGCCATCGAGCACACGTTCGAGCTCGTCAGGCCCGGCCACACTCAGGTAATCGAGCGGCCGCGGGAGGGACACCGGACTGGACTGACCATAGCCCTGCCGGCTGTACGCCAGCACCGGCGCCTGGCAGGCCTCGGCCAGCTGAACCGGGAAGTCCTTCCACAGCGCGAGGCTGCCGAGGCCCTCGTGCAACAAGACGAGCGTAGGGCCGGTCGAACGGGCCGGGCGCAGGAGCTGGTATTCGAGCCTGGCGGCCTCGGTTTCGAGGTAGTGTCGGTGCGTCATGGAGTACGGGCCCGTGTGACTGGGGCTCGGAGGTTAACCGATTTGCGCGGCGCCACCGGCGACCGCATCCGTCGTTATGGGGACTCTGACAATGCGCCAACTTGACCTTCAGGTGGTAGAAACCGCCTTAAAGTGGGGCCGCGAGGGGCGCGCCGTCTGGCTATGCACCGTGCTCTCCACCTACGGCTCGGCGCCGCGCGGGCCGGGGGCCATGCTGGTGGCGCGCAACGACGGCCAGTTCGTCGGATCGCTCTCCGGCGGCTGCGTGGAAGAGGCGTTCCTCGAAGCGCTGTCCGACGGCGAGCTGCGTGCGCCAACGCAGATCGTTCGCTACGGCGAGAGCGACGACCAACGCCACCGGCTGCGGTTGCCCTGTGGCGGCGTGCTGCAAGTGTTGGTCGAGCATCGCGCCCCGGACGAGGCCTGGGCTGACCACCTGCAGGATTTGTACGACGCCCTGCTCGGCCAGCGCCGCTTGGTCCGTGACCTCGACCTCACCAGCGGCGCCTTCGCCCTGGTGGCCGACCGCGGTGGCGAGGTGACTCAGCTGGATGGCGAGCGGGCGCGGGTGCGCATCGGACCGGTGCTGCGCCTGATCCTCGCTGGGCTCTCACCGGTGGCCGAATACTGTGCCAGCTTCGCCCGTGCCATCGGCTGCGAAGTGATCGCCTGCGATCCGCGCGAAGAGATGCATGAACGCCCGCTCGACGGGGTACGCGTGCATCGGGTGATGCCATCGGAGTTCATCGCCGCCGGCAATTGCCACGAGGCCACCGCGGTGGTCGCCCTCACCCATGACCCGCGCATCGACGATCTGGCGCTGATGGAAGCGGTGCACACACCGGCCTTCTACATCGGCGCCATGGGCTCGCGGCAGACGTCCGCACGGCGAGCCGAGCGCCTGGCACGGGTCGGCGGTCTGGCGGCCGAGCAGATCGCCCGCATCCGCATGCCGATTGGCCTGGATCTCGGCAGTAGGACGCCCGCCGAGATCGCCCTGTCGGTAGTCGCCGATGTGCTGCGGGTCTACCACGGCAAGGCCCGCGATGCGCTCTGAAACGAAGGTGGCAGGCCTGTTACTGGCCGCTGGCGCCGCCCGGCGCTTTGGTGCCGACAAGCGCCGGGCACGCCTGGCTGACGGCAGGACACTGCTGGAAGCAAGCCTTGCCAATGCCGCGGCCACGTTCGACGAGTTGCTGGTGGTCATACGTGCCGGCGAGACGCTCGATGACCTGCACCTGCCGCCGCAAGTAAGGGTCCTGCGCACACCGCACGCCGAGCGTGGCCTGGGTGCCAGTCTCGCCGCAGGCGTCGCAGCCCTGTCAGCCCACCCGGGCGATGCCCTTGCGGTGCTGCTCGGTGACATGCCCTGGATTCGCCCCCAAACCTATGCGCAGGTGATCGGCGCGGCCGACGACCAACGGATCGTGCAACCATGGCATGCTGACCAGCCAGGTCATCCGGTGGTGTTCGGCCGCGCCTTCTGGCCGGCCCTGTGTGCACTCGACGGCGATGAGGGTGCGCGCCGTCTGATCAGCCGTAATGCCGCTCACTACCTACGGCTGTCGGTCGACGACCCTGGCATCCTGCAGGACGTCGACCATCCGACCGACCTCGACGAGCGCATGGCGCCCGCCGCTCCTTCCACCCGCCTACCCGTAAGGAGCTAGCGATGTCCACCGCACAACGCGTTTTCCACGGTAAGTTTGGGCGAGTTGCCCTACTCGACATGGACCGTCCGCTGGTTACCCACTCGCATCATGAGTGCCATGTGCTGATAAAGGCCTCGGGTGCCGACACCTTCTTCAACGTCAACGGCCGCCAGGTACCGCTGACCGACCGCAGTGCGGTGCTGGTCAATGCCTGGCAACCGCACTACTACGATTTCCAACCCGGTGCCGCGCAGACGCAGATCCTGGCGCTGTACATAGAGCCGGCCTGGCTCGCCGATGCCCAGCAGTCATTGGCGCTGAGCGCCCACCCGGGGTTCTTCTCCCAACCGAGCATTGAGCTCAGCAGCAAGAACCGGACGATGGCCGACCAGCTGATCGCGGAGGCCTGCAGCGTTGGCCTGGTGCCGCGCGAGCGCATCGAGTTTCTGCTGTTCGACTTCCTCATCGAGCTGATCGAGGACTATTCGCAGTGGAAGCAACTGCGCCGCCTTGGCGCCCAGGTTCGCCAAGGTTTTCGTGATGCGCGCATCCGCCGCGCCTGCGACTATCTGCAGACCCACCTCGATGACCCGGACTGCTTGACCAATGCGGCGCAGGCCGCCGGGCTTTCGCGCGCGCATTTCTTCACCCTGTTCCGGCAGGACACCGGAATGACGCCGACGCTCGTGGTTAACGACGCGCGCATGCGGCGAGCCTTCATCTGGCTGGAACACGAGCGCAGCGGCACCCTCGGTCAGCTTGCCGAGTTACTGGGCTTTTCAGAGCAAGGACACTTCACGCGTTTTTTTCGCCAGCACATCGGTGCGTCTCCAAGCCAGTATCGACGGGTGGTCGATAGCTATGACGCATGCGATGGCTCAATCATTGATTGCTCACTCCCGACACGTCTCAGCAAATAGGGAGCTCATTGGCCGGAGTAGGCACGGCGGATCTGCAGCCCTGCACCTTCACGCCATCAACCACACGAACGCACTGATGCTCAGGAACGACATCACTGTCGCGGCCACCAGCCCTGCAGCGCAGCGTTGTTCCAGACCATAGCGCGCACCGAGAATCGGATAGATGCTCATCATCGGTGCAGCAGCCATCAGCACCCCGGCGGTTCTCAGTGCCGGGTCGGATATCGGCAGCAGACTGAAACACAGCCATACCAGCAACGGATGCAGGATGAGTTTGCCAATCAGCAATTGCCCCACGTCGAGCGCCATGCCGCCCGGCTTCAGGCCGTTCAGGCTGGCACCAATGACGAACAGCGCGACGGGCGCCGACGCCTGCGCCAGCATGTCGATCGCGCGCATGACGAATGTCGGCGGCCTGACGTCGAGCGTGGCCATCAGCAGTGCCAGGACGATTGCGATCAGCACCGGATGACGGACCAGATTGCGCAGCGTGCCGAGCAAAGCCGTACCGACATTGCCGCCGTTCTGTTGGCCCAGTTCGGCCAGCGTCAGCGCCAGGGGAATCAGCAATGCATTCTCGATCATCATGCCCAGGGCCAGCGCCACCGCGGCAGGACCGCCGACGACCAGCACGACGATGGGATAGCCGACGAAACCGCTATTAGAGACCGACATGCCCAGGCCCGCCAGAGCGCTGCCGCTGAGGTTGTCCTTGCGAACCAGGCGCGCAAAGGCGTAACCCAGCCCGAAGATCAGTAACGAACCGAGCCCGTAACCGATGAGGTAATTCCAGTGAATCACCTCGTGCAACGGCCGTTCGAGTAGCGCGCGTATGACCAGTGCCGGCAGCGCCAAGGTGATCACGAAGCGCCCCATCCCGGCGACCTGGTCCCGGCTAACCAGCGCTGCCCGGCTGGAAACGAAGCCAATGGCGATCAGGATGAAGATGGGCGCGGTGATGGCGAGGATGGAAAGCATCGGTCTTCTTGATCGAGGTTTGCCGGAGGGTCAGGCGCGAAGCTGCACCCATCGCTGAGCATACGCGACGCCCCGGTTCGCTAGACGGCCGTGTTGGGTTGTTTGGCCTCGGCGTCGCCATTAGTGTGCGATTGTCGATTCGCCTTGCCACGACGCCAGCGCTGCAGCCGCTCGGACCAGGCCAACGGGCGCTTCGCACCGTGCGCCTGGCGCCATGCTTCGGCGACGGCGACGCTCGCTTCGGCCAGCGTGGGGTTAAGGTGCACGACCTTGTGCAACTTGTTGAGACCGAGTTTGTGCTTCATCGCGACCACCAGGACGCCCAAGGCCTCGCTGGCACCATCGCCGACGAAGGTGGCGCCGAGAATCCGGTCACGGCCCTGGTCGGTCAACACCTTGACGAAACCCCGGTTACCCGCGCTCAGATAAGCCGTCGCCATGCTTTCGAGCGGAATCAGGGTGACCTCGTACTCCTGTTGCACGGCTTGAGCCTGCTCCTCGGTCAGGCCGACCATGGCGACTTCGGGCGACGTATAGGCGGCCCTCGGCACCACCCTGTCGCTGACCGCCACACGCCGCAGCCCCGAAAACAAGGCGTTTCTCGTGGCGAATCCTGCCCGGTGCGCCGCTTCGTGCGTCGTGGTGTCCGGTCCCGCGACGGCGCCCACGGCGTAGATGTTGGGGTAACGCGTGGCGAGGTACTCGTCCACTTCCAGGCTGCCGTCTTCACGGGTGCTCAAGCCAAGCGTATCCAGCCCCAGGTCGTCGAGACAGGCCTGACGACCGAGCGCGATCAGCACGCGATCGAAGTCGACCGCCGGGCTGGCCCCGCCCTCACCCGCTGCACAGATCAACCGATGCGATGCCCCTGCCCGTTCGAATCGCTCTGCGCTGTGTTGCGGCAGCAACCGGACGCCGTCGGCCTCCAGCGCCTCGGCAATGGCCTGGCGTGCCTGCGGCTCGAAGCCCTCGAGCAATTGCTCCTGCTCGAACACCATGGTCACCTGGCAACCCAGCCGCTGCATCGCCTGGGCCAGCTCGCAGGCATTTCCGTCACTGCCAAGGACCAGCAGCCGATCAGGGCGCTCCTGCAGCTCCCAGAGGTTTTCGGAGGTCAACGGGTCGACCTCATCGATCCCCGGGATCGGTGGCAGATAAGCGTGGCTGCCGGTTGCCAGAATCACGGCACGTGTGGAGATGGCACGATCGCCGACCTCCACCGTCCAGGGCGAGGTCAGACGCGCCTCGCCTTCAAGCACCCGCACGCCCATTTCTTCATAGGCATCGACCGTCACGCGCGCCTGCGCTTCACCGAGCGTGTGCCGCACCTGCCGCATCACCTTGGCAAAATCGACGTCCGGACACTGCCCCTCTCCAAGCGTGTCGCCTCGGCGCAGGGCGTGGGTCATGTTTGCCGCACGCATCAGCGCCCGAGCCGGCACGCTGCCGCTGTGCAGAGCGGCACCGCCGAGCTGCCCACGCTCGACCAGCCCGACCCGCGCCTTCAACGACGCGGCAATGCGTGCGGCAGTAAGCCCTCCGCTGCCCGCGCCGATGACCAGCAGGTTGTAATCGAAGCCCTTGGGTTTGCTCCAGCCGCGAAATGCCTTGCGAGCCTTGTACAGCGTCAAGAGCCGCGTAGCCGCCAAGGGGAACACGGCGAGCAGGACCAGGGTGCCGATCATGCTCGGCGATAGGATGTCTGAGATCTCGCGGATGCGCGACAGCTGCAACCCGGCATTCACATAGACGACGTTACCGGGCAGCATCCCGGCCTGAGTCGTCCACCAGAAGGTCCAGATGCCAACGCGCGTCAGCCCCAGCGCCGGATTCAGCAGGACGAAGGGAACGATGGGAATCAGCCGCAGGGAAAACAGGTAAAAGGCGCCATCCCGCTCCAGACCGCGGTTGATGCTGGCGATCTGTTTGGAGAATCGTCGCTGAACCCAGTCACGCAGAAGGAAACGGCTGATGAGCATCGCGATCAGCGCACCCAGGTTACTGGCGAAGGACACCAGCAACGTGCCGCCGAGCAACCCGAACAGCGCCCCGGCCAGGATGGTCAGCACCACCGTGCCGGGAAATGACAGGACGGTCAGCGCAACGTAAGCCGTGAAGAACACGGTCGCCGCCCACCAGGGATGCGCCTGGACCTGATCCCTGAGCGCGCCACTGCGCGACTGGATGGTCTCCAGCGTCAGGTACTCACCCAGATCGAACCAGAAAAAGCAGACCGCCCCGACGACGAAGGCCAGGACGATCAGGATTCGTGTCAGCTTCATGCGCGCCCTGCCCTGCGGTCAGCGCAAGCGCCACGGTCCGGGCGCGACGCGGCGCGATCCGGTGAGGCGGCGGTTCGAAATGGGTAGGTCAAGTTACGGCTCTCGTCGGGGTGCCTAGGTTCGAACCTTCCGGCGCGCCAGTGTTCCGGCCAAGGTGATCGTCAGCGTCAGATCAACCCGGTCGTCATCGGGGCTGAACGTTTGAAAAGGGCGAATCGTCTACACCCATGCCACAGCGGTTACGACCCTGTAGCTTTCCAGGAACGAACCCGATCCCGGCGAGCGGACCGCCATCATCTGATTGGAGGCCCCGATGCAATCGGACGACCATAACCCCTCGCGCCGCCGCCTGCTCATCCAGGGCGCGGCCGCCACACTCGCAGCAGGCGTGGCGACACCCGTGTTTGCGCAATCTTCTTCCGGCGCGGCGCCCGCATCGAACAACCCCGCCCCGATGCGTGATCCCACCCAGCTCTACGCGCAGCCCCCGTTCAAGGAGCAGAAACAGCCATGGCCCGGGCTCGCCCGTGACATGGAGCCCCGCCCCGATCACGGCGAAGACAGCTACCAGGGCAGCAACCGCCTGGCCGGGCGCAAAGCGCTGATCACCGGTGGGGACTCCGGCATCGGCCGCGCCGCTGCCATCGCCTATGCACGCGAGGGAGCGGACGTTGCGATCAACTACCTGCCTGACGAGGAGCCGGATGCTCAGGCCGTTGTCGAGTTGATTCGTCAGGCCGGCCGCAAGGCTGTGGCGCTGCCCGGCGACATTCGCGATGAAGGCTTCTGCCGCCGCCTGATCGACCAGGCCGTCGAGCAACTGGGCGGCCTGGACATTCTGGTCAACAACGCCGCGCGGCAGCAGAGTCACGCGTCGATCCTCGACATCAGCAACGAACAGTTCGACTGGACGCTGAAGACCAACCTGTACGCCATGTTCTGGATCACCAAGGCCGCGGTGCCGCACATGCCGCCAGGGTCGGCGATCATCAACACCTCGTCGGTGACGACCTACGATCCGCCGGTCAACCTGCTGGATTACTCGATGACCAAGGCTGGCATCGTGAATTTCAGCAAGGGGTTGGCCAAACAGCTCATCGAGAAGGGCGTCCGCGTGAACGCCGTCGCGCCCGGGCCGTTCTGGACGCCGCTGCAGGTGGCGGGTGGGCAAACCATGGAGAACCTCAAGACCTTCGGCAAGGACACGCCCATGGGGCGCCCCGGCCAACCGGCAGAGATTGCCCCGCTTTACGTACAGTTGGCTTCGACCGAGGCCAGCTACGTCACCGGGCAAGTGTTCGGCGCATCCGGCGGCAACGGTCAGCCTTGACGATCAGGTGGCAGCGCGGCAGCGGGGTCGCCTCATGCCCCGCTGGCCGAATAAATTCGGCCCTACAGCCTGCCAACCGGTCGGGCCGCACCGTGGGGGCGAATTTATCGCCCAACATGGTCCCACCCGGCACCGTGCCGAAACCCGTATTCCGCTGGCCGAATAAATTCGGCCCTACAGGCCTGTCGACCGGTCGGGCCGCATGCACCATGCGGGCGAATTTATTCGCCCAACATGGTCCCACCCGGCACCGTGCCGAAACCCGTAGTCCGCTGGCCGAATAAATTCGGCCCTACCGGCCTGTCGACCGGTCGGGCCGCATGCACCCTGCGGGCGAATTTATTCGCCCAACATGGTCCCACCCGGCCCCGGGTCGAAACCCGTACTCCGCTGGCCGAATTAAATTCGGCCCTACAGGTCGGCCAACCGGTCGGGCCGCACCGTAGGGGCGAATTTATTCGCCCAACATGGTCCACCTGGCACCGGGTCGAAACCCGTACTCCGCTGGCCGAATAAATTCGGCCCTACAGGTCCGCTAACCAGTCGGGCCGTGTACCTGTAGGGGCGAAGTCAGTCGCCCGTCGTGGCCCGACCGGCAGCTTTCATACCCAGCTGTTCACGCATCTGCGCGGTGATCTTCTGCTGCGTTTCTGCGATCGTCGCCCAAGGGTCATCACCGCCCTGCTCTTCCAGGCGCGGGATCAGGTTGCGGATCGTCCAGAGGTTGGCGCCCTTGAGTTCGGCCAGCTCATCGCGATGGATCGGCACCGACACACCCAGCCCCTCGCGCGCCCTGACCGAATAGGCCGCCACCGTACTCGCGCCCTGCCCGTTGCGCAGATAGTCGATGAAGATGCGCCCGATACGATTCTTCGGCCCGCTCACAGCTGAAAAATGCTGCGGCATGAGCTTGGCCATGTACTGCGCGATCGCCTGGCTGAAAGCCTTCACGTCGGCCCAGCCATGCACCGGCTCGAGCGGAACCACGACGTGCAGCCCCTTGCCGCCACTGGTCTTCAGGAAGGACCGCAGGCCGATCTCGTCCAGCAGCGTCTGGGTCAGCTGCGTGGCTTCGATCATGCGCTTCCAGGGCAGGGCCGGGTCCGGGTCGAGGTCGAGGACGAAGCGATCCGGATGATCCAGCGCAGGGGCCACGGCATTCCAGACGTGCAGCTCGATGGTGCCCATCTGCGCCGCGCCGACCAGTGCTTCAGGGCTCTCGATGGTCATGAGCGCGGCGTGTTCGGGATAGAGCGCGGGGTCCAGCTGGTTGATATGGGGGATGCTCAGCTTTTCGGCATGCTTCTGGAAAAACAGCTCGCCGGCGATGCCTTCCGGGGCGCGCACCAGCGCCAGCGGGCGTTGGTGCAGATGCGGCAGCGCCCAAGGCGCAACCTCCGCGTAATAGCGCACCAGGTCCATCTTGGTCGCTCCGATGGAGGCGTCGATGATCCGTTCCGGGTTGGAAATCTTGATCTTGCCGGCTGGGCGCTCGGCTGCAGAGGGGGTCGCCCGGGAGCGGCCCCGGCTGGCCGGGCGCTCATGGGTGATAGCCTCGGCCGGCTTGTCGTTGCGCAGCCCATGGAATACCGAGTGACGAACGACGCCCTGACGCGTCATCTCGGCGTAGGCGACTTCGCACATCAGCTCCGGTTTCAGCCAGTGCGCACCGCGCACGTCAGCGGCGGGTGGTGCCTTGTCGAGCGGGTGCTTGTCGACCTTCAGCGGTTCGAGCTTGGCGTGCAGGCTCTTCAGCGTGGCCTGATTGAAGCCGGTGCCCACCTTGCCCGCGTAATGCAGCTTGCCGTTGTCGTCATGCAACCCGAGCAGCAACGCCCCGAACCCACTACGTGCGCCCTGGGGATCGGTGTAGCCGACGATGACGAACTCCTGGCGATTCTTGCATTTGATCTTGATCCAGCTGCTGCTGCGCCGAGACACATATCCGCTTCCGGCGCGCTTGGCGATCAGCCCCTCGAGGCGCATCTGGCAGGCGCTTTCGAGCATGCTTTCCGGGTCTTCGCTGAAGTCCGCGGAGAAGCGCAGCAATTCGCTCTCGTTCGCCTCGAGCAGCGCGCCCAGGGCGGCGCGGCGGGCCTCGAGCGGTACTTCGCGCAGGTCGTGGCCATTGAGATAGGGAACGTCGAACAGGTAGTAGACGATCTGGCCGCTACGGCCCGCCTCGAAGGCGTTCTGCAGGGCCTGAAAGTCTGGCGTGCCCTGCTCGTCCAGCACCACCACTTCGCCGTCGAGCCAGGCGGACTCGAGTCCCAGCCCGGCAAGCGCCTCGGCCTGCTGAGGCATCTTGGCCGTCCAGTCGTGCCCGTTGCGGGTGAACAACTGCACCTTGCCCGAATCGATACGAGCCATGATCCGGTAACCATCGAACTTGATCTCGTAGCGCCAGTCGCCGTCGGGGACCGACTCGACCAGAGTGGCCAGCTGCGGCTTGAATTGCTCGGGCAGGGCAGCCGGCTTGGCGCCGAGCAGCGTCTGGTCACTGTCCTGGCGACGCCGCGCCGCGGGCTTTCTGATCGGTTTCGGTGGCGTCGTGGCCTCGGTCTTGCCTCGTTTGCGCGGGATCAGTGTCCGCTCGCTGAGGACGCTGTCCGGCAGTTCGCGAACGATGTCGTACTCGGCCTCGGGCCGCGCGGCTTCGTCGTTGGACTTGATCAGAAACCACTGCTCCTTGCCGCCGTCCATGCGGGTCCGGACGAGGTTCCAGCTGCCGCTGAGCTTCTCACCTTCGAGGCGAAACTTGAGCTTGCCCTTGCGATAGCCGTCCTCGGGATCGCCCTCAGGCATCCAGACGCCGCGATCCCAGACGATGACGTCACCGGCACCGTAGTGGCCGGCGGGAATCGTCCCTTCGAAGGTGGCGTACTCCAGTGGGTGATCCTCGACGTGCACGGCCAGGCGCCTGGACTTCGGGTCCAGCGAGGGGCCCTTGGGCACTGCCCAGCTTTTCAGCGTGCCGTCCAGCTCCAGGCGAAAGTCGTAATGCAGGCGCGTGGCGTCGTGCTTCTGTATGCAGTACTGCAACGCGCCCTTTTTGCGGCGTTTCGACCCACTGCTGGCGCCCGGTTCGGGCGTGGCGGAAAAGTCGCGCTTGCGGTTGTACTCATCGAGGGCCATGGCACGCCTCCCGACGGCTTATTCGATTTCGCCGGGGTCCGAGGCGCTGTCTGTCGGGCCGCCGTGGCTGGAGTGCCGGCCCGGCTCGACCGACGGATCGTCTGCCGATTCGTCCACGTCCGCCTCACTGCCCTTGAGCGTTTTCACGGGCTTGCCGTCCTCGGTGACCGTTCTGCCCTGCCTATCCGTACGTGTCTCGACCTCTTCCTGTGGGGTGGGGTTGCCCATCGGGCTCGGCCGGGCGCCCCGCTCCGATTCAGGCGTGCCGGCGGGCCACTGGGCAAATGCCGCCCCGGTGAACACTCCGGTGAGCGCTACGGCTGCAATGACTTTTTTCATGATCGTTCTCCATTCTGGCATTCGCCCATTTGGCGTGAATCAGGCGCTAGCTGTCTGAAATCCAAGGGTTTTGGCCCTCCTACGCGTCCGGCATGCGTCCACGAGCCGCAGAACGTTCAGCCGACGGGGTGTTTACAACCAAACACAGCCTGCTAGCGTTCATATTTGCCGAGCTGCCAACGGAACCGCGAAGCGAGGCGGGTTGTGACAACTGACAGCGGGAGGAAAAGGCCATGGCTTCACGTCTACCTTTGTTGACCATAGAAAATATCCTTCGTGATCAACTCCAGCCCTTCCGTTGCGACTGTCAGGTTCAGGATGAAAGCCGCGTCACCGTACGGCTCTATGACGAGCACGACGACGCCGAGCAACTCACCGTTTTCGGAATTACCGATGAGCAATGTCAGAACGCCGACGACCTGATCCGGTTGGCCCAGGAGCTCCGTTTCGAGCTGCATGCGACCCGCAGCGCCATGCTCGCCGCACCGCCGGCCAAAAGCGCCGGCGGCTAACGACCTTTCTCTAGCGCTTGGCCTCGGTATGGGGCGTCTCGGCCCGGGTCAGGTAGGCCTGGGTCAGCTGCGCGAGATGGCTGCGCATCCACTCGGCCATGGCGACCTCCTCACCCAGGATGCGCGTACAGATCTCTTTCGTTTCGGTATCGCCTACCGCCTCGGCGGCGGCAATGAGAATTTCATAGGACGCGATTTCCAGGTTCTCGAACACGTAGCCCATCTGCGCGCCCTTGACGATCTCGTCGTTGACCATCATTCCGCCCATGGCCTGCCCCATTGCCATCATCTTGCCGCCAAGGTCCTTGAAGCCTGAATAGGACTTGTCGTAACGCTGCAGGCAGCTTTCGATCAACTTGGCCTGGTTCTGGGTTTCCTGAATGTGCTGCTCAATGCGCGCCTTGAGATCCGGATAGTGCTCGATGCGGCTGGCTTGCTTGTTCAGCATGGTTTCGGCCTGAGCCTCCATGGCGTGGGCATCACGCAGCCATTCGATCAGTCGTTCGATACGGATGTCGTTACCGGTTTGTGCACTCTGCATGGTGTTGATCTCCCAAGTGGTCATGAGCTCTCGGCCCTTGTTAGGTGGAAAGCGGTGGACCAGCAGGAGTTCCAATCACCCGATGAGTGCGTACGACACCCTTGCGCCGTGAACTTTGCGGAGTGAGCCCAGTCATCAGCTAGGGTCCGGCACAAGCGGTACGGCAACGGCCCGTGGCGCCAGGCACACGAGCGAGACGAGCGTGTTCCGGCACGCTCCCTGCCTTCGAACCTGGATGGGAGCAGTATTATCGAATCCTTCGCTTTCCTGATGGAGTGGGAGAATTACATCACCCAGCCAGCGCTGCGCGTGCTGGTCGCGGCGACCGTGGTGGTGCTTCTGCTCAGCGTGTTCAGCCGCGTGCTGACTGCCATCATGATGCGCCTGGGGCGCGGTTTCCTCTTTACCAAAGCCGTTTCCGAGCAACTGGAAAAGCCCGTCCGGGTGCTGCTGCCGCTGCTGGGTCTGCAGGCGGTACTCACGGCCGCCAGCGGCGACCTTGCCCTCGTCCCGCTGGCACGGCGCCTGACCCTGCTGTTGATCATCGGCTGTTTCACCTGGCTGGCGATGAGACTGCTGCGCGGCGTCGAACAGGCCATACGGTTGAAGAACCCGGTGGATGTGACCGACAACCTCCGGGCCCGGCAAATCCAGACGCAGTCTCGGGTGCTGCTGCGTACGCTGAGCTTCTTCATCCTGCTCATCGGTGCCGCGGGGATGCTGATGACCTTTCCGGGTGCACGGCAGTTCGGTGCCAGCCTCCTCGCCTCTGCCGGCCTGGCCGGCCTGGCCGTCGGTTTCGCCGCCCGCCCAGTGCTGGGTAACCTCATCGCCGGGATGCAGATCGCCATTACCCAGCCGATCCGCCTGGACGATGTCGTGATCGTCGAAAACGAGTGGGGGCGGATCGAGGAAATCACCGGCACCTACGTCATCGTGCGGATCTGGGATGATCGCCGTCTCGTGGTGCCCCTGCAGTACTTCATCGAGAAACCCTTCCAGAACTGGACGCGACGCAACTCCAGCATCATCGGCTCGGTATTTTTCTGGGTGGACTACTCCCTCCCGCTGGAACCCCTGCGCGAGGAATTACGACGGCTGTGTCAGGAGGTGCCAGAGCTGTGGGACGGTCGTGTCATCGTGCTGCAGGTGACCGACACCAGCGAAAAATCCATCCAGTTGCGTGTGCTGGTCAGCTCGCCGGACTCTTCGCGCAACTGGGATCTGCGCTGTCATCTGCGCGAAAACCTGATCGGCTTCATCCAGCGCCAGTATCCGCAATGCCTGCCGCAGCTGCGCGCCGACCTCAGCGTGGGCCAGAAGCAAGCGGTGGATCGCTCAACCCCTGACCACGTCGAGCCGGAGCGCCAGCCGCCCGTGTGACGCGCCGCAAGATGGCGCACCGGCAACGCGCGGCTGCGGGGTTTCGGTGCACCCGAGCGAGGACGTCACCTCACGCCTTCTCCTGCAGCTTGCGGCGCAGTTGCTCGTACTTGGCCGGCAACTGCTCTAGCCCGTATCTCGCCGCCTGCTTGCGGATCGAGACCCGATCGCCCTCGAACTGAACCGTCTCGCTGAGGCTGACCTGGCGTTCACCTTGCATCAGCGCAAAGGCATAGCACTGGGTACCGCCTTCGTCCTCTTCATTGTCGTCGGCGACCCCCGTGTTGGCGATGGCGATGTCGGCGACGCTGGCATTCAGCGCACCGATGGCCATTTCGGTAGCCACTTCCTCGCTGGTCAGGCCGAAGGTTTCGATGGTTTCGAAGCTCACATGCAGCAGCCGGTTCTTCGCCTTGGGTGAATAGACGACGAACCCGCTGTCGAGCACCTGGCCACAGCCCGGGATGTCGCCCAACAACGAGGCCATCAGGCCACAGGTGCAGGATTCGGCAGTGGTCAATTTCATCTGCTTGTCACTCAGAAACCGCACGATTTCAGCAAGGTCTTGCATTGGCTTTGCTCCGGCTCACGCCCTAAGAACGTATCTGTCTGGTCAGGTTTGGGAGCGAACCCCAAATCGCAAAGTTCCCGGCCACTTCCTTCCGGCGGAAAGTGAGAACTTATTCACAGCCCCCCGGTCTTCTTTCAAGGTAGGGCCAACGCAGCTCTACGCCGCGGCTCCCGCGGTCTCCAAGAACGTTTTCACACTTTGCCGTGCTCATGGTTTTGCAGCGCTCCGATGAGGGCTGTGTGGGAGAAATGTGCTCGTAACTGACCTGGCCAGGGGGCCGGTCATTGGGGAGAAGTGCTATGAGTATCGCAGCTGTCAACACCCGGCCGCTTAGCCGCCTGAACCCGCTTCAACGCCTGGGCGCGCCTGTGGAACGCCCCGTGCTGCAGCTTCGCAGCACGCAGGACGATAAAAAGAAAATCCTCTTTGTCACCTCGGAATTGACCGACCTGGTCAAGACCGGTGGCCTCGCCGACGTGTCCGCCGCGCTACCGCGCGCGCTGGCCGCCCGCCACGACGTACGCGTACTGATCCCGGGCTACACGCAGGTGATGCAGTGCGGTGAGCCGATCCGCATCGTTGGCAGCGTCATGTCCCACGGCGACCTGCCCGCCTGCAAGGTCGGCCGGCTCGACATGCCTGACGGGCTGATCATCTACGTGGTGATCTGCCCTGAACTCTACGAGCGAGACGGGCTGCCATACGGCGACGAGCATGGCAACGACTGGCCGGACAACCCGGTGCGCTTCGCCCGGCTGTGCATGGTCGCCGCCGACATCGCCGCCTGCACCGCCGGCATCCGCTGGACACCGGATCTGGTGCATGCCCACGACTGGCCAACCGGGCTGGCGCCGGCCTATATGCACTGGCGTGGCCTGACGACGCCGAGCGTCTTCACCATTCACAACCTTGCCTACCAGGGCAACATCGACATGAGCCAGCGCCGTGCGCTGGGCATTCCGATGGAAGGCTGCGGCCCCGAGCGGATGGAGTTCTACGGTGCCCTTTCGCTGCTCAAGGCCGGCATCGCCTACGCCAACCGCATCACCACCGTCAGCGCCACCTATGCCCACGAGATCACCACGCCCGCCTTTGGCTGCGGCATGGAGGGCTTCCTCAGCCTCAAGGCGCGCCAGGGCTTGCTCAGCGGCTTGCTGAACGGCATCGACGAGAGCTGGGAGCCGCAGAGCTGCCAACACCTCATCAGCCCGTTTGGCCCGCATGACTGGGCCGGCAAGCGTGCCAATGCCGCCCACGTGCGGCAGCTGTTCGGCCTGGATGAAGGCGACGGCCCGCTGTTTTCCGTGGTGTCGCGTCTGGTGCATCAGAAAGGCATCGACCTGACCATCGCCGTGGCCGAAACCATCGTCGAGCGCGGTGGGCAACTGGCGATCCTTGGCCGCGGCGAGCCGCTGATCGAAGACCAGGTCCGGCGCCTGGCCGAGCGCTTTCCAGGCCGTGTCGGTGCGCATATCGGCTTCAACGAAACCGACGCCCGGCGCCTGTTCGGCGGCAGCGACTTCCTGCTGATGCCGTCGCGCTACGAGCCCTGCGGCTTGAGCCAGATGTACGCACAGCGCTTTGCCTCCCTACCCATTGCCCACCGCACCGGTGGTCTGGCCGACAGCATCGACGACGGCGTGACCGGTTTTCTTTTCGACGACGCAACGGTGGAGAGCTACCGGCGTGCGGTCGAACGGGCGTTGGCCGTGCATCAGAAGCCGCAGTTGCTCAACGCGATGCGTTGTCGTGCGATGAGCGGGGGATTTTTCTGGAGCCACGCGATCGAACCTTATGACCGGTTGTACCAGCAGTTGCTGGGCGGACGGCGAGAGGTCACAGCCACTATATGACGAGGTCGATCAATGCAAAACAGGCCTGCCCGCACAGGGCGACACGGACCGGTACTACTCGATGATTCCCGTACCCGGTTCAGGCTCTGGGCCCCGGACGCGCAACGCGTCAACCTGGTAATCGAAGGTGGCGAAACGCTACCGATGCAGCCTGAGGACGAAGGATGGTACTTCGCCGAGGCGACTGCCCCGGCGGGCACCGGCTACCAGTTCCTCATCGACGACGAGTTGAAGGTGCCTGACCCGGCCTCCCGGGCCCAGGCAAGCGACGTCCACGGGCCAAGCCTAGTGGTCGACCCGGAACGCTACCGCTGGCGTCATGCGGACTGGCGCGGCCGGCCCTGGCACGAAACCGTGCTCTATGAGCTCCATGTGGGCGCCTATGGCGGCTACGCCGGCATCGAGCAGCGGCTCCAGGCGCTGGCGGATCTCGGCGTCACGGCCATCGAGCTGATGCCGCTGGCCGAATTTCCTGGCGACCGCAATTGGGGCTACGACGGCGTACTGCCCTATGCCCCCGAGGCGAGCTACGGCAGCCCCGACGAACTCAAGCACCTCATCGATACCGCTCACGGGCTGGGGCTGATGGTGTTCATCGATGTGGTCTACAACCACTTCGGCCCCGACGGCAATTACCTGGGGCGCTACGCCAAGCACTTCTTCCGGCACGACCAGCAAACCCCCTGGGGCGACGCCATCGACTTCCGGCGCCCCGAGGTCCGCGACTTCTTCATCGACAACGCGCTGATGTGGCTGATGGAGTACCGCTTCGACGGCCTGCGGATGGATGCGGTGCATGCCATTCCCGATCGCAGCTTTCTCACCGAGCTGGCCGAACGCGTGCGGGCTGAAACCGAGCCGGGCCGCCATGTTCATCTGGTCCTGGAGAACGAGGACAACCGCGCCAG
This sequence comes from Stutzerimonas marianensis, assembly GCF_022810315.1. NCBI lineage: Bacteria > Pseudomonadati > Pseudomonadota > Gammaproteobacteria > Pseudomonadales > Pseudomonadaceae > Stutzerimonas > Stutzerimonas marianensis. The sequence goes on along the minus strand of NZ_JALGRD010000003.1, from coordinate 329,171 downwards.
CCTGCTCACCCAGGGCTTCACTGCACAATGGAACGACGACGGCCATAACGTCCTGCATACCTTGTTGACCGACGAACGTCAGGGCTACTACGCCGACTACCACAGCGACGCGACCAGCAAGCTGGTGCGCTTTCTGGGTGAAGGCTTCATCTATCAGGGCCACGAGAACCGGCGCGGCGAATCGCGCGGCGAGCCGAGCGGGCATCTGTCGCCGACCGCCTTCGTGTTGTTCCTGCAGAACCACGACCAGACCGGCAACCGCGCCTTCGGGGATCGCCTGATCAACCTCGCGGACGCCGACGCGCTGCGAGCGGCCACCACCGTCCTGCTCCTCTCGCCGATGGTCCCGCTGTTGTTTATGGGCGAGGAATGGGGCGCGCGCGAACCCTTCCTCTTCTTCACCAGCCACCATGGTGAACTGGCCGACGCGGTGCGCGAGGGCCGCCGCGGCGAATTCGCAGAGTTCGCCGAGTTTGCTGACGAGCACACCCGCGAACGCATCCCCGACCCGAACGATGCTGCCACCTTCGAGGCATCCAGGCCCGACTTCAGCAAGCGTGAAACGGCCGGGCACGCCGAGTGGCTCGGCCTCTACCGAACGCTTTTGAACATCCGCCACGCCGAGATCGTGCCGCGCCTGGAGGGCTCACGTTTCCTGGGCGCCGAAACGCTCGGCGAAGCGGCCGCCCGTGCCCGCTGGCAGATGGCTGACGGCGCCGTGCTGCGCCTGGAACTCAATCTCGGCAAGACCGACTTGGCGACGCCTGCCGCCGGGGGCCGTCTGCTGTACAGCAGCCGCGACGGAGGCGATGCGAAGGCATTGCCGGCGCGCACCGCGCGGATGTACCTGGATGACGCTGGAGATGCCGTATGAGCGATGAACGACTGAACCGCCTGGCCGAGGCGGCGGGCCTGTCCATCGACTGGGTGGACGCCGACGGGCGTGACCAACGCGTAGCGCCCGATACCCTGCGCGCCGTGCTCAAGGGCCTGGGGCTAAATGCCGACACGGACGCCGACGTCGAGCAGAGCCTGGCTACGCTCGAAGCCGCTAATGGCGACGGCGGCATCCCGCCCATGCTGACGGTCGACCACGACGCGATGCTGGACCTCGCCGGCCACGTCGAGCCCGGCACGCGCTACAGCCTGCAACTGGAAGATGGTAACCATCTCGAAGGCGAGCTCGACGGCCAGGCGCGCCTCGCCCCCATCGAAACGCCGGGCTATCACCGCCTGGAAGTGGCTGGTCATCGTCTTACCGTCGCGGTCGCCCCGCCGGCCTGCCCAAGCGTGGAGGATGTCGCCGGCCCGAATGCCTGGGGGCTGACCGTGCAGGTCTACGGGCTGCGCCGGCGTGGCGATGGTGGTCTGGGCGACACCCAGGCGCTCGAAGCATTGGCGCGCAACGCTGCCGCCCATGGCGCCGACGCGCTGGGCATCAGCCCACTGCATGCGATGTTCACCGGCAACAGCGGCCAGTACAGCCCCTACTCGCCCTCCAGCCGGCTGTTCTTCAACATCCTGCACAGCGCGCCGGAAACGATCCTCGGCGAGAAGGCGATGCGCATGGCCGTCGATGCCTGCGGGCTGGCCGATGAGCTCGAGCGCCTCGAGGCGCTGGAGTTGATCGATTGGGACGCCGTGTCCCGTACCCGCCAATGCCTGCTTCGGGCGCTGTTCGAGGATTTCTCCAAGGGTGGCAACGCGCAGCAGGCCGATTTCGACAGCTTCCGCGAAGCCGGCGGCGAGGCGCTGGAAAACCATTGCCGTTTCGAAGCTTTGCACGCCGCCCTGCTCAGCGCTGACGGCCACCCGCAGCACTGGCGGGACTGGCCGGCGCAATACCGCACCCCCGACAGCCCCGAGGTCGAGCGCTTCGCCGCCGAGCACGCCGATGAGGTGAGCTATTACGCCTTTTGCCAGTGGCTCATCGCCCGCGGCCTGGAACGCGCCCAGACCGCTGCGCGCAGCGCCGGGATGAAGATCGGCCTGATCAGCGACCTTGCGGTCGGTGCCGATGGTGGCGGCAGCCAGGCCTGGAGCCGTCAGGACGAGGTGCTCGCCTCGGTCAGCGTCGGTGCCCCGCCGGACATCATCAACCGCCAGGGTCAGAGTTGGGGCATTTCCGCCTTTTCACCCTGGGGCCTGAAGGCCCATGGTTACCGTGCCTTCATCGAAATGGTCCGCGCCAACCTGGCCCACGCGGGCGGCATGCGCATCGACCATGTGATGGGGCTGATGCGCCTGTGGGTCGTGCCTGCCGGCGCCGGCCCCAAGGAAGGCGCTTACCTGAACTACCCCTTCGACGACCTGCTGCGCCTGCTGTCGCTGGAGGCCTGGCGGCGCAATGCGGTGGTCCTGGGCGAAGACCTTGGCACCGTACCCGAAGGCTTGCGCGACAAGCTGGCGGCGCGCGGCCTGCTCGGCATGCGCGTGCTGTTTTTCGAGCGCGACCACAACGGCACCTTCAAGGAGCCGCACGAGTGGCCGGCCAGCGCCATTGGCACCTCCACGACACACGACCTGCCGACCATCAACGGCTGGTGGCAGGCGCACGACATCGACTGGCGCATCCGCGTCGGCCAACACCAGGAACACGAGCGGCCGCAGCAGCTGGACGAGCGTGAGCGCGAGCGCAAGGGCCTGCTGCATCTTCTGCGAAAACACGCAGCGGAAATCGACGGCGACCTCCACGACCCCGAGGTACTGGCCGATGCCTGCGCGGCATTCCTTGGCCGTACGCCCGCTCCGCTCGTGCTCTTCCCGGTCGAGGATGCCCTGTGCCTGCTCGAACAGCCGAACCTGCCGGGCATCGTCGATACGCACCCGAACTGGCGCCGTCGATACCCGGCCGACAGCGCGTCACTGCTCGACCCGCCCGCTTGCGCGCGACGCCTGGCCATCCTTGCTGACGCGCGTAAACAGTCCATTGGAAAACATGCTCGATGAGAGACCTCAGCGCCACACTGCGATTGCAATTTCACCGTGACTTCACCCTCGATGACGCGACGGGCCTGGTCGACTATTTTGCCGACCTCGGCATCAGCCACGTGTACGCCTCGCCGCTGCTGACCGCTCGCCCCGGCTCGATGCATGGCTACGACGTGATCGATCCGACCCGGATCAACCCCGAGCTCGGCGGCGAACCGGCACTGCGCCGCTTCGTAGAAGCGCTGCGTGGGCGCAACATGGGATTGATACTGGACATCGTCTCCAACCACATGGCGGTCGGCGGCTCGGGCAACCCCTGGTGGCTGGACGTGCTCGAATGGGGCCGGCGCAGCCCTTATGCGCAGTTCTTCGACATCCAATGGAATTCGCCGGACCCGCTGCTCGAGGGCCAGCTGCTGGTTCCCTTCCTCGGCAGCGATTATGGCGAGGCCCTGCAGCAAGGCACCGTCGTGCTGCGCCTGGACATCGACAACGGCGCCTTCCATGCCGAGCACTACGAACATCGCTTCCCGATCACGCCACCCAGCTACGGCGAGATCCTGCGGCTGACCGACCACCCGGAGCTGCGCAGCCTGGCGCAGCATTTCGATGCGTTGAAAACGGCGCCGGCGCCCTACCAGACCGCACGCGAGCTGCGCGCCGACCTGGCTCGCCTGCTCGAAGACAGCGCCACGCGGCAGACCCTGGAGGCCGCGTTGCAGCACTACGACGGCACCACCGAAGAGGGATTCAAGCGCCTGCACGGCCTGCTGGAACGTCAGAACTACCGGCTGGCCAGCTGGCGCACCGCGGGTGACGACATCAACTGGCGACGCTTCTTCGATATCAACGAACTGGGCGGCCTGCGCGTCGAACGGCCTGTCGTGTTCGAGGAAACCCACGCGAAGATCTTCGAGCTGATCAGCGAAGGGCTGGTCGACGGGCTGCGCATCGACCATGTCGACGGCCTGGCCAACCCGCGCGGTTACTGTCGTCGGCTGCGCCGCCGTGTCGACCGGCTCAATGCCGCGCGTCCCGCCGAGGCCGCCCAGGATCACGTGCCGATCTACGTCGAAAAGATCCTTGCCGAAGGCGAACACCTGCACGACGACTGGGGCGTGGACGGCACCACCGGCTACGAATTCATGAACCAGGTGTCGCTGCTGCAGCACGATCCCGCCGGCAAAACGGTGATCTGCGAGCTCTGGAGCGAAACCACCGAACGCCCCGCCGATTTCATGGAAGAGGTGCGCCTGGCGCGACAACTGGTGCTGACCGGGCCGCTGGCCGGCGACTTCGAAACCGTCGCCCAGGCCCTGCTGCAAGTCGCCCGTTATGACGTCATGACCCGCGACATCACCCTCGGTGCGATTCGCCGCGCCCTGCTCGAATTGATCGTGCACTTTCCCGTCTACCGCACCTATATCGGGGCACATGGCCGCCGCGAGGCTGACGAACCCTTCTTCCAGCGGGCGCTGGCCGGCGCCCGGACCACATTGGGCGAAGCCGATTGGCCGTTGCTCGACCACCTCGACCGCTGGCTTGGCGGCCAGAGTTTGCGCACCCTGCCGCCGGGCCCTGCGCGGCGCCTGCGTCGTTACGCCTGCACGCGCTTCCAGCAGCTCACCTCGCCCGCTGCCGCCAAGGCGGTCGAAGACACGGCCTGCTACCGCTCCGGCGCGCTGCTGTCGCGCAACGACGTCGGCTTCGACCCGCAGACCTTCAGCGCCTCGGTCGACAGCTTCCACGCCGAATGCGTCGCGCGTGCCGAGCATTTTCCGCGCAATCTGCTGACCACCGCGACCCACGACCACAAGCGCGGCGAAGACACCCGGGCGCGCATGACCGTGCTCAGCGAACGCGCCGAATGGTACGCCAGCAAGGTCCGCCACTGGCGTCAGCTGGCCTACGGGCTGCGCCAGAGCCTGCCGGACGGACCCGCGCCCTCGCCGGCCGACGAGATGTTGCTGTACCAAATCCTCCTGGGCAGCTGGCCGCTGGAGCTGTCGCCCGATGACAAACCCGGTCTCGAGCGCTACTGCGAACGCATCGTCAAGTGGCAGGAAAAAGCCCTGCGCGAAGCCAAACTGCGCACCACCTGGACCGACCCCAACGCCGAGTACGAAAGCGCCTGTCAGGCCTACACGCGCGCATTGTTGCTCGACGAACAGGCCAGGACGCTGCGCGAGGACATCGCCGCAGCCGCGGCCGAGCTGGCGCCCGCTGGCGCGCTCAACAGCCTGGTCCAGACGCTGCTACGCATGACCACCCCCGGCGTGCCGGATCTTTACCAGGGCGCGGATTACTGGGATTTCAGCCTGGTCGATCCGGACAACCGTCGCCCGGTCGATTACGACAGCCGCCGCCAGCAGCTCGATCCCGACGCGCAGCCCGCCGAGTTGCTCCAGCACTGGAAGGATGGCCGCATCAAGCAATGGCTAATCACGCGGACGCTGAAGCTGCGTCGCACCCTGCCGCATCTGTTCACCGAGGGTCGCTACATACCGCTGAAAGCCGAAGGCGAACAGGCCGAACACCTGGTCGCCTTCGCGCGTGAGTGGCAGGGGCACTGGCTGATCGTGGTAGCGGCGCGGCTGTCGAGCTCCCTGCTCGGCGACTCGCCGACGCCGCAGATTGCGGCCGAACGCTGGAAGGACACCCGTGTGGTCCTGCCCGAGGCGCTGAGCGGTCATGTCTTCGAGCGACTTTTCGACACAAATACAGTCAGAGCCAGACAAGCAGTCCTGAACATGGAAGAGGTTTTGCAGCCCCTCCCCCTGGCGGTTCTACAGCTATCAATCAGTTCAACAGGAGAATCAGAACGATGACGAACGACGAGCAGCGCATCCGCGAATTCGCATATGACATCTGGGTATCGGAAGGACGGCCGGAGGGCCAGGATGCGCGTCATTGGGAAATGGCTCGCAAGCTGGTAGAAGCGGAAAAGGCGAAGCCTGACGCCAAGCCAGCCAGTCGAGCCCGCAAGACCGCCACCAAGCCGACCGACGCGACGCCTGCGACCAAGGCGCCTCGCGCTGCCAAATCGGCCAAGGATGCCAAGGAGCCGAAGGACGTCAAGCCGGCCAAGGCGTCAGCTGCCGCCAAGGGCACCGCCAAATCCAAGGCCAAAGCCGGCACCGACGCGGCTGAAGGCACACCCGACGGCGTCAAGAAAGCCCGCGCCCCGCGCACCAAGAAAGAAACCTGAACGACAGGAGGATCGGCCGCTGTTCCAGCTCCTTCCGGGAGCTGGCGCGACCGTGCGTCCGCAAAACCGGCGCAGCCTCAGTCACGCGTTGCTACTGGAGATGTCATGAGCAAGAAAAAACCTGCGGCGCCCCACGTCCTGATCCCTTCGCGGATTCGTGAAGGCCAGCCCTTCCCGCTTGGGGCGACCTGGGATGGGCTGGGCGTCAACTTTGCGATCTTCTCCGCCAATGCCACCAAGGTCGAGCTGTGCCTGTTCGATACCGATGGCGAGACCGAGCTCGAACGCATCGAACTGCCCGAGTACACCGACGAGATCTGGCATGGCTACTTGCCGGATGCGCACCCTGGCCAGATCTACGGCTATCGCGTGTATGGCCCCTACGAGCCGGACGCCGGCCACCGCTTCAACCCGAACAAGCTGCTCATCGACCCTTATGCCAAACAGCTGGTCGGGGAGCTCAAGTGGTCCGAGGCGCTATTCGGCTACACCATCGGCCATCATGATGCGGACCTCAGCTACGACGAGCGCGACAGTGCGCCCTTCGTGCCGAAGTCGAAGATCATCGATCCGGCCTTCACCTGGGGGCATGACCGCCCCGTGCAGGTGCCCTGGGACCAGACGATCATCTACGAAACCCACGTACGGGGTTTCACCATGCGCCATCCGTCGGTGGCTGAAGACATGCGTGGCACCTTCGCCGGGTTCAAGTCGCCGGACGTCATCGACTACATCCGCAAGCTTGGCGTCTCGTCGATCGAGTTCCTGCCGATTCATGGTTTCGTCCAAGACCAGCACCTGCTCGAAAAAGGCATGAGCAACTATTGGGGCTACAACAGCATCGCCTTCTTCGCGCCGCATCCGAAGTACCTGGCGAGCGGCAAGATCAGCGAATTCAAGGAAATGGTCGCGCACCTGCACAACGCGGATCTCGAAGTCATTCTCGACGTGGTCTACAACCACACCGCCGAAGGCAACGAGCTGGGCCCGACCCTCTCCATGCGCGGCATCGACAATGCCTCCTACTACCGCCTGATGCCGGACCAGAAGCGCTATTACATCAACGACTCCGGCACCGGCAACACGCTCGACATGAGCCACCCCTGCGTGCTGCAGATGGTCACCGACTCACTGCGCTACTGGGCCACGGAAATGCACGTGGACGGCTTCCGCTTCGACCTGGCGACCATTCTCGGCCGCGAGCACTATGGCTTCGACGAGCGCCATGGCTTCCTCGTCGCCTGTCGCCAGGACCCGGTGCTGGCCAAGACCAAGCTCATTGCCGAGCCCTGGGATTGCGGCCCCGGCGGCTATCAGGTCGGTGGCTTCCCGCCGGGCTGGGCCGAATGGAACGACCAGTACCGCGACACCGTCCGCGCCTTCTGGAAAGGCGACAGCGACCAGCTGCCGGATTTCGCCGCGCGCCTGACCGGCTCTGGCGACCTCTACAACCAACGCGGTCGACGCCCGTTCAGCTCGGTCAACTTCATCACCGCGCACGACGGCTTCACCCTGAACGACCTGGTGTCCTACAACGACAAGCACAACGAGGACAACGACGAGGACAACCGCGACGGCAGCAGCAATAACATTTCCTGGAACCACGGCGTCGAAGGCCCGACGGACGATCCGGAGATCAACGAGCTGCGCTTCCGCCAGATGCGCAACTTCTTCGGCACGCTGCTCTTCTCCCAGGGCACGCCGATGATTGTCGCTGGCGACGAATTCGCGCGTACCCAGCACGGCAATAACAACGCCTACTGCCAGGACAGCGAAATCGGCTGGGTGAACTGGGACATTCCCGAGCAGAGCCGTGCCCTGCAAGCCTTCGTGCGCAAGCTGATCCGGCTGCGCCAGCGCTATCCGATGCTGCGCCGTGGTCGCTTCCTCGTCGGCGCCTACAACGAAGAACTGGGCGTCAAGGACGTCACCTGGCTCGCCCCCCATGGGGAAGAGATGACGATCGATCACTGGGAAGATGGCAACAACCGCTGCATGGGCATGTTGCTCGATGGCCGCGCGCAACCGACCGGTATTCGCAAGGCCGGCTCTGACGCCACCCTGCTGCTGGTGGTCAACGCCCATCACGACGTCGTCAATTTCAAGCTGCCGGAGTCGCCGCAAGGCATCTATTGGAACCGGCTGATCGACACCAACGATCCGAACGCCCGCACCGCACGCTTCGACTTTGACGACGAATACGTGCTCACAGGTCGGTCGCTGCTGCTGTTCGAGCTGATCAAGGAAGAGGAATAGCCGTCCCGGCCGGCGGCGAACCCCGGTTCGCGCCGGCCGATGGCTTGACCGACGTGCGGTAGGAACCCGCGCCGCGCGCGCCAGTCCCAAATCGGCATGTGCGGACCCTTCGCACCCATGAACAACGCGGCTCACACGAACCCAACGGATGCGTCCTGCCAGCCGCAGGCAGGTTGTCCCTCCGTGATGGATCACACCCTATGCGCGCTTCCCGGCTGCTCATCGCCTTTACGCTGCTGATTGCCAGCTACCTGAACGTCTCGCCGAGCCTGGCGGGCGGCACCATCACCAATGCGACCCTGCCGGCTGGCAAGCCAGGCAACGTCAGGCTGATGGTCAACACCATTCGCGGCGGCAAGGCCATGGACGTCAATAACGAGACGGACGTGCCGGTAGAAGTGGTGCTGCGCCTGACGCGCCTGGTCAACGTCACCGGCGTCGGCAACGGCGTGATCCGCAAGACGGTACCGGCACGCACACGCTTGCGCGTCGCGACCCTGCGCAAGCGCCAGGGGAGCTACCCGATGATGTATCAACAGTCGTTCAGCTATGCGCTGATCTACTCGCCCGAGCCCGGCAAAGCCGGTTCGGTCGGCGGCTACGCCTACGCGCTGCCCTGGACGGGTGGCCCCTTCCATATTTCTCAGGGCGCCGGCGGCGACTTCAGCCACAACTCGCCGAAGGGCCGTTACGCCGTGGACGTCGCCATGCCGGTCGGCACCCCCATCGTCGCAGCCCGCAACGGTAAGGTGATCGAGGTGCATGACGGCCAGGGCGGCCGGCTGCCCAATCCGGCCGGCAACTATGTGCGTATCGAACATGCCGACGGCACCCACAGCGCCTACCTGCACCTCAAGCGCGGCTCGGTAAAGGTCAAACCGGGGCAGACGGTCAGGACCGGCAGCCTGCTCGGCCAATCGGGCAACACCGGCCGCAGCACCGGCCCTCACCTGCATTTCGTCGTGCAGAAAGCCTACGGCGATTCGCTGGTGTCCATCCCCTTCCGCTTCTCCCGACCGGTCAGCGCCCTGCCCAACTTCGCCCGCAACGATTGACCGAGGGCACGATGGGCGAATGAATTCGCCCCTACAGGGCGTGCCGCGCTGGATGCACTTGCGTGCTGCATGCCGGCTCGCTGGGCAGTTGCCGTTGTAGGGGCGAATTTATTCGCCCACCCCCGCACATTGTCGGGCGGCCACCCTGTCCGCGGTCATCCGCCACAAGTGCCGGAGATGCTGCTCGTGCATCCTCCACCCGCCCTTGTCCGCCCCACCCGCTATGCAACCGGGCCCCCGTAGGGGCGAATTTATTCGCCCGCGACTGACTCACGCACGGCGCTTCCAGTCGAAGCTGAACGTCTCATCGGCGGCCATGCGCTGGAGGTGATCGGCGACGACCGTCTCCAGTTTCTCCAGCTGCGCCGGGTCCTCGGCGCGGACCTCGGCAGTGAGGCGGCCCTCATCGGCCCTCAGCTCACAATGACCGCTGCCGAATGGAATGCTGCCGTGCCGGTCGTCGTAGGTGACCTCGAACTTGTGGCTCCAATGTTTGCAGAGCCGGCGGATCAGCCGGCTCGGGTCGGTGGTGGTGATCTGTACGCTGGATTCGAGCATGTCGCTCCTCCTGAGTTGATTAGCCAAACTGAAAGCCCGACAGGGCCGTTTCCATGACACGGTCGGAAAAGGTCCTACGTCCGGTGCTTTCGCCCGCGGCACCGGCCGCGACGAGCAGCGGAAGCAGATGCTCCTCGGCGCGAGGTGGGTGACACAGGCGCGCGGACGGGGCCTGCGCCCAGTCGCGCAGGGCCGCTTCACGCTCGGCTCCAGGCGAAGTCACGGTGTCGGCGAGCCAGGCGTCGAACTGTTCCGAAATGGGCGTGAAGCGCGGATCGCGGTACCCACGCATGTTATGGAAGCTCATGCCACTGCCAATGATGAGCACGCCCCGATCGCGCAACGGCGCCAATGCACGACCAAGGTCCAGATGAGCCTGGGCATCGAGGTCGCGGCGCAGCGAAAGCTGCACGACTGGAATGTCCGCCTCCGGAAACATCAGCTTCAGCGGCACGAACACGCCGTGATCGATACCCCGTGCAGGGTCGCCTTCGGCCGGGATTCCCGCCTCATGTAGCAGCGCGACGACGGTATCGGCCAGCACCGGTTCGCCCGGCGCCGGGTAGCTGAGCCGGTAGGTATGCTCAGGAAAGCCGTGGTAATCGAAAATGAGCGAAGGATGCGGATGCGCCGTCACGCGGACATTCGCTTCGAGCCAGTGGCCGGAGATCACAAGGATGGCGCCTGGACGCTCCGGCAGGGTCGTGGCGATGTTTTCGAGATAGGCGCGCATGCGGTCCCAGGCGTCCACGGGGTCCCAGTCCATGAAGAAGCATGGGCCGGCACCATGCGGCACGAAGAGTGTGGGCATGCGGTTGCTTGGAGCGTTCATGGGAGGCTGCCTGTCTGGGTAAGCGGGCAGTATGGATTACACTCCATCGGCCCTTAAACCGCCAAAACACCACTACAGCTCTCACTCACAGTAGGAAATCCCATGCTCGACCGCGTCACCGGCATGCGTGTGTTCGTACGGGCTGCCAGTGCCGGCAGCCTTTCAGCAGCGGCGCGGCACCTGGACATGTCCCCGGCCATGGCCACCAAACACGTCGACGCGCTCGAGAGCCGGCTGGGCGTCAAACTGTTCCACCGCAGCACGCGTCGTCTCACCCTCACCGCCGCCGGCGCCGATTATCTGGAGGCGTGCCAGCGCATCCTGCCGGAAATCGACGAGGCTGAGGCGAGCGTGGCTTCCCAGCGGGTCGAGGCGAAGGGGTTGTTGAGGATGAACGTGCCGCTGTCCTTCGGCACGCGCTATATCGCCCCGTTGCTTCCGGCCTTCAGCCGACGGCACCCGGAAGTGAGCATCGAGCTCGGTTTCACCGACAGCCAGGTCGATCTGATCGACGGGAACTGGGACCTGGCGGTGCGCATCGGCCGGCTCGACGACAGCCCGCTGCAAGCGCGTCGCCTAGTTGCCGATTGCCCGATGCTGCTCTGCGCTTCGCCTGCCTATCTGGCCGAACGGGGCACACCGCGGCGCACGAGCGATCTTGCCGAGCACAACTGCATGGGTTACAGCCTGTCCAGCATGGGCCCGCGGGAATGGGCCTTCGGACGCGCCGGGGAAATCCGCGTCCCGATCAGCGGCAACCTGATCGCCAACAATGGCGCCGCGCTGGTAGCGGCCGCCGCGGGTGGCATGGGTCTTATCTACCAGCCGCACTTCATTGTCTCTGCGTCGCTGGCTCGTGGCGCGCTGGTCACCCTGCCCCTCGACGTCGAACCGATGAGGCTCGGTGGCGTGTACGCCGTCTACCCGCCTGATCGGCGCCCGCCAGCGAAGGTCCGCGCCATGATCGAGTATCTGGTCGAGGCCTTTTCCGGCGAGCTGCCCTGGGACAATCCTCGCGGTTGAAACCGCCGACGTATCGGCTTCGCCTGAGATGCCTGGATCGCCTCGCCGCGGGGCGCCCGGCCCTGTTCGCGGAAAAAAAGATGAACCGTGCAAGCCGTGGTCAGTCCGAAGAACAGAGCAAGCCGCTCATCAGGAATGCGGCTGGAGCGCCCGATAGCGGCGCTTCGTAGCGTGCGACCGTGCCGCCTGGTCGGTCGCCACGAAGGAGGCCAAGACCCAATCCGCCGGCAAGCCAGCATGCGCTTGCGCGGCCCCCGATACGGAGTAGCCATGAAAGCTGTTGTTTATCACGGTGTCGGCGACATCCGCCTGGAAGACGTCGACGAACCACGCATTCAGGAACCCACTGACGCCATCGTACGGATCACCGCGTCAGCCATCTGCGGAACGGACCTTCACTTCGTCCGCGGCACCTTCAGTGGCATGAAGCCCGGCACCATCCTTGGCCATGAAGCGGTAGGCATCGTCGAGGCGCTGGGTGACGATGTGCGCAACCTGGAGATCGGTGACCGTGTCGTGGTGCCCTCCACCATCGCCTGCGGCAACTGCTCCTATTGCCGTGCCGGCTATTTCGCCCAGTGCGATGTGGCCAATCCCAATGGCAAGGAAGCGGGCACCTCGTTTTTCGGCGGCCCTGCCGCGACCGGGCCCTTCCATGGATTGCAGGCGGAAAAGGCGCGGATCCCCTTCGCCAATATCGGCCTGGTCAAGCTGCCGGCGGAGATCACCGACGATCAGGCGATTCTGCTCTCGGACATTTTCCCGACAGGTTACTTCGGCGCCGAGATGGCCGAGATAGAACCCGGCGACACGGTCGCGGTATTCGGCTGCGGACCGGTTGGCCAATTCGCCATCGCCAGCGCCAAGCTGCTGGGTGCCGGACGCGTATTTGCCATCGATCAGTTCGAGGATCGCCTCAAGATGGCCCGGCGCCAGGGCGCGGAGGTCATCGATTTCAATCGTGAAGACCCGGTCGAAACCATCAAGCGACTCACCGGCGGCATCGGCGTCGATCGCGTCATCGATGCTGTGGGCGTGGACGCCGAGCACGGTTGCTGCTCGGGCAAGCCGGCCGAGGGCGCGGAAACCCGGCAGAACGGTCAATGGCGCCCGGGCGATGCCCCTTCGCAGGCGTTGGAATGGGGCGTACAGAGCCTCGCCAAGGCCGGCACGCTGTCGATCATCGGCGTCTACCCGCCGGATGCCACTACCTTCCCCATCGGCATGGCGATGAACCGCAACATCACCATCAACATGGGCAACTGCCACCACCGCAAATACATCCCGCGCCTGATCGAGATGGTTCAGGCCAAGCGCATCGCACCGGAGACGATCCTCACGCAGGTCGAGCCGATGCCCGATGCGATTGCCGCCTTCGAGGCCTTCGACCGCCGCGAGCGCGGGTGGATCAAGGTGGAGCTGCAACCCCAGCGCAGCGGGTCGAGCCAGGCGGCCGAAGCCCAGGCGGTGGTCGACAAGGCGGTCGCCGACACCTTCCCGGCCAGCGATCCGACCACCATGCAAAACCCGAAATAGGCCGCAGGAGCACGCGATGGCAGCCATCCATATCGGCATTTCCGGCTGGCGCTACGCACCCTGGCGAGGCGACTTCTACCCCAAGGGACTGGTGCAGAAGCACGAGTTGAAGTTCGCCTCGCGGGCCGTGAACAGCATCGAGATCAACGGCTCGTTCTACTCGCTGCAGCGGCCGGAACTCTACGCCGCCTGGTATGACGAAACGCCGGACGGCTTCGTTTTCAGCGTCAAGGCGCCCCGCTACATCACCCACATCCTGCGCTTGCGAGACGTGGAGAAACCCATCGCCAACTTCCTCGCATCGGGTGTGCTGGCGCTCAAGGACAAGCTCGGTCCGATGCTCTGGCAGTTTCCACCCTCGTTCAAGTTCGATGCCGAGCGCTTCGAGGCCTTTCTTGCCCTGCTCCCACACGACACCGAGGCGGCTCTGGAAATGGCCAAGGGCTGCGAAGCCCGTATGGAAGGCCGCAGCTACCTGCAGATCGACCGCAAGCGGAAGCTGCGCCACGCGGTGGAGATCCGTAACGAGAGCTTCGTCGATCCGCACTTCATCGAGCTGCTGCGTCGCTACGACGTGGCTCTGGTCGTTGCCGATACGGCTGGCAAGTGGCCGTACCGCGAGGACCTGTGCAGCGACTTCGTCTATATCCGCCTGCACGGCGCCGAGGAGCTGTACACCAGTGGCTACACCGACCAGGCGCTGGATGCGTGGTGCCGGCGCATCAGGCTCTGGAGCGAGGGTGACCAACCCGATGATGCACACCTGATCAGCACTCGCAAACCTCCGGCACGAAAGCACCGTGACGTGTACTGCTATTTCGATAACGACGTGAAGGTTCGCGCGCCCTACGACGCGCGGCAACTGCTGCGCCGTCTTGGGCTGGAAGACGGCTTGCAGACCACCCCGGGCCAATTGGAAGGAGTACCGGCTTGAATCTGGACAAGAACCATCCGCTCGACAGCAGCGACCTCGACGCCCACATGTCCACAGCGGTCAACGCGGTTCGCGTGCTGACCGTCAACACACACAAAGGCTTCACCGCCCTCAATCGACGCTTCATCCTGCCGGAGCTGCGCGAGGCCGTTCGTGCCGTGTCGGCCGACGTGGTGTTCCTGCAGGAAGTGCTGGGCACGCACGAGAAGCATGCGATGCGCTTTCATGACTGGCCGAAGATGTCGCAATACGAGTTTCTCGCCGACAGCATCTGGACCGACTTCGCCTACGGCCGCAACGCGGTGTACCCGGACGGCGACCACGGCAACGCCCTGCTGTCGAAATACCCCATCACGCGGTATGAGAACCTCGACATCTCGATCGCCGGCCCGGAGCGCCGCGGCCTGCTGCACAGCGTGCTGCAGGTTCCGGGGCACGATGAATTCCATGCGATCTGCGTGCACCTGGGCCTGCGGGAATCGCATCGTCAGCAACAGTTGCGCCTGCTGTGCGACCTGCTCGATTCACTGCCACAGGATGCTCCGGTGGTGGTCGCCGGGGACTTCAACGACTGGCGGCTGAAGGGCGCCGATGTGCTCGACCGTTGCGCCGGAATGCACGAGGTGTTCGCGGTGTCACACGGCAAGGTGGCCAAGACCTTTCCGGCGCGCTGGCCCATGTTGCGCCTCGACCGCATCTACGTACGCAACGCCACCAGCCACAAAGCCAGGATTCTTGGTAACAAACCCTGGACGCACTTGTCCGATCATCTGCCCTTGGCGGTGGAGATACACCTATGAACTTTCACTGGAGAGACGGGAATCGTCTTCAGTTGCTGGAAAACGGAGAGGAATTCTTCCCTGCCGTGTTCGAGGCCATTGCGAACGCGAAAAGCGAAGTCCTGCTGGAAACCTTCATCTTCTTCAAGGACAAGGTCGGCTCGGAGCTGCAGAGCGTTCTGATCGAAGCCGCGCAGCGCGGCGTAAGCATCGATGTGACGGTCGATGGCTACGGCTCGGCGGACCTGGACGGTGAATTCGCCGCGGCCATGACGCGCGCTGGCGTGCGCATCCACGTGTTCGACCCCGGCAAGCGCCTGCTCGGCAAACGCGTCAACGTGTTTCGCCGCATGCACCGCAAGATCGTCGTCGTCGATGGCGAACTGGCGTTCATCGGCGGCATCAATTTTTCGGCGGACCACCTGGGCGACTTCGGCCCTGCCGCCAAGCAGGACTACGCGATGCAGATCGAAGGGCCGGTGGTGCATGATGTCCACCGTTTCGCGCTCGCCGCGCTGGCCCAGGGACAGACACCGCGTCGCTGGTGGCACCGCCGAGATCGCAGCCACAGCAATGGTTACGCCGGCGCCAGCCGCGGCGAGGCCCGCGCTCTCTTCGTCACCCGCGACAACGACAGCCATCGCAACGACATCGAAGAGCACTACCTGCAGGCCATTCGCGACGCCCGTTCGCGGCTGTTGATCGCCAATGCCTACTTCTTCCCCGGCTACCGTGTGCTGCGCGAGATTCGCAATGCCGCGCGGCGCGGTGTGCGGGTGCGCCTGATCCTGCAGGGACAGCCGGACATGCCGATCGCCAAGTTCGGCGCCCGCATGCTCTACAACTACCTGATGAGCGATGGCGTGGAGATCCACGAATATTGCCGTCGCCCGCTGCATGGCAAGGTGGCGCTGGTCGACTACGAATGGTCCACGGTGGGTTCGAGCAACCTCGACCCGCTGAGCCTGTCGCTAAACCTGGAGGCGAACCTCATCATTCGCGACCACAGCTTCAATCGGCTGCTACACGAAAAGCTGGATCGGCTACTGCATGAGGACTGCCGGCGAATACCCCTCGAGCGGATCGTCCGCGGCTACTGGTGGCGAGCCCCGCTGATCTTCATCATCTTCCACTTCCTGCGCCACTTCCCGCAGCTGGTTGGGCTGTTCCCCGCCCATCGACCCAGGCTGGAGCTGCTGGACCCGGAGCCGGTCGAACCCACGCCGGCGCCGCTGCAGCGAGACCATCAATGACCGAGGCCCGCCACGACCCACCAACCAGTCGCTGGAAGCGCGCCTGGCCCGTGATCAAGAAGTTGCTGACCTATGCCTTCTTCATCCTTGTGGTGGGGTTGCTGGTCGGCCTGGCCCGTAACGTCGACTGGAGCGAGGTCGCGACCACGCTGCGCAACTACAGCGCCGGCACCCTGCTGCTGGCCGGTGCCGCTACCCTGACGAGCTATGCGGTGTATTGCTGTTATGACGTCCTCGGCAAGCGATACGCGCGCCATGACCTGCCGGTGCGGCAGATCATCCCGGTGACCTTCGTCTGTTACGCCTTCAACCTCAACCTCAGCGCCTGGGTAGGCGGCATCGCGCTGCGCTATCGGCTCTATTCGCGCCTCGGCCTGGGAGCGTCGCAGATCACCAGCGTGTTCACCCTGAGCATTCTGACCAACTGGCTCGGCTATCTCTGGCTTGCGGGCTTGATCTTCGCGATGGGCTGGATCAGCCCGCCGGCCGACTGGGAGATCGGCCAGACGGCGCTGCGCGCCCTGGGGTTCGGTCTGTTGCTGGCTGCCGCCGTCTACCTCCTGGCCTGCGGGATATCCAAGCGACGCCACTGGACCATCCGCCAGCACGAGATTCATCTGCCTTCGCTCCGCCTAGCGGTGTTCCAGATGCTGCTCGGTGCTGCCAACTGGTCGCTGATGGCGCTGGTCGTCTACTTCATGCTCTCGCAGAAGGCGCCCTACCCCCAGGTGCTCGGCATCCTGATGATCAGCAGCATGGCGGGCGTGCTGGCGCATATTCCGGCGGGCCTGGGTGTTATCGAGGCGGTGTTCGCCGCGATGCTGGTCGACCAGATGAGCCAGGGGGCCATCGTCGGTGGGCTGATCGGTTATCGGGTGGTGTACTTCCTGATCCCGCTGATGTTCGCCACGCTCGTCTATGTGATCCTCGAGGCGCGTGCAAAAAAACTTCGCAGCGGCAATCAGGCTCAATCTGATGAAGAACCGCAGCCGAGGCGCACGGCGTAGCGCCAGTCGTGCTCCAGGCATGAAAAAGCCGGGCCCTCGAAGGCCCGGCTTTTCTACGCCACTCTCACACCTGCGGTCGGAGGATGATCACGCCCAGCGGCGGCAAGGTGAGCGACAGCGATACCTGCTCGCCGTGCGACTCCACGGCTTCGGCCGCGAGGCTCCCGCCATTGCCGACGTTGGACCCGCCATAGCATTCGGCGTCACTGTTGAAGATCTCCAGCCAGCGGCTGTCGACCGGCACGCCGATCCGATACCCCTCGCGCACCACCGGCGTGAAATTGCCCACCACCAGCACGGGATGTCCGGTCGAGCTCTTGCGCAACCAGGCGAAGACACTATTGACGCGATCATCACCGATCAGCCACTGGAAGCCGGCCGGGTCGCTGTCCAGCTCGTAGAGCGCCGGTTCCTGACTGTAGAGGCGGTTCAGGTCGCGCACCAGGTTCTGGGTGCCACGGTGATCCGCTTCGTCGAGCAGGTGCCAATCGAGCTCGCGGTCATGACTCCACTCTCGCCATTGGCCAAACTCCGAGCCCATGAACAAGAGTTTCTTACCGGGGTGCGTCCACATGAAGGTGAGGTAGGCGCGCAGGTTGGCAAACTTCTGCCAGCGGTCACCAGGCATCTTGTCGATCAGCGATCCTTTGCCGTGTACCACCTCGTCGTGGGAGATCGGCAGCACGAAATGCTCGGAATAGGCGTAGACCATGCCAAAGGTCATCTTGTCGTGGTGATACTGCCGGTTGATCGGATCTTCCTGGATGTACTTCAGGGTGTCATGCATCCAGCCCATGTTCCACTTGTAGGCGAAGCCCAGGCCGCCCTCGTTGGTCGGCTTGCTGACGCCGGGAAAGGCGGTGGACTCTTCGGCGATGACCAACGCACCAGGGGTCTCGGTCGCCACCACGTCGTTCAGGTGGCGGAGAAAGTCGATCGCCTCGAGGTTTTCCCGACCGCCATGGCGGTTCGGGATCCACTCCCCTTCCTTGCGCGAATAGTCGCGATAAAGCATGGAGGCCACCGCGTCGACGCGCAGTGCATCGACGTGGAATTCACGCAGCCAGTGCAATGCCGAGGCCAGCATGAAGCCGTGCACCTCGGTGCGCCCCAGGTTGTAGATGTAGGTGTCCCAATCCTGGTGGAAGCCCTCGAACGGGTGGGCGTACTCGTACAGCGCGGTGCCGTCGAACTCGCCCAGGCCGTGGGCATCGGTCGGAAAGTGCGCTGGCACCCAGTCGAGGATCACACCAATACCCGCGTTGTGGCAGGCATCGACGAACTCGGCGAAATCATGCGCATTGCCGTAGCGCGCGCTCGGGGCGAACTGCGAAAGCAGCTGATAACCCCACGAACCCCCGAAGGGGTGCTCCATGATCGGCATCAGCTCGATATGGGTGAAGCCCATGTCCACCACGTAGGGGATCAGTCGCTCGGCCAGTTCATGCCAGTTGTACAGGCGCCCGTCATCCCCCCCGTCGCGCCGCCAGGAGCCGGCGTGCAGTTCATAGATGGTCATTGGCGCATTCAGCGACTGGCGAGCCTTGCGCTGTTGCAGCCAGGCCTCATCCTTCCACTCGTAGTCGAGCGGGCTGGCAATCACCGAAGCGGTGCCCGGCGGCAACTCGGTTGCCAGGGCGATGGGGTCGGCCTTCAACGGCAGGATGCCGTGCGGCCCGAGGATTTCGTACTTGTAGCGGTCACCCGGTTGCAGGCGCGGGATGAAGATCTCCCACACCCCAGATGGAAAACGGAGCCGCATCGGGTGCCGACGGCCATCCCAGCCGTTGAAATCCCCGACGACGGACACGCGCTTTGCGTTTGGCGCCCAGACCGCGAAGCGCACGCCCTGTACACCGTCGATCTCCATCGGCTGAGCACCGAACACGCGTCCGATCTGCCGATGGTTGCCCTCGGAGAACAGGTACATATCCATCTCGCCGAGCTGTGGGCCGAAGCTGTAGGGGTCCTCCGTCACCTGCTCACCACCGGCCCAGCGAACCCTCAGCAGGTAAGGCTGCTGGTTGGTCAGACGGGTGAAGAAGAACCCGGGAACCTGGCCCTGCTCCATCGCTGCCAGAACGCGCGCGCCGGTGCGGTCAAGCACCTCGACACCCAGCGCATTCGGCAGATAGGCCCGGATCATCATGCCCTCGCCGTCCGGGTGCGGCCCGAGAATGGAGAATGGGTTGCCATGTTCGGCGCGTACCAGCGCATCGACGTCGGCATCGCTGGGCAGCAGGTTTTCTCCGGGCATGGTTACGACCGGTCGATCACTCATTGGGAACCTCCATCGGAAATCTGTTGTGCCAGCTCGGCCAGCCCCTGCAATGGGACCGACAGCCAGGCCGGGCGGTTCTCTGCCTCGTAGGCCACTTCATACGCCGTCTTCTCCAGGCTGAACAACGCCAGAGCAGCCTCGGCTCCGGCGGAATCCTTCCAGGCGTGCGGCAGCTCGACTGTCGCCTCGCGATACGCTTCGAGGAACACACGGCGTGCGCTTTGTTGATAGGTAGCGGATATGTTGCGTCGCGCCTGATCCGCCGTTTCGGAACTGTCGCTGATCTGCGCGTTGCGCAGCGCCATGGCGGTGGCGTATTCGAAGGAACGCAGCACGCCGGCGACATCCTTGAAGGGGCTCAGCTTGGCGCGGCGCTCTTCCAGCGAGCGTGCCGGCTCGCCTTCGAAATCGATGAAATAGGCATCACCCTGCGCGACCAGAATCTGCCCCAGGTGCAGGTCACCATGGACCCGCGTGCGCAGCCCGCCCAGGGTCTTGTCGGCCAGGCGCTTGACCTCGGCGAGCAAGGCCTTGCGCTGGCCAAGCAGCTGATCGACCTGGGCCAGCGCCTTGCGGTCGAGGTCGCCTCGGCGATCTTGCAGCAAATCCAGCGCGCGCTCGACCTGACCGGAAATAGACTGGGTCCACTCCTTCGCATCGGCCGCCTTCGTCGGTTCGCTGGCGAAGGCCGGGTTGTCGGTCTCGACCGCGAGCGTCATGTGCATTTCGCCGAGCCGCTGGCCCAGCAGACGGTTGAAGGCTTCCAGCTCTTCGAGTGCGCTGAACTGGTTTTCGTGCAGCGACACGCCACCGGCGATCTGGTCGCGCACGGCGCGGTCCAGCGTGTTCAACGTCCACTCCCAGGCATCGCCCTGGTTATCGAGGAAGCGCTGCACCACCATCAGGGCATGCTGCTCGCCATTCTTGTCGAAGCGGCTGACCTGCCCGAGCATCGCGGAGATATGGGTGAAACCCTGTTCCGTGAGGAAACTGCCCATCTCCAGCTCGGGGTGCATGCCTGCCGACACCCGGCGCAGCACCTTGATCATCATGCTGCTGTCGATGATCGCCGAACTGTTGGACTGTTCGGCCGTGAGATAGCGCACCTCGGCGTCCTCGGCGAGGTCGATGTCGGCGAGTTGCGGCATGGGCTGGAAGCGAATCTCTCCGTCACCACAAGGCAGGACACGTTCTTCGCGCAAGGCCTGAATGACGCCAAGGACGAACTGCTTGAGGGCAAAGGCATCGGTGAGCAGGCCAACCTGAGGACCGCGCCGCACGCGGGCCATCGCCAATTGCTGAGGCAAGGCGGTATCGAAGTCGTCCTCGTCGAGGAACCCCAGTGGCAATTGATAAAGGTCGGTCCGCCCACCGGATTCGACGGAGATCTCGCTGAGCAGCACCGGGCGCTGCGGATCGCCGAAGGGCACGCTGTAGCAGATCCTGACCGAATCGATGGGCGCATCCTTGCTGGCGAACCAGCGGCGCTTGGGTAGATAGGCCGGCAGCGATTCCGTTTCCAGGATGCGCTTGTTCGCGGCGTTGAGCGCATCCAGGCGCTTGAGGACCAGGGTCTGGAAGTCAGGCATGGTTTCCACCGGTTCCTGGTGCCAGCTGGGCATCTGGTGAGTCGTGGCCAGCTGGAACCAATAAAAGCCATAGGGAGGCAGGGTCAGCAGGTACGGCAGCTGGCCAATCGGGGGGAAGGCACTGCCGCCGACCATTTCCACCGGCACCATCCCGGCGTAGTGCGACAGCTCGAGCTCAGCCGCCTGGGCCGAGCGCGACACGTTGGCGACGCAGAAAATCACCTCTGTTTCGCCGCTCGGCGCCGTGAATTCGCGCAGGTACGCCAGGATCCGGCGGTTGCTGGGTGCGAGCATCTTCAGCGTGCCGCGGCCGAACGCCTTGAACTGCTTGCGGATCGACAGCAGGCGGCGTGTCCAGTTGAGCAATGAATGCGGGTCGCGCTGTTGCGCCTCGACGTTGATCGCCTGGTAACCGTAGAGCGGGTCCATGATCGGCGGCAGGACCAGGCTCGGCGGGTCGGCGCGGGAGAATCCGCCGTTGCGGTCCAGCGACCACTGCATGGGCGTGCGCACGCCGTCGCGGTCGCCAAGGAAGATGTTGTCGCCCATGCCGATCTCGTCGCCGTAGTAGATCACTGGCGTGCCCGGCATCGAGAGCAGCAGGCTGTTGAGCAGCTCGATGCGCCTGCGGTCGCGTTCGAGCAGCGGCGCCAGGCGCCTGCGGATGCCCAGGTTGATGCGTGCGCGCTTGTCGCTGGCGTAGTAGTTCCAGAGGTAGTCGCGCTCGCGGTCGGTCACCATCTCCAGCGTCAGTTCGTCGTGGTTGCGCAGGAAGATCGCCCACTGGCAGTTAGACGGGATGTCCGGTGTCTGCCGGAGGATGTCGGTGATCGGGAAGCGGTCTTCCTGCGCGAGTGCCATGTACATGCGCGGCATGAGCGGGAAATGGAACGCCATATGGCATTCATCGCCGAGTCCACCGTCCTCGCCGCCGAAATACAGCTGAGTGTCTTCCGGCCATTGGTTGGCTTCGGCCAGCAGCATGCGGTCCGGGTAGTTGGCGTCGATCTCGGCGCGGATCTGCTTGAGCACCACGTGGGTCTCGGGCAGGTTCTCGTTATTGGTGCCGTCGCGCTCGACGAGATACGGGATGGCGTCCAGGCGCAGCCCGTCGATGCCCAGGTCCAGCCAGTAACGCATGACGCTGAGCACGGCCTTCATGACCTGCGGGTTATCGAAGTTCAGGTCCGGCTGGTGCGAATAGAAGCGGTGCCAGAAGTACTGCTTGGCAACCGGGTCCCAGGTCCAGTTCGACTTCTCGGTGTCGAGGAAGATGATCCGCGTACCCTGGTATTTGTCGTCCGTATCCGACCAGACGTAGAAATTGCGCGCGGCCGAGCCCTTCTTGGCCTTGCGTGCACGTTGGAACCAGGGGTGCTGATCCGAGGTGTGGTTGATGACCAGCTCGGTGATGACCCGCAGGCCGCGCTTGTGCGCTTCGGCGATGAAACGCTTGGCGTCGGCCATGGTGCCGTAATCCGGGTGCACCCCACGGTACTCGGCAATGTCGTACCCGTCGTCGCGGCGCGGCGAGGGATAGAACGGCAGGAGCCAGATGGTGTTCACGCCGAGGTCGGCGATGTAGTCGAGCTTATCGATCAGCCCCTGGAAATCGCCCACGCCGTCGTTGTTCGAATCGAAGAAGGATTTGAGGTGGACCTGATAGACCACCGCATCCTTGTACCAGAGCGGATCTTTGATGAACGCCGCCGGTTTACGTGGTCTCGCCATGGTCTCGTTCCCCTATTCCGCCTCGCCTCCGCACATGTCTTGTGCGGAAGCGAAGCAGTCAGCCACTTAGCGGGCTATAAACACGTTTAAGTACGCCTCGCAAACTACTGATTTAGCGCTGTTTTGCTCCGACTCTTAACACTTCACTTCAAGTCTGGATCCATCGCATCGGACGAGATCCGCCAGATGCCGAACGGCAGGTGCCAGGGCTCGATGCGCATCCATTGGGTTTTGCCGTACCAGGTCCAGCGGTGCCCGTTCATGAGGTCTTCGCCACGGGTTTCGGCGTGGTCCGGCAAACCGAGCTCCCACAGCGGCAGTTCGAAGTGAGCCTCCTGCGCGTTGAAGGGATCGAGGCTGACGGCGACGAGAATGAAGTTCTTCCGATCCGGCGTGCGCTTGCCGAAATAGAAGATGTTGTCGTTGTAGGCCGTGTAAGCCTGGAACCCGAGGTGAGTCTGCAGCGCGGGGTTCTGCCGGCGGATCCGGTTCAGTTGGGCAATCTCGGCGATGATGTTGCCGGGCGCGTGGTAGTCGCGCGGACGGATCTCGTACTTCTCCGAGTTGAGGTATTCCTCCTTGCCCGGAATCGGTGCGGATTCGCAGAGTTCGAAGCCCGAGTACATGCCCCACAGGCCCGACCCCATGGTGGCCAGCGCCGCCCGGATGAGGAAACCGGCCCGGCCCGAGTCGTGCAGGAAGAACGGGTTGATGTCCGGCGTGTTGACGAAGAAGTTCGGCCGGTAGCAGTCGCGCAGCGGGTGCTGGTTGAGCTCGGTGAAGTACTCGCTCAGCTCGGCCTTGTTGTTGCGCCAGGTGAAGTAGGTGTAGCTCTGGTTGAAGCCGACCTTGCCGAGCCGAGCCATCATCGCGGGCCGGGTGAAGGCTTCGGAGAGGAACATCACGTCCGGGTCGCGCTCGCGGATATCAGCGATCAACCACTCCCAGAACGGCAGCGGCTTGGTGTGCGGGTTGTCGACGCGGAAGATCTTCACGCCCTGCTCGACCCAATGCCACACCACGTCGCGCAGCGCGATCCAGAGGTCGGGCATCGCATCTTCGGCGTAGAAATCGACGTTGACGATGTCCTGGTATTTCTTCGGTGGGTTCTCGGCGTACTTGATGGTCCCGTCCGGTCTCCAGGAGAACCAGCCCGGATGCTCGTTCAGCCAGGGGTGGTCCTGCGAACACTGGATGGCGAAGTCAAGCGCGATCTCCAGCCCATGCTCACGGGCGGCCGCGACCAGGTCGCGAAAGTCGTCCAGGGTGCCCAGCTCAGGATGGATCGCATCGTGGCCACCGGCCTCGCTACCGATCGCGTAAGGGCTGCCCGGGTCGCTCGGTCCGGCCTCGAGGCTATTGTTGCGGCCCTTGCGGTGCGTGCGGCCGATGGGGTGAATGGGCGGGAAGTACAGCACGTCGAAGCCCATGTCACGGATCGACGGCAACCTTTTATGAACGTCACGGAAGGTGCCGTGCCGGTTGGGATTATCGGTTTCCGAACGGGGAAAGAGTTCATACCAGCTGGCGAACTGGGCGAGCGGTCGCTCGACATCGAGCGGAAAGATCGCGCTCTGGCTGCAATGCTCACGCGGATCGGCATCGGCCATCGCCGCTGCGGTCTCGCTGGCCAGCATCACCGAGACGCGCTCGTCGTCCAGGTGGGCCGTATCCAGGCGATGCAACAGATCGTCGAGGACCGCGCGGGTTTCGCCCTGTGCCCGGCTGCTGGCCTGTTCCAGGAGGATGCGGCCCTCCTGCAGTTCCAACTGCACCGGCACGCCGGCTGCGTGCTTCTTGGATAGCTCGTAGCGGTAGGTTTCGTATACGTCCCACCAGGCTTCGACCATGAACTCGTGCATCGCGACCTGGGTCGGCGTGAAGAAGCCTTCCCAGCTGTCGTTGCCCAGCAATTTCAACCGCGAGCGCCGCCAGCTCGACTCACCCCTTACGCGCCAGCAAATGCTGGCGGCGAGCTGGTCATGCCCATCGGCGAATAGCTTGCCGGTCACCGTTACTTCGTGGCCGATGATCGCCTTGGCCGCAAACCGCCCGCCTTCGAGCGTCGGCTGAATGGCCTCAATGGCGATACGCGGTATCCGCAATGCTTGTTCCAGTCGGGGGTGGATGGGTGCAGTGGGCTGTGCATCGCTCATCGAACGGGCTCCTGACGCGTGATCGGTGCGAAACGGCAAACCAGCCACTTGCAAACGCAAGCGGCATAGAGTCAGCGGTTCACCAGTGGGAAAACCCGTAACGACGGGCTTTCTCGGGCTCTGTTCTTCCGAACCAAGAGACGCGTCAAAAGTTCAGCTCAGGCGACCGCTATCCCTTGCCACAGCGCGCGTTGCGCCTGTTGCCGTGAAGAGGCTGTTGTACGGCGGGCATATGCATGGTGAACGGGGCTACCCGGGAGCGAATGCGGGTGCCGAGGGGTTTAGCCACCATCACAGGCGCAAGGGCTGCCTGCATGCCCTTGTATGAGGGGCTGGACCCTATGCGTGAACAATCATGCCGGCGCCCCGGATGGACGCCGGAACTGCCGGGCGCGGCCCGGCCTGCCGTCAATCGCCGGGTATCAGCAACGGGTTGTAACCGCTGCGTGCGTACTCGCCCTGCTCGGCCAGCAGCATGTCGAGCGCCAGGCTGGCCAGATCATCGGCGATCGGGTCAGCGCGCCCATGAATCTCGCGCTGCATGAGCTTCAGATAGCTGTGGCAGCCGTCGCAGGTTTCGGCCTGAACAGGCAACACGGCTTTGCCCTGCTCGTCCTTGAGCTCCACATAGAGCAGTTTGCCGCCGCTGTCGCAGCTGCTGCATTTGACCCGTTCCAGGTGCCACTCCGTCGCGCAGAGCGAACAATGCAGATAGCGCACGCCACTGCGATGCCGCTCGTTGTGAACCACGCTCGCGACCGGTGCCGACCCGCAGGTCGGGCAAAGCGAGCGAGCATCGCCGGTCGGGCGCTCCGGCGGACGTGGTAATCCCATGGCCAGCCGAGCCCAGCTCACCTGCAACGCTGCGGCTACCAGGGGCAGCAAGGGACGTGTCACCTCATCCCCCGGTGATGCCTCGAGCACCTCATCGGCGAGCCGGTCGAGCGCTTCGCCATCCATCTTGCGCAGGCGATCGATAAAGGGGCGCTGGCGTTGCCCGACATGCAACTCGATGGCATCAAGCATGGCGCGCAGGTCGTCCTGCCAGTGGATATCGCGGCGTAACGCCACGAACCCCAACGGCGGCATACCATGTTCGAGCGCCCGATCGAAGGCGTTCGGCGCCGGTTGCCAGGCAGGCTCTCGCTCCGTCAGGACCTGATGCTGCGCCTGTACCACGCGTGCCATGAATGCGAGGAACTCGTCGAGCGGTGGCACCTGCTCAACCAGCTCGCGCAGCCGGGCTGCGCGCTTGCTGAACAGCTTGGCGTCGGGCAACACCACGTAGGGTGCTTCCATGATCCCGGATGGCGCACTTCCAAAGGCATGACTCACTGCAGCTCCTTTCATCGGCGGTCCTGCACTTCACTGGTTGGCGAGGCCGCCTGATCGTCGTTTTTCCTGTTGCGCATGATGTCTTCATACCAGAGGCCGTGGTGATGCCTGGCCCAGGCATGACTGACGCGCCCTTGCGTCATGGCGCGTACCGACCCTTTCACCCAGATCGCCGAATAGACGTGAATAACAAGGGTGATGATGGCGATGAACGCCGCATAGGCATGGATGGTCACGGCCCAGCGAAGCGCCCAGATTGGCATGTCGTTGGCGATCCAGGGCCGCCAGAGCACCACGCCGGTGACCAGCAGCACGGGAACCGTGGCTAGAAATATCCAATACACGATCTTCTGCCCGAAGTTGTTCTTGCCAACCGGGGGCAGACGCTCGTCGCGATTGCTCAGCACGTCCCGGATTTGCTTCGCCCACTGGATGTCATGCCGGCGGATCAGGTTGTCACCAAAGAAGCGCACGGCCTGGATGACGAAGAACAGCGACATGAACACCCCGATGTAGGGGTGCACGATCCGCGTCGGCTCCGGCCCGCCGAACAGCGCGGTCAGGCCGAAGAACGCCGGGTAGAACAAGGCCAGGCCGCTCAGCGTCAGCAGTACAAAGCTGAAGGCGATCAACCAGTGGTTGACGCGCGTCCACCAACCATACCGCAGGATGCCGTGCTTCACATTGGAATGGCTCATAACCTCTCCTCCCCGCGACGATCGAGGTCGCGGTCCGCCGCGGCGAGCTCGGGATCGGGATCATCCTCCGGCTCTTCCTTCGGCCCCTTCATGACGTAGTGGAAGAAGCCCGCCAGCACCGACATCCCCAGCGCCACGGACATGATCGGTTTGGTGACGCCTTTCCACAGCTCGACGGTCGGGCTGATGTGCGGATCCTTTGGCAGGCCGCTGTAGATTTCCGGCTTGTCGGCATGCTGCAGGACATACACGACGTGGGTCCCACCAACGCCGGGCGGATCGTAGATCCCGGCATTTTCGTACCCCCTGCCCTTGAGGTGTTCAACCCGATGGGCGCCGTAGTCGAGCATGTCGTCCTTGGTCCCGAACATGATCGCCGAGGTCGGGCAGCTCTTGACGCAGGCCGGCTCGAGGCCGTGGTAGACACGATCCGAACACAGCGTGCACTTGTAGGCCTTGTTGTCCTTTTTCGAGATCCGCGGGATGTCGAAGGGGCAGCCCGCCACGCAGTAGCCGCAGCCGATGCAGTGTTCGGAGTTGAAATCCACGATGCCGTTGGCGTACTGCACGATGGCGCCGGGGGACGGGCAGGCCTTGAGGCAGCCCGGCTCGGCGCAATGCATGCAGTTGTCCTTGCGGATCAGCCATTCGAGATTGCCCTGCTCGTCCTCGTACTCGGAAAAGCGCATGACCTCGAAGGACTCCGGGGTCAGGTCCTGCGGGTTGTTATAGGTGCCATCGCACTCGCCGACTTCGTCACGCAGGTCGTTCCACTCCGAGCACGCCACCTGGCAGGCCTTGCAGCCAATGCACACGGAGACGTCGATCAGTTTGGTCACCTTGTCGACGCCGCCGTGCCGCACCTGCGGCGACGGCGTGGTCTCAGCCGAGCGGGCGATGATGTTCTGCAGATTGATCTGGTCGCCACGCATCAGACGGATCCTCCGATTTTTTCCACGTTCACCAGGAACGACTTGAACTCGGGTGTCTGGGTATTCCCGTCACCCACGAAGGGCGTCAGGGTATTGGTCAGGTGCGCCTTCTTCGCGACGCCCTTGAAACCCCAGTGGATCGGAATACCGATCTGATGCACGGTCCGGCCGTCGATCTGCAACGGAACCAGCCGTTTGGTTACCACCGCGACGGCAGTGATATACCCACGCTTGGAAGTCACTCGCACCCGTTCGCCCGCCGCGATACCCAG
Organism: Stutzerimonas marianensis; assembly: GCF_022810315.1. Taxonomy (NCBI): domain Bacteria; kingdom Pseudomonadati; phylum Pseudomonadota; class Gammaproteobacteria; order Pseudomonadales; family Pseudomonadaceae; genus Stutzerimonas; species Stutzerimonas marianensis. The sequence goes on along the minus strand of NZ_JALGRD010000003.1, from coordinate 300,805 downwards.
CTCGTTGGCCAGTACTTCGCTCATTTCGATGAACTTCTCGGGCTGAGCGATGGCATTGAGCCGCACGTGCGTCGTCCAGTAGTGGAAGTGCTCGGTCAGGCGGTACGTCGTGGCGGCGTATGGAAAGTCCTTGTTGCTGCCGAACGAATCGCGATCCTGCTCGAATACCCGGGCGACGGGGTTGTGCATCGCCAGGGGATTGTTCGGGCTCATCGGATTACGGTCGATCGGGCTCTCCATCGGCTCGTAGTGCTCCGGGAAGGGCCCTTCATTAAGCCACTCGCAGGCGAAGAAGTGCCCTCCGCCCGTTTGCGTGACGATGAAGGGCCCGACACCCTGTTCCGGTGGCGACGTGACGGGGAAGTCCGGTACATCCGCACCGACCCAGCGCTCGCCGTTCCACCAGATGAACGCCTTGTTCGGTGCCCAGGGTGTCCCGTCCGGCCGTGCCGAGGCACGGTTGTACAGCAGGCGGCGATTCATCGGCCAGGCCCAGGCCCAGCCGAGCGTGTTGCCCGTGTTGTAGGGGTCGGCGTTGTCGCGCCGCGCCATCATGTTGCCTTCCTGCGGCCACGCGCCGGAATAGATCCAGCAACCGCAGGCGGTCGACCCATCCGCGCGCAGCTCGCTGAAGTCCTTCAGCTGCTCACCCTTGCGCCGGATAACATTGCCGGCATCGTCGGTGATGTCCGCCAGGGCGCGGCCGTTGTACTCCATGGCCAGTTCGGAAGCTTTGGGGAACTCGGGATCCTTGTAGTTCCAGCTGAGGTTCAGGATCGGGTCCGGGAACGCGCCGCCCTCCTCCTGGTACATGTGCTTCAGCCGCAGGAAGACTTCCCCGAGAATCTCGGTGTCGGTCATCGACTCGCCCGGTCCGGGTGCGGCTTTCTCGTGCCATTGCAGCCAGCGCGAGCTGTTGGTGATGGAACCGTCATCCTCGGCGAAACAGGTCGTCGGCAGGCGGAACACCTCGGTAGCGATCTGCGAGGGATCCACGTCGTGGTATTCACCGAAGTTCTTCCAGAACTCTCCGGTTTCCACCGTCAGCGGGTCCATGATGACCAGGTACTTGAGCTTGGACAGACCATCCATGACCTTCGCCTTGTTCGGGAAGGCCGCCAGGATGTTGAAGCCCTGACAGAACGCACCGGTCATCTTGCCCAGCGTCATGTCGTTGATGGCGTACAGCACGTCGTAGATCGGCTCGGACAGCTTGGGCAGCCAGTCGTAACACCAGTTGTTCTCTTGCGTGGCGACGTCGCCGTACCAGTCCTTCATCAGGCTGACGAAGAACCGCTCGTAGAACTTCCAGTAGGACACCTCGCCTTCGAGCAGCGGCTGCTTGACGCGGGTCTTCATGTACTCGTCGTAGCTTTGAAGCGTCACCGACGGCAGGTTCATGTAGCCCGGCAGCAGATTCGACAGCAGGCCGATATCGGTCAGGCCCTGGATATTGGAGTGGCCACGCAGGGCGTTCACGCCGCCGCCTGGCATCCCCATGTTGCCCAGCAGCAGCTGCACCATGGCGCCGCAACGAATGATCTGCGAGCCGATGGTGTGTTGCGTCCACCCCAGCGCGTAGAGGATCGTCATGGTCTTGTCGGGCGCCGAGGTCTGCGCCATCAGGTCCCATATCTGCAGGACCGTCTCTTTCGGCATGCCGCAGATGGTCTCGACCTGTTCCACCGTGTAGCGGCTGTAGTGCTTGCGCATCAGCTGCAAGACACAGCGCGGGTGTTCGAGCGATGGATCACGACGCGCAAAGCCGTTTTCATCCAGCTCGAAATTCCAGGTTTCGCGGTTGTAGCTGGTGTTTTCCGGGTCGTAACCGGTGAACAGCCCCTCCTCGAACCCGAACCCCTCCGCCACGATCAGGCTGGCATCGGTGTACTCGCGCACGTACTCGTGCGCGTAGCGGTCGGTCTCGATCAGGTAATTGATGAAGCCGCCCAGGAACGCGATGTCCGTGCCGGTACGGATCCAGGCGTGATAATCCGCCACCGCCGTGGTTCGGTTGAACCGGGGGTCGATGGAGATCAGGATCGCATTGCTGCGCTCCTTGGCCTTGATGACCCAGCGGAAACCGACCGGGTGTGCTTCAGCGGAATTGCCGCCCATGGACAGGATGACATTGGCGTTGGCAATGTCGGTCCAGTGGTTCGTCATGGCACCGCGACCAAATGTTGGGGCAAGACCTGCCACCGTTGGTCCGTGTCAAACGCGAGCCTGGTTGTCCAGCTTGAGGATGCCGAGTGCGCGGGTGATTTTCTGCGTCAGATAAGCCGTCTCGTTGGTGCAGGCCGAGGCGGCTACCATCGAGGTCGTCATCCAGCGGTTGACCAGCCTGCCCTGCTCGTCATGCGTCTCGAAATTCCTGTCGCGGTCGTCCTTCATATGCCGGGCGATGCGGCTGTACGCCTCGTCCCAGCTGATCCGCTTCCACTCGTTGGTGTAGGGCTCGCGAACTTCCGGGTACTTGACCCGCGATTCGCTCTTGATGAAATCCAGCACGCCCGCGCCTCGAGGGCAGAGCGAACCGCGACTGACCGGGTGATCCGGGTCGCCTTCGACGTGGTAGATCTCGTCGACCACGTTGGCCGAGCCGTCTCCACGCGCGTAAAGCAGCATGCCGCAGCCCACTGAACAATAGGTGCAGATGTTGCGGGTTATTTTGGCGCCGGTCAGTTTGAAGTGACGTATCGACGCAACGGCTTCATCAGGCGCAAATCCCATCATTGCCATGCTCGATGCGCCAATTCCGGCTGCACCGAACTTCAGGAACTGTCGCCGGGATACTCGCACGGTCATCGGTATCTCCTGCTACTTATTATGTCTGCCTCATCGCAACAATCGACTCCACCCGCTCTAGGATGGTTCCTCCAGCGTGATGAGGCAGGCGCATGTCGGCTGCGCTTCTGTAAGGCTAGCTGAGGAATCGGCGAAGGAAAGTTTTCGCCATCATTCGCGACTGCCGAGCGACGCCAACAGGCGGCTGGAGAGCGATTGGCGGGTCGAGCCGTAGTCGGCCCAGGGGTCATGTTCAAGGGCATCCAGGCGCTCGTGGGCGTTGAGGATGTTCCAGCGGTTCGCCGCGCCGAGGCTACCCAGCTCGTCGCGACGCACGGGCATCGAGACCGGCAACCCAGGCCTGGCGCGCGCTGAGTAGGCCGCGACGGTGCTGGCGCCACGCTGGTTGCGCAGGTAATCGACGAAGATTTTGCCGATCCGGTTTTTCGGCCCCATCTTGGCCACGATTCGCTCAGGCGACTCCTTGGCCAGCCGAACGGTGACGCCGCGGGCGAACTCGTTGACGCAATCCCAGCTGCTGCGCCGGTCGATGGGCACGACCACATGCATGCCGCGGCCGCCACTGGTCTTGATGAAAGCACGCAGTCCCAGGCTGTCGAGCAGGTCCAGCGTCAGGCCGGTCGCCTCGACCATCTTCTCCCAAGGCAGTTCGGGGTCGGGATCGAGGTCGAAGACCACGCGGTCCGGCCGGTCGATACGGTCGCTGTGAGCGTTCCAGGTATGGAATTCGACCGTGCCCATTTGCGCCGCCTCGACCACTGCCGTCACGCTATCGGCCTGGATCAGACGCGCATGTTCCGGGTCGAGCGACTTGGGCAGCACCTTCATGTGCGGCATCTTCAGCCGGCCACAGTGCCGCTGAAAGAAGCTGTCGCCCTCGACCCCATCCGGTGCACGCACGATGGACAGGGGCCGCCCGGCCAGTTGCGGCACCAGCCATTCACCGACCGCGAGGTAGTATTGCGCGAGCTGCAGCTTGGTGGCGCCACTGTGCGAGTCGATGACCCGCTGGGGATTGCTGATACCGATGCCGCCCACGTCGGGGCGGCTCTTGCCGGTCTTTGCAGGCATGCAGCCTCCTCGTCGGGTCAACTGGCCTTCTTGCTGCTGGATTTGCTCGTGCTGGTCTTGCGCGTGGTTGTCTTGCTGGTAGTCGATTTGCTGGCGCTGGCTTTGCTGGCCGTGGATTTGGCCGGAGCCTTCTTGTTCGAAGCCGCCTTGCTCGTCGAGCGCCGGGTTGGTGACGCCCGTTCTTCGTCCTCATCCTCGTTGTCGGACGCCTCTTCCGGCGCCGGTTTCTTCGCCGATTTGCCGGCGAGGCTGCGCTTGAGCAGTTCAGTAAGATCGATGACATCCGCCGAGCGTCGATCCACCGATTCTTCCGGCCCGCCGACCGCTTCCAGCTTGCCTTCGCGCGCCTTGGTCTCGACCAGATCCATGATCTGATCCTGGAAGGTGTCCTTGTATTGGGCCGGGTCCCATTCCTCGCTCATGTCTTCGACCAGGCGTTTGGCCATGTCCAGTTCACGTGGATTGAGTTCCGCGTTGAGCGCCTCATCCTTCATTTCGAGGTATTCGACGCCTCTCACCTCGTCGGCCCAGCGCAGGGTGTTCATCACCAGCGCCTTGCCCAGCGGCATCACCACCGCCAGGTGCTGCTTGTTGCGCAGCACGACGTTGGCGATGCCGACCTTGCCGGTCTGGATCAGGGTTTCACGCAGCAGCGCGTAGACCTTTTCGCCTCGTCGGTCCGGCGTGAGGTAGTACGGCGTATCGATGTACAGAAAGGAGATGTCCTTGGCATCGACGAAAGCAATGATGTCCACCGTCTGTGTCGCCTTGGGGTGGGCTGCCTTGATCTCGTCATCGCTGATCACGACGTAGTGCCCCTTCTCGTACTCGACCCCCTTGACGATGTTCTCGCTGTCGATGTCTTCGCCGGTCGTCTTGTTGATGCGCTTGTAACCGACGCGATCCATGCTGCGTTTGTCGAGCCAGTCGAAGTCGATGCCTTGCCGTGTCGTCGCCGGAACCAGCGCGACGGGGATATGCACCAGACCGAAACTGACCGCACCCTTCCAGATCGTGCGAGGCATGAGCGTTCTCCTGATTGGGCCGGGTTCAGCCGTTCACCACCGTGCCACCGTTCACGTGGATCACCTGACCACTGACGTACGAGGCGTCGCTGCTGGCGAGATACACGTAGGCCGGTGCCACTTCGTCCGGCTGACCGGGGCGCTTGAGGGGGACGTTGGCGCCGAATTCGGCAACCTTGTCCGCGTCGAAGGTCGATGGGATGAGCGGTGTCCAGATCGGACCCGGCGCGACGGAATTGACGCGGATCCCCCGCTCGGCAAGGCTCATCGACAGCGCCCGGGTAAAGGCGACGATGGCGCCCTTGGTCGAGCTGTAGTCGATCAGCATCGGATTGCCCTTGTAGGCCGTGACCGAACTGGTGTTGATGATCGAGGCACTTGCCTTCAGATGCGGCAGCGCGGCCTGGGTCATCTGAAACATGCCAAAGACGTTGGTGCGAAAGGTCTTCTCCCACTGCTCCGGCGGGATGTCTTCGAAGGACTTCTGCGGGTGCTGCTCGGCGGCGTTGTTGACCAGGATATCCAGCTTGCCGAACTTGCCCAGGGTTTCGTTGATGACCTTGTCGCACACGCTCCGATCCGCCACGTCACCGGCGAAGGTCAGGCACTGACGGCCATGCTCCTCCACGACCTTGCGGGTCTGCTCGGCATCCTGATGCTGGTCGAGGTATAGGATCGCCACGTCAGCACCTTCTCTCGCGAACAGCACGGCCACCGAGCGGCCAATGCCACTGTCGCCGCCGGTGATGATCGCGACCTTGCCCTGCAGCTTGCCAGCCGCCTTGTAATCCTCGCCTCGGTATTCCGGACGTGGATTCATTTCCCCTTCCTTGCCAGGTTCAGGTTGCTGTTGTGGTGGGAGTGTCTGGTTCTCGTCGGACATGAATTCGCCTCGCCAATGGAGTGATGAATGTCTTCGGAGGACTTGGCCGCGCCGCGAAAAGTTTCGGCCGCGCGATGAGAGGGGCCATGGATGCGGCCGCATTGCTGAGCGTTCGCCATAGCGTACGGCGGTGGGGCGAGCAAGAGTTTCGGCGCGCCGCCAGCGACGCGGTGGCTGGCTCGCGTTCTTCAACGACGGTGAGCTCGCCAGCGCCGACGACGCAGAGGAATTGACCCAACACCTGCACACCCGCTCGAAGGCGACGCCCTTCCAGCAGGTGGGATCAGTCACCTGAAAAACAGAAACCCCGCGCTAGGCGGGGTCCGTTACGGGGCGGCACTGTTGCCGATTCAGTCAATCCACGCGCATCACGACCCGTCCGCGGGGCACGCCGCTTTCGACGTATGCGTGGGCGGCCACCACCTCGTCGAAACCGAATACGCGATCGACCTGCGGAGTAACGAGCCGGTCGGCGGTCAGTTGGTTGATGTGCCGCAGCGCGCGCTCCAGCGCCTGGCAATTCTGCTCGATGCCCAGTTCCGGTTGCCCGGTGAAATCGCAGAGGCAGTGCAGGAAGAACTTGAAGTTCTTCTGGAACGCCGCGCAAGCCGGAAATGCCGTTTCGTTACCGCCGTTGAGGCCATAGAGGATGAGCTTGCCGCGCGGAGCGATGACATCACCCAGCAGCTTCATCCGCGATCCGCCACACCCGTCGAGAACCACCTCCACGCCGGAGCCGCCGGTAATTTTCTGCAAACGGCCAACGAGGTCCTCTTCCTCAGTGGCGATCACCGTCTCGGCGCCCATTTCACGCAGGTAATCGCGATCCTCGGAGGTATCGCAGGTGGCGATCACTCGCCCACCCAGCGCTTTTGCCAGCTGAACGGCGGTTGGCCCGGTGCAGTGCCTGGCTTCGGTGACCAGCACATGCTGCCCCGGCTCCAGTTGCGCCAATTCAACCAGCGCGAAATAGGCCACCAGCGCCGGCGTGTAATGTACGCAGGCCTCGGTGGGGCTGAGCACCTCGGGATAGTGAACAAGCGAGGTAAAGGGCAACAGCGCCTGCTCGGCATACAGCGGATATTGGTTGAGATCGTGTCCGGGAAAGCTCGCGACCCGGTCACCAACGGCGAAACCGTCCACGTCGTCCCCTACCGCCAGAACTTCGCCGGCGATTTCGCTACCAAGCCCGGCCGGCAGCTGAGCCTTGCGAGGCGCGAGATTCTGTCGCCAGAGCACGTCGTTCCAGCTGACCCCAATGGCGTTCACGCCAACCAGCACTTCGCCCGGCCCCGGGCGCGGCGTGTCCCGCTGCTCGTAGCGCAGCACTTCGGCTGGGCCGAACTGGTGAAAACGGATGATGCGGGACATGGAGAAGACCCCTCGGTTACTACTGTGTTTGTGACTCTATCTGCACCGCTGGCACAACTCCAGCCGCCGATACCGCATTCCGTTCGATAGTTGCCATGCACAGGAATGATGATGGTGTGTATGTAATGCCAAACCAACCCGTGCAGGTTTATGCATTTGCAAAGCGGAAATGGACATGCTCCGGCCTCATGGTTGTGTCTAGAATGCAGGCGCACACCTTGAAGGTTAGCCGCATTCCCAGGCTGACCCCAGCATGAAGTGAATGGCATGAACCGCAACGATCTTCGCCGTGTAGACCTGAATCTGCTGATCGTCTTCGAAACGCTCATGCACGAGCGCAGCGTGACGCGTGCAGCGGAAAAGCTCTTTCTCGGGCAGCCCGCCATCAGCGCTGCCCTCGCCCGCCTTCGTACGCTGTTCGACGATCCGTTGTTCGTACGCACCGGGCGGAGCATGGAGCCGACCGCCCGCGCGCAGGAGATCGCCGGGTTGCTGTCTCCAGCGCTCGATTCGATTTCCACCGCCGTCAGCCGCGCGGCGACCTTCGACCCGGCTACCAGCACGCTGGTGTTTCGCATCGGCCTGACTGACGAAGTGGAATTCGCTCTGCTGCCGCAGATGCTTCGCCGTATTCGCGCCGAAGCGCCGGGCGTGGTGCTGGTGGTAAGGCGCGCGAACTATCTGCTGATGCCGGGCTTGCTCGCGTCCGGGGAGATTTCGGTGGGTGTCTGCTACACCGAGGAGCTACCCGCCAACGCCAAGCGCAAGGTGTTGCGTCGGCCGAAACCGATGCTCCTCCGCGCCGACAGCATTCCGGGGCGCATGACCATGGAAGACTACTGCGCCCGTCCGCATGCCATGGTGTCCTTCGCGGGTGACCTCAATGGCTACATCGACGAGGAACTTGCGCTGCACGGGTGCAAGCGCAAGGTGGTGCTGGCCGTCCCCCAGTTCAACGGTCTGGCAAGCCTGCTGGCCGGCACCGATCTGGTTGCAACGGTGCCCGACTATGCCGCCGAGGCCCTTGCCGCACGCGGCGGCGTGCGGGCCGAGCCGCTGCCTTTCGAGACCAGTCAGGATTTCGAACTGTCCATGGCCTGGAGCGGCGCGCAGGACAACGACCCGGCCGAACGCTGGTTGCGTTCGCGGATCCAGATGTTCGTCGGTGACCCGGACAGTCTGTAAAACAAGATCGCCCCTGCCGGAACTCAGCGCTAATCCGCTCGTGGAATAACGTCCCGACGTTCGACTCGGGGCCTGCGCCCTCGCGCCCGCCTTTTGATGAACTCAGCTCTGCGGCCAACCCCATCGCACTGGCCATCAATGAAAAACCCTGCAACATCATCGCGGATGATATTTACATTCGCCTCGTTCGATTTCTGCATTGGTCCCGCGCCACGCACACTCCACGCCATCGATAAAAAAGCGATTTCTGGAGTCAAGCATGGAACGTTCACTCAAAGCCTTGCGTTATCCACTGGTTGCGGTCGTCGCAGCCTTGATCAGCGCATGCGGACGATCGCCGGAAGCAACCGAGGCTGCAGCGCCGCCTCCACCGGCCGTCAGCGTCGCCCAGGTCATCGAACAACAGGTAACCGAATGGGACGAACTGACCGGGCGCCTCGAAGCCCCGGAATCGGTCGAGATTCGCCCGCGGGTGTCCGGCTTCATCGACAAGGTCGCCTTCGAGGAGGGTGAACTGGTCAACAAGGGCGACCTGCTCTTCCAGATTGACCCACGTCCGTTCGAAGCCGAGGTGAAACGCCTGCAGGCCGAACTGCAACAGGCGTTGGCGACTCAGCGTCGGACCGCCAGCGAGGCCGAGCGCGGCGAGCGGCTGCGCGCCAACAATGCCATCTCCGCGGAGCTGGCCGACGCCCGTGTCAGTGCCGCCAGCGAAGCGAAATCCGCCGTGGCCGCCATTCAGGCGCAACTGGAGGCCGCCAGGCTGGACCTTGGTTTCACCCGTGTCACCGCCCCCATCGATGGTCGCGTCGGCCGCGCGATGATCACGGCGGGCAACCTCGTCAACGCCGGTGAAGCCCTGCTCACCACCCTGGTGTCCACCGACAAGGTGTATGCCTATTTCGAGGCGGATGAGCGTACCTACCTGAAGTATCGCGAACTGGCCCGCAACGGCTCGCGCGGCGACGAAACGCCCGTGTACCTCGGTCTCTCCGACGAAGAGGGTCATCCGCACCTGGGCCATATGGACTTCGTCGACAACCAGGTCGACCCGCGCACCGGCACCATTCGTGGCCGTGCGGTGTTCGACAACCGTGACGGCAGCTTCACCCCCGGCCTCTATGCGCGCTTGAAGCTGGTCGGCAGTGCCACCTATGACGCCGTGCTGATCAAGGACGTCGCCGTAGGAACCGACCTTGGGAAGAAGTTCGTCCTGGTGCTCGAGGAAGACGGCAAGGTCAGCTATCGCGCCGTCGAGCTCGGACCGAAGCTTGAAGGGCTGCGCATCGTGCGCAATGGCCTGGCCGAAGGCGAGACCATCGTCGTCAACGGCCTGCAGCGGGTTCGCCCAGGCAGCCCGGTGACACCGGAAACAGTCCCCATGGCCGACGCCGACACCCTGGCTGCGCTCAAGGAACAGAACCGCGCCATCACGGCTGCCTTCAAGACCGAGGTCGTCGATCGCAACGTCGCGCGTCGCCCTAGCAGCTGAGCCCCGCGCAAGTCCTCGATTCCGCGCCACGGCGCAACAACACCATCCGATTCCGTCAGGGCGCGTCCGGCGCGCCCTCTTCCCCGGAGTGCGTCATGAATTTCTCGCAATTCTTCATTCAGCGGCCGATCTTCGCGGCGGTGCTGTCCCTGGTGATCCTCATCGGCGGCGCCATCTCGTTGTTCCAGCTGCCGATCAGCGAATACCCCGAGGTGGTCCCGCCAACGGTCGTCGTCAGGGCGAACTTCCCCGGCGCCAACCCCAAGGTCATCGGGGAAACCGTCGCCTCGCCGCTGGAACAGGCCATCACCGGCGTCGAGGGCATGCTCTACATGTCTTCCCAGGCGACAGCCGACGGCAAGCTGAACCTGACCATCACCTTCGCGCTGGGCACCGACCTGGACAATGCCCAGGTGCAGGTGCAGAACCGGGTTACGCGGACGATGCCCACGCTGCCGACCGAAGTGCAGCGGCTCGGTGTGACTGTGGACAAGGCTTCACCCGACCTGACCATGGTGGTGCACCTGACGTCGCCGGATAACCGCTACGACATGCTGTACCTGTCGAACTACGCCGCGATCAACGTGAAAGACGAGCTGGCGCGCCTGGATGGCGTCGGCGACGTGCAGCTGTTCGGCATGGGTGACTATTCACTGCGCGTCTGGCTCGATCCGAACAAGGTCGCTTCGCGCAACCTGACCGCGACCGACGTGGTCAACGCCATTCGCGAGCAGAACCGCCAGGTCGCCGCCGGTGCGCTGGGTGCGCCGCCCGCCCCCGGTGCGACCGACTTCCAGCTGTCGATCAATACCCAGGGCCGCCTGGTCACCGAGGATGAGTTCGAGAACATCATCATTCGCGCCGGCAGCGATGGCGAAATCACCCGTCTGCGGGACATCGCACGTGTCGAACTGGGCTCCAGCCAGTACGCGCTGCGTTCGTTGCTAAACAACCAGCCCGCGGTTGCCATTCCGGTGTTCCAGCGCCCCGGTTCCAACGCCATCGAAATTTCGGACTCGGTTCGTGCACGCATGGCCGAACTGAAAAAGGATTTCCCGCAGGGGGTCGACTATGAAATCGTCTATGACCCGACCATTTTCGTGCGTGGTTCCATCGAAGCGGTGGTTCATACCCTGCTCGAAGCCATCGTGCTGGTGGTGCTGGTGGTCATCCTGTTCCTGCAAACCTGGCGCGCCTCGATCATTCCGCTCGCTGCCGTGCCCGTTTCGCTGATTGGCACCTTTGCCGTCATGCACTTGCTCGGCTTTTCGCTCAACGCACTGTCGCTGTTCGGTCTGGTGCTGGCGATCGGTATCGTGGTGGACGACGCCATCGTCGTGGTGGAAAACGTCGAGCGCAACATTGGTCTGGGCAAGTCGCCGGTGGAGGCGACCAAGCAGGCCATGAAGGAAGTGACCGGACCGATCATCGCTACCGCCCTGGTGCTCTGTGCCGTGTTCATCCCGACGGCGTTCATCTCCGGCCTGACCGGGCAGTTCTATCAGCAGTTCGCGCTGACCATCGCCATCTCGACCGTAATCTCCGCGTTCAACTCGCTGACGCTTTCCCCTGCCCTCGCCGCCGCACTGTTGCGTGGCCACGACGCCCCCAAGGACGGCTTTTCGCGGCTGCTGGACAGGCTGTTCGGTCGCTGGCTGTTCGGTCCCTTCAACCGCGTCTTCGATCGCGCCAGCCATGGCTACGTCGGTGCGGTACGGCGCATTCTGCGCGGCAGCGGCATCGCGCTGGTGATCTATGTCGGCCTGGTCGGACTCGGCTACATGGGTTTCGCCAGTACACCGACCGGCTTCGTGCCGCCGCAGGACAAGCAGTACCTGGTCGCGTTCGCCCAACTGCCGGACGCCGCCACGCTGGACCGTACCGAAGACGTCATCAAGCGCATGTCGCAGATCGCCGCGGAGCATCCCGGCGTGGAGAACACCGTGGCGTTCCCGGGCCTGTCGATCAACGGCTTCACCAACAGCCCGAACAGCGGCATCGTCTTCACCCCGCTCAAGCCCTTCGACGAGCGCAAGGACCCGTCGCTGTCGGCGAACGCCATTGCGGCGGATCTGAACGGCCAGTTTGCACAGATTCAGGATGCCTTCATCGCGATCTTCCCGCCGCCGCCCGTGCAGGGTCTGGGCACCATCGGGGGGTTCCGCGTACAGGTGCAGGACCGTGGCAACCTCGGCTACGAGGAGCTGTACAAGCAGGTGCAGAACGTCATCGCCAAGAGCGCCGACTATCCGGAGCTGGCGGGGCTGTTCACCAGCTATCAGGTCAACGTGCCGCAGGTGGATGCCGACATCGATCGTGAGAAGGCCAAGACCCATGGCGTGGCGATCGACCAGATCTTCGACACCATGCAGGTCTACCTCGGTTCGCTGTACGCCAACGACTTCAATCGCTTCGGGCGCACCTACCAGGTCAATGTGCAGGCCGAGCAGAAGTTTCGCCTCACGCCCGAGCAGATTGGGCAGCTGAAGGTACGCAACGACCGCGGCGAGATGGTCCCGCTGTCGACCTTCGTCAAGGTCAGCGACAGCGCGGGGCCTGATCGCGTGATGCACTACAACGGCTTCCTGACCGCGGAAATCAACGGCGCCGCCGCACCGGGCTACAGCTCCGGCCAGGCCGAGGCCGCCATGGAACGGCTGCTGCGCAACGAGCTGCCCAACGGCATGACGTTCGAGTGGACCGAGCTGACCTACCAGCAGATTCTGGCGGGCAACACGGCGATCTTCGTCTTCCCGCTCTGCGTGCTGCTTGCCTTCCTGGTGCTGGCTGCGCAGTACGAAAGCTGGAGTCTGCCGCTGGCGGTGATCCTGATTGTCCCCATGACGCTGCTCTCGGCGATCACCGGGGTGATTCTGTCGGGAGGCGACAACAACGTATTTACCCAGATCGGCTTGATCGTACTCGTGGGCCTGGCGTGCAAGAACGCGATCCTCATCGTCGAGTTCGCCAAGGACAAGCAGGAAGAAGGCATGGACCGCCTGGCCGCCGTGCTCGAAGCCTGCCGCCTGCGGTTGCGGCCGATCCTGATGACCAGCTTCGCCTTCATCATGGGTGTGGTGCCGCTGGTGATCTCCACCGGGGCCGGTGCGGAGATGCGCCATGCCATGGGCGTCGCGGTGTTCAGCGGGATGCTCGGGGTGACCTTCTTCGGTCTGCTGCTAACCCCCGTGTTCTATCTGGTGATCCGCGCCTTCGTCGAACGGCGCGAGGAGAAAAAGGCTGTACTGAAGGAGGCTCATGCATGAAGGCCATTGTCACCACCCCGCTGCTGCTCGCTATTGCCGTGGCCCTGAGCGCCTGCGCAGTCGGCCCGGACTACCGAGCGCCGCAAACGGAGCCGGCCCGTATCGAGCGGGCCACGACGGACCCATTCGACCGCACGCAATTCGAAGCCGCCTGGTGGCGGCAATTCGAGGACCCGACGCTGGACGCCCTGGTTGGTCAGGCGCTGGCGGACAATCGTGAACTGCGGGTGGCGTTCGCTCGCCTGCGCGCCGCGCGGTCAATACGAGACGACGCCGCCAATGACCGGATCCCCACGGTGACCGCTCGAACCAGCGCGGAAATCGGAGAAGCGCAACAGCCGGGCTTCACGGACGAGCGCACCAACAGCGAACGCTACGACCTGGGCCTGGACATGGCGTGGGAGCTGGACCTGTTCGGTCGCATCCAGCGGCGCATCGAGTCCAGCGAAGCGCAGACCGAAGCCGCCGAAGCCGAGCTGTATCAATTGCAGGTGAGTATCGTCGCGGAGCTGGTGGACGCCTACGGGCAATTGCGCGGCGCCCAGCTCCGTGAGCGAATTGCGCGGGAGAACCTGGCCAACCAGCGCAACTCGCATCGGCTCACCGAGCAACTGCGCGAAGCCGGTGTCGGCAGCGAACTCGATGTACTGCGTGCCGACGCGCGACTGGCGTCGACCGAAGCCAGCCTGCCGCAGCTGCAGGCCCAGCAAACCCGGGCGCGCAACCGTATCGCCACCTTGCTCGGCCAGCGCGCCGACCAGCTGAGCGTCGACCTGTCTGCACGGAACCTGCCGGCGATCGCCAAGGCCTTGCCGATCGGTGACCCGGGCGAGCTGTTGCGCCGTCGCCCGGACGTCATCGCCGCGGAGCGTCGTTTGGCGGCGGCCACGGCGGATGTCGGTGTCGCGACTGCCGATCTCTTTCCCCGCGTCAGCCTGTCCGGCTTCCTGGGGTTCATCGCCGGGCGGGGCTCGCAACTGGGTGCCAGCGCGGCAGAGGCTTGGTCGGTCGCTCCCAGCATTCGCTGGGCCGCCTTCGACCTGGGCAGCGTTCGCGCCCGCCTGCGGGGCGCCGAGGCGGACGCCGACGGCGCCCTGGCGAATTACGAGCAGCAGGTGCTGCTGGCGCTCGAGGAGTCGGAAAATGCCTTCTCCGATTATTCGCGAACGCAAGAGCGCCTGCTCGCGCTGATCCGCCAGTCCACCGCCAGCCGGGCCGCGGCGCAACAGGCCGAGGTGCGTTACCGCGAGGGCACCGCCGACTTTCTGGTGCTGCTTGACGCCGAGCGCGAGCGGTTACAGGCCGAGGATGCGCAGGCGCAAGCCGAGGTTGAGCTCTATCGCGGCGTCGTCGCGCTGTACAAAGCGCTGGGGGGCGGCTGGCAGGTCGACCGTAGCTGATCAACGGAGCGCTCTACGCCGGCATTCGCCGGCGTAGGCAATTGCGCGGGACAGCGAAAAATGTGATCTGTTCCCGGTCCCGCTCGGTTAGTTGTGAATTTTGCGCGAAATCACTTTTTGTGATGCGGCTTATTTGGCATAACGTCGCGGAAGCTCAATCGCATCCGATTCGGATGTCATGCCAACCGATCAAGAACAAAGAGCCCTCCATGATCAAGCCGATCATCACCCTGGCCGGACTTGTGCTGGCCCTCACCGCGACCGCGGTCGAAGCTGAACCCATCGTCATCAAGTTTTCTCACGTCGTCGCCGAGAGCACGCCCAAAGGCCAAGGCGCCCTGTTGTTCAAGAAACTGGTCGAGGAACGCCTGCCAGGTCAGGTCACCGTCGAGGTCTACCCCAACTCCACGCTCTTCGGCGACGCCGACGAACTGGATGCCCTGGCCAAGAACGAGGTCCAGCTACTTGCGCCCTCGCTGGCCAAGTTCGAGCAGTACACCAAGCAATTGCAGGTCTTTGACCTCCCCTTCCTGTTTGACGACCTCGCTTCGGTCGATCGCTTCCAGAAACGCGCCAAAGGCCGTCAGCTGCTGCTGTCGATGGAGAAGCAAGGCATCACCGGTCTGGCCTATTGGCACAACGGGATGAAGCAACTCTCGGCGACCAAAGCGCTGCGCATGCCAAACGATGCGAGTGGCCTCGCCTTCCGCATTCAGCCTTCCGGGGTATTGGAGTCGCAGTTCGCCCAGCTGGGTGCCTCGACGAAGAAAATCGCGTTCGCCGAAACCTTCTCCGCTCTGCAGAACGGAACGGTTCAGGGCGCTGAAAACCCCTGGTCGAATATTTACAGCAAGAAGATGCATACGGTTCAGCCGTACATCACCGAGACGAACCATGGTGTGCTGGACTACATGCTGGTGAGCAACACCAAATTCTGGTTCGCCATTCCGCATCAGATCCGGACGCAGCTCGAGGGCATCATCGAAGAGGTCACCTATCAGGTGAATCGTGCTGCCGAGGAAGCCAACCAAGCCGACCGCGAGCGAATCCGCAAGGCAGGCACCAGCGAAATCATCGAATTGACCCCGGAGCAGCGCGAAGCCTGGCGCGACGCCATGCGCCCCGTCTGGAAGGAATTCGAATCCGACATCGGTGCCGACATCATCAAAGCGGCGCAGACGGTCAACCGCAAACAGCGCAACTGATACCCCGCCTGCCATACGGCCCAGGAATTTCCTGGGCCGTTGCCCCTGTCACGATCAGGGCGTAGGCGCCCGCAGCGCCGGCTCCTGTTCCAGCGACACCTCGTCCCACCCTCCGCCCAACGCGGCAATCAACTGAACGCTCGCGATCAGCCTGTCACCCAACAAGGTCAGATTGGTCCGTTCGTTGTTCAACGCCGTGGTTTGCACCGTGACGACACTCAGGAAGTCGACCGTACCGGCGCGATACTGGTTTTCGATCAGGCGCAGGGACTCCTGAGCGGCGTCCAATGCCTCCTGCTGGACGACGGCCTCTCGTGCCAGTACGCGCATTTGAACCAACGAGTCCTCGACCTCGCGGAAACTGTCGAGCACCGTCTGCCGGTAGTTGGCCACGGTCTGGTCGTAGGCGGCTTCGGCCTGCTCCATATCCGCGCGGCGGGCACCGAAGTCCAGCAGCGTGACGGCCAGCTGCGGCCCCAACGACCAGTAGCGATTCGGTACGCTGATCAGGTCACTGAAGCTGCTGTTCCGATAGCCGCCACTGGCGCTCAACGTCAGGTCCGGATACCAGGCGGCCTCGGCGACCCCGATCTGCGCATTCGCGGCCATGACATCCCGCTCAGCCGCTGCCACGTCGGGGCGACGCTCGAGCAGTTCCGATGGCAGGATCACCGGCACCTCCGGCAGCCGGGGAATGTCGACCCGCTCGGCGATGTTCAGCTCCGAGGGCGGCACGCCGACCAGGACGGCGATGGCGTGCTCCAGCTGAGCACGCTGCCATTGCACGTCGAGCGCCTGCGCCTGGGTGCTGCGCAGTTGCGTCAACGCCTGGCTCACATCGGACCGCGGCACGATACCGGCACGGTACTGGTTTTCGGTGAGCCGCAGGGATCGCTCGTAGGCCGCTACCGTCTGGTCGAGCAGGCGTTGCTGCTCGTCCGTGACACGCAGCTGCAGATAGGTCTGCACCAGCTCGGACTGCAGGCTCAGGCGCACAGCAGCAAGGTCGGCGGCACTGGCCTGCATGTTTGCGCGGTTGGCCTCGAGGCCACGGCGCAGACGCCCCCAGATGTCCAGCTCCCAGGACGCATCCAGGCCGGCATCGTAGTTCTCGCTGATGCCACTGCTCTGCGTGACGGTCGAACTGCTGCCCGAGCCGCTACCGGACCGGGTCGCACTGGCGCCTGCGCCAAAGGTCGGAAAGAGTCGCGAGCGGGCACCGCGCACCAGCGCGCGAGCCTGGCGGTACTGCGCTTCGGCTGCCGCCAGGTTCTGGTTGGACACGTTCAGGCGTGCGACCAGGGCGTCGAGCTCAGCGTCGCCGTAGAGCGTCCACCAATCGCCACGCTGTTGGACGTCGGATGGTACGGCGATCTTCCAGCCCTCGGCCTGCTTGAACTCGCTGGCAATGGGTACGGCCGGACGCTGATAGTCGGGCCCGAGCGTGCAGGCGCCCAGGGTAAGCCCCATGACCAGCACGGCCAGGGGACGCAGGGTGAAATTGAAGCGCGAAGCGGTCATAGCGGGTTTTCCAGGGCGGCATCGGTGCGCACACCTCGCCAGCGGTTGAAACGGTGACGTGCGCGGTCGAGGTACAGATAGACCACGGGCGTGGTGTAGAGCGTGAGGATCTGGCTGAGCACCAGGCCGCCAATGATGGTCAGGCCCAGCGGCTGGCGCATCTCCGCACCTTCGGCTCCATCGAGCAGGAGTGGCGTGGCGCCGAGGATCGCAGCCATGGTCGTCATCAGGATGGGCCGGAAGCGCAGCAGGCAGGAACGGCGGATCGATTCGGCCGGCGACAGGCCGTCATTGCGCTCGAACTGCAGGGCCAGGTCGATCATCAGGATTGCATTCTTTTTCACCACCCCGATGAGCAGGAACAGGCCGAGCAGCGAGATCAGGCTGAACTGCTCGCGCGTCAGGATGATCGCCAGCAAGGCGCCGACACCTGCCGAGGGCAGGGTCGAGAGGATCGTCAGAGGATGGATGTAGCTCTCGTAGAGAATGCCGAGCACGATGTACACGAGAACCAGAGCGCCCAGGATCATCAGCGGCTGGCTGTCCTGCGTGCTCTGGAAGGCGCTGCCGGTGCCACCCAGGCGCCCCTGCACCTCGCTGGGCATGCCAATGGCGGCGATCGCGCGCTCGATAGCCAGCGTGGCCTGGTCGAGGCTGACGCCCGGCGCGAGGTCGAAATCGATGTTTTCCGCGGCGAACTGCCCGTCGTGGCTGACCGCATCCTCCTCCAGGCTCCGCTCGTAGTGGGCGAACGCGGCGAGCGGCACACGGCGCCCGTCGCTGGTCACCACGTGAACCTGCTCCAGCACCTCGGGGTGCTGGGCGTACGCCGGGTCGACTTCCATCACGACCCGGTATTGGTTGAGCGCCTCGTAGATGGTCGAGATCTGCCGCTGGCTGAAAGCATTGTTGAGCAGCGTCGTGACGGTGCTCATGTCGACGCCCAGGCGTTTCGCCGCATCGCGGTCGACCTTGAGGCTAATCTGCTGAGCACCCTCGCCTTCGTTGGCATCGATACTCGTCAGCTCCGGCAGCGCCATCAGCGCGCGGGTGACCTGCGGGACCCAGGTGCGCAGGTCGGCCAGGTCGCTGGCCAACAGCGTATAGGAATAGGCCGAACTGCTCTGGCGACCGCCGCCGAACTGCAGGTCCTGGTCGGCCATCAGGAACATTCGGCCGCCGGGCACCTTGGGCTGGTTCTCGCGAATGCGCTCGATGACCTTCTGTGCGGAAATCTTGCGTTCAGCCAGCGGCTTGAGCCGCACGATCATGAAAGCATTGTTGATTCCACCCTGCCCGCCGATGAACCCCGCCACGCTCTCCACCGCCGGATCGGCCAGCACCGCTTTGCGGTAGGTCTCCATCTTTGGCTGCATGACCTGGAACGAAAGGCCATCGTCGCCGCGGATGAAACCGGTCAGCTGACCGGTGTCCTGCTGCGGCAGGAAGGTCTTCGGCACCTCGATGTACAGAAAGACGTTGAGCCCGATGGTCGCCAGCAGGCTGAGCAGCGTGATACGGCGGTGACGTAGCGCCCAGCTCAGCGAGCGGTCGTAATGACGCAGCAACCACTGGTGCGCATCGTGGCTCCAGCGCTGCAAGCGGCCATCTTTCTCGGGCTGGTGCGGCTTCAGCCAGCGTGCGCAGAGCATCGGTGTGAGCGTGAGCGAAACCAGCAACGACACCAGGATCGCCGCCGCCAGGGTGATGGAAAACTCACGAAACAGCCGTTCGACGATGCCGCCCATGAACAGGATCGAGATGAACACCACCACCAGCGACAGGTTCATCGACAGCAAGGTGAAACCGACCTCTCGGGTGCCGATATAGGCGGCACGCATCGGCGGCACGCCCTCGTCGATGTGCCGGGCAATGTTCTCCAGCACCACGATCGCATCGTCGACCACCAACCCCGCCGCGAGGATCATCGCCATCAACGACAATACGTTGAGCGAGAAGCCGAACAGGTACATCACGGCGAAGGTGCCGACCAGCGACACCGGGACCGCCAGCGCCGGAATCAGCGCCGAGCGCAGCCGACCGAGGAACAGGAATACCAGCAGCACCACCAGGCCCACGGCAATCAGCAGGGTTCGCTCCGCCTCGTGCAGGGTCGCGCGGATCACCGGTGAGCGGTCCATGGCCACGTTCATCTTGACGCTGCCTGGCACGATCGCCTGAAGCGCCGGCAGTTCGTTGCGGATGCCCTCGATGGTTTCGATGATGTTGGCGCCGGCCTGACGGTTGATGACCAGCAGCACGGCCCGCTCGTTGTTGAAGAAACCGTCGTTGTAGCGGTCCTCCACGGCATCGGTGACCTTGGCGACGTCGCGCAACCGCAACGCCGCGCCGTCCTGGTAGCGGATGATCAACGGCAGATAATCCGCTGCCTCGTGCAGCTGGTCGCTGGCCTGTACCTGCCAGTGCCGGTGATCGTCCTCGACCATCCCCTTGGGGCGGCGTACGTTCGCCGAAGCGATTGTCTGACGTACCTCGTCCAGGGCGACGCCATATTGCTCCAGCTGCTGCGGCTGAAGCTCGACGCGGACGGCCGGCAAGGAGCTGCCACCGACCTGCACTTCGCCGACACCTGGTACCTGTGAGAGCTTCTGCGCCAGGATCGTCGAGCCGATGTCGTAAAGCTGCCCCTTGTCGAGCACGTCGGATGTCAGCGACAGGACCATGATCGGCGCCTGGGCCGGGTTGATCTTGCGATAGGTGGGCATGCTGCGCATGCCGCTCGGCAGCAGGTTGCGCGCGGCATTGATCGCTGCCTGCACGTCCCGGGCCGCGCCATTGATGTCGCGCTCCAGGTCGAACTGGATGATGATCCGCGTCGTCCCCTGGCTGCTGCGACTGCTCATCTGGCTGACCCCGGCAATGCTGCCCAGCGAGCGCTCGAGCGGTGTCGCGACGCTCGAAGCCATGATTTCCGGACTGGCCCCGGGCAGGCTCGCCTGCACGGTGATGACCGGAAAGTCCATGTTCGGTAGCGGCGATACCGGCAATAACCCGAAGCTGACGCCGCCGAGCAAGAGGATCGCCAGGCTCAGCAACATCGTCGCCACGGGGCGGGCTATGAAAGGGGCGGACAGGTTCATCGCGCTGAGGCCGCTGGAAGCCACTGGCTAAAGGCTGGATGACGGCAGCAGAGGTGGCGGCTTTCGGCGTTTCGTTCGGTCCCCTGTCTCCGGCGCTTTTTCGACGCGGTCATGCGCTCGCCTCCTGCTCCACTGCGCCCTTACGGGCAAACCGATTCCCCAACCGATCAAAAAACAAGTAGATCACCGGGGTGGTGAACAGCGTCAGCAGCTGGCTCAGCAGCAGCCCGCCGACCAGTACCAGACCCAACGGCTGCCGAAGCTCGGCCCCGGAGCCCGAGGCCAGCATCAGCGGAATGGCGCCGAAGAGCGCGGCCATGGTGGTCATGAGGATCGGGCGGAAGCGCAACAAGGCGGCGCGATAGATGGCATCCGCCGGGCTCATGCCCTGGTTGCGCTCAGCCTCGAGGGCGAAGTCGATCATCATGATCGCGTTCTTCTTCACGATGCCGATCAGCAGGATGATGCCGATGATCGCGATCAGTCCCAGATCGTTGCCTGTCAGCAGCAACGCCAGCAAGGCGCCTACCGCTGCCGAGGGCAGCGTCGAGAGGATGGTGATCGGGTGGATGTAGCTCTCGTAGAGCACTCCGAGCACGATGTACATGGTCACCACGGCCGCCAGAATCAGCAGCAGCGTACTCGACAGCGACGCGCGGAAGGCCTCGGCAGCGCCCTGGAAACGGGTCTGGATGCCGGCTGGCAGGCCGATTTCCTGTTCGACGCGTTCGATCACCTCCACCGCATGCCCCAGCGAGACGCCATCGGCCAGGTTGAACGACAGAGTGACCGCCGGGAACTGCCCGATGTGGTTGATCAGCAACGGCGCGTTGCGTTGCTGCAGCGTCGCCAGGCTCGACAGCCTGACAGGCGTACCGCCCTCGCTCTGGACGAAAATCTGTTCGAGCGCCTGCGCACCAAGCCGGTTGGCCGCCTCAGCCTCCAGCACCACCCGATACTGGCTGGCCTGGGTGAAGATGGTCGAGATCTGTCGCTGGCCGAAGGCATCGTAAAGTGCATCGGTGATGGCCGATACCTCGATGCCAAGCCGCGCGGCCGCGTCTCGGTCGATGTCGAGGTAGATCTGCAGGCCGTCACTCTGCAGGTCGCTGGCTACGTCGGTCAGTTCAGGCTGATCGCGCAAGGCTTCGACCAGCCGAGGCGTCCACTCCTGCAACAATGTGATATCGGGCGACTCCAGACTGAACTGGAACTGGGTGCGGCTCACCCGGTCCTCGATCGACAGATCCTGCACGGGCTGCATGTACAGCTCGATGCCCGGTAGCCGTGCCAGCTCGGGCCGCAGCCGATCGATGACCTCGCTGGCGGTGACGTCACGCTCGGCGTGCGGTTTGAGCTTGATCAGCAGTCGGCCGCTGTTGAGGGTCACGTTGTCACCGTCCACCCCTATGTAGGAGGACAGGCTCTCGACCGCCGGATCGGCCAGGATCACGTCAGCCAATGATTGCTGCCTGACGCTCATCTCACGGAAGGAAATGGACTGCGGCGCCTCGCTGATTCCCTGGATTGCGCCGGTGTCCTGCACCGGAAAGAAGCCCTTGGGCACGGCCAAATAGAGCACCACGGTCAAGGCCAGCGTACCGACCGCGACGAGCAGCGTCAGCGTCTGGTGCCGCAGCACCCAGGTCAGCCAGCGCGAGTAGCCGCCGATCAGGCGCTCCACCCAATCCGGCCTGGTCTCGTCCTTGGAGGCTGGCTTGAGCAGCTTGGCGCACATCATGGGCGTCAACGTCAGCGACACCACCAGCGAGATCAGGATCGCCACGGCCAGCGTGATGGCGAACTCGCGGAACAACCGCCCCACCACGTCCTGCATGAACAGCAGCGGGATCAGTACCGCGATCAACGACAGCGTCAGCGAGATCAGTGTGAAGCCGATCTGCCTGGCACCCTTGAGCGCCGCCTGCAGCGGTGTCTCGCCCTCTTCCACGTGGCGTGCGATGTTTTCCAGCATGACGATGGCGTCATCGACGACGAAGCCGGTCGCGATGGTCAGCGCCATCAGCGTGAGGTTGTTCAGCGAAAAGCCAGCCAGGTACATGACCGCAAAGGTGCCGACGAGCGACAGCGGCACCGCGATCGACGGGATAATCGTGGCCGAGAATTTCTTGAGGAACAGAAAAGTGACCAATACGACCAGCACCGTGGCCAGCATCAATTCGTGCTGGACGTCAGTTACCGCTGCTCGGATGGTCTGGGTTCGGTCGGTCAGTACCACCACGTCCAGGCCTGCCGGCATGCTGGCCTGGACTTCGGGCAGCAACGCCTGGATGCGCTCCACCACCTCGATGACGTTCGCACCTGGCTGGCGCTGGATGTTGAGCAGAACAGCCTGACTCTGGTTCGCCCAGGCAGCGAGCCGCTCGTTTTCCGCGCCCGCACTGATCTGCGCGACATCCTTCAACCGCAACGCGGCGCCATCCTGGTACGCCAGGATCAGCTCGGCATACTCTTCAGGCGTCTTGAGCTGGTCGTTGGCATCGAGCATCGAGACCCGCGTCGGGCCGTCGAAATTGCCCTTTGGCTGGTTCACGTTGGAGCTGGTCACCAGGGATCGGACGTCGGCCAGCGACAGCCCATAGGAAGCCAGCGCCTCGGGATTGACCTGGATGCGCACTGCCGGTCGTTGCCCGCCGGCGATGCTGACCATGCCGACGCCGCTGATCTGGGCAAGCTTCTGCGCCATGCGCGTGTCGACCAGGTCATGCAGTTGCGGCAGGGCGAGACCTTCGGATGTCACGGCCAAGGTCATGACCGGCGTATCGGCCGGATTGACCTTGTTGTAGACAGGGGGGGCCGGCAGGTCGCTGGGCAACAGGTTGTCCGCCGCGTTGATGGCCGCCTGGACTTCCTGCTCGGCAACATCCAGTTCGACCTCAAGCGAAAATCGCAGGGTAATGACCGAGGCGCCACCAGAGCTGGTCGACGACATCTGCGTCAGCCCGGGCATCTGACCGAACTGGCGCTCGAGCGGTGCCGTCACGGCGCTGGTCATGACCTCCGGGCTGGCCCCTGGGTAAAGCGTCATGACGCGGATGGTCGGGTAGTCCACCTGAGGCAAGGCCGCAACCGGTAGCAGCCGGTAGGCAATCAGGCCGGCCAGGAAAATCGCGACCATGGTCAGCGTGGTCGCGACCGGCCGCAGGATGAACAACCGCGAAATATTCATCGCGACGGGCGCCCCTGGCCTTGGTCCTGCCGCCGGCCCTCCTCACTTCCCTGCGTTTCGACCTTCGGGTTCTCTGCGGCCTGGCGCTCGAGCTGTTCGCGGTCGACCACTTCGACCTCGGCACCATCGCGCAGGCGGTCGGTCCCTTCCATGACTACCCGATCGCCTGCCGTCAGGCCGCTGGTGATCACCACCTTTTCGCCATCGCTCGGCCCGACCTCGACGAGGCGCAGCGCAACTTTCGAATCGTCTCCCACGACATAGGCAAAATTGCCGCGGGAACCGAACTGCAAGGCGGCCGACGGCATGAGCACGGCGTTATCGAGCGTTTCCACGCGCAGGCGCACGTTGACGAACTGGTTGGGGATCAGCAGTTCCGCCTCGTTGTCGAAACGCGCCTTGAGCTTCAGGGTACCGGTCGTTGCGTCGATCTGGTTGTCGAGGCTCTCCAGCACGCCCTCGCCGAAAAGCACCCGCTCGCCACGATCCCAGGCCTGCACCGCGAGGGGCTCTCCGCGACGAAAGCGTGTGAGCACGGGTGTCAACTGACCTTCGGGCAGGGTGAAGGTAATCGCCATCGGCTGGGTCTGGGTGATCACCACCAGTGGCGTCGTGTCATTGGCGCTGACCAGGTTGCCCTTGTCCAACTGCCGCAAACCGACCCGACCATCGATGGGCGCTCGGATTTGCGTGAAGGCCAGGTTCAGCTTCGCCTCGTTGACGGCCGCCAGGTTGGTCGCAATGGTGCCCTGGTACTGATTGACCAGCGCTTGCTGGGTATCGAGGGTCTGCTTGGCGATGCTGTCGTGATCGAACAGCCCACGGTAACGCTCCAGGTCGACCTGCGCGTTCTTCAACAGCGCCTGGTTCTGGCGCAACGTGCCTTCCGCCTGCTGCAGTGCCACCTCATAAGGGCGCGGATCGATGACCGCAAGCAGGTCGCCTTCCGAGACACGCTGGC
Organism: Stutzerimonas marianensis; assembly: GCF_022810315.1. Lineage (NCBI taxonomy): Bacteria > Pseudomonadati > Pseudomonadota > Gammaproteobacteria > Pseudomonadales > Pseudomonadaceae > Stutzerimonas > Stutzerimonas marianensis. The sequence continues at coordinate 276,326 of NZ_JALGRD010000003.1, read as the reverse complement.
CTTCTTCGAATTTCACGTCTACCAGCTCGCCAGCGACCCGACTGCGTACGTTCACGGTATTAAGCGGCGTGACGGTTCCGAGCGCCTTTTCATAGACCTCGAAAGTCCCTTGCTCCACCGTCGCGACACGCACCGGCGTAGCACCACCGAACGCGCCGAACCCGGGGCGACCGCGCGCGCCCTGCTGAGGCTGCTCCGCAGCGCTGGGCCACATCCACCAGACCAGAACGACGATCGCGATGAGCACCAGTCCCACGATCAACCAACGCCGCACGGACGCCGAAGAAGTGCTTGCCTCTGACATGAATTCGGTTCGCCTGAAAAAGAGCGTGAACCATAAGCAGTGGCGCGTCGCTCGCAAAGTGGATTTACGGCATTTTTACGTATCGACACGTGACAGATCGCCCAGACCGGTGCGCAAGCGCCTGGAACCATGCCAAGGCCTTTCAGTCTATGTAACGTTCGCCGGCGCAGCCGGCTAGCGACCAAGGAACTGTCCCGGTGCCGGCGCACGAGCACACGCTCCGCTTTACCAGGCCTGACATCCCCGGCCTGCACAGGATCAAGGAATGAATGCATCACTGGTCATCCTGGCGTTGACTGTCGCCAGCTTTCTACTCGGTTTTCTACGCGACCTGTTCATCGCCCGGGCCTTCGGTCTGAGCTGGGAAGCGGACCTTATATTCGTTGCGCTCATCCTGCCGCTGTTCTTTGAAAACTTCCTCGGCCTCGCCCTGCGCGACGCGATGATTCCCTATCTGCAGCGATTACGCAGTCAATCCCAAGCCTTGTTCGAAACGGTTGGCCGATGGCTCTACTGGCGCGTAACCCTGATCGGCATCGGCACCAGCGGGCTGGCCATTCTCACCAGTTACTGGCTACTCAATCTCCTGGCACCGGGCTGGTCAGACGCGCAGGTGTCGGCGGGCCAGCTGGTGTTCTGCGTCGGCGCGCTGCTCGTCGCGGTGCAGGCAGTGCTCTACTGCCAAGGCGCATTGCTGAACATGGACGAGATTTTCATCATGCCGATGACGCGCACCGTGTTGCTCAACGCCGGGGCCATCATCGGAATCCTGCTGTTCGAGCCGAGGGGCATGGTGATTTTTATCGGCATGCTCCTTCCACAGCTAGCGCTGATCGTCCTCCAGCATCGGCGCATCCACTACCTGCGTGGCGGTAGGACTGTCGAGACGCACGGCCACGCCGGCAGCTTTGGTCTCGCCTTCGCCCCGGTACTGGTGGCGGCTGGTGCCCAGCAGGGCTGCATCCTCGCCGAACGGATGTTCGCCTCCTTTCTCGAAGAGGGCAGCATCACGATGCTGTCCTTTGCGTTTCGGATCGTCACCATTCCGCTGACGCTCTACGCCATGTCCGTGCTGTCGGTACTGTTCCCGCGGTTCGTCTCGAGCTGGAGCGACACCAATCATACCGAGCATGCGGCCCTGGTTCGCAAAGGGCTGCTCGCGACCCTGCTGTTCCTGGTTCCGGCAAGCGTCGCCCTCTGCTCCTTTCCACAAACCGTGGTTTCGGTGCTGCTGGAGCGCGGGCAGTTCGGCGCCAGCCAAACCGTCGCGACCGCTTCGCTCGTCGTGATCTACGCTGCGGGTCTTCCCGCGCAAGGCCTGGCGCTGTTGTGGGGCCGAGTCTTGCTGGCGCAGCATCAGGCGCGGCTGTTCCTGGCCATCACGCTGATCAGTTCGGCATTGACGGTGGGGCTCGACGCATTGCTCTACCGGAGCTATGGCGCCGAAGGGCTGGCGCTCGCCTTCACTGCAGGGGCGATTCTGCAAGCGACTTTCATGGGGCTTTATGTACGCCGCGCCTCGCCTGCCGGTATCGCAGCAGGCGTGCTGCTACGTTGGGTGGCGACAGCGGCTGCGGTATTCGCCGCCCTGCACTGGGCGCCTGCCCCACACGGGCTGCTGCAACTCTGCCTTTACATTGCCTTGGTGCTCGCGGCGTTCGCCGTGGGTGTGCTGGTGCTCGGCGAGCGCGACCTGTTCAAGCCCAGCTACTGGTCGATGCGCAGAGCCTGATCGGGAGCGCGCAACGAGACAGGGGCTGCTACCGCAATAGAAAGGATGCGGTGGCTGAACACTGCTCGCTCAGGTCGCGCTGTGTCGCTCAGCCGCCGATCGCCACCATTCCGAGGGCATCGGGTGCGCCTTGAGGCTGAACCGGAGCGGATGCTCCAATGCGGACGGCGCGCTGTGTCATGACGATATCCAGCGCGCGGCTGGGCAGGATGTCGACATCGTCGAACGTGATCAGCTGGCCCGGCTCGACAGCGCGTTTCAGCGCGGTCTTGCGCAGCAGGCCGATCGGGACATGGTCCGGCTCGTCATCGAGCCTGACCGCCTCGCCGCGGAACTGGAAACCGCCGATGCCGCGTTCGATCAGCTCACCCGCCCGCATTGCACGCTTGGCGATCGCGCCGACGCCGAGCGTTGGAGTCGTCGAATTGTTGAGCAGCACACCGCCCCCGTTGAGCACGCGGCGCACCGTCTTGCCAACCTCCAGCGAGCACAGGTGAAACGGGCGAACCAGTGTGTAGAACGGGCCGGGGCCGAGCTTGAAATACTCCAACGCCGCCTGTTGGTTCTCGTCATGCTGGCAAACCAGGAATACCCCGCCGGCGGGGTAGCCCGCGGGAATCACATAGTCAACGAGCGGCTGGCCGACTCGCTCCGCCATCAGCCCGAGCAGATTACCCGTCTCGTTCAGGTTGGTGGAAGCCAGCCCTTCGAGACCTTGCCGCGTGATGGTCGCCCCGAGTCCATTTCCAACGACCACTTGCTCGATCTGCACCTTGGTGCCGTCGGTGAAGGACGTCGTCTGGTCCACGCTGATGCCCTGGCGCTTGGCCCAGTACGCCATGTCTTCGGGCGATGGGTCATGGTTCAGGTAGCCCTTCATGTTGCCGTAGACCAGCGGCTTGAAGCCCATCATCAGGGCTTCTTCGTGCAGGGCCGCCAGCGAGCCGGGTTGGTCGCCCTCAGCCTCGGTAATGAAACCCTTGCCAGCCAGGTACGAGCCCGTCGTCACCTGCAGTTCGGCATTGATGGTGACGACCGGTAGCCCGGCCTCGAAGGCGCGCTCGATGACCTCCGTCCCGTGGAAAACATCGCCGCTGCATTCCACGATCAGGTCGGCGCCGGCGACCAGCTCATCGATGGAATTCGTCAGGCATTCGGGTAAGGGAAAATCGCCAAGCGTGTTAAGCGGTCGACGAGTGAGGACATGAGAGATATCCATGTCCTGGTAATGCTGCTTGATCAGACGGATGAAGCAGTGGGCGATCATGCCCGTGCCGGATACACCGATCTTCTTGATGTTCGAGTTATGCATAGTGAATCCATTCGAGGGGCAACCAAGACTAGGACCGCGCCGGCTTCGAAAAATTTAGGTAGCCGAGAAGAAACTGGCCTATCGCCACTCGGTTATAGGCACTGCGTCGCACCCTAGCCCGATCAAACCTAAGGGGTGACCTGACATGGAGCCAATTGCGATTAACTAGCGAGGCGATGGGATAGGAGGGAAATCCGCCGCCAACAAAACCCGACCAGGGAAGCGGCGTTGCACCGCTCCCCTATGAAGCTTTACTTAAGCACCGCCAATGCGGCGTCGTAGTCCGGTTCGGTACCGATTTCAGCGACCAACTGACTGTGCAGGACCTGGTCGTTTTCGTCGAGCACGATCACCGCACGCGCCGATACACCGGCCAACGGACCCGTTGCGATCAGCACGCCGTAGCTCTCAAGAAACTCGCGACCACGCATCGTCGACAGGTTGACCACGTTTTCCAGACCCTCGGCACCGCAAAAGCGTTTCTGCGCGAACGGCAGGTCAGCAGAGATGCACAACACCACGGTGTTGGCCAGATCGCTGGCTTGCGCATTGAATTTGCGAACGGAGGTGGCGCAAGTCGGCGTGTCGATACTGGGAAAAATATTCAGCACCTTGCGCTTGCCGGCGTAGGCATCGAGCCCCACATCGGCCAGGTCGCCATTGACCAGGCTGAAGGGTTTGGCCTTTTCCCCTTTGGCGGGAAACGTGCCGGCAATCTTGATCGGGTTGCCGCGTAGCGTGACTTCTGTCATGTGAACTCCTCCGGTTGCGGCCACGAGGTTACCCGTGGCCAGGTTGATCAGGCCGCGTGAGTGCGGGCGAAGTATTCTCGGGTCAGCTTGACTACCACCGGGCTCAAGAGCAACAGCGACACCAGGTTGGGGATCGCCATCAGACCATTGAGTGTGTCGGCGAGCAGCCAGGCGAAATCGAGATGGGCAATCGCACCGAAGGGCACCGCGACGACCCAGATCACACGGAACGGCCAGACGGCCTTGGTGCCGACCAGGAACTCCCAGCAGCGCTCGCCGAAATAGCTCCATCCAAGAATGGTAGTGAAGGCGAACACCACCAGCGCGATGGTCAGCAGCGCGCCCCCAACACCCGGCATCGCCTGTTCGAACGCGGCAGCAGACAATGCGGCGCCGCTTTCGCCGCTGGTCCAGACACCCGAGCAGATGATCGCAAGCCCCGTAATGGTGCAGATAATGATGGTATCGATGAAGGTCCCCATCATGCCGATCAGGCCTGAACGCACCGAGCTCTGCGTGGTACCGGCCGCCTGGGCGATACCCGCGGTTCCCAGACCTGCCTCGTTCGAGAAGATGCCGCGAGCGACACCGAACCGAATGGCGGCCATCACTGCCGCACCAGCGAACCCGCCGGTGGCTGCGATGGGTGTAAAGGCGTGGGTGAAGATCAGGCCGAATGCCGTCGGGATGCTGGCCGCGTTAACCACCAGCACCACGATGCCGGCGATGATGTACGCCACGCACATGAAGGGCACCAGTGCCGCAGCCACCTTGCCGATGCGCTTGATGCCACCCAGGATCACGAGACCGACGAACAGCATGGTGACTAGGCCAGTGACCCAGAGCGGAACGGAAAACGTCGCCTGCAGGGCAAGGGCCATGCTGTTGACCTGCACCATGTTGCCGATGCCGAAGCCAGCCAGCCCGCCGAAGATCGCAAAGGCCCCGCCCAGCCACAGCCAGCGCTTGCCGAGACCGTTCTTGATGGCGTACATCGGGCCCCCGACATGCTCGCCGCGATCATCCTTTTCACGGTAGTGAACCGCCAGTACGACCTCGCAGTACTTGGTCGCCATACCGACCAGCGCGGTACACCACATCCAGAACAGCGCGCCCGGGCCACCGAGGAAGATGGCCGTGGCGACGCCGGCGATGTTACCCGTACCCACGGTCGCCGCCAGGCAGGTCATCAATGCCTGAAACGGGCTGATCTCGCCCGTCGTCTCGTCGCCCTTGGCGCGTCCGCGCCAGATCATTGCAAAACCGGTACCGATTCGCACCAGCGGCATGAACTTGAGCATGACCATGAGGAACAGGCCGGTGCCGAGGATCAGCACCAGCATGGGCGGGCCCCAGACGAGCCCATTGACGCTATTGACGAGGTTCTGCAGGAATTCCATTCAAGGCACCCTTATTCGTTATGTTAGACATCCTTGCCCATGCGGGCCGCGTGCCACCTGTGTACCTCTAGTCAATCGAATCCAGCCAATCGAACGCCACAAGCGCAAACGCACGCAAACGGCCCGGCAACGACGCCACCTCATGTGACGCCGCAGCCGGCAGCCTGCATGGCCCGAGTTAGAGCCAGGCAGCAACTGCCTTGCAAGGAGCGACCCAGCGATCCTACCACCACCGTGCGCACTTGGCGCCAGCCCGAATGACGAGCCAGCGGCTCGTCCCTGAAGCCAGCAAACGACTCGGGAGTCACGCACCGCGGCAGTGCAGGTTGCCGGTTACGTAAGCTGCTCAGCGTAGCCGAGCGATGCCGGCTTGCCAGCGCGATTCGAAGATAATTTCGGTCGAACGCGACGTCTGGGTCAGAAGTTGCGGCGGTAGAAGATGTCCAGCGAACTGGCCAGGCCGCTAGCCGCTTCCAGGAAGATGCGCTTGGTCAGCTGGTAGCGCAGTGCAATGGTATTGGCCGGCTCGAACACCCCGACGCCATAACGGAGCGTCAGGCGATCGGTGAGTCGGCCACTGGCGACCACACTGGTGTCATTGCCGCTGCCTTCGGTGTCGAGCTGGAAGTCCTGGATGCCCAATCGCTGCGCAACATTGCCCGTCACCGAGGCACTGCCGGCCAGGCCAAGTCCGAGCGCGGCCTGGGCGAGCATGTTGTTGTCGCCCGAGTCCGCCCCCAACGGCCGGCCCAGTACCAGATAGGACAACGCCTGCTCCTGGCTCATCGCAGGCTCGGAGAAGACGTCCACTCTCGGCTGTTCGGCGCTGCCGGTGATGCGTAGGCCCGCGATGACGTTGTCCGCCTCGATCCGGCGGATCGCTTCGATATCAAGATAGGGTTGCGACAGCACGCCCGTGAACAGCAGGCGCGCCCGACGTATGTTCAGACGCTGGCCGTAGGCGCGGTAGCGACCGTTGTTCAGGTTCAGCTCGCCGCGGGTGTCGAGATCGTCGCCGATGTGCAGATACCCGGCGAGGTCAGCCGTCAGGCCGAAGCCGGAGAAGCGCAGCCTGTCCTGTCCAACCTCGACCCGGACATCCATGCGCATGGCCAGCGGTGTCGCCGCTTCCTCGGCCTCCTCGCCGACGATCACCGCGTCGTTCGACACCGTGACAGTGGAAGGCGGTAGCTCGCGCACCGTGATCTCGCCTCGAGGCACCCTGACGTTACCGATCACCGCCAGCTGGTCTTCAGCCAGCTGCAGGCGAAGGTCCGGCTCAACCTCGAGTTCGGCATAGGGCTCGACCACGACGGGCAATCGGCTGCCGCTGACCCGAATGTCGAGATCCAGCTCGTCGCCCCAGGCGACGTCGCCGCCTATCTCGCCACGCCCCTGTTCGCCGCTGCGCCAGTTGCCGTCCAGCCGCAGCTGCTCACCATCGATCAGCGCCCGCACCTGGAGTTGCTCGAAGCTGACCGGCAATTCACTTCCGGCGATCTCGCCGTCGCTCAGGTTCAGCTCGCCGGTCACCTGAGGCTTGGACAACGTGCCTGACAGGCTGCCCGTTCCATTGAGCTGCCCGTCGAAGCGATCGACCTGAGGGATGAAGGGCCGGGCAACCGACAGGTCGAGCTCGCGCAACCGGAACTCCCCGGCTATGGGCTTCTCCTCGCCAGCCGGATCGATCTGCAGAGACATGTCCAGCGAGCCGAGCTGCCCGCCTTCGAAACGCAAGCGACTATCGATTTGCGCTGGCGCGAGATCACTCGTCAGTTCGAGGGTCGAGTACGGAAAGTCGAGCCAGCGCTCGCCCTCGCGGATCCGCAATGTTCCCGGCCCGGCATCCACTCGAACACTGCCCGTGGGGCCGGCGGCTGGCAGGTCGATGGCAAGATCGGCGTTGACCTCGCCCTGCCAGAGCAGGTTGTCGGGCAGGTAGCGGGCGAGCGAGTCCAGGGGGAAATCGCGCAGTTGGTAGCGCAGCCGTGGGTCGGGAGCAAGGCGCTGCTCTTCGGCGCAGAGCGACGCCTGGCCAGACGCCCAGCAATGCGCGCCGAAGGTAATCCGGCCATTGGCCAGGCGTTCGAGCGTCGCGGGCTGGCGAAGCATCCAGCGCTGATCCTCGGCCTCCACTTCAGCCTGGACGAGCCGTCCGCGCCAGTCATCGCCGCGCAAACCGCCGTCGAGTGCAAGCGCGAGGTCCACCAACGGTCCGGTGAGGTCGAGCGCTGCCGTGTGCGCCTCCAGGGTGCCATCGGCGGTGAGGTTGAGCGTGCCGACCTCGGTTTCTCCGGCCTGTATGCCGGTCGCGACCAGGCCCAGGCGCCCTCGCTGGCCTTGGTCCAGCCCCGCCGACACCTCCAGTCGCGCCAGTCGGTTGTCCTGCAGCGCCAGGTCATTGCCATCGAGTTGGAGTTCGCCCCGTGGCGCATCCAGCGTACCGGACAGGCTCAGCGTGCCCACTGCGCGCCCGGCCAAGTCGGGCCACAACTGGGCGAGGCGAGGCAAGTTCAGCTCAAGATCGGCCTGCAACGCCTCTCCCAGCGCGCCTCTACCCTGTACGCGGTTGTCGCCCAGGCGCAGGTCGAGTTCGGGGACCGCCCAGTTGTCGCCCTGCCCGTTCGCATCGAGCTTCAAGGTCACGGGTTGGCGACGAAGCGTGCCGTCGATGTCTAGCTGCGCCTGGGCTTGCAGCGCGTCGCCCAGGCGACCCTGACTGACGAGCGTTCCGCCCAGTTGGCCAGGCAACTCGGCCACCCAGTAGGCCGGATCCAGGCCACTCAGGTTGAGCCTGGTATCCCAGTCGATGCCATCGACAAAGCCGATACTCAGGTTTCCCTCGGCGCGTCCCTGGCCCGCAACCAACTCGAGCTGTGGCAGGTGCAGCACTTCGAGATTGCCGCTGATCGGGCTGCGCAGGCTGAAATCACCGGAGGGGCCCGCCAGGCCCGCATCGAAATTGCCGAGGTAGTTGCCATCGTCGTATTGCAGCTGGGCATCTAGCCGACGCAAGGCAACGGGTGGCTCCTCCGCATCCGGGTAGAGCCGGCGCCAGGGGAAGTCCCGCCAGGCCAGCTCGGCATCGGCCTGTAGGCCGTCCGTCCAGCCCAGATCGCCTTGGAGGGTGACGGTCCGCTCATTGCCGGCATCGAGCAGCAATTGGTCGACTCGTGCCTGCTCGGCGTCGACCGTCCCGCGCAGACGGAGCCCGACTGCCCCGCCCTCGCCCTGCACGGCGCCCTCACCCGCTAGCCGGTAGCCCTGCTGCAGATCACCCTCGGCAGTCAGCTCCAACCTTTGCAGGCGCAAGGCCTCCGGCAGCTCGGGGCTGGCCTTGAAGTCTTCGATGACGAGCAGCAGGTTTGCCGGCAAATCCTCTTCCAGCGGCCGGATCCGACCGCTGACACGCACCTGCAGGTAGCCTTGGCTCTGGATATCGAGCATCAGGTGCTCACGCAGCTCGCCGGTTGCCCGAAGCATCAGCGCCCAGGGCTGCTCGCCCGGAGAGCGCAGGGCGACGGTGCCACCCAGGTCCAGGGGCCAGTCGCCCTCGGGTTCGAGCCGCCCTGACAGGTCGGCGTCCAGGTCGGCTCGGTGAACCTGCAGCGCGCCGATGTCCAGCCCGTCGCGTCGCCAGTCGGCACGCAGCGTCAGGCCCTGCAGTTGTTCGGTACCATTGAACTGCACCCGGCCCACCTCGACCCGCCCGATGCGCAGTTCCAGCGGCAGCTTCAGGTCGGGTAACTGAAGGGGCTCGTCGTTCGGCTCCTCAGGGCTGGGCGGCATGCGCACATCGATGTCACCGGTGACCAGTTCGTCGATGCACAGCGTGCGGCGCAACAGACACGACGGCGACCAGTCCATCCGCGGTTCGACGATCTCGACCCGCCGGCCGTCCTGCTCCCAGAGCAAACGCTCGGCCTGCCAACGACCGGCGAGGCGTCCGTCAAAGGCCTCGAGCTCAAGCCCCGGTATCTTGCCCAGCGCCCAGCGGCTGCCCGCAGCCGTGCCGAGCACGCCTCCGAGGGCGAGCACCACGAGCAGGATCAGCGCGACAACCGCCAGCAGCACCCAGCCCAGTATCCGAGCGCCGCGTCTCACAACTCGGGCCCCATGGAAAAGTGCAGCCGTACACCGCCGTTCCCATCGAGCGGATGGGCAAGATCGACGCGTATCGGGCCAACCGGCGAAACCCAGCGCACACCCAGGCCGACGCTGCTCTTGAGCGATGGGAAGTCCAGCGAGTTGAACGCGTTGCCCTGATCGACGAAGGTCGCCACACGCCACTGTTCAGTGACGGAATACTGATACTCGGCGCTGACGGCGAGCTGGTAGCGCCCGCCGATGCGGTCGCCATCGGAGTTGGTAGGCGACAGACTCTGATAGTCGTAACCGCGCACGCTCTGGTCGCCACCGGCGAAATAGCGCAGCGAAGGCGGCACGTTGGTGTATTCATCCGTCCAGTTGCCGCCGACCTGTACACGCCCAAGAAAACGGTGTCGGTCCGCCAGGGTCGTCAGACCCTTGACCGTCGCATTGGCATGGACCACATCGGCATCCGACAGCAAGCCCTTTTTAGCAGCCGCGACCTCGAATTCCAGGCGATAGCCGCGGTTCGGATTGATGCGGTTGTCGCTACGCAGGAAGCTGTAGGCCACGCCCGGCATCAGCAAGGTACTGGTGCCAGTGTCATCGCCCAGCTCGTATTGCTCGTGACGCCACTTGAGCGACCAGACCCGCTGCCACCCGCTCGGTAGCTTGCGGTGCCATTCCGGCCCGACGGTCAGCAGTTGGCTCAGGCTGTCGTCGTCGGCGATCTGCTCGTACTGGTAGCCAGCGGCGTAACGCAGCTTGTCGGTCAGCGGCGGATCGAGCGGCACGTCGTACCAGAGCCCGATGTTCTGACGCGGCGCCGAGATTTCGGACTCGATACCGTAGCTGTGCCCTTGCGGGTTGACCCAGTGGCGCAGGAAATCGAAGCGCATGCGCGGCCCGACGTCGGTGGAAAATCCAAGGCCGAGTCCGAGGGTTCTCGGGTCGCGTGTGGTCAGCAGCACGGCGACGGGAATGCGCTGCGCATCCGCCCTGGACGGGTTCGCGTCGACGCGTACACCTTCGAAATACCCGCTCGACAGCATCGCCTGGTTGAGCTCGGCGACCAGCTCCGAGTCATAGGGCGTCCCTGCTTCGAACGGCACCATGCGCGCAAGCAAGTCCGGGTCGAACGGCGAATCGCCCTCGAAGCGAACCTCGCCAAGCACATAACGTGGGCCGCTCTCGAATACCAGTTCCACGTCGGCCACGTTCTGCGCTGGGTCGACCGCCAGCCGCTGGCTGACGAATCGGCCATCAAAAAAGCCGTAGCGCGACGCCTGATTCAGAATCTGCTGCTTGGCACTCTCGTAGTTGCCGTGGTTGAGCACGGCGCCCGATTTGAGGCGATTGCGCGGCACCCGAAACGCTTCGAGCTGCGAGGCCGGGCCCTCCACCCGCAGGGTGACGTCGCGCAGCCGCACCGGCTCGCCCGGCGATATGCGCAGCTGCAGACGGGGGGTGTCGCCGTCGATGACTTCGGTTTCGATGGTGCTGTTGTAGTGGCCCAGGGCCTGCAGCGCTTTCTCGGCCTGGTCGCGGGCAATACGGCTGTAGCGCAGCAATTCCTGCTCGCTACGATCGCCGAGATCACCGATGTAGTTCTCGACGTTCTCGCGCAGCGCATTGTTGGACGGCTGGACATCGACATCGAGCTCCGCCGCGAAAGCCGGAGAAACGAGCAGAACAGCGAGGCCAGCCGGAATCACACGGCGGCACAGGGAAATAGACATGGCGAGCGATGCTAGCACGATACGCACCGGCCTTCGGCGCCACATCGAAACGCATTGCACAGCAGGGACAGCATCACCCAACGCATAGACAGACTTCATCGCTCACCCAGCGCTTCGACTGCCCGGCCGCAGCAAAATTCGCCGTCAGCCGACGCCGGCTTCGACCGTGCGCGGTGCCGGATGGAAAAATACGTGTTCGACTACCGGGCCGATGGCCACCTGACCGACGTTCTGATAACCCTGTCGTTCGTAGAACCGCAGGTAACGAGGATTGCCGGTGTCGATCATCAGCCCGTGCGAGGTGCTGTCTTGTGCACACCAGTTGTGCAGCGCCTCGAGCAATTGCTCGCCGTAGTGCTGCCCTTGAAACTGGGGGTGCACAGCCATCAGCGGTAGCAGGTGATAGGTACCCGGCGGCAGGCAACCCAGCACGGTGGCGTGGTAGTCGAGATAACGGCGCGTACAACGGAAACCCGCGGTGAGCAGCATGCGCATGCGCCACACCCAGCTTTCGGTCACATCCAGCCGGCGTTGCGGCGGCGCGATCAATGCCACGGCGATGAGCCGGTCGTCGAGCAACAGGCCGAGGGCAGGCTGTTCCTGCGTCAAATGCTGATTCACCAGTTCGCGCACCGTTGCGCGGACCCGATGCTCATAGCCCGGGCGGTCGGACTCGAACAGGTAGGCGAAGGTGGGTTCGTGACGGTAGGCGTGATACAGCAGCGAGCGGGCTTCCCTGGCGTATCCACTGTCCAGCATTCGAACGTCGGCGGGCTTGGGCATCGTGGCTCTCTAATCTGGGTCGGGCGCAGATTTCACGTTAGCACCGCTGAGGGCACCTCGCCGGTTACCTGGCCGTCAGGCGACGATGCCGTTTAGAATCGCGCTTTTTCCGGAGTCGATGCCATGAAGCTAGTTTCATTCAATATCAATGGGTTACGCGCAAGACCTCACCAATTGGCTGCACTGATCGACACGCACCGGCCGGATGTCATCGGGCTTCAGGAAACCAAAGTCTCCGACGAGCAGTTCCCCCAGGCCGACATAGAGGCCCTGGGTTACCACGTCCACTACCACGGACAGAAGGGGCACTACGGCGTCGCCCTGCTTTCGCGCCAGGCGCCGCTCGAGATTCACAAGGGCTTTCCCGGCGACGGCGAAGAGTCGCAGAAACGCTTCATCTGGGGCCGCTTCGCCGATACTAACGGGCAACCGGTCACCGTCATGAACGGCTATTTCCCCCAGGGCGAAAGCCGCGCGCACCCGACCAAGTTCCCGGCCAAGACCAAGTTCTACGCCGATCTGCAGGCCCTGCTGGAGGAGCGCTTCACGCCTCAGGATGCCGTGGCGGTGATGGGCGATTTCAACATCTCTCCCGAGGACTGCGACATCGGCATCGGCGAAGTCAACGCCAAGCGCTGGCTGCGTACCGGCAAGTGCAGCTTCCTGCCGGAGGAACGCGAGTGGCTCGCGCGCCTCAAGAACTGGGGCCTGCAGGACAGCTTCCGCACGCTGAACCCCGAGGTCGTGGACCGGTTCAGCTGGTTCGACTACCGCAGCCGCGGCTTCGAGGATGAACCTCGGCGAGGCCTTCGCATCGACCTGATCCTCACCACGGCGGGGTTGCATGACCGTGTGATCGACTGCGGCGTGGATTACGAGATCCGTGCCATGGACAAGCCGTCCGACCATTGCCCGGTCTGGATCCAGCTGCGCTGACCGGAGGCTTCGAAGGCGAAGCGGTAATCATCCTGCGGCTCCCGGTCGGTCGCGCCGTGATGGGCGGCACAATGCCATTCAGGCAGCGCCCGCTGTCACACAACCGTAAGAAAACCGTCTTAATCTCGCCGACTTCTTCGTATGGGAGTTTGGCCACATGGGATTCAAGGCGTCGGTCGGCATTGTTGTAGCGAGGGCGCTGCGCCCGGCGATTCTCGGCCTCTTCTGCCTTGGCTTGAGCGGCCCGAGCGCTTGGGCTGCCGCAGCTGACGGCAGCCCTGTACTTCGGATCCACGGCTCCAACACCGTGGGCGCAAAGCTGGCGCCGAAGCTGATTGCCGGGCTCTTCGAAGCCAAGGGCCTGCAGTCGGTTCGTATCGCGCCAGCAGGCCGTGAGAACGAGCAGTTCATCACCGGTATCGACGACCAGGGCCGGCCCGTTCGAGCACTGGTCGCGGCGCACGGTACCGGTACCGGATTCGCGGGGCTCAAGGACCGAACAGCCGACCTCGCCGCCGCCTCGCGGCCGATCAAACCCACCGAGGCCCAGAGCCTCGCCGCGCTCGGCGACATGCGCAGCGCCGAGAGCGAGCAGGTCATCGCCATCGACGGCCTGGCCGTTATCGTCAACCCAGCGAATCCGGTGCAATCCTTAAGCGTCGAGCAGGTGGCGCGATTCTTCGCCGGCGAGATCGCCAACTGGCGCGAGCTCGGCGGGGCGAACGTGGCGGTGGAGCTGCATGCGCGCGACGATCAGTCCGGCACCTACGACACCTTCAAGGAGCTGGTGCTCGGCAGCCAGGGCAAGGTCCTCGGCTCCAGTGCGGCCCGTTACGAATCCAACGATGCCCTGTCCCAGACCGTCAGCACTCGTCCGGGCGCCATCGGCTTCGTTGGGCTCGCGTCGGTTGGGCAGTCGAAAGCGCTGGCCATTACCGATGGCGACTCGCAACCCATGCCGCCGAGTACGGCCCTGGTCGCCACGGAGGATTATCCGCTCTCACGTCGCCTGTTCCTCTACGCCGATCCCAAGGCGCAGTCCCCCTGGACCCGAGAATTCCTCAGCTTCGTACACAGCCCGGCCGGGCAAGCGATCGTTGACAGGTCGGGCTACATCGCCCAGGCCATCGCACCGATCAAACTGCCCGTGCAGGCCTCTATGCCCCCTCCCTACCAGCAGCTGGCGACGGAAGCAGAGCGCCTGACCGTCAACTTCCGTTTCGCCGAGGGCAGCGCGCAACTGGACAACAAGGCCCAGCGCGACGTGACGCGACTGATCGACTATCTCGAAAGCCACGGCAAGAAGATGAACGCCGCGGTTCTGGTCGGCTTCGGCGATGCCCGCAATGACCCCGCACGAACCGCATTGCTGTCCAAGCTGCGCGCCATGGCTGTACGTCGCGAACTGGCGCGCGGGGGCGTTCTAGTTAAAGAAATCAACGGTTTGGGCGATCAACTTCCAGTAGCGTCGAATAGCGAGGCCGGGCGCATCAAGAACCGCCGCGTGGAAGTCTGGGTCTACTGATCCAGTACAAGATCGTATCGGCCGCCAGCCAAGCGGGTACTGTCTCGCGTTGGAGGTCGCGTTTAAGCTCGGAGGATTTTCCAGCGGCAGGAACCTCCCATGTACCTCGTCTGTGGTGAAGCGCTTTTCGACGTGTTCACGGCCTCTGCGGGCCGTGGCAGTCGTCTCGATCTGGAAGCCGTAGCCGGCGGCTCGCCCTTCAACGTTGCAGTCGGGCTGGCGCGAATGGGCGCCCGGACGGCCCTGCTCGGCGGCCTGTCCAGCGATCATTTCGGCCAGCACCTGCGCCAACTGCTGCAGGACGAAGGCGTCGCGACGGACCATCTCGTCACCTTCGAGGCACCGACCACGCTGGCGTTGGTCGCCGTTGGCGCTGACGGCTCGCCCGTCTACAGCTTTCGCGGCGCGGGTTGCGCCGATCGTCTGCTTGAAGCGCAGCATCTCCGGCCGCTGGACGACGCCATCGGAGGCATCCATTTCGGCTCTTACTCGCTGATCACCGCGCCCATTGCCGATACCCTGCTGACGCTGCTGCACCGGGAGTGTACGCAGCGATTGATATCCCTCGATCCGAACATTCGCCTCAACGTCGACCCGGATCTCGAACGCTGGCGCGAACGGGTCGAAGCCTTCGCCAAACATGCGCACCTGATCAAGGTCAGCGATGAGGACCTCGCCCTGCTCTACCCAGGCACCGCACCGGAAGCCATCGCCCAAGGCTGGCTCGAGCATCAGGCCGAACTGGTCGTGCTGACTCGTGGTGGCGAAGGCGCGCAACTGTTCAGTCGCCGGCACGGTCAATTTCAGGCGGAAGCCCAAGCGGTGCAGGTGCGCGACACCGTCGGTGCGGGCGACACCTTCCAGGCCGCGCTGCTCGCGTACCTGGCTGAACAGGGTCTGGTTTCGCCACAGGCGCTGGCCAGCGTCACGGCGGAGCAGCTGCAGGCCATGCTCGCCTTCGCTACGAAAGCGGCCGCCATCACCTGCTCGCGGCGGGGTCCGGAGCTGCCTTACCGATACGAAATTGCCTGACCGAGTTGGTCATTGCCGCCGCAGCGGCTATAAACCCTTCGAGGCTTGTCACGACAACGGACCCTGTATGAGAGCGTTGAAGATTTCCGACCCGTCCTACGAGCTCATGGACGATCACCATGGCAACTCGCTGATCTACCGCGAGCACGGCTTCCCCTGCCCGCTGGTGCGCTGGCACAACCACAAGGAGTACGAGCTGCACCTGATTGTGGCCAGTTCGGGCAAGGTGTTCGTTGGCGACTACGTCGGCAATTTCGGACCGGACAGCCTGTTTCTCACCGGCCCGCACCTGCCCCACAACTGGATCAGCCAGGTCGAAGAAGGCGAGGTCGTGGCCAAGCGCGACATGCTGGTCAACTTCACCGATGAGCTGCTCGAGGCCGGCCACAACGTGTTCTCCGAGCTGCGCAGCTTCACGCCGATGCTCGAGCGCTCGCGCTACGGCATCGAATTTCGCTGCCCGAATACCATTGCCCAAGCCCGCCAGCTGATGCAGCAGATCGCCGACAGCCGTGGCGCCACCCGCCTCGGCTATTTCCTGATCATGCTCGAGCTGTTGGCTCGGTGCGACGACTACCAGCTGCTCTCCGGAGCGACCTCGGCACAGCTGAGCGACGAGCACCATGCCGACCGCACCAACATGGCGGTCAACTATATCTTCGAGAACTACATGCGCGAGCTGCCCTTGGAAGAGGTCGCCAGCCATCTCGGGATGAAACCCACCTACTTCTCACGCTTCTTCAAGCGCGCCACAGGCCGCTGCTATGTCGAGTTCGTCAACAGCCTGCGCATCAGCAAGTCATGCGAGCTACTGCTCGATCAGGACAAACCGGTCACCGACGTCTGCTTCGAGTCGGGCTTCAACAACCTGTCCAATTTCAATCGCCGCTTTCAGCAGCTCAAGGGCATGACGCCGTCGTGCTATCGACGCCTGGTCGAGCAACGACTGACCGAGCAGAATCTGGCCGGCTGATACGCTTCCGGCCAGCATCGCCTATCATTCCGCCGCACCTTCGCTTTTCCACACGACGCCTGGTGAGCTTGGCCAACCCTCGTCCTTGAGCCTTCGCATGTGGATTAAGCCCATCCGCCAGCGCCGAAAGGCCGCATAAGCAACAGTGCAAAAAAGTATCGAAACAAGTGCAGTCACGGCTTTGTCGCGCTGCTCCCCCGGCGTTGTAATGCTCGCGAGACGCTCGTAGCGCAGTACGCGGGCAACAACAAAAACAATAAGTGCTTCCAGGCCCTGCTCTGGAAGAGGAGTCCACGAATGAAAGCATTCCACTTGCTGCTCGGCACCGCCTGCATGGCCTCGATCGGCCTGGCCCAGGCCGCCGAAACCCTCACCGTCGCCACCGTCAACAACGCGGACATGATCCGCATGCAGCGCCTCTCCAAGACCTTCGAACAGCAACACCCCGACATCAAGCTCAACTGGGTGGTGCTGGAGGAGAACGTCCTGCGTCAGCGCCTGACCACTGACATCGCCACCGATGGTGGCCAGTTCGACGTGCTGACCATCGGCATGTACGAGGCCTCGCTGTGGGGCGACAAGGGGTGGCTCGCCCCGATGACCGACCTCCCTGACGACTACGACCTGGACGACGTCTTCCCCTCGGTTCGCGAAGGCCTTTCGGTCGACGGCACCCTTTACGCACTGCCCTTCTATGCCGAAAGCTCGATGACCTACTACCGCACCGACCTGTTCGAACAGGCCGGTCTGGACATGCCCGAACACCCGACTTGGACCAAGATGGCCGAGTTCGCCGAAAAGCTGCACAAGCCTGGCGAGGACCAGTACGGGATCTGCCTGCGCGGCAAGGCCGGCTGGGGCGAGAACATGGCGCTGGTCACCACCGTCGCCAACGCCTTCGGCGCGCGCTGGTTCGACGAGAAGTGGCAGCCCGAATTCGATGGCCCCGAATGGACCAAGGCGGCCAAGTTCTATGTCGACCTGCTCAGCCAATACGGCCCGCCCGGCGCCTCCAGCAATGGTTTCAACGAAAACCTGGCGCTGTTCAACAGCGGCAAATGCGCCATGTGGGTCGATGCGACCGTTGCCGGCTCCTTCGTGACCGATGAATCGCAGAGCAAGGTCGCCGACAAGGTCGGTTTCACCTTCGCACCGCAGGAGACCACCGACAAGGGCTCGGCCTGGCTGTACTCCTGGGCACTGGCGATCCCGACCAGTTCGCAGCAGAAGGACGCCGCCAAGACCTTCACCGCCTGGGCAACGTCCAAGGACTACGCCAAGCTCGTCGCCGAAACCGATGGCGTCGCCAACGTGCCGCCGGGCACACGCGAGTCCACCTACAACGAGCAATACATGGCCGCTGCGCCGTTCGCCGAGATCACCCTGGAATCGCTCAAGCAGGCCGACCCCGCCTCGCCATCGGCCAAGCCGGTGCCCTACGTCGGCATCCAGCTGGTCACCATCCCTGAGTTCCAGGCCATCGGCACCCAGGTCGGCAAGATGTTCTCCGCCGCGCTGACCGGGCAGATGCCGGTCGAGCAGATGCTCACCGCGGTGCAACAGTCGACTGCCCGCGAAATGAAACGCGCCGGTTATCCCAAATAGGCCAGCCGCACGTCCCGTGAAGGCGTAAACCCGCGAGGGCTCGGTGAGCCCTCATCGGCCCCTCTTCAGCCGGAGCATCATCATGGCGACCACCACGACTGCCTTGCCCAAGGTCCCTGCTAGCAACGCATCACCGCAACCTGCCGGACGCCGCCGGCCGAGGCTGGCACCGAGCTGGTTCCTGGTCAGCCCCTCGGTTGCCCTGTTGCTGCTGTGGATGCTGGTGCCACTGGCGATGACCGTGTATTTCTCGGTCGTGCGCTACAACCTGCTCTACCCGGGCGAAAAGAATTTCGTCGGGCTGGAGAACTTCCACTATTTCCTGACCGACGCCGGCTTCATCCCGGGCATGACCAACACCCTGATCCTGGTTGGCAGCGTGCTGCTGATCAGCGTGGTACTCGGTGTGCTCATCTCGGCATTGCTGGAGGCAGCGGACTTCGCGGGGCGTGGGATCGTCCGCGTGCTGCTGATCTCGCCGTTCTTCATCATGCCGACCGTGAGCGCGCTGGTCTGGAAGAACCTCATCTATCACCCGGTCTCGGGCATTCTCGCGGCGGTGTGGAAGTTCTTCGGCGCACAGCCGGTGGACTGGCTCGCACAGCATCCGCTGGCGTCCATCGTGATCATCGTGTCCTGGCAGTGGCTGCCCTTCGCGATCCTGATCTTGATGACGGCCATGCAGTCCCTCGATCAGGAACAGAAGGAAGCCGCTCGCCTGGATGGTGCGGGCCCCATCGCGATCTTCTGGCACCTGACCTTGCCCCACCTGGCCCGGCCCATCGCTGTGGTGGTGATGATCGAGACCATTTTCCTGCTTTCGGTATTCGCCGAGATCTTCACCACCACCAGCGGTGGTCCCGGCTACGCATCCACCAACCTCGCCTACCTGATCTACAACCAGGCGCTGCTGCAGTTCGATGTCGGCATGGCCTCGGCCGGCGGCCTGATCGCGGTGGTGATCGCCAACATCGCGGCGATCATCCTGGTGCGGATGCTCGGCAAGAATCTCACCGAGAAATATTGAGGACAGACCGATGCTGACGCTCAAACAAAGTCGCCGCCTCAACACCCTGGTGGTCGGGCTGTTCGCCTGGGCCGTGGCGCTGCTGCTGTTCTTCCCGATCTTCTGGATGCTGCTGACCAGCCTGAAGACCGAGATCGACGCCTTCGCCACGCCGCCGCAGTTCATCTTCACGCCGACGCTGGAAAACTACCTGCACATCCAGGACCGCAGCGGCTACTTCAAGTACGCCTGGAACTCGGTGACCATTTCCTTCGGCGCGACCGCGCTGGGCATGCTGATCGCCATTCCCGCCGCGTACTCGATGGCCTTCTACGAGACCAAGCGCACCAAGGGCACGCTGCTCTGGATGCTCTCGACCAAGATGCTGCCGCCGGTGGGCGTGCTGGTGCCGATCTACCTGCTGGCCAAGCAGTTCGGCCTGCTCGACAGCCGCGCGGTGCTGATCATCATCTACACGCTGATCAACCTGCCGATCCTGGTGTGGATGATCTACACCTACTTCAAGGACATCCCCCGCGACATCCTCGAAGCGGCCCGCATGGACGGCGCCACACTGCTGCAGGAGATGCTTCGCGTGCTCCTGCCGATCAGCAAGGGCGGGCTCGCCTCGACCATGTTGCTGTCGCTGATCCTGTGCTGGAACGAAGCCTTCTGGTCGCTGAACCTGACCTCGTCCAACGCCGCGCCGTTGACCGCGCTGATCGCCTCGTACTCCAGTCCCGAAGGCCTGTTCTGGGCCAAGCTCTCGGCTGTCTCCACCCTCGCCTGCGCCCCCATCCTGATCTTCGGCTGGATCAGCCAGAAGCAGCTGGTGCGCGGCCTGTCGTTCGGCGCTGTGAAGTGAGCGCCGCCTGACAATCAAGAACAACAGAGGATTCGAACATGGCAGACCTGAAGATCCACAATCTGAAGAAAGGCTTCGACGGCAACGAGATCATCAAGGGCATCGACCTGGACATCCGCGACCGCGAATTCGTCGTCTTCGTAGGGCCGTCCGGCTGTGGCAAGTCCACCCTGCTGCGCCTGATCGCCGGGCTCGAGGAGGTCAGCAGCGGGCGGATCGAGCTGGACGGGCGCGACATCACCGACCTCAGCCCGGCCAAGCGTGACCTGGCCATGGTGTTCCAGACCTACGCGCTCTACCCGCACATGACGGTGCGCAAGAACATGTCCTTCGCCCTGGACCTGGCCGGCGCCGACAAGCAGGAAGTGGCGCGCAAGGTCGAAGCGGCCGCGCGCACCCTGGAGCTGGAACCGCTGCTCGAACGCAAGCCGCGGCAACTGTCCGGCGGCCAGCGCCAGCGTGTCGCCATCGGCCGCGCCATCGTGCGCAACCCCAAGGTGTTTCTCTTCGATGAGCCGCTGTCCAACCTGGATGCCGCGCTGCGTGTGCAGATGCGCCTGGAGCTTTCGCGCCTGCACCAGGAACTGCAGGCCACGATGATCTACGTGACCCATGATCAGGTCGAGGCCATGACCCTGGCCGACAAGGTGGTGGTGCTCAACGGTGGGCGCATCGAGCAGGTCGGCTCGCCTATGGAGCTCTATCACCACCCGGCCAACCTTTTCGTCGCGGGCTTTCTCGGCACGCCGAAGATGGGCTTTCTCAAGGGCCGCGCAAGCCGTGTCGAAGCCAGCGGCTGCGAAGTCGAGCTCGACGCCGGTTGTCGTCTGTTCCTGCCGGTGAGCGGCGCCACGCTGAAGGCGGGCGATCCGGTCACCCTCGGCATCCGCCCGGAGCACCTCAACCGTGGCAGCGAAGGCAACTGCCAGTTGACCGTGAAGGCCGACGTCAGTGAACGCCTGGGCAGCGACACCTACTGCCACGTCGTCACCCGCAACGGCGAGCAGCTGACCATGCGCATTCGTGGCGACTTCACCCCGCGCTACGGCGAGTCGCTGTCGCTGACGCTGGAGGCCGCCCATTGCCATCTCTTCGACAGCAGTGGTCAGGCGGTCGGCCTGCCACTCCAGCAGGTGGCCTGACGCCCGACGTCGCGCCCAGCTCTTCCAACGGCAGGTCGCTGCGCCCGCAAAGGCAGCGATCCCGCCCCCGGCTTTTCCACATTCAAGCCCAGCGAGGCCCGAGATGAAGTTGAAAGAAGCGAATCTGCCACAGCTGCCGGCCCCTATCGCGCGCACCGACTACCGCCTGGCCGAGGTCAGCACCGGCATCGCCCACATCGGCGTGGGCGGTTTTCACCGCGCCCACCAGGCGGCCTATACCGATGCGCTGATGAACACCGGCGAGGGGCTGGAGTGGGGCATCTGCGGCATCGGCACGCGCGCCGAGGAACGCTCGATGCGCGACGCACTGGCCTCGCAGGACTATCTCTACACCCTGGTCGAGCTCGACGACCGGCCTGACACCGAGGTCCGGGTGATCGGCAGCATCCGCGACATGCTGCTGGTGGGCGAGGATGGTTCCGAGGCGGTGGTTGCCCGCCTGGCCGATCCGGCGATTCGCATCGTCTCGCTGACCATCACCGAGGGCGGCTATTGCCTGGACGACAGCACCGGCCAGTTCAATGCGCAACTGCCGCAGATTCAACATGACCTGCAGCACCCGCGCAGCCCGGTCAGCGTGTTCGGCCTGCTCTGCGCGGCCCTGGCCAAGCGGCGCGGCGACGGCGTCGGGCCCTTCACGGTGATGTCCTGCGATAACCTGCCTCACAACGGCGACGTTACCCGCAAGGCAACCCTAGCCTTCGCCAAACTGGTGGATGTCGAGCTGGCCGGCTGGATCGAGCACAACGTCAGCTTCCCCAACGCCATGGTCGACCGGATCACGCCGATGACCAGCAACGCGCACCGCAAGGACCTCAGGCAGCAGCACGGCATAGACGACGCCTGGCCGGTGGTCTGCGAACCGTTCGTGCAATGGGTGCTGGAAGACAGGTTCGTCGCCGGCCGGCCAGCGTGGGAGAAGGTCGGCGTGCAGTTCACCGACGACGTTTCGCCCTACGAGGAGATGAAGATCAAGCTGCTCAACGGCAGCCACCTCGCGCTGACCTACCTCGGCTTCCTGCGCGGTTATCGCTTCGTCCACGAAACCATGGCCGATCCGCTGTTCGTCGAGTACATCCGCCGCTACATGGACGAGGACGTCACTCCGCAACTGGCTCCCGTGCCAGGCATCGATCTCACCCGCTACAAGCAGACCCTGATCGAGCGCTTCTCCAACTGCGCCATCGCCGACCAGCTGGAGCGGGTGTGCTCCGACGGCTCGTCGAAGTTTCCCAAGTTCACCGTGCCGACCGTCAACCGCCTGATCGCCGATAACGCCGCCCTGGACCGGGCCGCCCTGGTGGTTGCCGCCTGGGCGCTGTATCTGCGGGGCGTCGATGAAAACGGCGAGCAGTACCGCATCCCCGATCCGCGCGCGGATTTCTGCCAGTCTCTGGTCGAGGAAGACGACGGCCTCGCCGAACGCCTGCTCGGGCGCGAGGAGATCTTCGGCACGCAGATTCCACGTTCGCTCGCCTTCCGCGATGCCTTCGAGCGCAACCTGCTGCGGCTGCGCACGCTGGGGGTCAGCGGCACCCTTGATCTGTTGCTGACGCAGTGAGGGACCCGGCATGTTTCTCGGAATCGATTGTGGCACCCAGGGCACCAAGGCGCTGTTGCTCGACGCCAGCAACGGGCGCGTGCTCGGCCAGGGTTCGGCCAGCCATGATCTGATCAGCGGGCCCAACGGCCGGCGCGAACAGGACACCGAGCAGTGGACCGCCGCCTTCGCCAGCGCTACCGCGGCGGCACTGGCCGAAGCCGGGGTCGACGGCGATGCCGTGCTGGGTATTGGCGTCTCCGGGCAGCAGCATGGCCTGGTCACGCTCGATGCCGCGGGCCGCGTCTTGCGCCCGGCCAAGCTCTGGTGCGACACGGAATCGGCTGCGGAGAATCAGCGCCTGCTCGACTGGCTGGGCGGGGAACAGGGATCGCTCGAGCGCCTCGGCATCGTCATCGCGCCGGGCTACACCGTCTCGAAACTCTTGTGGATGAAGGCGCGGCACCCTGCACTCTTCGAGCAGACTGCGCACATCCTGCTGCCCCACGACTACCTGAATCATTGGCTCACCGGGCGGGCCTGCGCCGAGTACGGCGATGCGTCCGGTACCGGCTATTTCAACGTACGAACCCGTGAGTGGGACCTCAGCATCCTGCGCCATATCGACCTGAGCGGTCGGCTGGAGGCGGCACTACCCGAGCTGATCGCACCGGACAAAGCCGTGGGCCGGCTGCGTCCGGAAATCGCCGGACAGCTCGGGCTGAACCCTGACGCCATCGTATCCAGTGGCGGCGGCGACAACATGATGGGCGCTATCGGCACCGGCAACATCCGCCCCGGCGCCATCACCATGAGCCTGGGCACCTCCGGCACGCTCTACGCCTATTCGGACACGCCGCGCATCAGCCCCCAGCCAGCAGTCGCCACCTTCTGCTCGTCCAGTGGAGGCTGGCTGCCATTGATCTGCACCATGAACCTGACCAACGCCAACGCCGCGATCCGCGACCTGCTGCAGCTCGATCTCGAATCATTCAACGCACTCGTCGCGCAGGCGCCAATCGGCTGCGAGGGTGTCACCCTGCTGCCTTTCCTCAACGGCGAGCGCGTCCCCGCCCTGCCCCAGGCCAGTGCCAGCCTGCACGGCCTGACCACGGAAAACCTCACCCGCGCAAACCTCTGCCGGGCCGTTGTCGAGGGCGTGACCTTCGGCCTGCGCTATGGCCTGGACCTGCTGCGTGAAAGCGGCATCCGCAGCGAGCGCATCCAGCTGATCGGCGGCGGCGCGAAGAATCCACTGTGGCGCCAGATAGTCGCCGACATGATGGAAACCCCGGTGGTCTGTACCACCCACAGCGAAGCGGCGGCGCTGGGCGGCGCGATACAGGCGGCATGGTGCCATGCGCGACAGCAGGACGCCGACGCCAGCCTCGAAGCCATCTGCTCGCGCTGCGTCAGTCTGGACGAGCGCACCGCAGTCGCGCCGGTCGCCGAATCGGTTCGAGCCTATGACCAAGCCTATCGACGCTATCGACAGCTGGTGGCCAGCACCTACGGTCAGCAGACACCACCGGACCTGACGCCGGTCGCCTCCTGAGGCGCAGCGCTCGGTCACAGGCAAACGGTCATAAAAAAGGCAAAGCCACGGCGTGTGGCTTTGCCTTTGGTTCCGCGCGACTAACTAGGTGTCACATCAGCGGCTGCGCAGCGCCTCGCGCGGCACGTACTTGCCCAGCTCGTGACGGGCAATGGCCACCCGGTGCACCTCGTCCGGGCCATCGGCCAGGCGCAGCGTGCGCTGCATCGCCCACCAGTGTGCCAGCGGGAAGTCATCGGAAACCCCGGCGCCACCGTGGATCTGGATGGCGCGATCGATGACCTTCAGCGCGACGTTCGGTGCGACCACCTTGATCTGCGCGATCTCGCTGGCGGCGATCTTGTTGCCCACGGTGTCCATCATGTACGCCGCGTTCAGTGTCAGCAGGCGCGCCATATTGATCTCGATGCGGCACTCGGCGATGTGGTCGAAGTTCGCGCCCAGCCGGGCCAGCGGCTTGCCGAAGGCGGTACGGCTGACGGCACGTTCGCACATCAGCTTCAGTGCGCGTTCCGCGACACCGATCGAGCGCATGCAGTGGTGGATGCGGCCCGGGCCGAGACGCCCCTGCGCGATCTCGAAGCCGCGGCCTTCACCGAGGATGACGTTCTCGTACGGTACCCGCACGTTTTCCAGCAGCACTTCCGCGTGGCCGTGCGGGGCGTCGTCGTAGCCGAACACCGGCAGCGGGCGCAGCACCTTGACGCCAGGGGTGTCCATCGGCACCAGGATCATCGAGTGCTGGGCGTGGCGTGGCGCGTCCGGGTTGGTCAGGCCCATGAAGATCATGATCTTGCAGCGCGGGTCGCAGGCACCGGAGGTCCACCACTTGCGTCCGTTGATGACCCATTCATCACCCTCGCGCACCGCGCGGGCTTCCATGTTGGTGGCGTCAGACGAAGCCACGCCCGGCTCGGTCATGCCGAAGGCCGAACGGATTTCGCCCCGCAGCAGCGGTTCCAGCCACTCGCGCTTCTGCGCCTCGCTGCCGTAGCGCACCAGCACTTCCATGTTGCCGGTGTCCGGTGCCGAACAATTGAACGCTTCCGGGCCGAGGCCCGAGCTGCCCATGATTTCCGCCAGCGGTGCGTATTCGGTGTTGGTCAGGCCGGCGCCCAGTTCCGATTCCGGCAGGAACAGATTCCACAGCCCCTCCGCCTTGGCCTTGGCCTTGAGCTCCTCGACGATGGCGGTCGGCTGCCAGCGATCACCCTCGGCGACCTGCTGGTAGAACACCTTTTCGGCGGGATAGACATGAGCATCCATGAACGCTTGCACGCGCTCTCTCAGCTCTTGAACCTTCGGGGAGTAGGCGAAATCCATGGGCGACAACCTTCTGCAGGTAATGTTTTGTAGTTTTGAATGCTAGAGGAGGCTTGGTGATTTATCGAAGCTATTTTCCTCGTGTATAAACATTCATCACCGATATATGATCGGCGAATTCCGATACACGCCGGAGAGCACAACAATGAACCTGAACAAGGTCGATCTGAATCTTTTCATCGTCTTCGATGCCATCTACACCGAAGCGAACCTGACACGCGCCGGGCAGATCGTCGGCATCACCCAGCCCGCCGTCTCCAACGCCCTTGCCCGCTTGCGCGAAACCTTCAACGATCCGCTGTTCGTGCGTACCGCGCAGGGCATGGTGCCGACGCCAATGGCGCAGAACATCATCGGCCCGGTGCGCAATGCACTGCAGCTGCTGCGGGTGTCGGTGCAGGAAAGCCGGACGTTCAACCCAGCGCAGGCGAACAAGACCTTCCGCATCAGCATGACCGACCTGACCGAGGCCGTCATGCTGCCGCCGCTGTTCCAGCGTCTGCGTCGCCTCGCGCCGCACGTGAAGATCGAGAGCATGCTGGCCAAGCGCCGCGAGACGACCAAGGAACTCGCCGCCGGCCGCCTGGACTTCGCCATGGACGCGCCACTCAACACCGATCCGCAGGTGCGTCACGTCAAGCTGCTGGAAGACCGTTACATCTGCGCCATGCGCCGTGGCCATCCGCTGGCGAAAGAAAAGATCAGCCTGGAGGAGTACCTGGCGCTATCGCACATTCATATTTCCAGCCGGCGCAGCGGGCTGGGCATGGTTGACCTGGCGCTGGGCAAGATGGGTCAGCAACGCAAGATCGCCCTGCGTTCGCAGCACTACCTGATGGCGACTCAGGTGATCCAGCAGACCGACATAGTGGTGACCGTACCCGAGCGCTTCGCCCGCCGGCATGACCTGCACCAGGTGGCGCTGCCGGTCGAGATCCCGCCGCTGGAAACGCACATCTATTGGCACGAAAGCACCGACCAGGACCCCGCCAATCGCTGGATGCGCGAGCAGATGATCGAGATCGCCCAGCAGGTGACGGCAACCCAGCCCGTCGACTGAACATCCATCACCCAAGCGAATCCGGTCGTGTATTGCGGGTCAGGCGCTCTCGCGCATCACCACCTCGAAACCGACGTCGATTCGCCGTTGTGCCGGCGACTCGCCACGCATCAGGCTGAGCAGCATCTGCGCAGCCAGCTTGCCGATCTCGCCCCGGATGGTACGCACCGTGGTCAGCGCGGGATGCATCCAGGCGGCGGCCGGTAGATCGTTGAAGCCGGCAATAGCCAGCCGCTCTGGCACGGCGAGCTGCAACTGGCGCGCGCGAAACAGTGCGCCGAGGGCCAGGTCGTCGTTATTGAAGAAGATCGCGTCGATTTCCGGGTGCTGGGCCAGCAGACGGTCGAGCAGCTCGGCGCCGAGACCGATCGACGACACCTCGGGCGTCAGCAACTCCAGCGCCGCCTCGTAGCGCGAGGCCTCGCGCATCACACAGCGATAGCCCTCGGCGCGCTGCAGGGTTCGCGGGTCGAGCTGGGCCGCGGCGAAGGCGATATGCCGATAACCGCGTTCCAGCAGCTTGCGGGTCATGGCGGCGCCGGCGTCGTATTGAGAAAACCCGACGCAGAATTCCTCCTCCGAATCGCCCAGTTCCATGAGCGTGACGATCGGGCTGGTGTAACTGCCCAGCACTTCGCGCGCCGCATCGCTTCGCTCGAAACCGGTCACCAGCAAGCCTGCCGGCTGGTGTGACAGGTAGGCGCGCAGCAGGCGCTCGTCTTCATCGGGGCGGTAATGGCTGACGCCGATCATCAGTTCGTAGCCGGCTGGCATCAGAACCTTCTGGATCGCCTCGACCATGTCGACGAACACCGCGTTGGAGAGCGAAGGGATGATCACCGCGACCAGGTTCGACCGCGCGCTGGCAAGGCTGCGTGCCGCGGTATGCGGGACGTAGCCGAGCGTCTTGACGGCCGCCATCACCCGTTCCCGCAGGGCGTCGGAAACCCGCTCGGGTTGCGACAGCGCCCGTGAAGCGGACATCAGTGAGCACCCGGCACTGCGGGCCACGTCGGACAGCGTGACCCGCTCCAGCGAACGACGACGGCGAGAAGTCATGGCGCGATCCAGCGGCAAGGGGCGGAGATTCTACAGCGAGACGGCGCCCCCGCAGGGGCGCGACAGGTCACTTAGGCGCCTTTTCGATCTCGGCCTGTACTTCCTTGAACAGCGGCTCGCCCACTGTGTCGATGACGGTCTGGATCGCCGGTTGCGCCTGCTCGCGCATGCGCTGGATTTCCTCGGAGCTGACCCTGTTGACCTGCATGCCCTGCTCCTCGATCTTCGCCAGTGCTTCGCGCGCTTCGGCACGGGTGTCCTCGCGCTCGGAGTCACGCGCCTTCTTCGCCGCTTCCATGATGATGTTCTGTTCGGTTTCGGACAGCCCATCCCACCAGCGCTTCGACGCCGTGACGATCCACGGGCTGTAGACGTGGTTGGTCACGCTCAGGTACTTCTGCACCTCGTAGAACTTGGATGAGAGGATGGTGTTGTACGGGTTTTCCTGACCGTCGACCGCTTTGGTTTCCAGCGCGGTGAACAGTTCGGAGAACGGCAGCGGGACCGCGTTGGCGCCCATCTGCTTGAAGGTGTCGATGAAGACCGGGTTCGGCATCACCCGCAGCTTGATGCCGTTGAAATCCTCCATCTTCTCGACCGGGCGCACGTTGTTGGTCAGGTTGCGGAAGCCATTCTCCCAGTAGACGAGGCCAACCAGGCCCTTCGCTTCCAGCGCGTCCATGACCTTCTGCCCGACCGGGCCATCGAGTACGTAGTCCGCCTGCTTCTCGCTTTCGAACAGGAACGGCGTGTCCCAGACAGCCATTTCCTTGGCGATGCCAACCAGGGTCGCGGTGGAGCCGACCATCATCTCCTGCGCGCCGCCCATGAGCGCGTTCTGCATCTGGTCATCCGAACCCAGGCTGGCGGAGGCGAAGGTGCGCACTTTCAGCTTGCCGTCCGACGCCTTGGCGATTTCTTCGGCCAGCAGCTTGGCCGCACGGCCCTGGTTGCTGTCTTCGTTGAGGCCATAGCCGAAACGGATCATTCGTGGGCGAACGTCGTCGGCGGCCTGAACGGTCACGGCGGTGATCGCACTGCTCAGGGTGGTGGCAGCCAGGGCTGCGATGAGGAATTTCTTCATGCTGTCTTACCTTTTGTTGTTGTGGATGAATGACATGTGACGCACCCGCTCACCGCAGCCATTGCAGCGGCACGGTGATGATCGACGGCACGGCGATGAGAAGAACGACGATGATCATGTAGATGGCGAAGAAGGGCATCACGCCGCGCACCAGGGTCTCCATGCGCAGCCGCCCTATCCCGCCGACGACGTTGAGTACCGTGCCAACCGGCGGCGTAATCAGGCCGATCGAGCCGATGAGCACGAACATCACCCCGAAGTACACCGGATCGACCCCTGCCTTCACCGCGATCGGTGCGAGGACCGGGCCGAGGATCAGGATGGTCGGGGTCAGGTCCAGCACCATGCCGACGGCAATCATCAGCAGCATGATCGCGACCATCAGCAGCTTCGGATCCTCGGCCAGCGGGCCGAGCATCGAGGCGATTTCGTCTGGCAACTGCGCGAGCGTGATCATGTAGCCGGACACGATCGCCGCGGCGCAAAGGAACATCACCGACGCAGTGGTGCGGCTGGCGCGGGTCAGCACCTCGACGACACCACTCCAGGCCAGCTCGCGGTAGAGCAGCGTCGACACGGCAAGCGCATACACCGCGGCGACGACGGCTGCCTCGGTGGGCGTGAACAGGCCACCGCGCAGGCCCCCGACGATGATCACCGGCAACATCAGCGCGGCCGCACCGTCTACCAGCGCCTTGCGCCGCTCGGCGCGGGTCGCCTTCTCCTGCGGCGGCTCGTCGATCTTGCGCGCGATGAGCGTCCAGGCCACCACCAGACCCGCGCCCATGATCAGGCCCGGCACCATGCCCGCCAGGAAGAGCTGACTGATCGAGGTGTTGGTCACCACGCCGTAGATCACGAACGGCATCGAGGGCGGAATGATGGGGGCGATGATGCCTCCGGCGGCCACCAGGCCGGATGAGGAACTCAAGGGATAGCCGCGCTCGCGCATCATGGGCAGCAGCAGTGTGGCCAGTGCGGCGGTATCGGCCAGCGCCGAACCGGACATGCTCGCGAGCAGCACGGACGCGGCGATCGCCACGTAACCCAGGCCGCCGCGCTTGTGGCCGAAATAAGCCTGAGCCATGTTGATGATCCGCCGGGAAATGCCGCCAGCGTTCATCAGCTCCCCCGCCAGGATGAAGAACGGCACCGCGAGCAGCGGGAAGCTGTCGGCACCGGCTTGCAGGTTCTGCGCCAGCAGCTGGACATCCCAGAAATCCAGATACCACATCAGCACCGCGCCAGTGAGAATCAGCGCGAAGGCGATCGGCATACCGAAGGCCATGAAGCCAAACAGTGACGATAAGAAGACGACGACGGTCATGTACGGTCCTCGTGGGCGTCTGCCCTTGTTGTTATGAGGGCGGTCAGTCCGCCGTTACATTCGCTTCGGCTATCGGCGCTGGCGGTTGTCGGCGCCATACATTGACCAGCTGGACCAACGCCAGCACGGCCAGGGCAACCATGCTCGCCGCCACAGGCACCATCGCGACGGCCAGCGGATAGCCGACCACCGGGCTGCTGATCGTCCAGCCGAACTGCATCTGGTTCCAGCCACCGAGCGCGGCGAGGCCGCTGGCAGCCGCCACCATGATCCAGCTGATCGAATCCACCACGCGACGGAAGAGCTCGGGAAAGCGGTCGCGAATCATGCTGAAGGCCATCAACTCGCCACGTCGCATGCTCGAAGCGACACCGACGAATACCAGCCAGACGAAGGCCAGGCGGGAAAGCTCCTCGGCTCCGGTCCAGCCCGTGCCGAACGCATAGCGCAAGACCACGCTGCTGAACACCACGACGACCATGAACGCCAACAGCACCGCCATCAGCCAGTCGGTGATGCGATCGAAAGCCTGGGCCAGCTTGCCGCTGTAGATGGGTGGCTGAGTGAGTTCAGCGCCCTTCGCTTCGGTGAATGACGGTCCGGCGGATTGACTGCCGCGCTCGCCGCCACGCTTGTTAGCGCTATCACGCGGAGCCGATGAAAGGTCCTCGCGGGCATTGATCGCCAGGTCACCGCCAAATCTGATCCATTCGGTGATCTCGCCCACCACGGTCTCGCGTGGCTGGCTGGCATCGACTACGAGCACGCCCGGCTCCCCCTCGGGCGACTCGAGCGTAGCGAACTGGCTGTCCACCAGCGAAATGGGCATGAAATGGCCAACCCGTCCGCCAACACGCTGAACGGCCGTTTCGTAATCGATGGACAGATGGGCGAAACGCAGGTCTGGCACCGCGTCCCGCAGGATGTTGCGGTAGCTGCGTTTGAGTGCCGAGCAGGCGAGCACGAAGCCGACGTCATCGGCGACCGCGCGCTGCATCTCGACGGCAAGTTTCTGCAGCCACTCGACGCGATCGGCGTCGGACAACGGCGTGCCGGCACGCATGCGCGCGACGTTCGCTTCAGGATGGAAATGGTCGGCTTCGATATGCCGATATCCGAGGGCATCGGCGACGGCGTGGCTGGTTTCGGTCTTGCCCGAACCGCTCACGCCCATGACCACCAGTGCTCGGCAGGAAGGTGCGCTGCTGGAGTGGGAATCCACTGTCGATCTCCGGCGGCCTCGTGGTGCCGCATTGTGTTTGTGCGGCGATGGTAGCGCTAACATCACAATTCAATACATACCGTTCGTCGGATTTATCTCTGCCCAACCGGCAGCTGAGCGGCGGTGGATACTTCGGTTGACCTGCCTGGCCGCTACAATCGCGCCCCCTCGAGGAGATCAGCAATGCCCAAAGCCATGGCCCGCCATATCCTGGTCAAGACGGAAGCCGAAGCCGCGCAGTTGAAGAAGCGCATCGCTGGAGGTGAAGCCTTCGACGTACTGGCGAGAAAACACTCGCTCTGCCCTTCGGGCAAGAAAGGCGGCGATCTTGGCGAAGTGCGCCCGGGCCAGATGGTACGCAGCATCGATC
Source organism: Stutzerimonas marianensis (assembly GCF_022810315.1). Lineage (NCBI taxonomy): Bacteria > Pseudomonadati > Pseudomonadota > Gammaproteobacteria > Pseudomonadales > Pseudomonadaceae > Stutzerimonas > Stutzerimonas marianensis. The sequence continues at coordinate 244,570 of NZ_JALGRD010000003.1, read as the reverse complement.
AGGCGATCTTCAAGAAGCCGCTGCGCGAAGTGCATGGTCCTATCAAGAGCCAGTTCGGCTATCACCTGGTTCAGGTGTTCTATCGCGACTGAAGTCGGGCGTGCCCGAATCGCTGCAGCTGCATCTCACCCAGCCGGCTCAGCGTTCGGCGAAAGGCGAACGACAAATACCCCTGGGTGTAGAGCGCGTCGATCGGCACCTCGGCGTGCAGGTAAAGCGGCACGCCACGGTCGTAGCCCTCGTCGACCAGCGCGATGAAACGCCTGACGGCGTCGTCGCGCGCTGCCAGCCGAGGAAGCTCCCTATCGCCCGCCTGCACTTGCCTGGCGCCATCTTCGGTACCACGCGCGATGCGCCCTTCTCGCGGCACGCTGCCCAATCGGGGCACCTCGCTGATCAGGATTGCCCGGTAACGGTCGCACAGCGCAATGAAGTCCAGTGCCGAAAAGGGTTGTTCGCACAGGTCAGTGAATTGGCACCAGATCACGGTCTCGCTGCGCTGGACCACGCTCAGCGCTCGGCCACCGAGCGGCGCGGGCGCTGACGTGACCGGCCCCTGATCCAGCGATTCGAATACCGCGCCCAGCACATTCCCCGTACCCGCCGCGCCGACCCAATAACGCTGTTGAGCGATACCCGGCCGCTCACGGTGGTCGGCGCCCCCATCCATATCCAGAACGGTCATGTGGTGCTCGAGAGCGGTGATGGCCGGCAGGAAGCGCGAACGATTGAATCCGTCGGCATAGAGCCCCGCGGGAGGCTGGTTGGAGGTCGCGACGATCGTCACGCCGTGTCTGAACATGGCTTGGAACAGACGCCCCAGGATGATGGCGTCACCGATGTCGTCGACGAACAGCTCGTCGAAGCAGAGCACGCGCAGTTCACGACCCAGCTCATCAGCCAGCACCTCTAGCGGGTCGCTTACACCGGTGAGCTGAAACAGCCGCCTGTGCACCCCGCGCATGAAGTGATGAAAGTGCTGCCGCCGCGCCGGTACGGACAGGGTTTCGTGGAAAAGGTCCATCAGCCAGGTCTTGCCGCGACCTACCGGCCCCCAGAGGTACACGCCCTTCGGCCCGACGCCCTGCCCGGCCCGGTGCAGCGCCTGGTGACATTCATCCAGCCGTTCGACCGCGCGGCGCTGTGCCGCGTCGCAGGCGAATCCTTCGTGCACAACGGCGTGCTGATAGCGTTCGAGCGGGGTCGCCTGAGTCATGAAGCATCGGTCCGTTACGAGACGGACCGATGGTAGCGCAAGCGGATCTCATGCCGGGGTCAGTGCTGGTGTGCCTTGCGGAAGCTCAGCGAGGTGAACATGCCGCGCACCCGCGCATCGGGATCGTCACTGGTCACGGTCGTCGACGCGGCGATCACATTGAACTCGGCGTTGCGGACCGGAACGCGCGCCTTGCCTTGCGCATCGGTCCGGGCGACAACCGTGTCGGGATCGTTGATGTAGTCCCCGATCAACTCGACGCCCTCGGCAGCTTTGCCGTCGACGAGCACCTGCACCGGCAGTTCGTCACCCATCTCGAGCGTGAGCGGATCGACCTGCGGCACGATGACCAGCTTGAGCGGGTCCAGCGATGGGAGCTTGGCACCTTCGGCGAGCAGCGCCAGGCTGTACTTGTAGTAGCGCCCGGAATCCAGCGCACCGGCCACCTGCGTTTCGCCGACATTGACCCACTTCTTATCCGGCCCTTGGGTCCAGTAACCGTTATCCAGCGCCACGCTGATCACGGCAGGCGATTCGAGCGGCTGCAGGCGAGCGTGATCTGCCAGTCGCTCGACGGTGACGGGTATCCGTGCACCGCGAAGGTCAGTGGCCCAGGCAGCGGAAATCTTGCTCGGGTCGTAGGCGTCGTCCTCGGCGCCGTGCCCGTAGATCACCTCGATATGGCCGCGGCGCTCTTCGGTCCACATGCCGTGAGCGGCGGCCTGTCCAGCCACGAGCAGCGCCAGGGCCGCTGCGGCCAGCTTCATTTGCGTCTTCATCGTTCATCCTTTTGGTGTGATTGTGTCGTTCCCGTTGCCCTAAAGTGCCAGGGACAGGCTCAGGCTGAGGTTGCGTGGCTCGCCTGGCATGACCCAGACGTTGCTGTAGGAGCGCTCGTAGTAGGTGCGGTCGAAAGCGTTGTTGAGGTTCACGCCGAGTGTCAGATCTTCAGTGGCCTTGTAGCGCGCCAGCAGGTCCACAGTGGTGTAAGCCGGCAGTTCGAAGCCGCTGTCGGCGACGTTGCCGGAACGATCCCCGACATAGTTGATGCCACCACCCAGTTCCAGCCCCCGTAGCCCGCCGTCGAGAAACTCATAGACGCCCATCAGGCTGCCGCTGTGTTCGGGCACATTGAGCAGGCGACTGCCACGCTCCAGCGTGTTGTCCTTGGTGACCTTGGCATCCACATAGGCATAAGCGCCGATGACGCGGATCTCGTCGGTGAGCTGGCCGGTCAGTTGCAGGTCGACCCCGCGGCTGCGGACTTCGCCGGCAGCCACTTGATAGGCCGCATCCAGCGAGTCGGCGGTCAGTACGTTCTCTTTGTTGAGATGGAAGGCCGCAATGGTCATTCCGAGGCGGCTGTCGAGCAGGTCAAGTTTGAAACCCGCTTCGTAGCCGACGCCCTCCTCCGGGTCGAACACCGCCCCGCTCCGGTCGGCGCCACTGTTGGGCTTGAACGACTGCGACGCGTTGGCGAACACGCCGACTTCAGGCGTGAACTGGTACAACGCGCCGATGCGCGGCGTGACTTTCTCGTGCGTCTGTTCGGTGCGCTTGCCGCTCACCTCGTTATCCAATCGGTGTTCGTAATGGTCGTAGCGCGCGCCGATGACGCCGAACAGCTTCTCGCTGAAGCGCATCTGATCCTGCAGACTCAACGAGCGCGCATAAACGAGCTCATGTCGGTTGGTGCTGCGTGCCGGGTCGAACGGTGGGCGCGGCTGGCCATAGACCGGCTGATAGATATCGATTTGCGACACCGGCGACGAGCGCAGCAGGTTCTCGTTCTTGGCGTAGCGCTCGTACTCGGTACCGATCAGCAGGTTGTGCTCGACAGCACCGGTATAGACCAGGCCGCGCAATTCGAGCTGGGTGATGCTGTCCTGCCAATCGAAATCGCGGTAGCGGTATTCACGGTTCAGCGTGCGCCCGTCGGCGTCCAGCGAGCTCGCTTCCGTCGCCCCGCCGCTCAGGCGCCCCTGCTTGTAGTGGCTGGCCAGGCGGACCGTCCAACTGGCGTTGAGATCGTGCTCGAGCTCGGCCTGCAGGGTTTCGTTGTTGTTCTCGATATCACCATCGCCCGGCTCACCGAAGAAATCGGCACGGGACACACTGCCCAGGCGGTCGTTTGGCGCCACGACGCCCCGATCGAATACCTGCCGGTTGCGGATGACTTCGGCCTGGACGAGCAAGCGGGTCTCGGGGCTGATTGCCCAGCTGAACGACGGTGCAAAGAACTGGCGCTCGCCGGAGCGGTAGTCGCGAAAGCTCTGGCTGTCTTCCACCGCCAGGTTCATGCGATAGAGCATGGTGCCCTCAGCGTCGATTGGCGTATTGACGTCCAGGCTGCTGCGGTACCGGTCCCAGCGCCCGGCGCTCAGGTCGATACGGGCGAAACGGTCCTCCAGCGGACGTTTGCTGACGATATTGAGCGTACCGCCGGGATCGCCGCGGCCGTACAGGCTGGATGCCGGGCCTTTGAGCACGTCGATGCGCTCGACGTTCGACGGGTCCGGCGGGTTCATGTAACCGCGATTGACGCTGAAACCATCCTTGTAGAACTCGGACGTCGCCAGTCCACGGATGCTGTACTCATACATCGTCAGGCCGCCGAAGTCGTTCTGTCGGGCGACGCCCCCAGCGTAGTCCAGGGCCTTTTCGATGCGCGGGCTGCCCAGATCGTCGAGGACGGTCGTGGGAATGACGCTCACGGCCTGCGGAATTTCCTCCAGCGGCGTTTCCGTCTTGGTCGCGCTGGCGGAGCGGCGGGTTCGGTAGCCGTTTTGCTCCTCTTTTGCGTCCTCCGCTGTGATGACCACCTCGTCCAGCACCGCCGTATCGCCATCCTGCGCCCAGGTCGGCATGACCATCCAACCCGCCACCGCGGCGGCCCCCATCCATCCCGCTGAAATCCTGTTGCTCATGAGCGATCCAATTAAATGTTATACCGTAACATTTGATCCAAGCGGCTCTGGACTGTCAAGGCTGCTCATTACCGCAGCAGTGGAAGGCACAGCGCCGCGGGTCAAACCGAGGTGATGGGCGGCTACCTGTCAGGAAGTGAATCGGCTTCGAAACGGTAGAACCCGCACCATTACTAGGCTCTTCACCGTTATCCACAAAACCTGTGGATAACCCTGTGAGCAAAAGTGGGATTACTCCCCCAAACGCCCGGTAGACGTGGGCTCGCAACAGATCGGCGATTTTTTACTCGGCGCCACATATTCGTTTTAAATCAATAACTTAGCGAGACACGTTCAATATCTCACAGCTGACGCGCGCCCGACGGAGGCCCTTGCGCCAGTTATGTGCATAACAAATCTTGTCAACCGCTTTTTAAGAAAAAATAGCAGCTACAAGGGCTGGACAAACGCGTCTTTCCGCCTTAGCGGCTGGCGGTCTGCCATTATCCCTGTCGCGCAAGGGACTGGGGTTTACCGAGCGCTCCCCGTACAATGCGCGATTCTACGCAGCAGACTTGCAAGCATGCCCCCGGCAGCCCGGCATGGGCCTCGCTTCGCCATGCTCCGAGGTTGGATATCCCACCCACCGAGCCTGGCCCCCAACGGACCACGCGTCATTAACCCTCTGATACCCGCGAGTAACACTCTTGATTTCAACCGCTAACATCACCATGCAGTTCGGCCCCAAGCCGCTGTTCGAAAACGTCTCGGTCAAGTTCGGCAATGGCAACCGCTACGGCCTGATCGGTGCCAATGGCTGCGGCAAGTCGACCTTCATGAAGATTCTTGGCGGCGAGCTGGAGCCCTCGGCCGGTCAGGTCATGCTCGAGCCGAACGTCCGTCTCGGGAAATTGCGCCAGGATCAGTTCGCCTACGAAAACTTCAGCGTCATCGACACCGTGATCATGGGCCACGAGGCGCTGTGGAAGGTGAAGGCCGAGCGCGAGCGCATCTACTCGCTGCCAGAAATGAGCGAAGAAGACGGCATGGCCGTCGCCGAACTGGAAACCGAGTTCGCCGAGATGGACGGCTACACCGCCGAATCGCGTGCTGGTGAGCTGCTGCTGGGTCTGGGCATTCCGCTGGAGCAGCATTTCGGTCCGATGAGCGAAGTCGCTCCAGGCTGGAAGTTGCGGGTGCTGCTTGCCCAGGCGCTGTTCTCCGACCCGGAAGTGCTGCTACTCGACGAGCCGACCAACCACCTGGACATCAACACCATTCGCTGGCTTGAAGGCGTCCTGGTCGCGCGCAACAGCACCATGATCATCATCTCCCACGACCGACACTTCCTGAACAGCGTCTGCACCCACATGGCCGACCTTGATTACGGCGAGCTGCGGCTGTTCCCGGGCAACTACGACGAATACATGACCGCCGCGACCCAGGCGCGCGAGCGCCTGCTGGCCGACAATGCCAAGAAGAAAGCGCAGATCGCCGAACTGCAGACCTTCGTCAGCCGCTTCTCGGCCAACGCCTCCAAGGCCAAGCAGGCCACCAGCCGGGCCAAGCAGATCGACAAGATCCAGCTCGAGGAAGTCAAACCGTCGAGCCGCGTCAGCCCCTTCATTCGCTTCGAGCAGACCAAGAAGCTGCACCGTCAGGCGGTCACGCTGGAAAACGTCAGCCAGGGCTATGACGGCGTGGCCCTGTTCAAGCGCCTCGGCCTGCAGATCGAGGCCGGTGAACGCGTCGCCATCATCGGTCCCAACGGCATCGGCAAAACCACCCTGCTGCGCACCCTGGTCGGTGAAATGCCTGCGATGGGCGGCGAAGTGAAGTGGACCGAAAGCGCCGAGGTGGGCTACTTCGCCCAGGATCATGCCGAGGATTTCGAGGCCGACATGACCCTGTTCGACTGGATGAGCCAGTGGACCGGCGGCGGTGAACAGCTCGTACGCGGCACGCTCGGTCGCATGCTGTTCTCCAACGACGATATCGGTAAATCAGTGAAGGTCATCTCCGGTGGCGAGCAGGGCCGCATGCTGTTCGGCAAGCTGATCCTGCAGAAACCCAACGTGCTGGTGATGGATGAACCGACCAACCACCTGGACATGGAATCGATCGAAGCGCTCAATCTGGCGCTGGAGAACTATCCGGGCACGCTGATTTTCGTCAGCCACGACCGCGAGTTCGTCAGCTCGTTGGCCACGCGCATCATCGAACTGTCGGAAAACGGCGTTACCGACTTCTCCGGCACCTACGACGACTACCTGCGCAGCCAAGGCTTGATCTGACCCCGCACGGCCCGTCCGGCTCCTGCCGCGGGCCTGCTCCTCAGCGCGTCGCCAGCACCTGGTTGACCAGCCGTTGCAGGTCATCGAAGAAAAAAGGTTTCTGCAAGGTCGGGATCGCCGCGTAGCGCGGATCCATCCCGACCGAACCGTAACCGGTCGCGAAAATCAGTGGAATGTTGCGGGCAAGCAGTCGCTCGGCGATGGGGAAGCTGTTCGTGCCGTCGAGATTCACGTCCAGTACCGCGAGGTCGTAATCGCCCTCCTCCGCCGCCTGCATCGCCTCATCGAATCGCGGCACCAGTTCGATGCGCTGGCAGCCGATATCCTGCAGCATGTCTTCCAGCAGCATCCCCACCAACGCCTCGTCTTCGATCACCAGCACCCGTGCTCCTTCGGCGGTCATTGCAGCGGTACCTCCATTTCGCAATTGAGCCCACCAGATAGGAACGCCAGACGCACCTGTGCGTTCAGCTCTCCGGCCAGGCCGCGCTCGAGCAGCCGCGAGCCGAAGCCCTTCCGCTCGGGTGGTACCACCGGCGGGCCACCCCGCTCCTGCCAACGCAGCGCCAGAATGGGCGCGCCCTGGCGAGGCTCCAGTGTCCACTGCAATTGCACGATCCCCTTGTCGCTCGACAAGGCGCCGTATTTCCCCGCGTTGGTACAGAGTTCATGCACCGCCATCGCCAGCGCCAACGCCGTTTTCGGACGCAGACGCAGCCCAGGGCCGTCGATGGCAAAACGCTGCCGCCCCTCAACCTGAAACGGCGCCGTTGCCTGCTCGACCACGTCACGCAAATCGGCGCTGTCCCAGTTTTCCCTGGACAGCACATCGTGCGCCTTGGAAAGCGCGATCAGCCGCGCTTCGAACCAGCGGTAGCTCTCGTTACCGCTATCGCGCCGAAAGCTCTGCGAGGCGATCGATTGCACCGTCGCCAGCGTGTTCTTGACCCGGTGGTTGAGCTCGTTGAGCAGAAGTTGGCGATGGTCTTCGGCCACCTTGCGCTCGGTGATGTCGACCATCATGTTGACGGCGCCAACGACCTCGCCGGCCTTGTTGCGCAGCGGGGCCGGATAGCCGAGAAAGGGTACGTAGCTACCGTCTGGCCGTTGTGCCAGGGCTTCCACGCCGTGAAAGGACCTGTTCTCGGCAAGCGCAACCGCCATTGGGCAGGAGCCTGGCGCGATGACCGTGCCATCGGGCCTGCACAGTCGCCAGACGACACTCCATTCGTCCGTGCCGATCTGCGGCACCCGCCCAGCCAGCTCGACGCATGCCTGGTTGAAGTAGGTGACCACCCCCTTGGCATCCGTCGTGTAGACCGCGGTGGGCAGCGCATCGAGCAGGTTCCTGAGCCGCAGCTCCGCTTCCAGGTGTGCGCTCTCCAGACGCTTGCGCTCGGTGATGTCATGAGTGATCGCCAGCTGCACGAAGCGGCCCTTGCCAATCTTGCCGTCGCCGGGCATGGGCATCGGTACCGCGTGCGTTTCCATGTGCCGGCGAGTGCCTTTGAGGCTGATGACGTCGAACTGCCAGCTGAGCTTTTCCCCGTCACACACCCGCTGGTGATGCTCACGCCAGCTGTCTCGATGTTCCGGGGCGATCAGATCGATAACACATCCGCCCTCGACCTCATCCGGCGCTGAGGCCTCGACCATGCGAAGCCCTGCCGGATTCATCTGCAGCAGCGTGCCGTCCCGATCGACGACCTTCACGCATTCGGGCGTGTTGTCGACGATCGCGCGCAGCCACTCGACCTGATGGCGTTGATCGGCATGGCGTGCCCGTCCCGGCGTGCTGCACTGAAAACACAGGATCGCCCCGGTGATCTGGCCGGTATCACTGCGCAGCGCGTCGATGTTGGCGAGTACCGCTGCGGGAATGCCATCGGCGCGCTCGATGAGCAATGTCACGTCCTGCGTGGCGCGCCCAGTGCGCAGCGTGTCTCCCAAAGGCGTGCCGGCCAGTGGCTGCAATCGGCCATCGGCACACAGGATGCGCAGCCGGCCATCGCTGGCCAAGCCACCGCCACACAGGCGGTCGGCCATGCGGTTGTAGCGCAGGACGGCACCGTCCGCATCGAGCGTGCAAACCGCCATGGGGAGTCTGTCGAGGGTCGAGTCCTCGAATGGCGTGGGGCCGGCAAGGGAGTCGGCAGCGAGGCGCGTGCCGTAGGTATCTGCAGTCTGCATCGGGGCCTTGTTTTGCAAGCGTGTGTCGCCAGGGTGGGTCAGTTCCGCGCGCCAGTCTACCCAACCAGGCGCAGCCGCGTGCCTCGCCGATCCGTCAGCCGTAGGTCATGGACGCTCCTTTGTGCATTTATGCAGACGCGCTATGCATTGAGCGGCATTGATACAGGCAATTTTCCACTCTAGGCTCACAGCAGCTCCCTCGGCCTGCCTATCCAATAACGAACAACGCTAGGACCTGCCATGAACCAGTCAAGTGCCATCCCTACAGTCAAGCTCCTGATCGGCGGCGAGCTGGTCGAGTCCACCACCCAGGAGTGGCGCGACATCGTCAACCCCGCCACACAGGAGGTTCTGGCCCGCGTGCCATTCGCCACCGAGGCGGAAATGAACGCGGCGGTCGCCAGTGCCAAGGACGCCTTCAAGACCTGGCGCAAGACCCCTATCGGTGCACGCTCGCGCATCTTCCTCAGGTATCAGCAACTGATCCGCGAAAACATGAAAGAGTTGGCGGCCATCCTCACCGCCGAACAGGGCAAGACCCTGGCCGACGCCGAGGGCGATGTGTTCCGCGGCCTGGAGGTGGTCGAGCACGCGGCCGGCATCGGCAACCTGCAACTGGGCGAGCTGGCCAACAACGTGGCGACGGGCGTCGACACCTACACCCTGCTGCAGCCGCTGGGCGTCTGCGCTGGCATCACGCCGTTCAATTTTCCGGCGATGATTCCGCTGTGGATGTTCCCGATGGCCATCGCCACCGGCAACACCTTCGTCCTCAAGCCTTCCGAGCAGGATCCGATGGTGACCATGCGTCTCGCCGAGCTGGCGCTGGAAGCGGGCGTGCCGCCGGGCGTACTCAACGTGGTGCATGGCGGCGCCGACGCGGTGAACCTGATCTGCGACCACCCGGACATCAAGGCGGTGTCCTTCGTAGGTTCGACCAAGGTCGGCACCCACGTCTATAACCGGGCCAGCCAGGCCGGCAAGCGCGTGCAATGCATGATGGGCGCAAAGAACCACGCCATCGTGCTGGCCGATGCGCACAAGGAACAGACCCTCAACGCCATCGCCGGGGCCGCCTTCGGTGCAGCCGGCCAGCGCTGCATGGCGCTGTCGGTGGTGGTGCTGGTGGGTGAGGCACAGGCCTGGATCCCGGATCTGGTGGCCAAGGCCAAGACGCTCAAGGTCAGTGCCGGCGTCGAGGCGGGCACCGATGTCGGCCCGCTGGTCTCCTGCGCCGCGCTGGATCGCGTCAGCGGCCTGATCGAACGCGGCATTCAGGAAGGCGCCCGGCTCGAGCTGGACGGCCGCAACCCGAGCATCACGGGGTACGAGCGCGGCAACTTCGTCGGCCCCACCCTGTTCTCTGGCGTGACCACGGGCATGAGCATCTACCGCGAGGAAATCTTCGGCCCGGTGCTTTGCGTCATGGCGGCCGACACCCTGGACGAGGCCATCACGCTGATCAACGCCAACCCCAACGGCAACGGCACCGCCATCTTCACCCGTTCCGGCGCGGCGGCGCGGCATTTCCAGGAAGAGATCGACGTTGGACAGGTCGGCATCAACGTACCGATTCCGGTGCCGGTGCCCATGTTCTCGTTCACCGGTTCGCGGGCATCCAAGCTTGGTGACCTCGGCCCGTACGGCAAGCAGGTGGTGCAGTTCTACACTCAGACCAAGACGGTCACCCAGCGCTGGTTCGACGAGAACGAAGTCGGCGGTACGGTGAACACCACCATCAACCTCAAGTGACCAGGTGTGGCGTCTTGCCCAGGTGAGGCGCCACGCGAGCCGGCAATCAGAACAAGAAGGAAACGGCCATGCATATCGGTTTTCTCGGGCTCGGCAACATGGGTGGACCCATGGCGCGCAACCTGCTCAAGGCGGGCCATCAACTCACGGTCTTCGACCTTTCCGCGGCGGCCGTGTCCGGCCTCGTCGAGGCCGGCGCGAAGGAGGCGACATCGCCTGCGGCGGTCGCCCAGGCGGATGTCGACGTCATCATCACCATGCTGCCCGCCGCTCCTCACGTGAAGCAGGTGTATCTGGGCGAAGACGGCTTGCTGGCCCACGTCTCGGCGGGTGTGCTGCTGATCGACTCTTCGACCATCGACCCGCTGTCCGCTCGCGAAGTCGCTTCCGCCGCCGCTCACAACGGCAACCCGATGCTCGATGCACCGGTGTCCGGCGGCACGGGCGGCGCTGCCGCAGGGACCTTGACCTTCATGGTCGGCGGCAGCGAAGCGGATTTCCAGACGGCGCAGCCGATCCTGGCGACGATGGGCAAGAACATCGTCCATTGCGGTGGCAGCGGCAACGGTCAGGTCGCCAAGGTCGCCAACAACCTCCTGCTCGGCATCTCCATGATCGGTGCCGCCGAGGCCATGTCGCTCGGTGTTGCCCTGGGCATGGAACCGGAGGTCCTCGCCGGGGTGATCAATTCCTCCAGTGGACGCTGCTGGAGCAGCGAAATCTACAACCCCTTCCCCGGCGTGGTGGAAACCAGCCCAGCGTCTCGCGGCTATAGCGGCGGCTTCGGCACCGACCTGATGCTCAAGGACCTTGGCCTGGCGAGCGAAGCGGCCAAGCAGGTCCGCCAGCCGGTTATCCTCGGCGCACTCGCGCAGCAGCTCTACCAGGCCTTCAGCCTGCAAGGCCATGGCGGACTGGATTTCTCCGCGATCATCAAACTCTACCGCCAAGAGGACCAGGCATGACCCAGGCAGAAGCGCCGGTACTGATCCAAGTACGCAACCGCGTCGGCTATCTCACCCTCAACCGCCCCGCCGGGCTCAACGCCATCACCCTGCCGATGGTGCGGACGCTGCACCGCCAGTTGCAGGAATGGGCGGACGATCAGGGCATCGTCGCCGTGGTGCTGCGTGGTGCCGGCGAAAAGGCTTTCTGCGCTGGCGGCGACATCCGCTCGCTGTACGACAGCTACAAGCGCGGTGACAACCTGCATCGGGAATTCTTCGAGGAGGAATACGCGCTCGACCAATACATCCACGCCTACACCAAGCCGCTCCTGGCGTTGATGAACGGCTTCGTACTCGGTGGCGGCATGGGCCTGGTCCAGGGTGCTTCGCTGCGGGTGATTTCCGAGCGCACCCGCATGGGCATGCCGGAAGTCGGCATCGGCTATTTTCCGGACGTCGGTGGCAGTTACTTTCTGTCACGGCTGCCGAGCAACCTGGGCGTCTACATGGGTCTGACCGGCAACCACGTCGGTGCGGCCGACGCGCTCTATGCCGGGCTTGCCGACTACTGCGTGCCTTATGACAGCTTCGCCGACCTCGAACGCTGCCTGGACCAGCAGGACTGGTCCGTGCCGCCGCGGCACGCGCTGACCAACCTGCTGGTGTCGATGGGCCGCACCGAGCTGCCGGATGCGCCGTTCAAAACGCTTAGCCGAGCCATCGATGAACATTTCTCGCATGACAGCGTCGCCGCGATTCGCCAGTCGCTCGCCGGGGAGACTCGTGCCGAATACAGCGAATGGGCCGCCGAAACGCTCAAGACGCTGGATAGCCGCTCACCGCTGTCGATGAGCGTCACCCTGGAAATGCTCCGTCGTGGACGCGAGCGCTCGCTGGCCGACTGTTTCGACATGGAGCTGCACCTCGACCGCCAGTGGTTCGACAAGGGCGACATCATCGAAGGCGTCCGCGCGCTGATCGTCGACAAGGACAAGAATCCGCGCTGGAACCCGCCTACGCTGGAAGAAGTGACGCCCGAGCGCGTCGCTGCTTTCTTCGCTGGCGTCTGACAGAGGGGCAACCTCATGCACGACATCGAACTGACCGAAGAACAACGGATGATTCGCGACATGGCGCGCGACTTCGCCCGCGCCGAGATCGCGCCCAAGGCACACGACTGGGAACAGGCCGGCTGGATCGACGACGAGACGGTGAGCCAACTGGGCGAGCTCGGCCTGCTCGGCATGATCGTTCCCGAGCAATGGGGCGGCACCTACATCGACTACGTCGCCTACGCCCTGGCCGTCGAGGAAATCTCGGCGGGTGACGGAGCAATCGGCGCGCTGATGAGCATCCACAGCTCGGTCGGCTGCGGCCCGATCCTCAAATACGGCACGCCGGAGCAGCAGGATGCGTGGCTGCCGGATCTGGCCACCGGTCGTGCCATCGGCTGTTTTGCCCTCACCGAGCCCCAGGCCGGCTCCGAGGCGCACAACCTGCGCACCCGCGCCGTGCTGGACAACGGCGAGTGGGTAATCAACGGCGCCAAGCAATTCGTCAGCAACGGCAAGCGCGCCAAGATCGCCATCGTCTTCGCCGTGACCGATCCAGAGCTGGGCAAAAAAGGGCTCTCCGCGTTTCTCGTGCCCACCGACAACCCCGGTTTCGTCGTCGATCGCATGGAGAAGAAGATGGGCATCCGAGCCTCGGATACCTGCGGCGTCACCCTGCGTGACTGCCGCATTCCCGAGGCCAACCTGCTCGGCCCGCGCGGCAAGGGGCTGGCGATCGCCCTGTCCAACCTGGAAGGTGGTCGCATCGGCATCGGCGCTCAGGCCCTCGGCATCGCCCGCGCGGCATTCGAAGCGGCGCTGGGCTATGCGCGCGAACGCATCCAGTTCGACAAGCCGATCATCGAGCACCAGAGCGTGGCGAACATGCTCGCGGACATGCACACCCGCATCAACGCTGCGCGGCTGCTCATCCTGCACGCCGCGCGCCTGCGCAGCGCCAACCTGCCGTGCCTGTCCGAAGCCTCCCAGGCCAAGCTGTTCGCGTCGGAGGTGGCCGAATACGTGTGCTCCAAAGCCATGCAGATCCACGGCGGCTACGGCTATCTGGAGGACTATCCGGTCGAGCGCTACTACCGCGACGCGCGCATCACGCAGATCTATGAAGGCTCCAGCGAGATTCAGCGGCTGTTGATCGCACGGGAGTTGAATAACTACGGGTTGTAATCAACCGCGGCAACGGCGCGGAACGACACCAGATTTTCCCGAGATCGACAGGAGGCGCGCAACGAGATCGGGAAGCTCAATAAACCACCTCGAAGCAGTATTCCGAACGACCGATGGCGGCGGCGCGAGCCCCATCCGACAACAATAAGAAGGATACGACGATGCTCAAAGGTACGATGCAGCAGACCCCACTGATGATCAGCGGCATCCTGACCCACGCCGCCCTCGCCCACGGCGAGCGCGAAATCGTCTCGCGGCTGGTGGATGAACCTCTCTGGCGCTACGACTACGCAGGTTTGGCGAAACGCGCCGGGCAGGCGGCCAGCATGTTGCGCAGCCTGGGCGTGAAACCTGGCGACCTGGTCTCGTCGATGGCCTGGAACACCCATCGTCACTTCGAGCTGTTCTTTGCCGTGCCCGGGATTGGCGCGGTGCTGCACACGGCCAATCCACGCCTGTCGGACGAGCAGATCATCTACACCCTGAACCACGCCGGAAGCGGCGTACTGCTCTTCGACCGCAGCTTCCTCGCCCTGGTCGAGCGCGTTCGGCCGCATCTGGAGCACATCCATACCTTCGTCATGCTCGCCGACGCCGAACGCACCGAACCCGGAGAGATCGGTGCGCAAAGCTACGAAACGCTGATCGCCAACGAGCCACCCATCACCGACTGGCCGCAGTTCGATGAGAACGCCGGCGCCATGCTCTGCTACACCTCCGGCACCACCGGCAACCCGAAAGGCGTCGTCTATAGCCACCGCTCCGTGGTGCTGCATGCGATGGCCGCCGGGCTCACAGGCGCCTTCGGCTTCTCCGCGTTCGACTGCATCATGCCCTGCTCATCGCTCTATCACGCCACCGCCTGGGGCGTGCCCTTCACCGCCGCCATTAACGGCTGCAAGTTCGTGCTGCCCTGCGACAAGATGGACGGCGCCAGCCTGCAGGAGCTGATCCAGAGCGAGGGCGTAACCTTTTCCGGTGGCGTACCGACCATCTGGACCATGTACCTCAACCACCTTGAGCGCACCGGAGAGACCACCGGAGCGCTCAAGTGCCTGGTGATCGCAGGGTCCGCCGTGCCCCGCGCGCTCGCCGAAAAGTTCGAGACCCGCTACGGCGTCAGCGTCCGCCAGCTCTGGGGAATGACCGAAACCAGCCCGCTCGGCGTGGTGGCCACCCCAACGCCCAAGCTCGCGGCCCAGGGCGAGGCCGCGACGAAGGAGGCCATCTGGACGCGCCAGGGTCGCTTGCAATTTGGCATCGAGCTGAAGATCGTCGACGAGGCCGGTAACCCGCTGCCGCATGACGGCACTACATCCGGAGCGCTGCTGGTGCGCGGGCCCTGGACGGTCGAGCGCTATTTCCGCAGCGAGACCAGCGCGGTCGATGCCGATGGCTGGTTCGACACTGGCGACATCGCCACCCTGGACCCCAACGGCTACATGCGCATCACCGACCGCAGCAAGGACGTGATCAAGTCTGGCGGCGAGTGGATCAGCTCCATCGACATCGAGAACATCGCCGTGGCCTGCCCGGGCGTGCGCATCGCCGCGGTCGTCGGGGTGACGCACGAGAAGTGGGAGGAGCGCCCTGTACTCATCATCGAACCCCACGACGATGCGCAGATTTGCATCGAGACGGTGCTCGCCTTCCTCGAACCGCAGATCGTCAAGTGGTGGATGCCCGATGCGGTGATCATCGACACCGTCCCCCTGACCGCTACCGGCAAGATCGACAAGAAGACGCTGCGCGAGCGCTACAGAAGCTATCTGCTCGACCGCAGCGAACCGGCCAGCAGCGCGGCGAGCATGTAGGACTGCCCGCAACGGCATGCGCAACGCAGGCGGCTCACCTGCTGTAACGACGGCAGGTGGATCTGGCTTCATCGATCCACCGAGCAAGGCGTCTGCGCACATCCACGCCTATCCCGACACACGTCCGACCGGAAGCACGCCATGCCCATCACCACCCCAACCACTCGCCAGGGCCCTCTGGTCGGCCTGCGCGTATTGGAGTTCGCCAGCATCGGCCCCGGCCCGCATTGCGCCATGCTGCTCGCCGACCTCGGTGCCGACGTGCTGCGCATCGAACGTAAAGGCGGCAACGGCTGGCCGAACCCGGTGGTCGATCGAGGCCGCAAGCGGCTCACGCTGGACATCCGAACCGAAGCCGGGCGTGAGCGCTGCCTGACACTGGCCGAGGGCGCCGACGTGCTGATCGAGGGCTTCCGCCCTGGCGTGATGGAGCGCCTGGGCCTTGGGCCCGAGATCCTTCACGCGCGCAATCCCAGGCTCGTCTACGGGCGCATGACCGGTTGGGGCCAGACCGGCCCGTTGGCCCGAAGTGCCGGGCATGACATCAACTATCTGGCGCTCACCGGTGCCCTGGCCGCCATCGGGGGGCGCGACGGGCCGCCGTTGCCACCGCTGAACCTGGTCGGGGATTTCGGAGGCGGCTCGCTCTATCTGGCCTTCGGCATCATGGCGGCGCTGTGGGAGCGCGAACGGTCGGGCCTGGGCCAGGTCATCGATGCCGCCATTGTCGATGGCGTTTCCTCGATGATGAGCTTCTTCGCCGGTCTGTTGCCCAGCGGAGCGATCTCGCTCCAGCGCGACCGTAACCTGCTCGCCGGCGCCGCGCCGCACTACCGCTGCTACACCTGTGCCGACGGCCGCGACATCGCCATCGGACCACTGGAACCGCAGTTCCTCAGCGAACTGGCGCAACGCATCCAGGCCCGGGATAACCTGCTTCAGGACGTTCGGGACCCGGACCGCTGGGCGGCACAGGGCGAACACCTCGCCGCGCTGTTCGCCAGCCGGACCCAGGCCGACTGGTGCGAACTGCTCGAAGGCACCGACGCCTGCTTCGCGCCCGTGCTCACGCTAGAAGAAGCCGCGCAGCATCCGCATATGCAAGCGCGTGGCGTCTATCGCGACATCGACGGCGCCCTGCACGCCGCCCCGGCGCCGCGCTTTTCCCGTACGCCCGGGGCGATAAGAGATTCCGTCGAGGCGTCCGAAGGCTGGAATTGATTCGCACGCTTCGGCTGACCAACGCCGCCGCCCCGTGGAAGCGAGCTTGCTCGCGATCAGCGTTCTCGGCGAACCCAGCCGGGCGAACAAGTTCGCCCCTACAACAAACCCGACGGTTCACACGAACGCCCTGTAGGGGCGAATTCATTCGCCCAAACCAGCGAACATCGAGCGAACACTTTCGCCCTTACAACAACCCCGACGGTTCACACGAACGCCCTGTAGGGGCGCATTCATTCGCCCAAACCAGCGAACATCGAGCGAACACTTTCGCCCTTACAACAACCCCGACGGTTCACACGACCGCCCTGTAGGGGCGAATTCATTCGCCCAAACCAGCGAACAACGAGCGAACACTTTCGCCCTTACAACAAGCCCGACGGCTCAGACACGACCGCCCTGTATGGGCGAATTTATTCGCCCATACCAGCACGCAACGAGCGAACCCCTTCACCCCCACAACAGGCCCCACAGCTCAGATACGACCGCCCCGTAGGGGCAAATTCATTCGCCCAGACCGGCGCACAACGGACGAACCCCTTCACCCCCACAACAGGCCCCACAGCTCAGATACGACCGCCCCGTAGGGGCAAATTCATTCGCCCAGACCGGCGCACAACGGACGAACCCCTTCACCCCCACAACAGGCCCGACGGTTCAGACACGAACGCCCTGTAGGGGCGAATTTATTCGCCCAAACCGGCGCACAACGGGCGGACACCTTCACCCCACAACACGCCCGACGGCTCATATACGACCACCCCGTAGGGGCTAATTCATTCGCCCAGACCGGCGCACCACGGACGAACCCCTTCACCCCCACAACAGGCCCGACGGTGCAGACACGAACGCCCTGTAGGGGCGAATTGATTCGCCCAAACCGGCGCACAACGGGCGGACACCTTCACCCCACAACAAGCCCGACGGCTCATATACGACCACCCCGTAGGGGCGAATTCATTCGCCCAAACCGGCGCACAACGGGCGAACACCTTCACCCCCAACAAGCCCGACGGTTCAGCCACGAACGCCCTGTAAGGGCGAATTTATTCGCCCTGCGGTCTGTGCGACACCTTCACCCCTGCGTTGGCGAATGTGCAGGGTTCACCCCGGAAGAAGGCCGCCACATTGGCAAAGGCATCCCCGAAATACAGCTCGTAGCCTTGACGTTCGACATAGCCCAGGTGCGGCGTGCAGATCACGTTGGGGTGCTGCAACAGTGGATGTTCGGGATCGATGACCGGCTCCTGCTCGAACACATCCAGTGCGGCGAAACCGGGCCGTCCCGCGTCCAGCGCATCGAGCAAGGCGCCGGGGGCGATCAGCTCGGCGCGGCTGATGTTCAGCAGCAATGCCGAGGCTTTCATTCGCGCCAGGTCGTCAGCGGTAACGATATGCCGGGTCGCGTCGACCAGACGCAGATTGAGGCTCAGCACATCGGCTTCGGCAAAGAACGCCTCGCGGCTCGCCGCCGCCCGGTGGCCATCCCGCTCGGCCGCCTGCCGCGACCCCTCGCTGCCCCACACCAGCACCGGCATCTCGAACGCCTGGGCGTAGCGGGCCAGGCGCTGCCCGATCTTGCCGTAGCCCCAGATACCCAGCGTTTGACCATACAGCCGGTCGCCCAGGTTGACCTGCCATTGGCCCGCATAGAGCGCCTGCATCGCCGGCAGCAGCCGCCTCCGGGCCATCAGCAGCAGGGCCCAGGCGAGTTCGGCCGGCGCAATGGGCGAGCCCCGTCCCTCCATCACCGCTACGCCATGGCGTGTGCAAGCCTCGAGGTCAAGGTGAGCGGCCACCTTACCCGTCTGACTGATCAACCTGAGCCGGGGCAGCCGAGCCAGCAGCGCCTCATCGATGATCGTGCGCTCGCGCGTCAGCACCAGCGCATCGGCATCGGCGAACCGCTCGGCCAATACCTCCCGATCGTTCACCGCGTCGTGATAGACCGTGACCCTGTGCCCGTCGAGCTGCGCGAAGCAATCCAGCGAGCGGATCACGTCCTGGTAGTCATCGGGGATGACGATGTGCATGAAGCATCTCCGGGGCGTAGCCGTTGCCTATGGTCGGGCTATTGTAGGCGCACCTCGGTGATGCAGCTGTTGCGCCTCACTCGCCCAGATTGCGCGCAATCACCAACCGCTGAATGTCGCTGGTGCCTTCGTAGATCTGGCAGACGCGCACGTCGCGGTAGATGCGCTCGACGGGAAAGTCCTTCAGATAGCCATAACCACCGAGCGTCTGGATCGCCGCCGAGCAGACTTTTTCCGCCATTTCCGAGGCGAACAGTTTCGCCATGGAGGCCTCGACCAGCGCCGGTTGACCCGCCTCGCGCAACGCGGCAGCGTGCAGCACCATCTGCCGCGCGACGGCGATCTGCGTAGCCATGTCGGCCAGGCGGAAGGCAACGGCCTGGTGCTCGCTGATGGCCTTGCCGAACGCCTCGCGCTCGCGCGCATAGTCACGGGCGGCTTCGAAGGCCGCGCGAGCCATGCCGACGGCCTGGGCGGCGATACCGATACGGCCGCCTTCGAGGTTCGCCAGCGCGATTCGGTAGCCCTCGCCCTCCTCGCCCAGACGTTGGGATTCGTGCACACGCATGTCCTCGAAAGCCAGCTGGCAGGTATCGGACGCGTGCTGCCCGAGCTTTTCCTCGACGCGTACCACCTGATAACCCGGGGTGTCGGTCGGCACGATGAAAGCGCTGATGCCGCGCTTGCCGGCGTCCGGATCGGTCACGGCGAAGAGGATCACGGTGCCGGCGTGCTGGCCTGAGGTGATGAACTGCTTGGCGCCGTTGATCACGTAACTGTCGCCGTCACGCCGGGCGCGCGTGCGCAGACTGCTGGCGTCGGAGCCGGCGTGGGGTTCGGTCAGCGCGAAAGCACCGATCTGAGCGCCGCTGGCCAGCGGCTGTAGGTAGCGCTTTTTCTGCTCGTCATTGCCAAAGCGCAGGATCGGCAAGCAACCGACCGAGTTATGCACGCTCATGATGGTCGAGCAGGCACCGTCACCGGCGGCGATCTCTTCCAGCGCCAGGGCGTAGGCGACATAGCCGGTGTCGCTGCCGCCCCACTCGTCCGGGCAAAGCATGCCGAAAAAGCCGAGCTCGGCCATCTCGGCAATCGCCTCGGCCGGGTAGCGGTGGTCACGGTCCCAATCGGCGGCGAACGGCTTGAGCCGCGCCTGAGCAAACTGCCGTGCCATGTCGCGGATGCTGGTCTGGTCTTCGTTGAGCAACATGGGCAGTCCTCAGTCGAGCAGTTCGACGGCCATGGCGGTCGCTTCGCCGCCGCCGATGCAAATGGCGGCAATGCCCCTGCGCAGGCCACGGGCGCGCAGTGCGGCGATCAGGGTCACGAGAATTCGTGCACCAGACGCACCGATCGGGTGGCCCAGCGCACAAGCGCCGCCGTTAACGTTGACCTTGGCGTGATCGAGGCCCAACTCACGCATCGTCACCATGGCCACCACCGCAAAGGCCTCGTTGATTTCGAACAGGTCCACGTCACCGAGCTGCCAGCCAGTGCGCTCGAGCAGCCTGTGGATGGCACCGATGGGCGCGGTCGGGAACAGATTGGGCGCGTCGGCGAACACCGCGTGGCCGTGAATGACGGCCTGCGGCTTGAGGCCGAGCTGTTCGGCGTGGGAGCGACGCGTCAACAGCAGCGCCGCCGCGCCATCCGAGATCGAACTGGAATTGGCTGCCGTCACGGTGCCGCCCTCGCGGAACGCCGGCTTGAGGGACGGGATCTTCTCCGGCATCGCCTTGGGCGGCTGCTCGTCATCGCGCACGGTGCGTTGCTCGCGGCCCTGGGTGAATTCCAACGGGACGATCTCATCGACGAACCGACCTTCAGCGATGGCGTCACGCGCGCGCTGCAACGACGCCAGGGCGTACGCATCCTGCTGTTCGCGGGTGAAGCCGTGGTGCTGCGCGCAGTCCTCGGCGAAGGTGCCCATCAGGCGGCCCTTGTCGTAGGCGTCTTCCAGGCCGTCGAGGAACATATGGTCGAGCACTTTTCCATGCCCCATGCGATAGCCGCCGCGCGCCTTTTCCAGCAGATAAGGCGCATTGGACATGCTCTCCATGCCGCCGGCGACCACCAGATCGACACTGCCGGCGCGCAACGCATCATGCGCCAGGATCGCCGCCTGCATCCCCGAGCCGCACATCTTGTTCAGCGTGGTGGACGCGGTTGCCTTGCTCAACCCGGCGCCGAGCGCGGCCTGACGGGCCGGTGCCTGGCCGAGGCCTGCCGGGAGCACGCAGCCCATCAGCACTTCCTGCACCTGTTCGGCGGCAACGCCGCTGCGCTCTACCGCCGCGCGAATCGCCGCGGCACCCAGCTCCGGCGCGCTGAGGCTTTTCAGGTCGCCCTGAAAGCCGCCCATGGGTGTCCGGGCGCTGCCCAGGATCACGATTGGATCGTTGTTCATCGTCACTTCTCCGATTATTTCGCGGCCATGCGCAGCGCGCCGTCGAGGCGAATCACTTCGCCGTTGAGCATGTCGTTCTCAATGATGTGGCGAACCAGGGCCGCGTACTCGGATGCTCGCCCCAGGCGCGGTGGGAAGGGGACGCCGGCGGCGAGCGAGTCGCGCACCTCCTGCGGCATGCCGGCCATCATTGGGGTCTCGAACACGCCGGGCGCGATCGTCATCACGCGAATGCCGTGCCGGGCCAGTTCGCGCGCGGCCGGCAGCGTCAGCGCTACCACACCGCCCTTGGAGGCAGCATAGGCGGCCTGGCCGATCTGCCCATCGAACGCCGCGATGGAGGCGGTGTTGATGATCACGCCACGATTGCCGTTCGCATCCGGCTCGCCCTTGGCAATGGCCTCGGCGGCCAGGCGCAGCATGTTGAAACTGCCGATCAGATTGAGGTTGATGACCTTGCTGAAGCTCGCCAGCCCGTGCGGGCCCTGGCGGCCAAGGATTTTTTCGCCGCTGGCAACGCCGGCACAGTTGACCAGACCGTGCAGCCCGCCAAAACGCTCCACGGCGGTATGCACGGCCGCCTGCGCGGCGGCTTCGTCGCATACGTTGGTGACCACTCCGTGCGCGCGCTCCCCCAGCTTCTCGCTGCACTCATTGAGCAGCTCGGCGTTGATGTCCGCCAGCACGACCCGTGCGCCCGCCTCGACCAGCGCAGCTGCCGCCGCCGCGCCCAGGCCGGACGCACCGCCGGTGATGATGAAAACCTTGTCTTGAATGTCCACAGCACGACCTCGTGACGATATTCAGGGCGCTGCACGATGGGCGCCCGGTCTGTTGAACGCATCTTCATCAGACCGGAAGGCAGGGACAATGGTCGTTGCGCGCAACCACGATGACCGGTTTGGCCAAGGCATTGGCACGGGCAATTTGGATCGGTACTGACAGCGCGCTGTGGCGCTGTGCGCGTCGCATGATCGCCAGCAAGTTAGCTCCTACGAAAAGCACCTGACCGGCCCATAGAACGCAGCGGTCCGGCCTTCCTGTAGGAGCCAGCTTGCTGGCGATCCGGCTAACCGCCGAGCCTCTATCACGACGCAGGATGACTCATTCATCGCCGCGCAGGATCAGGGTGCGGTACTGCCCGGGATTGGTCCCCGACCACTTGCGGAACGCCTTGTAAAACGAGCTGACATCGGCGAAGCCCAGCCGCTCGGCGATCTCGGCGTAGGTGACGCTGGCGTCGGCAAGCCACAGGGTGGCCATCTCCTGGCGAACCTGGTCCTTGATCGCCTGGTACGGCTGGCCGGCTTCGGCGAGGCGGCGGCGCAGCGTCGAGGTCGAGATGCACAGGTTGTGCGCCAGCCGGTCGCTGGTTGGCCACTGCTCGGCAGGAAGTTCACGCAGCTGCGTTTTGATGCGGCTGGCGAGGCTGGTGGTGTCACGATACTTGACCAGGATGTTGGCTGGGGCCTGGGCCAGAAACCCGTGCAATTCCTGCTCGCTGCGCCGCACCGGCAGATCGAGCACTTCGGCGGCGAAGATGATCCGCGTGACGGGCCGGCCGAAGCGCAGATTGCGAGAAAACATCACGCGGTAGTCATCGATGTAGCCTGGCTCGTCGCAGCGCAGCTCGACCGCCAGCAGCGGAATGCGGCGCCCGACCAGCCAGCATGCCAGGCCGTGCACCAGCATCCAGAACGTGAAATAGCCAAAGGCCCGCAGCGGCGCGCCCGTTTCATGGAGGCTGACCTCGGCCAGGCTCTCGCTGCGCAGGAGCCGGCCACGAAAACCTTCGAACGCAAGCCCGAAGAAATCGAGGGTAACGTCGAGCGCGCGTTCGAGTGTCGGTTGCGCCATCGCCGCGCGGCAGGCAAAGGCGAAGCTCCCCGCCCGCAGGCGGCGCGTATCCATGCCAAAGAATTCATCGTCGAAGTGCCGCGCAAGCCGTCGCCAGAGCCGGCTGTATTCAGCCACATCGATACGTGCGTCTGGGTCGCTCAGCGCGACGGGCGGCAGGCCCAGCTGCTGGATGATCCGTTCAGCCGTCATCTCTGGCGAGACGAAGGCACGCAACGCCTCCTCGACCAGCCGGACCGAAATGCTGCCCTTGCCCTCGCGGCTCATGCGCGCCCCATCATGATGTCGTGGCTGTTGCCGGCCACCTCACGAAGAAAATCCCAGCACACCCGCATCCGCGCCAGGTCCTTGTTCTCCACCGGCATCAGCATCCAGAAGGTACGGGTGAATTCGATGTCCTCGACCAGCACCTCCCTGAGCCGCGGCTCCTTGCGCGCCGAGAATGCGGGCAGGATCGCCAGGCCCGCGCCAGCGGCGACCGCCTCCTGCTGGGCCATGATGCTGGTGCTGCGAAGCGAGTGCTGGCGCGGGCGGACGATCTCGTCCAGAAAATACAGCTCCTTGCTGTAGAGCAGATCCTCGATGTAGCTGACGAACACGTGGCCGCTCAGGTCATCCCGGTTGCGGATGGGTGGGTGCGCCGCCAGGTAAGCTTCCGAGGCATAGAGGCGCAACACGTAGTCGGTCAGTTTGGTGATGACATAGGGGCCGCGCTCGGGGCGCTCCAGCGTGATCACGATATCCGCCTCGTGGCGCGCCAGGCGCACCGAGCGTGGCACGGCAAGCAGGTCCACCCCCAGGTGCGGGTAGTCGCGCGTCAGGCTCGCCAGCTGTCCGGCAAGCATCAGCGTGCCATAACCCTCGGTTGCGCCGATGCGCACCTGGCCGGACAGCTTGTCCGCCGTCAGGCTGGGCTGTTCAATGGACGCGATGGCGCTTTCCATCGCTTCGGCCTGCGCCAACAGCTCGCGCCCGGCTTCGGACAGTCGATAGCCGGCCTTGGCCCGGATGAACAACTGGCGATCCAATGTCTTCTCCAAGGCCTGGACCCGACGCGCGACGGTGGTGTGGTCGACGCCCAGGCGCCGCGCGGCGATGGTCAGCTTGCCCGCGCGGGAAAGTTCGAGAAAGAAACGCAGGTTGTCCCAATCCACTGCTGCCCCCGATCAAATCGGCGTATCGCGCCGAGATTGTGCAAAAACACAGAATACCTCTGCATTTCACAGCATGTGTTTACTATTTTTACGCTGCTAGGCTCGTTCATCGAACCCTGACGGCACCCGCCCCATTCCAAGAAAAGGAACCGACATGAGTCAGAAGATCCAGCTCGAGATACGCGACCACACGGCGCTGCTGACCATCGCCAACCCGCCGGCCAATACCTGGGATCGCGAGTCACTGGCCGCATTGGAGCAGATGATCGCGCAGCTCGACGACAACCCGCAGGTGTATGCGCTGGTCATCACCGGCCAGGGCGAGAAGTTCTTCTCGGCCGGCGCGGACCTCAAGCAGTTCGCCGATGGTGACAAAGCGGCCGCCAGCGAGGTGGCCGCCCTCTTCGGCCGCGCCTTCGATGCGCTGACGCGCTTTCGCGGCGTGTCCATCGCCGCGATCAACGGTTACGCCATGGGCGGTGGCCTGGAGTGCGCGCTGGCCTGCGACATCCGCATTGCCGAGGAGCAGGCGCAAATGGCGCTGCCTGAAGCCAGCGTCGGCCTGCTGCCGTGCGCCGGCGGCACTCAGAACCTGCCATGGCTCGTCGGCGAAGGCTGGGCCAAGCGCATGATCCTCTGCGGCGAACGCGTCGATGCGCAACGCGCCGAGAAGATCGGGCTGGTCGAGGAAGTGGTCCCGCGGGGCGAGGCGCTCGCGAGGGCACTCAAGCTCGCCGAAAGCGCAAGCAAGCAGAGCCCCTCCTCGGTGAGCCGCTGCAAACGACTGGTCATGAACGCCCGCCACGATGACCACGACGCGGGCTGGGCTGCCGAGCGCGAACTCTTCGCCGAACTCTTCGACACCCAGGATCAGAAGGAAGGCGTCAACGCCTTTCTGGAAAAACGCAGCCCCACCTGGAAAAATGCCTGAACGTCTGCCCTCGGTCGAATAAATTCGACCCTACAGGTTCGTGCGCGGGCTGGACCAGCGAGCCGTAGGGGCGACTTCATTCGCCCTTTGGTCCCAGATCGCTCCCCAGGCCGAGACAGCGCCCTTGGTCGATTAGATTCGACCCTACAGGTCCGTGCGCAGGCTGGACCAGCGAGCCGTAGGGGCGACTTCATTCGCCCTTTGGTCCCAGATCGCACCCGTATCCAAGACAGCGCCCTGGGTCGAATAAATTCGACCCTACGGGTCCGTGCGGAGGCTGGAGCAGCGCCGACCCGTAGGGGCGAATTCATTCGCCCTTTTTTCCCAGATCGCACCCGTATCCAAGACAGCGCCCTTGGTCGAATAAATTCGACCCTACGGGTCCGTGCGTAGGCTGGATCAGCGCCGACCCGTAGGGGCGAATTCATTCGCCCTTTTTTCCCAGATCGCACCCGTAGCCAAGACAGCGCCCTTGGTCGAATAAAGTCGACCCTACGGGTCCGTGCGTAGGCTGGAACAGCGCCGACCCGTAGGGGCGAATTCATTCGCCCTTTGGTCCCAAAATCGCACCCGTAGCCGAGACAGCGCCCATGGTCGAATAAATTCGACCCTACGGGTCCGTGCGTAGGCTGGATCAGCGCCGACCCGTAGGGGCGAATTCTTTCGCCCTTTGGTCCCAAAATCGCACCCGTAGCCGAGACAGCGCCCATGGTCGAATAACTTCGACCCTACAGGTCCGTGCGCAGGCCGGGCCACCGCCAACCCGTACGGGCGAATTTATTCGCCCTTTTGTCCCAGATCGCTCCCCAGGCCGAGACAGTGCCCATGGTCGAATAAATTCGACCCTACAGGTCCGTGCGCAGGCCGGACCACCGCCAACCCGTAGGGGCGAATTTATTCGCCCGCCGTCGTCGACATGGCTCCTGTGGTCGAGAGCGCCCCATGGCCGAATGGATTCGGCCCACCAGATCGGCCCGACACAATCGATGTCGGGCGGCGCTACTTGAAATTCCGCCGGATCAACCGTTCGACCCAGCCCACGATGCCCGACCGGAACAACAACACGCAGAGCACGAAGATCACGCCGAGGATGACGTGTACCCATTCGCCCAGCGGTCCGTTCGACAGCGAACTCTGCAGGGTGACCACTACCGTAGCTCCCACCACCGGGCCGAGGATGGTGCCGACGCCGCCGAGCAGGGTCATCAGAATGACTTCGCCGGACATGTGCCAGTGCGCATCGGTGAGTGACGCGAGCTGGAACACCACCGTCTTGGTCGACCCGGCCAGTCCGGTCAGTGCGGCGGAAATAACGAACGCCAGCAGCTTGTGTGCATCGACGTTGTAGCCCAGGGAGATGGCGCGCGGTTCATTTTCGCGAATCGCCTTGAGCACCTGCCCGTAAGGCGAATGGATGGTGCGCTGGATGATCATGAAGCCGAGCACGAACACCGCCAACACGAAGTAATACAGCGCCATGTTGTTCTGCATGTCGAACAAACCGAACAGGTGCCCGCGCGGCACGCCCTGCATCCCGTTCTCGCCGCCGGTGAAGGGCGCCTGGACAAAGACGAAGAACACCATCTGTGCCAGCGCGAGCGTGATCATCGCGAAATATATCCCCTGCCGGCGGATCGCCAGAATGCCGAAGACCAACCCCAGCACCGTGGAAGCCAGGGTGCCGGCGATAATCCCGAGTTCGGTGTTCAGCCCGCTGTAGGTGCTGAGCATGTAGCCCGTGATGTACCCGCCGCAGGCGAAGAACGCCGCATGCCCGAACGACAACAACCCCGCATACCCGAGCAACAGGTTGAACGCGCAGGCGAACAAGGCGAAGCACAGCAGCTTCATCAGGAACACCGGATACACCAGCATCGGTGCGACCATCGCCACGCCCAGCAAGGCGAGGTAGAAGAAATGCTGGCGGCGCCGCGCCGCGCGCCGTCGTTCCCGCTCGGCATTGGCTTTCACCTGGGGCGAAGCGGCCTGAACAGCGGCTGGCTGAACGCTTTCCTGGGTCATCATCACGCCTCCTTACCGAACAGCCCGGCTGGCCTGAGCAAGAGCACCAGCACCATGATCACGAAGATCACCGTGTTGGCGGCTTCGGGATAGAACACCTTCGTCAGGCCTTCGATCAGCCCCATCGCCAGCCCGGTCACGATGGCGCCCATGATCGACCCCATGCCCCCGATCACCACGACGGCAAACACGACGATCAGCAGGTTCGAACCCATGCCTGGCGTGACGGCATAGATCGGCGCCGCCAGTACACCGGCGAAGGCAGCGAGTGCGACCCCATAGCCATAGGTCAGGGTGACCAGCACCGGTACGTTGATACCGAATGCCTGCATCAACCGGGGGTTCTCCGTGCCGGCACGCAGATAGGAACCCAGTCGTGTGCGCTCGATCATGTACCAGGTGACGAAACACACCGTCAGCGCCGCGACGATCACCCAGCCCCGGTAGGTCGGTAGAAACATGAAGCCCAGGTTATGCCCGCCCTTGAGCAGGTCAGGCATCGGATAAGGCGAGCCGGAAACCCCGAAGAGCTTGACGAAACTGCCCTCGACGATCAGCGCCAGGCCGAAGGTGAGCAACAGGCCGTAGAGATGGTCCTCTCCGGCGATACGGCGCAGCAGCCCGCGCTCTATGCCCATGCCCAGCAAGCCGATCAGCAGCGGTGACAAGAGCAGCGCCATCCAGTAGTTGATGCCCAGGTAGTTCAAGCCGAGAAACGCGGCGAAAGCACCCAGCATGTACTGCGCGCCGTGGGCGAAGTTGATGATGCGCAGCAGCCCGAAGATGATCGCCAGGCCAAGGCTCAACAGCGCGTAGAAGGAGCCGTTGATCAGGCCGAGCAGCAGTTGCCCGAGCAGAACGCTCAGCGGTACGCCGAAAACGAGAGTCATGATTCACCCCAGAGGATTTCCTGACACCCGGCCAGTGACGGCCGGGTCGCGGTGCACTCGGCCTGTTCAGCTCTTGGGCGCCATCTTCTGGCACTGGCTCTCGCCGATGGGGCGAAATGCCTGGTCGCCCGGAATGGTACTCACCACCTTGTACAGGTCCCACTCGCCGGTCGACTCGTCCGGTGTCTTCACCTGTACCAGGTACATGTCGTGAACCATGCGCCCGTCCTCGCGGATCTTGCCGTTCTTGGCGAACATGTCGTCGACCGGCGTCTTGGCCATCTGCGCGCGAACGACTTCGGCATCGTCGCTGCCGGTTTCCTTCACGGCGTTGAGGTAGTGCATGGTCGCCGAATAGATACCTGCCGGTACCATGCCCGGCATGCGCCCGACGCGCTCGTGATAGCGCTTGGCCCAGGCGCGGGTTTCCTCGTTCATGTCCCAGTACCAGCCGGTGGTCAACATCAAGCCCTGGGTGACGTCCAACCCCATGGCATGGATATCGTTGAGGAACACCACCATGCCGGCGAGCTTCTGCCCGGACTGCGCGACGCCGAATTCGCTCGCTGTCTTCAACGAGTTCACGGTATCGGCGCCAGCATTCGCCAAGGCCACCACGTCGGCACCGGAACCCTGTGCCTGAAGAATGTAGGACGAAAAGTCGCTGCTCGGGAACGGGTGTCGCACGGTGCCGACCACGCTGCCGCCTTCTGCCTCGACCACCTTCTTGATGTCGTTCTCCATCGCATGGCCGAAGGCGTAATCGGCCGTGAGGATGAACCAGCTCTTGCCGCCGTCCTTGAGCACGGCGTTGGCGGTGCCGTTGGCCAGCGCGAAGGTGTCGTAAGTCCAGTGAATATGGCTGGGCGCGCAGTATTCGTTGGTGATGCTCGAAGCCGCTGCACCGGAGATCAGCGCGAGCTTGCCACCCTGCTCCACCACCTTGGCCGCGGCCAGCACCACGGAGCTCGCGACCATGCCGGTTACCATGTCGACGTTGCGTTCGTCGATCCACTGACGAACCGTATTGGCGCCCACGTCGGGTTTGTTCAGGTCATCGGCGTTGAAGGTGACGATCTTCTTGCCATTGACACTGCCGCCGAAATCCTCGATGGCCATCTGCAGCGCCTCGAGCCCACCCGGGCCGGACAGGTCGCGGTAGGTGCCGGACATGTCGGCCAGATACCCGATGCGAATTTCGTCGTTGCTGATCTCGGCCTGAGCGGCCCCTGCGATGAAGCTGGACACGAGCGCGGCGGCTGCGGTTTTCCGTAGAGATTTCATATTCACCCACTGTGATTGTTTTTGTTGGTGGTTGATGAAATGCCGGTGTACTGCAAACCGGCAGGTCCTTCTGACGGGGCATCAGACCCCGAGACAGCTGTTCAGAAACGCCTTTTTCGAATCCAGATCGGCCGCATGGATTTCTTCGATGATCTGTCCGTGCTCCATCACATAGTGACGGTCGGCCAGCGGCGCGGCGAAACGGAAGTTCTGTTCGACCAGCACGATCGTCAGGCCGCGCTGTTTGAGCTTCAGCAGCACCTCGCCGAGCTTCTGTACGATGACGGGCGCGAGGCCTTCGGTAATCTCATCGAGCAACAGCAGGTTGGCGCCGGTGCGCAGGATGCGCGCCATGGCCAGCATCTGCTGTTCGCCGCCGGATAGCCGCGTGCCCTGACTGAAACGGCGTTCATAGAGGTTCGGGAACATCTCGTAGAGCTCGTCCAGCCCCATGCCGCCACTGCGCACGGTGGGGGGCAGCAGCAGATTTTCCTCGACGCTGAGGCTGGCGAAGATGCCGCGCTCCTCCGGGCAGTAGCCGACGCCGAGCCGTGGGATCTGGTGAGCCGGCATGCCCATGGTTTCGTTGCCGTTGACCACGATCGAGCCGGTACGCCGGCCGACCATGTTCATGATCGCGCGCAACGTGGTGGACCGGCCGGAGCCATTGCGGCCAAGCAGCGTCACCAGCTCGCCACGACCGACCACCAGGTCGACGCCGTGAAGAATGTGGGATTCGCCGTAGAAGGCATGCAGGTCATCGACCCGCAACTGATCGCGATCGGCCATCGGCGTCATGGATGGGCCTCCTCGACGGTGGCTTCGCTGCCCATGTAGGCCTCGCGAACCTGCGGATTGGCCGAGACGGTCTCGTAATCCCCTTCGGCCAGTACGGCACCGCGCGCCAGGACCGTGATTCGATCGCACAGGCGGCTGACCACGCTGAGGTTGTGTTCGACCATGAGCACCGTGCGGTTCTGCGCGGCGCGCCTGACCAGCGCGACCACCATGTCGACGTCCTCGCCGCCCATGCCCTGGGTCGGTTCGTCGAGCAACAGCACCACGGGATCCAGCGCAAGCGTCGTGGCCAACTCCAGCGCGCGCTTGCGACCGTATGGCAGCTCGATCGCGAGCGTCTGGGCGAAGCCGTCCAGATCGACGTCAGCGAGCAGCTGCAGGGCGCGCTCATCCAGCTGGCGCAGGGAGTTTTCCGATTTCCAGAAGTGAAACGAATTGCCGAGCTTCTGCTGCAGCGCCACGCGGACGTTTTCCAGCACGCTCATGTGACCGAACACGGCAGAAATCTGGAACGAGCGAACCAGGCCCAGCCTCGCGATCTGATTGGCTTTCATCGAGGTGATGGATTCGCCGCGGTAGAGGATATCGCCGCGCGTGGGTGTGAGAAATTTGGTGAGGAGATTGAAGACCGTGGTCTTGCCCGCACCATTGGGCCCGATCAGCGCGTGGATATGTCCCGTCTGGACACGGAGATCAACCGAATCCACCGCGGTGAAGCCACGAAATTCCTTGGTCAGGCCGCGCGTTTCCAGCACGTACTCGGGTGCCATGGGATGCCCTCTAACCTTGATTATTGTTGTTGGTTATGGCGCAGGTCGTCGGGTGACCTTTACGTAAACGATAACAACCGATTCCAGCGCCAGGCAAGCTTCGTTTTCAAACGATCGATTGAGCCAGAGCCCGCTGAAGATGCGCTGTCTGCGGTGCAGAGGCACAGCTGTAACATCTTGAAAAGACCGGGCCGGCAAGGGCCCGGTAAAACGACCAACGAGGAGGATTACTGCTACTGCTTGATTACCAAAGCGCCAGGGTGTAGCTCAGGATCACCCGGGTTTCGTCCAGATCGGCGCCGAAGTTGCTGCGCACCGTGGCGTTACGCACCTTCAGGCCCAGGTTCTTCAACGGGCCGTCCTGGATGACGTAGGCGATATCGGTGTCCCGCTCCCACTCCTTGCCTTCGCTCAGGCCAGCGCCACGATCGACGTTGTCGCCCGTAACGTAGCGGGTCATCAGGCTCAGACCGGGAATTCCCATCGCTGCGAAATCGTAGTCGTAGCGAACCTGCCACGATTTCTCATCCTGGTTGCCGAAGTCATTGATCTGCAACAGGTTGATCAGCATGTTGTCACCGCCAGCGACATAGGCGAAGCCGGTGTCACCGCTCATCTTCTGGTAACCACCGGAGAATCCGTGACCGCCAATCCTGTAGGTGAAAATGGCGCCGAAGGCGTTGTTGTCGACGTTGCTGCCACCGTCGTCGGTGGACCGGACATAGCGCAGGTCGGTCTTGAAGCTCTGGTTGTCGCTCAGCGGCAGCACATGGACGAGGTTGAAGTTGTGCTGGTCATAGATGCCGTCGAGCCCGCCGTAGTAATAGCTGCCCGTCAGTTCGGGCATGAACTGGTACTTGGCACCGGCGAAGGTGAACTCGTCGCTCGTGGTATTGCTGCCAAGGGTAATGTTGCGCAGCCCGCCGTTGAACACGGTCATCTCTTCATAATCGGAGGAGTCGCGGTAGCTCGTGCGATCCAGCATGCCGAGATCCAGCGTGAGACCTTCGATTTCCTTGCTCTGCAACCAGGCACCGCGATAGATGTTGGGCAGCAGGCGGCTGTCGTTGCGCATCAGCACGGGGATGATTGGCTGCAGCGTGCCGACATGCAGCGTCGTACTGGACAACTTGGCCTTGGCAGTCAGGCCAGCAGTGCCGTAGTCGTCCGCCGGTTCACCGGAAACCGAGCGTGGCAGCAGGCCGGTGCCGCCGCGACCGGAGCCGGAGTCGAGTTTGACGCCGAGCAGGCCGATGGCATCCAGGCCGAAGCCGACCGGTCCTTCGGTGTAGCCGGATTCCATTTTCAGGATGAAGCCCTGGGCCCACTCCTCGGCCTTGGACTGGCCGGTGCCGGAGCGGAAGTCACGGTTCATGTAGAAGTTGCGAAGTTCGACGGCGGCCTTACTGTCATCCAGGAAGGCGGCAGAGGCCATCGTCGAGGTGCCGAACGCCGTGGCGGCCAGGCTGCTGAAGACGAAGAATCGGCTCAGGGGTTTCAGGTGCATAGTCATCTCTCTTGTTATTGTCTTGGTTGATGCAGCTGTTGGGGCCGACCTCGCTCCTGCCGGCCCCGGCTTTACCACGTGGTGGTAAATCGAGCGCTGCCGCTCAGTTCGCGGCAGCTCTGGGCACACGGCCCAGCAAATAGAATTCGTCGTTCGGCGGCGTGCGTGCCATCGACACCAGCCGGTTGGATAGCCCGAACAACGCCGCAATCGAGCCGATATCCCAGATGTCGCCTTGAGTGAAGCCCATATCCTCCAGTCGCGCCTGCCAGCTGTCGTCCAGCACGCCACGGTTCGCCGCCAGATGCAGGGCGAAATCGAGCATCGCCCGCTGGCGCTCGCCGATAGAAGCAGTACGGTAGTTGACCGCGATCTGGTCCGCGATGAGCGCATCCTTGGCCAGAATCCGCAGGATGGCGCCATGTGCCACCACGCAGTACAGGCAACCGTGATCGGCGCTCACCGCGACAACGATCATCTCCTTCTCGGCCTTGGTCAGGCTGTCCGATTCCCGCTCCATCAAAGCATCGTGATAAGCAAAGAACGCCCGAAATTCATCAGGTCGATGAGCCAACATAAGAAAGACATTGGGAATGAAACCGGCTTTGTCCTGGACGGCGAGGATGCGCTCCCGCACGTCGGCGGGCAGCGAATCAAGGTCGGTGACCAGCGGAAAGCGGCTGATGGCGTCGGCCATTTGGGGGCACTCCGATTCAATGAGACCAAGGGGTGCGAGGCGGCGCGGCCGCCCTGCGGCTCACGCGTGTTCCAGGCCCAGCTCGACGACGCTCACCTCGCGCATCTTGAACTTCTGCACCTTGCCGCTGATGGTCATGGGGAATTCATCGACGAACTTGATGTGCTTGGGCGTCTTGAAGTGCGCAATGCGGCCTTTGCAGAAGCCGCGCAGATCCTCCGCGCTGGTCTCGTGGCCGGGATGCAGCTTGACCCAGGCGACGATTTCTTCGCCGTAGGTCTTGTCCGGCACCCCGATCACCTGAACGTCCGCCACGGCCGGATGGGTGAAGAGAAACTCCTCGATCTCACGCGGGTACACGTTCTCGCCGCCGCGAATGATCATGTCCTTGTTGCGCCCGACGATCTTCAGATAGCCCTCGTCGTCCATGATCGCCAGGTCACCGGTGTGCATCCAGCGCGCCCCGTCGATGGCACCGGCGGTGGCTTCCGGGTTGTTCCAGTAGCCCAGCATGACGCTGTAGCCACGGGTGCAGAGTTCACCGATCTGCCCGCGCGGGACGATACGGTTGTGCTCGTCGACCACCTTGCTTTCCAGGTGCGGCTGGGTACGCCCGACACTGGTCACGCGGCGTTCGAGGTCATCGTCGGCACTGGTCTGGGTGGACACCGGGCTGGTCTCGGTCATGCCGTAGGCGATCTGCATTTCGGCCAGGTGCATGTCGTCGATGACCCGTTTCATCACCTCGATCGGGCAGGTCGAGCCAGCCATGATGCCGGTGCGCAAGCTGCTCAGATCCAGGGAGGGGCGTTCCGGGTGGTCGAGCATGGCGATGAACATGGTCGGCACACCGTACATCCCCGTGGCTTTCTCTTCGGCCGCGGCCTGTAGCGCCGCCAGCGGTTCGAAGGCCGCGCTCGGATAGATCATGGTGGTGCCGTGGGTGACGCAGCCGAGGTTGCCCATGACCATGCCGAAGCAATGATACAGCGGCACCGGAATCACCAGCCGGTCGTGCTCGGTCAGCTTGAGGCTCTCCCCGACCATGTAGCCGTTGTTGAGGATGTTGTAGTGGCTGAGCGTTGCGCCCTTCGGAAAACCAGTAGTGCCCGAGGTGTACTGGATATTGATCGGGTCATCGAATTGCAGCTGCTCGCTGCACAGGCGCAGCTGCTCGGGCCCGACCTGATCGGCCATGTCCATCAGCCCTTTCCACAACAGCATGCCGTCCACCGGTGTGTCGCACAGGCTGATCACGCCGCGCAGCTCCGGGAGCATGTGACTTTGCAGGGCGCCAACGGCCGAACGCTCCAGCTCCGGCAGCAGCTCGTTGAGCATGGCGTGGTAATCGGAGGTCTTGAAAGCATCAGCGCAGATCAACCAGCGGCAGCCGGACTGCTTGAGCGCGTACTCGAGTTCGTTCAGGCGATAGGCCGGATTGATGTTGACCAGCACCACGCCGATCTTGGCCGTGGCGAATTGGGTGACGCACCACTGCGCGTTGTTCGGCGACCAGATGCCCACCCGCTCACCGGGTTGGAGTCCTAGCGCGAGCAGGCCCCGCGCGCAGCGGTCCACTTCCTGGGCGAGCTGCGCCCATGTGTAGCGCAGATTCTGATGCCGCACGACCAGAGCTTCACGGTCCGAGAATCGTTCGACCGTCCGGTCGAACGCCGCACCAATGGTCATCGCCAGCAGGGGTTTGGTTTGCGGTCCGCAGGTGTAGCTCGGAAGACTCATGTCGTAAATCCTCGGTCTTATGTTTGTTATGAGGCCTTGCAATCCGGGCCCTGCCGATGAGTTGACAGGTGCTCCGGGCTGGGATTACGTTAACGTAAAGGTCACAGCGTGACAACCCACCGCACCCAGCGCCGAATTCGGCTCGGGCAAGCGACCTGGGAACAGGCTGGAGCGCAGGCGAATCGACGTTTCCCCTGCCCCGGCGGTCGAACAGAACAATGACAAGACAAGCAGGTGGCACATGACTTACTCCGGCCTCAACTTCGCCCTCGGCGAAACCGTCGACATGCTCCGCGACCAGGTCCGCGGTTTCGTGGCCGAGGAACTGGCGCCGCGCGCCGAAGCCATCGACCGTGACAACCTCTTCCCCAGCGACATGTGGCGCAAATTCGGCGAGATGGGGTTACTCGGTATCACCATAGACGAGGAATACGGCGGTGCCGGCATGGGCTACCTGGCTCACGTCGTCGCGCTGGAAGAAATCAGCCGCGGCTCCGCCTCGGTCGGCCTGTCCTACGGCGCGCACTCGAACCTGTGCCTCAACCAGATCAACCGCAACGGGACCCGTGAACAGAAGGCCAAGTACCTGCCCAAGTTGGTT
Source organism: Stutzerimonas marianensis (assembly GCF_022810315.1). Lineage (NCBI taxonomy): Bacteria > Pseudomonadati > Pseudomonadota > Gammaproteobacteria > Pseudomonadales > Pseudomonadaceae > Stutzerimonas > Stutzerimonas marianensis. The sequence continues at coordinate 209,302 of NZ_JALGRD010000003.1, read as the reverse complement.
TCCGGCGAGCATGTCGGCGCGCTGGCGATGAGCGAGCCCAACGCCGGCTCCGACGTGGTCTCGATGAAGCTGCGCGCCGAAAAGCGTGGCGACCGCTACGTGCTCAACGGCAGCAAAACCTGGATCACCAACGGCCCCGACGCCAACACCTACGTGATCTACGCCAAGACCGACCTGGACAAGGGGCCGCACGGCATCACCGCCTTCATCGTCGAGCGCGACTGGAAGGGTTTCTCCCGCGGCAACAAGTTCGACAAGCTCGGCATGCGCGGCTCCAACACCTGCGAGCTGTTCTTCGACGACGTCGAGGTGCCGGAAGAGAACGTGCTGGGCGTCGAGAACGGTGGCGTCAAGGTGCTGATGAGCGGCCTGGATTATGAGCGCGTGGTGCTCGCCGGTGGCCCCGTCGGGATCATGCAGGCCTGCCTCGACGTGGTCGTCCCCTACATCCATGACCGCAAGCAGTTCGGCCAGAGCATCGGCGAGTTCCAGTTCATTCAGGGCAAGGTGGCGGACATGTACACCCAGCTCAACGCCAGCCGTGCCTACCTCTATACCGTCGCGCAGGCCTGCGACCGCGGCGAAACCACGCGCAAGGACGCCGCCGGTGTCATCCTCTACACCGCCGAAAACGCCACGCAGATGGCGCTGCAGGCGATCCAGATCCTCGGCGGCAACGGCTACATCAACGAATTCCCCACCGGCCGCCTGCTGCGCGACGCCAAGCTCTACGAGATCGGCGCCGGCACCAGTGAGATCCGCCGCATGCTGATCGGCCGCGAGCTGTTCAACGAATCCAAGTGAGCCTGCGGGCGGAAAACGCCCCTAGCCTCGTAGGGTGGAAAACCGCGAAGCGACTTTCCACCGCAGTCGGTGGATGGAGAGCCATCCATGATGGAATTGAACGGAGCCAACCATGGCCATCCTAAATACCCAGATCAACACCCGTTCCCCGGAGTTCGCTGCCAACAGCGCGGCGATGCTCGACCAGGTGAACAACCTGCGCGCCCTGCTCGGCCGCGTCAGTGAAGGCGGTGGCGAAAAGGCCCAGCAGCGCCATGTATCGCGCGGCAAGCTGCTGGTGCGCGACCGGATCGATGCCCTCCTCGACCCTGGCTCGGCCTTTCTCGAACTGGCACCGCTGGCCGCCCATGAGGTGTACGGCGAAGACGTCGCCGCTGCCGGCGTAGTGGCAGGGATCGGCCGCGTCGAAGGCGTCGAGTGCATGATCATCGCGAACGACGCCACCGTGAAAGGCGGTACCTACTACCCGCTGACGGTGAAGAAGCACCTGCGCGCGCAGACCGTCGCCCGCGAGAACCGCCTGCCCTGCATCTACCTGGTGGACTCCGGCGGCGCCAACCTGCCGCGCCAGGACGAGGTGTTCCCGGACCGCGAGCACTTCGGCCGCATCTTCTTCAATCAGGCCAACATGAGCGCCATGGGCATCCCGCAGATCGCCGTGGTGATGGGTTCCTGCACTGCCGGTGGGGCCTATGTGCCCGCGATGGCCGACGAAACCATCATGGTGCGTAACCAGGCGACCATCTTTCTCGCCGGCCCGCCGCTGGTGAAGGCTGCCACCGGCGAAGTGGTGACCGCGGAGGAGCTGGGCGGCGCCGACGTGCACTGCAAGACCTCGGGCGTCGCCGACCACTACGCCGAGAACGACGAACACGCCCTTTCCATCGCCCGCCGCTGTGTGGCCAACCTCAACTGGCGCAAGCTCGGCCAGCTGCAAACCCGCGAACCGCGCGCACCGCTGTATGCCGCCGACGAGCTGTACGGCGTGATCCCGGCGCAGGCGAAGCAGCCCTATGACGTGCGCGAGGTGATCGCGCGACTGGTGGACGGCAGCGAGTTCGACGAATTCAAGGCACTGTTCGGCACCACCCTGGTCTGCGGCTTCGCCCATCTGCACGGCTACCCGATCGCCATCCTTGCCAACAACGGCATCCTCTTCGCCGAGGCGGCGCAGAAAGGCGCGCACTTCATCGAACTGGCCTGCCAGCGCGGCATCCCGCTGCTGTTCCTGCAGAACATCACCGGTTTCATGGTCGGGCAGAAATACGAGGCCGGCGGCATCGCCAAGCACGGCGCCAAGCTGGTCACCGCGGTGGCCTGCGCCCAGGTGCCGAAGTTCACCGTGCTCATCGGCGGCAGCTTCGGTGCCGGCAACTACGGCATGTGCGGCCGCGCCTACGACCCGCGGTTCCTCTGGATGTGGCCCAACGCGCGCATCGGCGTGATGGGTGGCGAACAGGCGGCCGGCGTGCTGGTGCAAGTCAAGCGCGAGCAGGCCGAGCGCAGCGGACAGGCGTTCTCCGACGACGAAGAGGCTGCGCTGAAAGAACCGATCCTGGAGCAGTATGAGCGCCAGGGGCACCCCTATTATTCGAGCGCACGGCTCTGGGATGACGGCGTTATCGATCCGGCGCAGACGCGTGACGTGCTGGCCCTGGCGCTCTCGGCGAGTCTCAACGCGCCGATCGAACCGACCCGGTTCGGCGTGTTCCGGATGTAGCGAGAACCGATCACGGCGCCCTGCCTGGCGGCTGACGTAGCCGCAGGCAAGGGGCCGAAGGCCCTAGCGCGCAGGAATCGTTTATGACCACGTCGTCTTTTCAGACCATTGAACTCGAGTATTCCGAGAAAGGCTTCGCCACCCTGTGGCTAAACCGCCCGGAAAAGAACAACGCCTTCAACGCCGAGATGATCCGCGAGCTGGTCTCGGCCATCGACCAGATACAGGCGGACAAGACCCTGCGCTTCCTCGTGCTGCGTGGACGCGGCAAGCACTTTTCGGCCGGTGCCGATCTGGCCTGGATGCAGCAATCGGCAAAGCTGGATTTCGAGGCCAACCTCACCGACGCTCGCGAGCTGGCCGAACTGATGTACAGCCTCTATCACCTCAAGCTGCCGACGCTGGCCGTCGTGCAGGGTGCGGCCTTTGGCGGCGCGGTCGGGCTGGTTGCCTGCTGCGACATGGCGATCGGCGCACACGATGCGCTGTTCTCGCTTTCCGAGGTGCGCATCGGCCTGGCGCCCGCGGTGATCAGTCCCTTCGTGGTCAAGGCCATCGGTGAGCGCGCCACGCGTCGCTACGCCCTGACGGGCGAGCGCTTCGGTGGCGAGCGCGCCCGGGACCTCGGCCTGCTGTCGGAAAGCTACGCAGCCACCGAACTGGACGACGCCATGCAGGGTTGGCTAGACAACCTGATGCTCAACAGTCCACAAGCCATGCGGGCCAGCAAGGACTTGCTGCGCGAGGCCTCCAGCGCCTCGCTGAGCCCGGCATTGCGCCGCTATACCGAGAACGCCATTGCGCGTATCCGGGTCAGCCCGGAGGGTCAGGAAGGGCTCAATGCCTTTCTGGAAAAGCGCAAGCCCAAGTGGCTGGGAGAGGCATGATGGCCGCGCTGGCCTGGAACACCGCCCCCTCACCCCAACCCTCTCCCCGAAGGGGCGAGGGGGCGGGTCCGTGCTGGCTACCGGCACCGCGGCCTGCGCCCAGCGGCCCCAAATCCACCCAGCACTCCCACCTTGCTCCGTCATCCCTTCTCCCGTCAGGGGAGAGGGTGAGGGACACGGCAGCTCGTGGACTAGCCAGCCGCACGCGCCTCCACGCCAAAACCACTCAGCACTCCCGCCCCGCTCCGTCATCCCCTCTCCCCTCTGGGGAGAGGGTCAGGGTGAGGGGAAACGCCTTCAAGGCCACGCAGGAATCACAAGAATGATCACAACCCTCCTGATCGCCAACCGCGGCGAGATCGCCTGCCGCGTCATGCGCACCGCCAAGGCCATGGGCCTGACCACCGTCGCCGTGCACAGCGCCATCGATCGCGATGCCCGCCATGCCCGCGAAGCCGACATCCGTATCGATCTCGGGGGCGCCAAGCCTGCCGAAAGCTACCTGCAGATCGACAAGCTGATCGCCGCGGCCAGGGCCAGCGGCGCCCAGGCGATTCATCCCGGTTACGGCTTCCTCTCCGAAAATGCCGAGTTCGCGCGGGCCGTCGAACAGGCCGGGTTGATCTTCCTCGGCCCACCCGCCTCCGCCATCGACGCCATGGGCAGCAAGTCCGCGGCCAAGGCGCTGATGGAAAACGCCGGCGTGCCGCTGGTACCGGGCTACCACGGCGAGGCGCAGGACGTGGAAACCTTCCGCGCCGCCGCTTCGAAGATCGGCTATCCAGTGCTGCTCAAGGCCACTGCCGGCGGCGGTGGCAAGGGCATGAAAATCGTCGAGCGCGAAGCGGAGCTCGGCGAAGCCCTGCAGTCGGCCCAGCGCGAGGCGCAATCCTCGTTCGGCGACGCGCGCATGCTGGTGGAAAAGTACGTACTCAAGCCGCGCCACGTGGAGATCCAGGTGTTCGCCGACCAGCACGGCAACTGCCTGTACCTTAACGAGCGCGACTGCTCGATCCAGCGCCGTCATCAAAAGGTCGTGGAAGAGGCACCGGCACCGGGCCTCTCGCCCGAATTGCGGCGCGCCATGGGCGAGGCGGCGGTGAAGGCGGCCAAGGCCATCGGCTACGTCGGCGCCGGCACGGTGGAGTTCCTGCTGGACGCCCGCGGCGAATTCTTCTTCATGGAGATGAATACCCGCCTACAGGTCGAGCACCCCGTCACGGAGGCCATCACCGGCCTCGATCTGGTCGCCTGGCAGATTCGCGTCGCCCGTGGCGAGCCGCTGCCGATCCGCCAGGAGCAGGTGCCGCTGCTCGGCCATGCCATCGAGGTACGGCTGTACGCCGAGGACCCGGACAACGATTTCCTGCCGGCCACCGGCACCCTCGACCTCTACCGTGAAGCCGCGGATGGCCCGGGCCGTCGCGTCGACAGCGGCGTCGCCGAGGGCGACACCGTGTCGCCGTTCTACGACCCGATGCTCGGCAAACTGATCGCCTGGGGCGAGAACCGCGAGGAAGCGCGTCTGCGTCTGCTGGCCATGCTCGACGAGACATGCGTAGGCGGCGTGCGCACCAACCTCGCCTTTTTGCGGCGGGTAATCGGCCACCGCGCGTTTGCCGAAGCCGAACTCGATACCGGCTTCATCCCGCGTCATGAAGCGGAGCTGATGCGCAAACCCGGTGTGTTGCCCGATGCCTTCTGGCAACAGGCTGCCGAGTGTTTCGTGCAGACCGAACCGACCACCGTCCGCGACGACGATGCCCATTCGCCGTGGTCCGCACGAAGCGGGCTGCGTTTCGGCATGCCGGGGCGGATCAGCGTGCATCTAAAGGGCAACGGTGAAAACCGTCTGGTGCATCTGACACCAGCCAGTCATAGGCGCGACGGAGACGCCTCAGCCCTTGCTCGCGAGTCAATGGCTTCATCGGAGGCCACTTTCGTAAGCGAGTTCGCTCCTGCAGATGCAAAAGCCTTGCGTCAGCCGAAAGCCATTCGGCAGGGCCACACGCTTTATCTGGAATGGGACGGCGAGCTGTACGCCGTGACCGCCTTTGACCCCATCGCCGAGGCCGAGGCCAGCCATCAGCACCACGGCGGCCTGACAGCGCCCATGAACGGCAGCATCGTCCGCGTCCTGGTCGAGCCCGGGCAGGCCGTCGAAGCGGGCGCGACGCTGATCGTGCTCGAGGCGATGAAGATGGAGCACAGCATCCGCGCGGCCGAGGCCGGTGTCGTCAAGGCGGTCTATTGCAGTGAAGGCGAGATGATCAGCGAAGGCGTCACCCTGGTCGAGCTCGAGTGATGGCGCCTGTCGCCACCTGCGCATTCGTCGACCCCCGGGCGGCCTCGCGCATCGAGCGGGGACGCCCGCCAACCGGGCGCGAAAGCCACCCGGTGCCGTTGACCGGCACGCATGGACGGCATCGTCCCGACAGCCGCACCGCACACCGGTTACATCCTGAAGCGGCGCACCATTCCGTTCAGGTCCACCGCCAGACGCGACAATTCCTGCGTGGCGACGCTGGTCTGCTGCGCTCCGGCAGACGTCTGTACCGACAGGTCGCGGATGCTCACCAGGTTGCGATCGATCTCGCGGGCAACCTGCGCCTGCTCCTCCGCTGCACTGGCGATCACCAGGTTGCGCTCGTTGATACCGGCTACCGTCTCGGCGATCCGCACCAATGCCGAGCCGGCCGCCTGGGCCTTGTCGAGCGTCCCCTGGGCACGGGACGCACTTTGTTGCAGCGCCTCGACGGTCAATCCGGTGCCTTGCTGGATATCGCCGATCATCGACTCGATTTCGCGCGTCGATTCGCCCGTGCGCTTGGCCAGCGCGCGCACCTCATCAGCCACGACCGCGAACCCACGTCCGGCGTCGCCGGCGCGAGCGGCTTCGATGGCGGCGTTCAGCGCCAACAGGTTGGTCTGTTCAGCCACCGCCCGAATCACGTCCAGCACGCGGGTGATGTTATGGGTCTGGTCCGCCAGATCACCAGCGCGCGCCGACGCGCTGAGCACGTCATCCGCCAGGGCCTGAATCGAGGCGATGGCATCATCGAGCTGCCTGCGCCCCTGCTGCGCAGACTCACTCGACGCCCGCGAGGCCTCGGACGTGGACACCGCGTTGCTGGCGACCTCCTCCACCGCGCAGGTCATCTCGTTGACGGCCGTGGCCGCTTGCTCGATTTGGTCATTCTGACGGTGGAGCCCCTCGGTGCTGTCAGCCATGACCGTACTCATTTCCTCTGCCGAGCTGGTCAGCACATGGGCCGAATCGCTGATCTGTCCGATGATCTGGCGCAGATTGGCCTGCATCTCACGCAGCGAAGCCAGCAGTTCGGAGGCCTCGTCGCTGCCTACGACCTCGACCTCATGCGTCAGGTCACCCTTGGCGATCTGATCGGAAACGGCGACCGCCTGACGCATCGGCCGGACGATGCTCGCGGTAAGGATCAGCGCCAATGCGACGGTCGCCACCAGCGCAACCAGGATCACTCCGGCGATCACCAGCTGCGCCTGCTTGTACACCGCGTCGGCCTTCGCCACCGCATGGTGGGCCCCTTCTTCGTTGAAGGTTCTGAGGCTGAGCAGGGCTTCGTTGAACTGAGGGCCGAGCGAGGCGAGCCGGGCGTTGATCGGTGCCAGCTGCGCTTCGGTCGGCTGCCCGCTCATGAGCCGTTGGCGCTCTTCCAGCGTCGTCGCGTATTGCTCGAACAGCGCTCTGGCGGCGTCGAAAACACCCCTTTCTTCGGTCCCGGTGATGTGCTTCTCGTAGCGGGTCATCTGCTGGCGAATGTCTGCCATCGCCGCGGCAATCAGACCATCACTGTTGCGCTGCGTCTCGGCGTCCCTGAACGCCAGCTGGCGCAGCGACTCGCTACGCACCTGGGCAAAGCCCAGCGCCATGTCGTCCGCCGCCGCCTGGCTCGGCATCCAGTCGGAATCGATCTCGCTGCCGGCGGCACGAATGGCAGCCATCTGCATCAGGCTGAACAGTCCGAGCAGGGTGAGCAGCACCGCAACGAGCGCAAAAAACAGCAGCGTGCGATGAGAAATCTTCAGTTTGCGCAGCATGATGGCCTCGAAAAAAGAACGCACGGCGATACCGAGCTTCCTATTCTTATCTGCCAGAGCCCCTTGAACTTGAGCCAGGAGGTCGGCCTATGACTCGCCAGTCAGCAACTATCACGGCCCGATTCGATTCCCCAACCGCGCCCGTTGTCCTTCGTGAGGAGGCGCGTCCATGACCGCGACCGCACAGATGCCGCGCCGCGTCCGCCTGGTCGAGGTCGGCCCGCGCGACGGCCTGCAGAATGAAAAGCAGCCCATCGACGTCGCCGACAAGGTCCGGCTGGTCGATGACCTGACCGCAGCCGGCCTTCACTACATCGAGGTAGGCAGCTTCGTCTCGCCCAAATGGGTGCCACAGATGGCCGGCTCCGCGGAGGTTTTCGCGCAGATCAAGCAGAAGCCCGGCGTCACCTACGCGGCCCTGACGCCGAACCTCAAGGGCCTCGAAGCGGCCATCGAGGCCGGGGTCAGCGAGGTCGCCGTGTTCGGCGCTGCATCGGAAGCCTTCTCGCAGAAGAACATCAATTGCTCCATCGACGAGAGCCTCGCGCGCTTCGCCCCGCTGATGGAGGCCGCACGAGAGAACGGCATCCAGGTTCGCGGCTATGTGTCCTGCGTGCTGGGTTGCCCTTACGAAGGCGAAGTCGATCCCAAGCGCGTCGCGCACGTCGCCCACGCGCTTTTCGCCATGGGCTGCTACGAGGTCTCGCTGGGCGACACCATCGGCACCGGCACACCGGGCAAGACGCGCCAGTTGATCGAGGTGGTGAGTCGCGAGGTCCCGCGCGACAAGCTCGCCGGGCATTTTCACGACACCTACGGCCAGGCGTTGGCGAACATCTATGCCAGCCTCCTGGAAGGCCTCTGCACCTTCGACAGCTCTGTCGCCGGGCTCGGCGGCTGCCCCTATGCCAAGGGAGCCAGTGGCAACGTCGCCAGCGAGGACGTGCTCTACATGCTGCAAGGGCTCGGTATCGAGACCGGAATCGATCTGGATGCGCTGATCGGCGCCGGACAACGCATCAGCGAGGTGCTGGGCCGGCCCAACGGATCACGCGTCGCCCGGGCGCGGCTGAGCGCGCAGTGACCTCGCCGCCCATCCATGGATAACGAGAGGCTTTCATGAACAAGATCTACCCCAACGCACAGGAAGCGCTTGACGGCATCGTCGAGGACGGCATGACCCTCGCCGTCGGCGGGTTCGGCCTGTGCGGCATTCCCGAGGCGCTGATCGCGGCGCTGCGAGACACCGGCAAAAAGGACCTGACGGTGATCAGCAACAACGCCGGCGTCGACGGGTTCGGCCTCGGCCTGCTGCTCGAAACGCGCCAGGTGCGCAAGATGATTTCGTCGTACGTGGGCGAGAACAAGGAATTCGAGCGCCAGTATCTGGCGGGCGAGCTTGAACTGGAGTTCACCCCGCAGGGCACGCTGGCCGAGAAGCTGCGCGCGGCCGGCTCCGGGATTCCGGCGTTCTACACCCGCACCGGCTACGGCACGCTGATCGCCGAGGGCAAGGAAACCCGCCAGTTCAACGGCGAGTGGTACGTGATGGAAGAGTCGCTGCCAGCCGATGTCTCGCTGGTCAAGGCGTTCAAGGCGGACAAGGCCGGCAACCTGGTCTTCAACAAGACGGCACGCAACTTCAATCCGCTCGCCGCCATGGCTGGCAAGGTCTGCGTCGTGGAAGTCGATCACCTCGTGGAAACCGGTGAGCTGGACCCGGACCAGATTCACCTTCCCGGCATCTACGTGCAGCGCGTCATTCACAACCCTAACGCCGAAAAGCGCATCGAAAAACGCACGGTGAGGAGCTGATCATGGCCTGGACACGCGAACAGATGGCGCAACGCGCCGCACAGGAGTTACAGGACGGCTTCTACGTCAATCTGGGTATCGGCCTGCCGACACTCGTCGCCAACTACATTCCCGAGGGGATGGACGTCTGGCTGCAGAGCGAGAACGGCCTGCTCGGCATCGGCCCCTTTCCCACGGAAGACGAGATCGACCCGGATCTGATCAACGCCGGCAAGCAGACCGTCACCGCCCTGCCCGGCAGCGCCTTCTTCGACAACGCCATGAGCTTCGGCATGATCCGCGGTGGCCATATCAACCTAGCGATTCTCGGCGCCATGCAGGTGTCTGAGAAGGGTGACCTGGCGAACTGGATGATCCCCGGCAAGATGGTCAAGGGGATGGGCGGTGCGATGGACCTGGTCGCGGGCGTCAAGCGCGTCGTGGTGCTGATGGAGCACACCGCCAAGGGCGCGCACAAGATCATTCCGCACTGCGACCTGCCACTGACCGGCGTCGGCGTCGTGGACCGCATCATCACCGACCTTGGCGTACTGGACGTAACCGAGCAGGGCCTCAAGCTGGTGGAGCTGGCCGACGGTGTGAGTTTCGAGGCGATGCAGCAGGCCACCGGCTGCGCCATCCACCGCTGAGCGAACGCGCGCCTCTGTGACATGGCCCGACGCCACTGTGCATCGGGCCAGCGCAGCGTGTAGCCTTGGCCCGTTTCAAACGCAAGCACGCACCCGGCTCGACGCGAGCCGCGGGTGGACAGGCAGGACTGGATACCTTTCATGGCAAAGCAGACGTACAGCATTTCCGATTTGGCCAACGAGCTCGACATCACCACCCGCGCCATCCGCTTCTACGAAGAACAAGGCATGCTCTCACCGACCCGCCGCGGCCAGGAGCGCATCTACAGCCCGAAAGACCGCGTCGCCCTCAAGCTCATCCTGCGCGGCAAGCGCATCGGCTTCTCGCTGGCCGAATGCAAGACCCTGATCGAGCTGTACGACCCCAAGGCCGGCAACCAGAAACAGCTGAACATCATGCTCGGCATGATCGCCGAACGCCGCCAGCAGCTCGAACAGCAACTGCTGGACATCCAACAGATGCAGCTGGAGCTGGACACCGCCGAAGAGCGCTGCATGAACGCGCTGAAGAACACGCTGGGCAAGGAAGCGAGCTGACGGCGCCATACGCCTGGCTTGCGCCGCTTGGTGCGGCGTATCGATCCGCTCGAACGGCTGCCAATGGTATCGGCAGCCCGCCGCGCAGGCCGCGCTGGAGCCCCGCCACCGAAACGCCCGGCTAGCCGCCGTACGACAGTGAACCAGAGCGAAGCGTCCAGCGGAGCGGACACCCGTCCACATATCTGGACATCCGTCTTCGCCAATCGAACCGATGTCCAACCCGTTGGACATCCCCCGCGCCCCTTTTCCCGCTTAACCGCTCTGCGATGCGGCATTCCGCGCTTTTTGGAGTGCCAGGCACAGAACCTGCTATGGGAACGATGCGTCAAGCCAGAACACCTGGCGGAGCGAGCGGCTGCGACCCTCGTTCCGCCCACCGGCCCAGGTCGGGTACCGGTCCAAAACAACAAGAAAGAAGGAAACTCCGATGTCGATCACCCGAAAGCTAACCCGTCTCGCCTGCGCCGTCGGCGCCACCACCCTGCTCAGTGCGAGCCTGGTCAGCGGCAGCGCTGTCGCGGCGGAAAAGATCCGCTGGCAGGTTCCGCTGGCCTTCCCTTCGCACCTGGTCGGCCTGACCACGCCGATCAAGCACCTGTCCGAATCGCTCAAAGCCATCTCCGACGGCGATATCCAGCTACGGTACTACGAGCCGGGCGAACTGGTACCGCCGTTCGAGATCATGGATGCCGTCAGCAACGGCAAGTACCCGGCCGGCTACACCTGGATCGGCTACGACCAAGGCACCATCGCCGCCCTGCCGCTGTATTCCGGCGCGCCCTTCAACATGGAACCCCCGGCGTACCTGGCCTGGTACTACGAGGGTGACGGCAAGAAGCTGCTCGAGGAAATCTACGCCCAGCGCAACATCCACCCGATGCTGTGCAGCATCATTGGCCCGGAGGGTGCGGGCTGGTTCGCCAAACCGATCGAGAAACTGGAGGACATCGACGGCCTGCGCATCCGCTTCGCCGGTATCGGCGGCAAGGTGCTGGAAAAACTCGGCGCCTCGGTGACCATGGTCCCGGGTGGCGAGATCTACCAGGCCCTGGAGCGCAAGACCATCGACGCCACCGAGTTCTCGCAGCCGGCGGTGGACAAGATGCTGGGCCTGGACCAGATCATCAAGAACTACATCATGCCCGGCTGGCACCAGACCCTTACCACCTCGCACCTTCTGGTCAACAAGGATGTCTGGGACAAGCTCGAGCCGCAGAGCCGCGCGCTGATCGAGATGGGTTGCGAATCCGCCACGCTCAAGGGCTTCGCCGAAAGCGAATGGGCCCAGCCGACCGCGCTGCGCGACTACGAGAAGCAGGGCGTGAAGGCACAGGTGCTGCCTGAAGAGGTTCTGCGCGAGCTGGAACGCGTGACGAACGAGGTGCTGGACGAAATCGCCGCCGGCGACGAAATGTTCAACCGCGTGCTCACCAGCCAGCGCGAGTTCATGAAGCATCACTCGATCTGGCACAGCAAAGGCTACCTGCCGCGCACCTACTACCAGTACGACTGAAACGCTGTCCGCAGGCGCGCCGACGAGGTGCGCCTGCTTCCTATTTCGTCCGGACTGTCGAGGTGAGTCGTGTCCGTTGCTCCTGTCTCCGATACCCCCGGCAGCGCCGTGCCCGGCGATCCGCTGCCGCATAACCGGCTGTCCCGTTGGCTCGATCGGGCGCTCGTCGCGGTCGGCGAAGCCAGCGCCTGGATCTGGTTGCTGGTCCTGGCCGTGGTGCTGACCAACGTGTTCAGCCGCTTCGTCCTGGCGCGCGGCTCGATTGCGCTGGAGGAACTCTCCTGGCACCTGTTCGGCGCCGTGTTGATGCTCTCGCTCGCCTACGCGGTCGTGCGCGACGACCATGTCCGCGTGGACGTGCTGCGTGAAAAATTCAGCCTGCGCAGCCAGGCCATCATCGAGTTGCTGGCAATCCTGTTCCTGGCATTGCCGATCGTGGTGCTGATGGTCGACGCGCTGCTGCCCTTCGCCTACCAGTCGTATCTGCACAACGAGCGTTCGCAGGCACCCAGCGGCCTGCCGCACCGTTTCATCTTCAAGAGCGTGCTGCCGATCGGCCTGGCGCTGGTCGCCTTGGCGCTGCTCTCGCGCGCCACCCGTTGCAGCACGCTGCTGTTCAATTTCCCACGGGCGCTTGTCGCTCCCGGGCATGACCGCGACCGCGGCGTGCACGGCCCTGACGGAGCCGCCTAGATCATGGGTCTGGAAGAACTACTCGTCATCAGCATGTTCGCCACCTTCATGGCGCTGTTGCTGCTCGGCTTCCCGGTCGCCTGGTCGTTGGCTGGCATCGGGCTGCTGTTCGCCGTGCTCGGTCACGTGCTGGTCGAACACTTCGACGCCGATCTCTGGTTCACCTGGGACGGCACCATCGGTGTGCTCGATGCGCGCATCTACGGCATCGTTGCCAACGAACTGATGGTCGCCCTGCCCCTGTTCATCTTCATGGGCATCATGCTCGACCGCTCCGGCATCGCCGAGCGGCTGATGCACAGCCTGGTCCGCGTGCTCGGCCCGCTGCGCGGCGGCTACGCGGTGACCGTCGTGCTGGTCGGCATCCTGCTCGCCGCCTCGACCGGCATCGTCGGCGCCTCGGTGGCACTGCTCGGCATGCTGTCCATCGGGCCGATGCTGCAGGCCAAGTACAACAAGAGCCTGGCCGTCGGCACCGCCTGTTCGGTCGGCACCCTGGGCATCCTCATCCCACCCAGCATCATGCTGGTGTTGATGGCTGACCGCCTCGGCACGTCGGAAGCCTCGGTGGGCAAGCTGTTCATGGGCGCGTTGGTGCCGGGCATGCTGCTGGCGCTGATGTACATCCTCTACATCGTCGTGGTGGCCTGGCTGAAGAAGGATTTCGCGCCTGCGCCGGCCAATCGCCAGAAGCTCGATGCCAAGGCACTGGTCGACGTCTTCTGGGCCGTGGTGCCGCCCTTCGTGCTGATCCTCGCGGTGCTGGGCTCGATCTTCTTCGGCATTGCGACCACCACCGAGGCTTCAGCGGTCGGCGCCTTCGGTGCGGTGCTGATGGCCGCCTTCAGCCGCAAGCTGAACATGGCGGTTCTGAAGGATGCGCTCTACCAGACCAGCCGTACCGCGGCCTTCATCTTCGGCATCTTCATCGGCGCGACGGTATTCGCCGCGGTGTTGCGTGGCCTGGGCGGTGATGACGTGATCCGCGCAGCGCTCACCGGCCTGCCGTTCGGCCAGACCGGCGTGCTGCTGACCGTTCTGCTGATCACCTTCCTGCTGGGCTTCTTCCTCGACTGGGTGGAGATCACGCTGATAATCCTGCCGCTGGTGGCCCCGGTGCTGTTCTCCATGGGCGTCGATCCGCTGTGGTTCGCGATTCTCTTCGCGCTCTGCCTGCAGACGTCCTTCCTCACCCCGCCAGTGGGCTTCGCGCTCTTCTACATCAAGGGCGTCTGCCCGCCGGAGGTGACGACGCGGGACGTTTACCTGGGTGTACTGCCGTACATCCTCATCCAGTTGCTGGGCCTGGCCCTGGTGTTCTTCTTCGCACCCTTGGCGACATGGCTACCTAACGAGGTCTATGCCCAATAGGAACGCCCGACGCAGCACTGTTGCGCCGGGCACGCCACAGGCCTAGCGTTTGCCGGCTGCCTTGCCCCTCGCCGCCGGCGCCTCCCATAATCGGCCGACCGCAACCGGACAGTTCCGCTCATGGCAATCGCACGCAACGACCTCGACCACAACGGCCTGATCATCGGCGTCTCGCCCGAACGCTTTCGCGCCGTGGCCATGCCGCTCCTGTTCGATCATCTCAATGCTCAGTGCGAAGGCACCATTGCGGTGAACCGGCAGGCGCGCATCGTCTGGATCAACGACAAATACGCAGAGAAGATCGGCATCAGCGATCCGCGCAGCGTGCTTGGCAAGGAGGTCGAGGAGGTGCTGCCGGCGAGCCGCCTGCGCGAGGTGGTCGAGAGCGGTTTGCCGAGCATGCTCGACCTGATGGCCTTTGGTGATGAGCACTTCGTGGTCACGCGCATTCCGCTGCGCGACGAGGACGGCACCCTGGTCGGCGCGCTGGGCTTCGTGCTGTTCGACCGTGCCAAGCACCTCAAGCCGCTGATGGCCAAGTTCAACGTCCTGCAGACCCAACTGGTCGCCACCCAGAACGAACTGGCCAAGGCGCGCCGTGCGCGCTACACCATCGCCGGTTTCATCGGCACCAGCCCTGCCGCCAGCGAAGTGAAGCGCCAGGCCCGACGCGCCGCGCAGCTCGATGCCACGGTGCTGATTCGCGGTGAGACCGGCACCGGCAAGGAGTTGCTCGCGCAGGGCATCCACAACCTGTCGCCGCGCGCCAACGGGCCTTTCGTGGCGGTGAATGTCGCCGCGATCCCGGAGACGCTGGTCGAGGCCGAACTCTTCGGCACCGCGCCCGGCGCCTTCACCGGTGCGGACCGCAAGGCGCGCATCGGCAAGTTCGAAGTCGCCAATGGCGGCACCCTGTTTCTCGACGAAATCGGCGACCTGCCGCTCGCCTTGCAGGCGAAGCTGTTGCGCGTGCTGCAGGAGCAGGAGATCGAGCCGCTCGGGTCCAACCAGGTCAAGCCGCTCAACGTGCGCGTCATCGCCGCGACGCACATCGACCTCGAAGCCAAGGTAGCCGCCGGCGAATTCCGTGACGACCTCTACTACCGCCTCAATGTGCTGGCGTTGAACGTGCCGCCACTGCGCGAACGCGCCAGCGATATTCCCTCGGTCATCGAACACCTGCTCGACGACATCGCCAATCGCTCGGGCCAGGCGCCCATGGAGCTGACGGCCGATGCAATCGCCCTGCTCTGCAACCAACCCTGGCGCGGCAATGTGCGCGAGCTGGGCAACCTTCTCGAGCGCGCCCAGCTGAACACCGAAGGCGCACCGTTGGAAGCGAGGCATTTCCGTCCGCTCTTGGCCGATCAGAGCCAAAAGGCCGCGCCGCCGGCACCGGCGCTCATCGAGGTCGCCGCTCGCACCGATACCGCCGTTCCAGAGGAAGAACCGGCCCCGCTGCAGCGCCTCGCCGAAAGCATCGCCCTGGCCGAACGCCGCGCCCTGCAAAGCGCCCTGCTCGCCTGCAAGGGCAACCGCCGCCGCGCGGCCATCGAACTCGGCATCTCACGCGCAAGCCTGTATTCGAAGCTGCAGCTGCACGGCTTGAGCGAACGCTGAGTTATCGCAGGCGTTTTTTGAGGCGGGCATCCCGGCGGCGCGTTGTGGTAAACACCAGGCGTGTCTATGGTGATGGGCACCTGCCTTCGTCGAGCCTCTACGGCTCGACGGCCAAAACGGAGTCCATCATGCATCAAGCCACCAGCTGCACCTCGCTCGACGAAGTCCGCCAGAACATCGATCGTATCGACGAAGCGCTGGTCGCGCTCATTGCCGAGCGCGGACGCTACGTGAAGCGCGCCGCGGCGTTCAAGAAGACCAGCGATGACGTAAGGGCGCCGCAGCGGGTCGAGCAGGTCATCGCCAAGGTTCGGGCCTTGGCGACAGCCCAGCAGGCGAACCCCGACATCGCCGAACAGGTGTACCGCGCGATGATCGCGGGCTTCGTCGAAGCCGAGTTGGCCGAGCACGCCGCGTTGCGCGCGAACTAGCGCACGCCTCCCTGAGCCGGGCATTGCTACTGCGCCACCCAGCCTCCATCCATGTTCCAGGCGACACCGCGAACCTGCTTCGCGGCATCGCTGCACAGAAACAACGCAAGCTCGCCAAGTTGCTCGGGCGTCACGAAGTCCAGGGAGGGCTGCTTCTCACTCAGCAGCTCCCGCGTGGCTCGCTGCACGTCGCCATGGGCCTTGGCGTTATTGTTGATCTGCTGCTGAACCAGCGGCGTCAGCACCCAGCCAGGACAGAGGGCATTGCAGGTAACGCCCGTAGTGGCCGTCTCCAACGCGACGCTCTTGGTCAGCCCGAGCAAGCCATGCTTGGCCGCGACATAGGCCGACTTGCCCGCCGAAGCCACCAGACCGTGGGCGGACGAGATATTGATGATCCGCCCCCAGTCGCGCTGACGCATGCCCGGCAACGCCAGGCGAATGGTGTGAAAGGCCGACGACAGGTTGATGGCGATGATGCTGTTCCAGCGATCCACCGGGAACTGTTCGATCGGCGCGACATGCTGGATGCCGGCGTTGTTGACCAGCACGTCCACGCGGCCGAGGTCGCGCTCGGCCTGCCGCATCATGTCGGCGATCTGCTCGGCGTCCGAGACGTCGGCTGGGTGATGCAGCACGCGCGTACCGAAGGCCGACACCTGGGCGATGGCGCCGTCCACCTCGCCGAAGCCATTGAGCATCACGTCGGCCCCCGCCTCGGCCAGCTTGCAGGCGATGCCCAGACCGATGCCGCTGGTGGAACCCGTCACCAGGGCAACCTTGCCCTTCAGACTCATGACCGACCTCCTGCAGAACGCTCATGCAACAGGCATGGTCGAGAAGACGCGGACGATACGAGGCAGGCCGACGGGACGGCCGGGGGGAGAATGGACTTCATGGGCGGTTTCCTTGTTGTTCTAGTTGTCTCGCCCGGTCGATGAACCGGTCGAACAAGCCTGACCCTAGACCCGGAGCGAAAGACGTGCCAATCCAGCCTCCAGGCGCCGATACGTCCTCAACCCGCCTGAATGCGCGGCGTTGTGCCTGCGCTTGGCCGAATGCCCGTTCACGCCGCCTCTGCACCATGTCCATTTTCCTGAACATGCCTACCTGAGGCGACATCCACGCTGGGCCTGTCCGGCCAATTGGACGCACATAGAGTTGCGGTCAAGGGGCGGTATCGGCGCGCCCTTCCAGCGGATCGATTAAATGGAGCCCAATCATTCGGCGCTCAGCAGATACTCGACGAGCGTTCGGGTGCAGGCCTGGATGCCGTCCGCGGTGATCAGCTCGTATCCGTGGGTGTTTTCGGTGGGAATGGCGAGGCAACCGGCCTGCGGCGCCGATCCCGAACCAAGCACGGCGCTGGCATCCGAGGCGAAGCCCGGCATCAACGCGGGTTGGGGCTTGTAGCCGCAGCGCACGGCAGCAGCGAACAACGCATCGGATAGCGTCTTGGTGTAGAGGCCCTTCTCGTCGCCGGTCAGGATGATCGGGTCGGCACACAGGCGGGTGCCGTACTCGTCGGCGATCGGGCCGACCTCCAGTGCGATGCAGGCCAGGCCGGGAAGCGTCCGCGCGGCATATTGCGCGCCGGCGTTGGTTTCCTCTTCGTTGGTGGTGAACACGAAGTAGACATCCTGGGCGAGTTCATCCCTGCGTGCCGCCAATTGCTCGGCGGCGCGCAAGGCAGCGACCACCGGCGCGCGGTCGTCGAGAAAATGTGCGGCGATGGCATCGTGCACCCTGAACGGTCGACGCCAGTGCTGGCTGAGCACGACGCGTGAGCCGGGCCGCACGCCCATGCGAGCCAACTCGTCCGGCGTGCGACGAGTGATGACATGCACATCGCTCCATTGCACGTTGCCCCTGAGGATGTCCATCGATTGGCTCGACTCGGACGTGCCATGCATGGTGCCGAACGAGAGCACACCGGGCAGGTTCTCCGATTCGCCCATGATGTCCACCGGACACATGCCAAAGTTGACCGGAAACGCACCGCCCAGCGCGACCACATGGAGGCGACCGTCCTCGGCGATGCGCTTGACCACCATCGCGATCTCGTCCTGGTGCGCCATGACCCTGATCGCGCGGGCCTGCGCCGTCTCCCGCGCGACGCCCGTAGCCCGGATGAGGCCGATCAGGTTATTAGCCGGATCAAGCCAGACTTCATCGCAGCTCGATTCCAGCGCGGTACGACATACGGCGACGACCTCTTCCTCTTGCCCGCCTGGCCCACGGGCGAACAGCAGCTTCTCCAGCAATGAATAGTCGGCCTCGACTGTCATGACTCCTCCGGTTACATGGCTGTGCATTTCTGACCAGGGCTTGAGCCCGACGTGCGCCTGACCTATCTGTCGTGGCGCGCGTGGGCCTGATCAGCTGGCGGCCCCGGTTCGTCAGGAAACGAACCGCCAACCGAAACCATGCGGTTCGCGGTGTTGCCGAAGCCTGAGCAGCCAATGCGCTGCGAGCCCGCTTCCGAAAACCCGGTAACGCCACCGGGCCAACCAAGGACTCCTGATGAAACATCCGAAACTCGTCCATCATGGCGCCCGCGAGGGCGTGACCGGTTCATGCCACCAGCTCTGGATGGACGACATGCACAGCCTGCTGATCGACTGTGGCCAGTTCCAGGGAGGAGACGAAGGGCACGCCGACGACGAGCTCGAACTGGATTTCTCGATCGAAGGCATCAAGGCGCTGATCGTGACGCATGTTCACATCGACCACGTCGGGCGCATCCCCAACCTGCTGGCAGCAGGATTCGAGGGACCGATCCTCTGCAGCGAGCCCTCAGCCCAACTGTTGCCGATCGTGCTCGAAGACGCGTTCCGGCTGTCCATCAGCCGCGATCAGCAACAGCTGGAGCGCTATCTGAAGGTCGTGGAGCAACGCATCATCGCGCTGCCCTACCGCGAATGGTTCACCCTGCAGGAAACCGAGGCGGCGCACTGGAAGGTTCGCCTGCAACCGGCCGGGCACGTACTGGGGTCGGCCTACGTGGAGTTCGAGCTGAGCGCGCCTGGGGCCGGTAGCGAGCGCGTCGTGTTCAGTGGCGATCTTGGGGCGCCCCATTCGCCCATCCTGCCCGACCTCGTGCCACCGGAACGTGCTGACCTGCTGGTGCTGGAAAGCACCTACGGTGACCGACGTCATGAAGACCGGGCACACCGGCGCGAACGCCTGCAGGCGGCCATCGAACGCGCGCTCGCGGATCAGGGCACCGTGCTCATCCCCTCGTTCAGCATCGGGCGTACGCAGGAGCTGCTGTACGAGCTGGAGGAGATTCTCCACGAACACAGCGAATCATCCGATACGGCCGGCACGGCACGGGAACACACCGAGCACGACGCGCCCGACATCGACTGGCCGAGGATTCCGATCATCCTCGACTCGCCCCTCGCCGGCCGGTTCACCCAAACCTACAAGGCGCTGCAGGGCTTCTGGGACGAGGATGCGCGGCACCGCGTGGAAGAAGGCCGCAAGCCGCTGTCCTTCAAGCAGCTCATCACCGTCGACAGTCACGACGAGCACATGCGTATCGTCGACCACCTCACCAGGACCGCTCGCCCTGCCATCGTCATCGCCGGCAACGGCATGTGCTCCGGCGGCCGCATCGTCAACTACCTGAAGGCCATGCTGGGAGATCCTCGGCACCATGTCGTGTTTGTCGGCTATCAGGGCAAGGGCACACCAGGACGAGACATCCAGACGCATGGGCCGCACGGTGGCTTCGTCGATCTGGAGGGTCAGCGCATCGACATCCGAGCCGGCATCGACAGCGTCGGCGGCTACTCGGCTCATGCCGATCAGGCGGATCTGGTCGGTTTCGTCACCCGGATGAAGGAATGGCCGACGGAAATCCGATTGATCCATGGCGAAGACCAGGCCAAGCAGCGCCTGGCCGAGCTTCTCAAGTCGCGGTATCGGGACGTGGGGAAACAAGGCCGGATCACCGTCCCGTAGCGCGCAGCCCGTTGGGCTTGTGGGCGCTACACCACCGAATCGAACAAAAGGCGGCCGCGGTGCCAGCCAACCGCCCGGTGGTCGGAACCTGACCGTACAGGCCTGCTCTACAAGCAAAGCCATCTGCGAGGAGGACCCGCCATGTCTGCCCTATCCGCCACTCCCGATTGCTGCTGGACTGCCAGCGCACCACGCGCCGACTTTCCGGCCCTGACCGGCAACTCCGAATGCGACGTGGTGGTCGTCGGCGCGGGCATTGTCGGGTTGAGCGCCGCCATGACGCTGTGCGAAGCCGGTAAATCCGTGGTAGTGCTCGAAGCGCGCGATGTAGGTGGACAGGTCACCGGACGCTCCACGGCCAAGATCACCACCCAGCATGCGCTGATCTACCGCCACCTGATCGACACCTTCGGCCAGGAGCTGGCCCAGTGTTATGCCGATGCCAACCGGGAAGCTGTCGCCCAGATTCGCCATTGGGTCGAAAATCTTGCCATCGACTGCGATTACCAGATCCAGTCGGCTTTCGCCTACGCCTGCTCGGCAGATTGGCGCCCGGCCATCGATCGGGAAGCCGAGGCGGCGCGCTGCCTGGGCTTCGCCGCACGGGTCGTCGACCATCCGCCCTTGCCCTTCGAAACCGCCGGCGCGCTGGAATTTCCCAACCAGGCGCAGTTCAATCCGACCCGCTATCTGATCGGCCTCGCCAAGGCCGTGCAGACTCGCGGTGGTCGCATCCACCAACAGACACGTGCGCTGAGTTTCGAGCGCCAGGGGCGCTGGCAGGTTGGCATCGAAGGCGGCAGCGTCGAAGCCGATCAGGTCATCCTGGCGACGCACCTGCCAGTCGAGACCCCGATCGACCTCGCCAGCCCGACCCAGCCGCGCTGCCACGTGGCCATGGCCTTCCGCCCGCAGGCGGGCGCGCAACTGGAAGGCATGTACATCGGCGTCGACGAGCCGACCCACTCGATCCGCATGGGCCGCGATGACCAGGGCCCGCTCTTCATCGTGCTCGGCCCGCGCTTCAGGACCGGTCAGGATGGCGACGTCGCCCGGCGTTTCGTCGATCTCGAGCAGTGGGCACGGAACAACCTGCCGGTCAGCGAGGCTGTCTGGCGCTGGTGCAATGAGGACTACGACACCGCCGACCGGGTGGGCTACGTCGGCGAGCCGGACCCCGAGCAATCGCCCGGCCTGTTCGTCGCCACTGGTTTCAACGGCTGGGGCATCAGCAACGGCACCGCGGCCGGGCTGGGAATCGCGCGCCAGATCATCACTGGTCGCCGGCCGTGGAAACATCTCTACGACCCCAACCGCCCCAAGCCCGACGATTTCAATCAGAGCAGCGACAGCCAGTCACAGGTCGCCGATCTGGACGCCATCGGCCGCGGCGAAGGCGGTGTGGTCACCCGCGGCGACGAAAAGATCGCCGTCTGGCGCGACGACGCCGGAACCCTGCATGGCGTCTCCGCCGCCTGCACCCACATGGGCTGCAGCGTGACCTGGAACAATGCCGATCGCACCTGGGACTGTCCCTGCCATGGGTCGATCTTCAAGGCCGACGGCAGCGTGATCCACGGCCCGGCAATCGAGCCGTTGCCGGCGCGATCGCTCTGATCGCCGGCGGAGCCCAGCCATGAATGCCTCGTCTCGGTCGACCGTGCTGTCCCTGGGCAGCATCAACGCGGATTTCCAGGTCAGGGTCGACCAATCACCCGGCAGTCAGGAGACCCTCCTCGCGCACGACTTCAGCCGCCTCGCCGGCGGCAAGGCGAGCAACACCGCCTGGCTGGCCGCGCGCTTCGGCCATCGCAGCCTGCTGATCGGGCGCGTGGGCGACGACGATCTGGCGGACCAGGCGCTGGGGCCGTTGCGCGACGCCGGCGTAAATATCGATGGCGTGACCCGCGCCAAAGGCCAACAAACCGCCGTCTCGCTGATCACAGTGCCGCCGGATGCAAAGAAGCAGATCGTGCTGGCCACCAATGCCAATGACCACTGGGATGAACCGGCGATGTTGGCGATGGAGCAGCTTATTGGGCGCACCGAAGCCCCGGCCTGCTTGGTCGCCGATTGCGAGGTGCCGGCAGTCGTCGTCGCACGGGCGGTAGAGGCTGCTTGCGCACGGCACATCCCCGTCGTACTCGACCCTTCCTTCCCGGACCGGGTCCCGGCCGACCTGCTGCCGCAGCTGGATGCGATCACGCCCAACACCAGTGAGGCCGAAGCACTGACCGGTCGCGAGATCGACGGGCTGGAGGATGCGGCCTGGGCCGCTCGCCAGTTGCGCGAACGGGGCGTGCGTATCGCCTGCGTCAAGCTGGGCGACGGTGGTTGCGTGCTGGATGCCGGCGGCGGGGCGATCCATGTTCCACCTGGTGACGTGCAGCCGACCGACACCACCGGCGCTGGCGACGCCTTCACGGGCGTCTTCGCCGTTGCCTTGCTCGAAGGACTCGACCCGGTGGATGCGGCGGCGTGGGGCGTGGCGGCGGCCAACCTGGCGGTGACCGGTTACGGCTCCAAGCCCGCCTACCCGGACCGCGAGCAGGTCGCTTCGATGGCCGCGCGGATTCGCCAGAACGCCAGGTGCCTCGATGCAGAAGGATGAAACACGCTGGCAAGTCCGATTCGAGGCATTCGACGCCGATGACGAGCACCGGCGCGAAGCACTTCTTGCGCTGGGCAACGGCGTGCTGTCCTGGCGCGCGTCGGCACCCGAGGCGTCGGCCGCGGACGACGCCGCCTCTGATGTGCATTACGCCGGCTTCTATCGAGCCGGCTGGTACGACGACGGCGCGCGCGAAGTCAACGGTGAGCCGGTGCGTCTCGAAGCGCTGGTCAACCTGCCCGATCCGTTCGGACTAAGCGTTTCACTCGATGGCCGACAATGGTTCGGCTCGGCCGACGTGCCACTGCTCGCCTACCGGCAATCGCTGTACATGGACCGTGCCCGGCTCGAACGCGAAATCTCCTTCCAGCTTGCGGGGCACAGCCTTCGACTGCGGGAGATTCGCCTGCTCAGCCTGGCCAATCCCCATCTCGCCCTGCTCCGCTGGGAGCTGCAGTGCCCGCCGGGCGTCGAGCGCGTGCAGGTGCGCTCGGTCATCGATGCCGGCGTGGAAAACGCGCTCATCGGGAAGAACCGCGCCTACGAGGGCAAGCGCCTGCGGGACCTGGTGCTGGAGCCCGCGGAAGGCGGCCGGGCCACGCTCAGTGCCCGGCTCGAGACGCCGGGGCGCCGCCTGGCGATGGCCGTGCATGCCTGCCACACGGGCCAGATCCAGCCGTGGCGCTCCGAGTGCCAGGGCGAACGGCTCCTGCAGCAGACCGAATGCGTCGTGGAGAATGGCCGCCTGGTGATCGAAAAGCGCGTCATTGTGCAGGTGGACAGCGAGCTGCCCAGCACCGCAGCAGACGCCAGAAAGCAAGTGCTCGCGTGCTTGCCAACCCAATCCTTCGCCCGGCTGCACCTGCGCCATGCACGGGCCTGGCAGCGTTTATGGGCGCAGGCACCGCTGGGCCTTTCCGATGCGGGGCTTGAGAAAAGCCTGCGGCTGCACGGTTTTCACCTGCTGCAGACGATTTCGCCGCACAGCCCGGGACGGGATCTGGGTTTCCCTCCCCGCGGGTGGCACGAAGGCTACTTCGGCCAGGTGTTCTGGGACGAAATCTTCGCGTACCCCTTTCTCTCCAGCCACCTGCCGGACCTGGCCCGGGGCCTGCTCGACTACCGCTATCGGCGCCTCGATACGGCCCGTGAACGTGCGCGGATCGCCGGGCTGCGCGGTGCCATGTTCCCCTGGCGCAGCGCCGGCAGCGGGCGCGAGCAGACGCCGCCGTTCCAGTGCAACCCGCTGTCAGGGCGCTGGATGCCGGACTACACCTATCGCCAACGGCACATCGGAGCGGCGATCGCCCACGACGCCTGGCAGTTGTATCTCGCGACCGGCGATCAAGGCCTGCTCACCGGCCAGGCGGGCGAGCTGATACTGGACATTGCGCGTTTCTGGGCCAGCCTCGCGCGCTGGGACGAAGCACGCAGTCGCTTCGTGATCCTCGGCGTCATTGGCCCCGACGAGTACCACAACCTCCGCCGCGATGGCCAACCCGGCCTGGACAACAACGCCTACACCAACCTGATGGCGGTCTGGTCGCTACGGCTTGCGCTGGACGTCCTCGCGGCCCTGCCGGAAAGCGCCGCGCAGGCGCTCTGCAGTCGGCTGGACATCCAGCCCGGCGAACGGGGCATATGGCACGACATGACGCGAAGGATGTACCTGCCGATCCGCCCGGACGGTGTGCTGCTCCAGTTCGATGGCTTCGAGCAGCTCGAACCGGTACCCGACGCCTGGATGCAGGAAGACCATCCGCGTCTGGACTGGATGCTCGAAGCCCGCGGCGATCGGCCCGACCGTTACCGCCTGGCCAAGCAGGCGGACGTGCTGATGCTGCTCTATCTGTTTCCGGGCTCACGGCTGGGTGAACTGATCCGCTCGCTTGGCTACGCCTTCGACGAGCATGCGCTGCGCCGAACGGCCGCCTTCAACCTGTCCAGCCTTACCCATGAGTCGAGCCTGTCCCTGGTTGTCTGCGCGGGTGCGCTGGCCGGGATCGATCCGGCGGCCTCCTGGCGGTTCTTCCAGCAGAGCGCGGGCAGCGATCTCCAGGCGCCGTCCGAGGGCGGCACGTTGGAAGGTGTGCACCTGGGCGCCATGGCCGGCTCGCTGGATGTGCTGCAACGTCACTACCTGGGCGTTCGGGCCGAGCACGACGGGCTGCAGATTGCCCCGGCACCGCCGGCGGCACTGGGTAACGTGCGCCTCAGCGTGCAACACCGCGGTGCCTGGCTGCGACTGACCCTGGAAGGGCAGACGCTATTGCTCTGCGCGGACCCGGCGAACCGCCGCGACATCCCGATCACGACCGCCGCCGGCGCGAAGCCTCTCGCGCCGGGTCAGCGGCTGGCAATCGCCTGTGAGCGTCGCTGATCACCGAGCATCGGGCCCCGGTGTTGCGTCCCGTGCACGGCAACGCTCAAAAACGTTCATCCAAGCATGCTGTTGTCGCAGTTACGCGTTATAACGGCGCGCGGCAGCTCAGCCGCTGGGCTACCGTGATAGGACATTCAACCCAACCGTTACGCTGGACAGGACGAGACACATGACTGAAGACATCGGGAAGCTGGTTTTGCGGGTAAGTGTCGGGCTGATGATGCTGCTGCACGGCATCGCCAAGCTGCAGAGTGGCGTCGGTGGCATCGCCGGCATGCTGGCCGGCAAGGGCCTGCCGGAGTTTCTCGCCTATGGCGCGTATCTGGGCGAGGTCGTCGGGCCGATTCTGGTCATCATTGGCCTGTTCACTCGGGTCGGCGCGTTGCTGATGATCGGCAACATGCTGGTGGCGATCGCACTGGCGCATATGGCCGAGCTGTTCACGATCGGCCAGATGGGCGGCTGGGCACTGGAAACCCAGGGGCTGTTCCTGTTCGGCTCCGTGGCGATTGCCCTGCTCGGCGCGGGCCGTCTGAGCGTCGGCGGGTTGCATGGGCGTTTCAACTGAATCGCGGACCATGCCAACCAGCCCGCACGGTTCGCTGAGCCGTGCGGGCTGGGCTCGGTCGCCTGCCTCAGCTGCCGAACGGCATGGGCAAGCGCCGGGCCGCCTCGCTATGATCTGAGGCCATGAATACAGCCGTTCCCATTCGCTCACCCTGCCCGCCCGGCGCCTGCATTTGCGGGCGCGAGCAGCTGCTCGAAGCGCCGGAAAAAGGCGATCTGCGCATTCTGCGACTGACTCGCATGGAGGAAAACCGCCTCCTCGAACGGCTCGAGAACCTGGCGAGCCTCGCCGATTTGGAACGCATGCAGCAACGCCTCTACGAGCAGTTGGGTATTCGTATGGACATTGCTCCCGGCCCCAACGAGGTGCGCAGCATGCGCGGCATTCGTATCGAAATCGCCGAGCTGCCCGGGCTATGCCGCAAGACGCGCCAGTCTATCCCCGCCGCGATTCGCCGTGGGTTGGAGAAGCGCCCCGAGATCGCCTACGCGCTGCTCAATACGCACGACCTGTTGCGCGATGCCTGATTGGCGTCCCGACTAAAGACGAGATGCCCGGCAATGGCGCTGGCCAGTGCCTTCTGCGATAGTTGGCCGTCCAACCCATCGGTTGGTGTGCCTCCAGCCCACAAGGCTTCGAGGCGCAGTGACGCATTGCGAGGCCCGCTGCCCTACCCCTGCTCAGCGCAGCATCCGCGTCCTTTCGCGCTACCCGCGCGTCCCTATGGCTCATCAGCCATTGCTGTGCCGGTCACCCTCGAACAGTGCCTGGCCGTTCGCCCAATAAAACCAAGACTGATCCGAACAAGGACGCCTCATGAAACTGACTCGCTGCCTTACTGCCCTGGCCGCCGCAGCGGCCCTGTCCGCCACCTTTTCCGTCGCTGCCCGGGAATATTCCGTGTCCACCGTGCTGTCCGACGCCTTCCCCTGGGGCCAGGCCGCGCAGAAGTGGGCCGACCTAGTGGCCGAACGCTCCAACGGCGAAATCACCCTTCGCGTCTATCCCAACGCACAGTTGGTCGCCGGCGACCAGACCAAGGAATTCTCGGCCATGCGTTCGGGGCTGATCGACATGGCCGTCGGCTCGACCATCAACTGGTCGCCGCAGGTACCGGAGCTGAACCTCTTCTCGCTGCCCTTCCTGATGGCCAACAGCGCCGACCTCGACGCCATTACCCAGGGCGAAGCTGGCAAGCAGGCCTTCGCCGCCATCGAGAAGCGCGGCATCGTTCCCTTGGCCTGGGGCGAGAACGGTTTCCGCGAAATCTCCAACTCCTCCAAGCCGGTCAAGACGCCGGCTGACCTGTCCGGCCTGAAGATCCGCGTGGTCGGCTCGCCGCTGTTCCAGGACACCTTCACCGCGCTCGGCGCCAACCCGACCCAGATGAGCTGGGCCGACGCCAAGCCAGCGCTGACCACTGGCGCCGTCGACGGTCAGGAGAACCCGCTGTCGGTGTTCGACGTGGCTCGGGTCGATCAGGTCGGTCAGAAGTACCTGACGCTGTGGCACTACATGGCCGACCCGCTGGTCTTCGCCGTCAACCAGCGTGTCTGGAAGCAGCTGCCGGAAGCGGATCGCGAAATCCTGCGTCAGGCGGCCATCGATGCCGGCGAATGGGAAATCGAGCTGTCGCGCAGCGCCGAAGCCAAGCGGCTCGAGGACATTCGCGCCCGTGGCGTCGAAGTGACCGAGCTGAGCGATGCCGAACATCAGGCGTTTGTCGAGGCCACCCGCGTGGTGCATGAAAAGTGGGCCCCGAAGATCGGTGCCGAGCTGATCGAAGCCGCCCGCACCGCCATCGCCGAGTAATACACCGCTTTGCCCGGCGGCGCGGGGCCGCCGGGGTTCGAGGACTTTCATGGACAATCGACAGGACGCGCGCCTTGAGCGCGTGCTGGCCACCCTGGCGCTGGTGATCATCGGCCTGATCAGTCTGGCCAACGTGGTGGTTCGCTACTTCACCAACGCGTCATTCGCCTTCACCGAGGAAATCTCGGTCTTTCTGCTCGTCATGCTGACCTTCGCCGGCGCTTCGGTGGCGATGCGCAGCAACCGGCACATCCGCATCGGCTTCGTCGAACGGCTGTTCCCCCGACTCCGCGTGCCGCTGATCCTGCTGCAATGGCTGGCCGGCGTGCTGGTCCTGGGGATGGTGCTCTGGTACGGCGGTCAGTTCGCACTGGAGGAATACCAGTGGGAATCGGAGTCGCCCGGTCTCGGCCTGCCCAATTGGTGGTACGTGGTCTGGCTGCCGCTGCTGGCCCTGCTGATGCTGGTACGCCTGACGCAGATGACCATCGACCGCCTGCGCGGGAGGCTTAGCGATGAGCCCTGATGTCTGGATGCTCGCCAGCTTCCTGCTGTTGCTGCTGATCGGTGTGCCGGTGGCCTTTTCCCTCGCCCTGTCCGGTGCGATCGGCATCATTGCCGGGCTTTCCCCCGACATGCTCGCCACGCTCGGCACCAACACCTACAACGGGGTCGCCAAATACCCCTTGATCGCCATTCCGCTGTTCATCCTGACCGGGCTGGTGTTCGAGAAATCCGGCGTGGCGCTGCGCCTGGTGCGCTTCGCGCAGGCATTGATCGGCCCACGGCATGGCGGGCTGGCGATGGTCGCCATTCTGGTCTGCCTGATCATGGGTGGCATGAGTGGCTCCGGCCCGGCTGATGCTGCCGCGGTCGCCATGGTGATGTTGCCGAGCATGACCCGCGCCGGCTATCCCAAGCCCTTCTCCGCGACACTGATCGCCGCGTCGGCCTCCACCGCGATCCTGATCCCGCCGTCGATCGCGCTGATTCTCTACTCCATCGTCGTGCCCGGCGTGGATTTGCGCGCGCTGTTCGCGGCGGGGTTGTTTCCCGGCATCATCGCCGGCCTGGTGTTGTTGCTACCGGCCTGGTTGCTGTCGCGTCGTTATGGGTGGGAAAACCCGGACGATGCCGAGCGCCCACCGCTGGGTGAAAGTTTTCGCCAGGCGCTACCGGCGCTGTTCGCCCCGGTGCTGATCCTCGGCGGGTTGCGCAGCGGCCTGTTCACACCGACCGAGGCCGCGGTGGCGGGCGTGACCTATGGCGTGCTGGTCGGTCTGTTCGTCACGCGTGAGCTGGACTGGCGCAACCTGTGGCGTCTGTGCGGCGAAGCGGCGGTCATCTCCGGCGTGGTGATGCTGATCATCGCGCTGGCCGGGATCTTCGCCTGGGCCGGCACCATGCTCGGCACCTTCCGCCACCTCGCCGAGTGGCTGATCTCGCTTTCCGACAACGGCGCGGTATTGCTGATACTGGTGATGGTCGCGGTGCTGCTGGCCGGCATGCTGCTCGATGCGATCTCCATCTACCTGATCCTGATGCCGATCCTCATCCCGGTAATGCAGCACTTCGGCTGGAACCCCGTGTGGTTCGGCATCCTCTTGGCGATGAACATCGCCATCGGCCAGTTCACCCCACCGGTGGCGATCAACCTGATGGTCACCGCCGAAGTCGCCAAGATCCGCCTGGAGCAGACGGTCGGCTGGGCGATGCTGTTCGTCCTGGTGATGGGCAGCGCCCTGGTGCTGGTAGCCCTGTTCCCGGAAATCGCGCTGTGGCTGCCGAGGGTGCTGGGGTACGCGGTGTAAGCGATGGCGCCCGTCGCAGGGTTCCAATCGGGCGTGCGGTGTCAGGTTCGGTGGGCTGGCCGACGCCGAGCACAGAGCGAACGCCGCCCGATGAGCGTTTCAAAACGGCCTAGCAAGCCTGCGCCTAGCAGGCTCGAGCCGGCCATTTCAACGCGCACGATTGGCCATCAGCTCGACGACCCAGTCGATGAACACACGAAGCTTGGCGCTGACGTGTCGGTTGGGTGGGAACGCGATGTACATCGGCATCGGGTCCAGTTGCCAGTCATCGAACAGCTGCACCAGCTCACCGCGCGCCAGGGGCTCTTCGGCCATGTAGTCCGGCAGCCAGAACACGCCCATGCCGGCCAGGCCGGCGGCCAGGTAGGCATTGCCGTCGTCCACTGACAGCGTGTAGCGGCCCTGGACCAGGAGGCGTTCGTCTGCGCGATGCATGGCATAAGGGAACACCTTGCCGGTGCGTGCCCAGAGGAAGCCGACCACCCGATGGTGGGTGTTTTCCAGCTCTGATGGGCTTACCGGAGTGCCGGCACGCTCCAGGTAGCGAGGCGCCGCGTAGACGCCCAATTGCAGATCACCGATGTGCCGCGCCATCAACGACAGGTCAGTCAACTCGCCACCGCGTACCACGCAATCGACATTTTCGTCGATCAGGTCGATCTTGCGGTCGCTCACGCCCAGATCGAGCTGAATCTCGGGAAACCGGGCGTGGAACGCCGGCAATGCCGGAATGAGGATCAGCCGAGCGAAAGGACTGGGCACATCCACCCGCAGCCGCCCTCTGGGTGAACTCGAGGCGCTGGAAAGACTGGTTTCCGCATCGTCCAGGTCCGCCAGCAAGCGAACGACGCGCTCGTAGTAGGCGACGCCATCGGCCGTCACGTTGACCTTGCGTGTGGTCCGATTGAGCAATCTGACACGCAGCCTTGCCTCGAGCTGCTGCACCAGTTGAGTAACGCTGGTCTTGCTCAGGTGCAACGTCTCGGCGGCTTTGGTGAAGCTCCCCGTTTCGACCACACGCACAAAAGCCTGCATAGCAACGAAGCGGTCCATGTCGCCTCCAACGTCGATTGTTTGGAATTCAGAAACAGTCCTGACCAGACTCGCGAGTTTATCCGCGCAGCCTCGCCTTCTACAGTCTCTTCACCCAAAGCACGGGTCCACCATCTACGAGGAGACAACCATGCCAGTCCGTGACGTCGTATTTCCCGCCGGCCGCCAGGCACTGTACGAAAAGAACCGCTACTCGCCCGCGATCCGCTCCAATGGCTTCCTGTTCGTATCCGGACAGGTCGGCAGCCGCGAGGACGGCTCGCCCGAGCCCGACCTCAAGGCGCAGGTGAGGCTGGCCTTCGCGAACCTGAACGCCATCCTCAAGGAGGCCGGATGCACCTTCGACGATGTGATTGATGTCACCGCTTTCATCGTCGATCCACACACTCATTTCGAAACCATATGGCCCGTCGTGCATGAGCTCTGGGGCGACGCGCCCTACCCCACGCTGACCGGCATCGGCGTGACCTGGCTTTACGGCTTCCAGTTCGAGATCAAGGTGATTGCGAAACTGCCTGAATCGGCTGCAGCGTGAGCCGAGGCACGAAGGGCGCTGTTCGAATCGGCCAGCGCGTTGCTTCGCTGGCGGTTCGAGCGGGTCTATGCTCAACGGCAGCCGGGCGGTCTACCGACACGCCCGATCCCGAGCAACCCCTACGCCCGAGTGCTATCCATGCAATTGATTTACGCCCCTGCGTCGCCCTTCGCCCGAAAAGTTCGCGTGCTCGCGCTCGAGACCGGCCTCGGGTCCCGGCTGGAACTGGTCGAGACCGCCGTGCTGCCGGTAACCCTCAATGAGCGCGTCAACACCGCCAACCCGCTGGGGAAGATCCCGGTGCTGATGACTGACGACGGTGAGGCCCTGTTCGACAGCCGTGTGATCTGCGAGTACCTCGACAGCCTGCACGATCGGTCGAAGCTGTTTCCGGCTGACCCGGCCAAGCGCTGGAAAACGCTGCGGCTTGCCGCGCTGGCCGATGGGTTGATGGAGGCAGCCGTGCTGACGCGCTACGAACAGGTCGCACGCCCAGCCGAACGACGCTGGGACGACTGGATTGACGGTCAGCTGGGCAAGGTCCGTCGGGCCCTGCGCGCCCTGGAAGACGATACCGAGTCGTTGCAAGGTGCGCTGGACGTCGCCCAGATTGGCGTCGCTTGCGCCTTGGGTTACCTGGACTTTCGCTTCGCCGAGCTGAACTGGCGAAACGAATTCACCCGGCTGGTGGCCTTCCAGGATGAATTTTCGCAACGCGAATCGATGCGGCTCACCGAGCCCGCATAAGGTGCGCGTATCGCATCAGCGCGGTGCCCTGTAGATGCGATCGCGAAACGGCGCTGCGCACCCCACCGGCAAAGCGCTTTTCACCCGAACTAGCCAGGGCCCTAGGCCTCGGCTAGTTCGACCCGCTGAACCGCACAGCGGGTTCATTCGCGAGCAAGCTCGCTCCGGCTCATTGCTCAGCCGTTCAGTACGCCATCGACCAGCGCCTTGGCCTCGTCCTGGATACGCTTGAGGTGCGTCTCGCCTTCGAAGCTTTCGGCGTAGATCTTGTAGACGTCCTCGGTACCGGACGGCCGCGCCGCGAACCAGCCGTTGTCGGTCACGACCTTGAGCCCGCCGATGGCGGCGCCGTTACCTGGCGCCTCGGTGAGAATCTGGGTAATGGGCCGGCCGGCCAGCTCGGCCGCTGTGACCTGGGAAGCGGACAGCTTGCCCAACTTCGCCTTCTGCTCGCGATTTGCCGGGGCATCGATACGCTGGTAGACCGGCGCGCCGAAACGCTCGGTCAGCGCCTTGTAGCGCTCGCCCGGGTCCTTGCCGGTGACGGCGGTGATTTCCGCAGCCAGCAGCCCGAGGATAAGGCCGTCCTTGTCGGTGGACCAGGCACCGCCCTGCTTACGCAGGAAGGACGCGCCCGCGGATTCCTCGCCGCCGAAGCCGAGGCTGCCATCCATCAAACCATCGACGAACCACTTGAAGCCCACCGGCACCTCGACCACCCGGCGATCGATGCCGGCCGCAACGCGATCGATCATCGAGGACGACACGAGGGTCTTGCCGATGCCAGCACCCGCGCTCCATTCCGGGCGATGGGTGAACAGGTATTCGATGGCGACGGCCAGGTAATGGTTGGGGTTCAGCAGGCCAACCGACCGTGCAACGATGCCGTGGCGATCATGGTCGGTGTCGCAGGCGAAGGAGACGTCGAAGCGGTCCTTGTTCTCGATCAGCCCCGCCATGGCATGCGGCGAGCTGCAATCCATGCGGATCTTGCCATCCCAGTCCAGGCGCATGAAGCGGAACGTCGGGTCGACGCGGGTCGAGAGCACTTCGAGCGGCAGGCTGTAGCGCTCGGCGATGCGCGTCCAGTAATGCACACCGGCCCCACCGAGCGGGTCGACGCCGAACTTCAGCCCGCTGTTGCGGATCGCCTCGAGGTCGATGACCTGCTCCAGCCCACCGACATAGTGCTCGATGAAGTCGAAGCGCTGGGTGGTCGAAGCGTTCAATGCCTGGGCGTAGTCGATCCGCTGGACGCCCTCGAGCCCGGCGGCCAGCAGCGCGTTGGCGCGCTCCTGGATCCACTTCGTCACGCCGGTATCGGCCGGGCCGCCGTTGGTGGGGTTGTACTTGAAACCGCCATCGGCCGGCGGATTGTGCGACGGCGTGATGACGATACCGTCGGCCAGGCCACTGTGGCGGCCAGCGTTGTATTCGAGGATGGCGTTGGAAATCGCCGGGGTCGGCGTGTAGCCGGGCTCGCCGTTGGTTTCGGGGCAACCGGCATCGATACGCGTCTCGACACCATTGGCCGCGAGCACTTCGAGCGCCGAGACAAAGGCCGGTTCGGACAGCGCGTGCGTGTCCATGCCGACGAAGAGCGGGCCGTTGATGCCCTGCGCCCGGCGGTAATCACAGATCGCCTGGGTGGTGGCGAGGATGTGCCACTCGTTGAAGCTCGTCTTCAGCGAGGAGCCGCGGTGGCCGGACGTGCCGAACGCGACCTGCTGGGCCGGGTCGGACACATCCGGTCGCTCGCTGTAATAGCGCGAGATCAGGCGCGGGACGTTGGTCAGGCTGTGTTCGTCGGGGAGGCGTCCTGCGTTGAGGTCGGTGCTCATCAGTCGTTCCTGTGATGGGTCATGAAATCGCCTCGTGCGCCAATACGCACCGCAGGCCAGCGAGCGACCAAGACGGGGCGAGGTCGTTGTCTA
Source organism: Stutzerimonas marianensis (assembly GCF_022810315.1). Taxonomy (NCBI): domain Bacteria; kingdom Pseudomonadati; phylum Pseudomonadota; class Gammaproteobacteria; order Pseudomonadales; family Pseudomonadaceae; genus Stutzerimonas; species Stutzerimonas marianensis. Next base: position 175,779 of record NZ_JALGRD010000003.1, on the reverse strand, counting down.
GGCGCTTCGACCCCCTTCCCTCGGGCTTTGGTTCCCCAACCGTGTGCAAGCAATCGGGCGGCCGCATGATAAAGCCTTCGCACCACCCGGCGAAGCGATTCGAAACCGCGATCGATCAGAGCAACAGGCTGCTCCAGGCCGAAACGAGCAGCAGCAGCGCCATGCCTCGGTTGAAGCGCCGCACCGCGCTGGCCGTGCGCAGCACACCGACCGCGCCGCGACCCAACGCGGCCCAGCCCGCCAGGCATGGCACCGCAACGAAAAAGAACAGCAATGCGTAGACCGCATAGCCGGCAACCCCACCCTCGGCGGTGGTGAACACGCCGACCACGGCAAAAGCCATCATCCAGGTCTTCGGATTGATCAGCTGCAGGCCGGCGCCACCCCAGGCGCCGATGCGCAGGCCGCTTGCTTCGGCGTCGAGCGCCTCGCCCGCGCTGCGCCACAGTTTCCAGGCCAGCACGGATATCCAGGCGACGCCGAGCCAGGCCATGCCTTGCTGAACGCCGGGCAGGCGCAACACGATTTCGCCCAGCCCCAGGCCGACCAGCAACACGATGGCCGCCGCACTGGCGCACGCTCCGAGCACCAGCGGGACTGCCGCGCGCCAGCCGAATCGCGCGCTGTTGCTGAGCACCAGCATGTTGGTCGGCCCGGGTGTAATCGAGGCGACGAAGGCGAACAGGACGAAGGGCATGAACTGGCTCATGACCGCGCCTCGACAGTCAGGCGGGTCCGTTGCAGGGGGGACGGGAATGGCATGGCGGCAGCTCCGGGTGAAGAAGACGCTGCCAGCTTGCGAGCAGATCGTTCAGCGGTCTGGAAGGTTTGAGCACTGTCTGCGGTACGCCGCCGGGCTCAAGCCATACGCACGCCGAAACCACCGGCCCAGATGGCTCTGGTCGGCGAACCCCAGCTCACTGGCGACGCTCGCCGGCGCGAGCCCCTGGCGCAGCAGCTTGCGCGCCAGGCTCAGGCGCAGCTGCACGAGGTACGCATGCGGCGCAAGGCCGAAGGAGGCCTTGAAGGCGCGGGACAGGCGAAAACGATCCACCCCGGCGACAACCGCCAGCTCGTCCAGGCCCACGTCCTGGTCGAGGTGCGCATGGAGATAGTCCCTCGCCTTGATCGCTGCGGCCGGCAGACGAGGGGTCGTCTCGAGTCGCCGCCGCCAGCGCATCCGGCTGGACAAGGTTTCCAGCAGCGCATCGAGCGCGGCGTGCCGGACAATGCGCATCTCACCGTGATAAAGCGCCTGGAGCGCGTTGGCAATGCGAAGCGCCAGGTCAGGCTCGCTTGTGAGGGTCTCGGCGAAGGTGGGCAGGCAGTCCTCGGGGACTTCGTCGCAGAGGCTTTGCAACTGCGACTTCAGCCAGTGCGGTTGCAGATAGAGCGTCGAATAGGTGAAGCCTCCGGGCGACGGCGCCAGACCGTCGTGGATTTCGCCAGGCTCGAGCAGGAAGACCTGCCCGGGCAGGCTGTTGTGCAGCGTCTTGCGGCAGTTGAACTGCTGCACGCCCTGCTCGGTGAAGCCGACGAGATAGCTGTCATGCCAATGCGGGTCGTAGGCATGCCCTTCGAAATGAGCGCGGATGATCTCGATCCCGGTCTCGGCATCCAGCTTCAGGTCGATCCAGCTGTCGTTGCTCATGCCACAAACGCCCCTGCATGCCGTTCGCAGTGTGGGTGAATGGCCATCTCGGCCGTGGCGCTCAGTGTCATGCAATGCAGGGTGGGTTTTCTAGAACGTCTGTGCAGCGGGTGCATATGGATCGGTCGCGGCGCCACGGCCAATCCGCGCGAACCGCCCGTCGGAAGCGACTCGCAGGTCGGGCTAACACGCCGATACAGCACGTACTGCCGGCCACCAGGCTGCACGGAACCGCAGGCGCGCGAAGCCCTGTCCATGCTGCCAGGCCTGCCGCCCCTTCGAGCCTGACGATTTGCCTCCATGACACAGACCGCAACGAATCCCCATCACGAGACGGCGGGCTATACCGCCATGACCCGCAAAGCGTCGCTCAGCTTCATCGCCGTGATCGCCGCGCTGTTCATCACCGCCGCGCTGGCGCTGGTGTACCTGTGCCTCGCGCTGGACGAGCGGCAGGTGCGCCACAGCGAGGCGGACGCCGCCAAGGCCATGCAGAGCCGCCTGGACAAGATCGAAACCGCGTTGGTCGATTACGCCTTCTGGGAGGACGCCTATGAGTTCATGGGCGAGCGTCTCGACCTGGCCTGGGCGTACGATCGCAACAACATCGGGCCCTCGCTGCACACCACCTACGAACTGGACGGCGTCTTCGTGCTCGGGCCCGATGGCCGGACGCGCTACGGCCTGATCGACGGCGAGCTGACCGAAGTCGCGGCCGACAACTGGATTGCCGGCGACCTTCCCGCCCTGCTGGCCAATGCGCGTCAGGGCTCGGTGGAGGACGCCGTGGCGCGTGCCTATTTTTCCGTCACGGGCATGCCCGCGGTCGTATCCGCGGCGGTGATCCGGCCGGACAGCAGTTATGTGGAATTCGACCGACTGTCCTATCTCGTCTACGTCGATGTCTTGACCGACACGAAGATGAAGGCCATCGACCAGGCCTTCGACCTCGCCGGCCTCAAGGCCAGCCTGGGCGAGCGGCCTGACGCACCCGAGCCGAAGCTGACGCTGCGCCCGGAACTGGGCATGAGCCTGACGCTGCAATGGCGGAGCGAGGAGCTGGGCAAGACGCTGCTGATGAAGTTCCTGCCCATGCTGCTGGTGCTCGGCCTGCTGGTCGCCGTGCTGGTTGGCTGGCTGCGGGGCCGAATCGCCCGCGCCGCGAGCATGATCGACGCGGCTCAGCAGGCGCTGCGCATCAGCGAGCAGCGTTTTCGAAACATCTCCGAAGCCTCATCCGACTGGATCTGGGAAGCCGATGCGCAGCAACGCCTGACCTACCTGTCCGAACGCTTCACGCAGGTGACCGGCCTGGCACGCGAGGCCTGGCTGGGGCGCCCGCTGGCCGAACTGCTTAACTACGACACGCATCTGCTTGCCAGCCATGCCGAGCCCGGCGGGCTAGCCGGTCGCAAACCCCTGCCCTGCTCGATGCACGACAGCCGCGGCACGCAGCGCTACGGCCAGCTCTCGGCCCGCGCGGTCCTGGCAGGCGACACGCTGGAAGGCTACCTGGGCACTGTCTGTGACATCACCGAGGAAATCGAAGCCAAGGCGCGCATCGAGCACATTAGCCAGCACGACGCCTTGACGGGCCTGGCCAACCGCCACCGCCTCAATCACTACCTCAACGCCCGCCTGAACGAAGGTGTGAGCGGCGACCGCCCCATGTTCCTGCTGGCACTGGATCTCGATCGCTTCAAGCCGATCAACGACACCCTGGGTCATGCCGCCGGCGACCTGGTCCTGCGGGAAGTGGCGAATGCCCTTACGGCGTGCACGCGCTCGACCAACCTGGTGGCGCGACTCGGCGGCGACGAGTTCATCGTGGCCGCGACCGATTGCCGGACCCACGAACAAGCCGAGCGGCTGTGCGAGCGGCTGATCGAGCAGATCAACCAACCGATCCGCATCGGCGCCAACGATGTCAGCGTCGGCGCCAGCATCGGTATCGTCGCTGCGCCCTACGACGGGCTGACCGCCGAGGACCTGCTGCGCTATGCCGACATCGCGCTCTACGAGGCCAAATCCAACGGGCGCAACCTGTACAAGTTCTACGAACCGGCGATGAACGAGCGAATCATGGAGCGTCGCCAATTGGAAATGGACATGCGCCAGGCCCTGCGCCGCCGCGAGTTCCGCCTCGATTTCCAGCCCCGCTACGATGCCGCTTCCCAGACCATCGTCGGCGCCGAAGCCCTGGTGCGCTGGCAACACCCGAGCAGAGGCCTGCTCAGCCCGGGTGTGTTCATACCGCTGGCGGAAGAGACCGGCCTGATCGTCGAGCTCAGCGATTGGGTACTCAACGAAGCCTGCCTGAACGCCCTGTGCTGGGGGCCCGAGCTGATGGTGTCGGTGAACCTGTCGCCGGTCGAGTTCCAGCGCAGCGATCTGGTCGACCGCGTGGGCGCGGTACTCGAGCAGACCGGTATCGCACCGTCGCGTCTGGAACTGGAGATCACCGAGAGCGTCATGCTGGAAGACGCCGCCTCGGCCCTGACCACCATGAACCGGCTCAAGGCACTCGGGATCCGCCTGTCGATGGACGATTTCGGCACGGGCTATTCCTCGCTCAGCTACCTGCGCAGTTATCCGTTCGACGGCATCAAGATCGACCGCAGCTTCATCGCCGGGCTCGACCAGTCCGACAGCAGCGAAGCGATCGTCAACGCCATTGTCAGCATGGGCCACGCCCTCTCGCTCACGGTCACGGCCGAAGGCATCGAGACGGTCGCCCAGCTCGGCAAACTGACCGACCTCGCCTGCGATCAGGCTCAAGGTTTCTATCTTGGCCGACCAATGGCGCCACTGCTTTTTCAGCAAGTGCTTCGTGACTCGAACGGCGTGGAGCCGGAAGGGACGCTAGCCTTCGCTGGCGAATGACTCCGAGCTGTAGGGGCGATTCATTCGCCCCTATAGGGCAGCACCGATTTGTAGGGGCGAACTTGTTCGCCCACAGGGCACCGAGCCAGCTGAACGGGTCGGAACACCGCGGCATCCTGTGGCTGCTCGGCAGATTGCCTGTATTCCGCGCCTCCGAACCGGCCGAGCCTCCGAGCCGGGCGAATGAATTCGCCCCTACAGGGCAGCACCGACTTGTAGGGGCGAACTTGTTCGCCCACAGGGCAACGAGCCAGCTGAACGGGTCGGAACACCGCGGCATCCTGTGGCTGCTCGGCAGATTGCCTGTATTCCGCGCCTCCGAACCGGCCGAGCCTCCGAGCCGGGCGAATGAATTCGCCCCTACAGGGCAGCACCGACTTGTAGGGGCGAACTTGTTCGCCCACAGGGTAACGAGCCAGCTGAACGCGTCGGAACGCCGCGGCATCCTGTGATTGCTCGGCAGCTGTCTGTATCCCGCGCCTCCGAACCGGCCGAGCCGCCGAGCCGGGCGAATGAATTCGCCCCTACAGGGCAGCACCGACTCGTAGGGGCGAACTTGTTCGCGCACAGGGTAACGAGGCAGCTGAACGGGTCGGAACACCGCGGCATCGCACCACTTGAAACAGTTGTCGCCATCCACCGCATCCCACCCGTGCAAGGTGTTCAGCCAAACGCCGCTCTCAGCTTGCCTGGCGATCGATGATGTAGTCGCCCAGCTTGGCCAACGGCATCGGTTGGGCGAACAGGTACCCCTGGGCCTCGTCGCAATCCGAGCGCAATAATTGGCGCAGCATGTCGGCATCCTCCACCCCTTCGGCGACGACGCGCATGCCCAGCGAATGGCACATCTCGGTGACGGCGCGGATGAAGTCCAGGCAGCCGTCGGCTTTCGGCGTGGGGCAGAGAAAGGCCCGGTCCAGCTTGACCACGTCGATCGGATACTGCCGCAGGTAGGCGATGCCAGCGTAGCCGGTACCGAAATCATCGATGGCGAGCCTGACGCCAATGTCGCCAAGCTCGCGAAGCAGCTGCTGCGAGGTGTCCGTGTCCTCGATCAGGCCGGACTCGGTCAGTTCCAGCTCGAGCCGGTGGGTGTCCATGCCGGCCGCCTGCAGCGCCTGGCGTACTTCGCCGCAAAGCGTGGGCGACCGGAGCTGTACGGGCGAGACGTTCACCGATAGCACCAGGTCGGTGCCGAGACGGTCGATCAGGCGCTGAACGTCCTCGCAGGCCTGGCGCAGCACCCAATTGCCGATCTTGCAGATCAGCCCGGTCGTCTCGGCGATCGGGATGAACACATTCGGCGGCACCAGCCCCTTGCTCGGGTGATTCCAGCGAATCAAGGCCTCCACGCCACAGGGCGAGTCATCGTCCAGGCAGATGCGGGGCTGGTAGTGCAGCACGAATTCACCCCGCTCCAGGGCTTCACGCAGGTCGAGCTCGAGCGCCATACGGTTCTTGGTTTCCACGCTCATTTCCGCGGAGAAGAACTGCATGCGCGTGCCGCCGGCGTCCTTGGCGCGGTACATGGCGATATCGGCGTGCTGCAGCAGCTCGTCGATGCGCGTATCGGGCGTGGGATACAGGCACATACCCATCGATGCCGAGGGGTAATAGCGCGTACCAAGCACGTCGCAGGGCACCTGAATGGCGCGCATCAGATCGGTGGCAATACGCTCGGCCGAGGCCATGCCGTCGGGCAGATGCGCGACCACGACGAATTCGTCTCCACCCAGCCGCGCCACCAGGTCACCCGACGGGAGCGCTTCGCGCAGGCGGTGGGCGATCTGCACCAGCAGGACGTCTCCGTAGCCGTGGCCCATGGAGTCGTTCACCTCTTTGAAGCGGTCCAGGTCGATGAGCATGATCATCAGCTGCTGGCCGTCGGGGATGAAGTTGACCAGCTCGCGCAAATGATCGTTGAGGTAGGTGCGATTGGGCAGGCCCGTGAGGGCATCGTGGGTCGCCATGTGACTGAGGCGCTGCTCGGCCTGTCTGCGATCGGTGATGTCGGTGAGCCCACCGGACCATTCCTTCATCTCGCCCTGCTCGTCGAAGATCGGCACCGCGTGGCCGGTCATGTGCCGGTACTCGCCATCGGCGCGGCGCACCCGGTATTCGGCTCGCTTGTTCGTCCGCACCTTGCGCATATCGTCGACGAAGGCCTGCACCTCGGGCAGGTCGTCTGGATGCACCGCCTGCAGCCAGCCCTTGCCGCGGGCCTGTTCGAACGTCTGACCGGTGAAGTCGCACCAGTCAGGTTGCGGCTCGATGATGTCCACGTCCGGGCTGGCCGACCAGACCAGGCTGTTGGTGGCCTTGACCAACCCACGGAACCGACGCTCGTTGACGGCCATTCGGCGTTCGACGCTGGCCCGGGCGCGATTGGCCCGATCCCGCTGCACCACCAGCGCAGCGGTGTTGGCGAGCAGCGTGATGCCCTGCTGCTCCTCGGCCGATGGTGCCGCCGGCAGGCGGCTGTAGCACGCCAGCGTACCCATCACCTCGCCCTCGACGGACCGGATCGGCGTCGACCAGCAGGCATGCAACCCATGTTCGAGCGCGACGGAACGGTAGCGAACCCAATGCGGGTCGCGGGCAAGGTCAGTCGCCGCGAACGGCTTTCCCGTGCGCACCGCCATCCCGCAGCTGGTTTCCCCGGCGTTGGCGTCGAGACCGTCCAGCGCGGCGACGAAGATTGGCGGCAGGCGCGACGCTTCGACGAAACGCAGCTTGCCGTCCTCATCCAGGCGCATGATCGCGGCCTGCACCACGCCGGCAAATTGGCTCTGCGCGGAGCCGGTCAGTTCCGCCAGCACCTGCCCCAGCGGAGCGCCGGCAACGGCCAGCTCCAACGCGCGCATCTGGCCATGAGCGATGGCCTCGGCGCGGCGGCAATCGGTGATGTCCTGGCTGATGAAGTGCAACGCACGCAACTCCGGGTGCGCCGTGGACCAACCGGCGACGCTGACCCGCTGCACCCCACGCTCACCGACCAGTACACGGCACTCGAAGCGCACTTCCTCGCCGGTCGACAGCGCAATGGCGACCTGCTCGGCCACCTCGTCGCGGTCATCGGGATGGATGTGTTCCAGGAACTCGGTCAAGGAGGTACTGCCCAGCGAGCACGCATCGAGCGCATGAGTGACGGTCTCGACCGCCCTCTGTGCATCATTCAGCGAGTCATCGAGCTCGACGTACCACTCCAGCAGGCCGGCCGATTGCAGCGTAAAGGCCAGGCGGGATTGGAGATCGGGTTGGGCCATCTGGGTTCTCCAATGGGGCTGGAACGATCGGGGCCTCAGCTAAGACCCCGCCCGCAGCCCGGCGTTTCAGCCGCGACCGGCGCCTCAGCGCTGCTCGCCGAGCGCCTCGCCCAGACAACGACGAAACAGCTGCTGCACCGGTAGCTGGCGCACGCCGTGGCGACGCACCAGCACCAGCTCGCGATGAAAGGTGTGACTGCCGAGCGACAGCACGCGGACCCGCGGCGGTCCCTCCAGCCAGAGCCCTGCGCGCGGCACCAGCGCCACGCCGAGCCCGCTCTCGACCATCTTGACGATGGCATCGAGCTCGTCGAGCTCCAGTCCCGGGCGCGGGTCGAGCCGGTGTTTGCGCAGGAACTGGGTCACCTGTCGCCCGCCGAACGAAGTGCGGTCATAACGCACGAACGGCTGCTCAGAGAGGAGCACAAACGGGTCGTCACCGACCGTATCGAGCGGCGCGATCAGTACGAACGGCTCGCGCTGCACCCGCTCGGCGTGCAGCTCCTTGGGTAACGCGAACGGCGGGCGGATCATCACCGCCAGATCGATTTCACCGGCATCCACCTGCGCCAGGAGGTTCAGCGAAACGCCAGGCACCAGCTTCGGCGCGACACCCGGCGCCTGATCGAGCAGACGCAGCAGGACAGCTGGCAGCAGGCCAGTCTGCACCGTGCCGATGGCACCGATTCGCAGCTCTCCGCGGTAGTCATCCAGCGACTCGGGCTGGCCCATCAACGTGAAGGTCTCGATGATCTGCTCGGCCAGCGGCACCGCCCGTTGCCCGGCGGCATTCAGATGCGCCGAGCGCCCGGTTCGATCGAATAGACGAAGGCCCAGTGCGGCTTCCAGGTTCTTGATCTGCGCGCTGACCGCGGACTGGGTGAGGCCGATGCTGTTGCCTGCGGCGGCGAAACTGCCACACCTGGCGATGACGAGGAAGGTCTTCAGTTCACGGATCATGGACGGCTCATTGATCGAAATTTTCGAGGCTCGCGGCAAAAGATATCCGCTGTTGCGGGGTGCGACAAACCGTCAAGATGGCCCGCACGGCCCCACTGAAGAAGGATGCCCCGATGAGCCTGTCCCCCTTTCACCTTGCGATTCCCGTTTACGACTTGCCGGCCGCGCGCCGCTTCTATGGCGAGGTCTTCGGCCTGCCTGAAGGCCGCTCCTCCGAGCATTGGGTCGACTTCGACTTCTACGGACACCAGTTGGTGATCCACGAGCACCCGCGAACTGCATCCCAGGAGGCCGCGCACACCAACGCCGTGGATGGCCACGACGTACCCGTACCGCATTTCGGCATCGTGCTCAGCTGGCCCGAGTGGGAAGCCCTGGCCGAACGCCTGCGCGCACGGAATACGGCCTTCGTCATCGAGCCGTATGTACGTTTTCAGGGCCAGGTCGGCGAGCAGGCGACGATGTTCCTGTTCGATCCCTGTGGCAACGCGCTGGAATTCAAGGCCTTCAAGGACATGAGCCAGCTATTCGCCAAATGAGCATCACCGACCGCCGGGTAGCGTGAGCGGGCAGCACGACGCGCCTCCGGCGGCCAACCTCGCGCCCCGGTCAGTCGCGCCACATGCGCGCCGCCGATTTTTCTACTCCTCCCGCACCACTCGCCTTCGAGCGACCCGATGCCGGACAATGCGCGGCTCCCTTCGTCCCGGAGCGTTTCATGGACACTCGCAAGCCGCTCGATCTGCCCGCAGTCAGCCTGATGCTCATGCTTTGCCTGATCTGGAGCATGCAGCAGATCGCGCTGAAGGCGACCGCGGCGGATTTTTCCCCGGTCCTGCAGATCGCACTGCGTTCGGGTGTCGGCGCCCTGCTCGTCGTAACGCTCATGGCCATGCGCCGGGAGCGGTTGACCGTTGCCGAGGGCGTCTGGAAGGTCGGCTGCTTGGCCGGCGCGCTGTTCGCGCTGGAGTTTCTCCTGGTCGGTGAAGCCGTACGGCACACCTCGGCCGGGCATGTCGTGGTGTTCCTCTACACCGCGCCGGTGTTCGCGGCGCTGGGCCTGCACTGGAAACTGCCGAACGAGCGCCTCGCGCCGTTGCAATGGTTCGGTGTCGGCCTGGCGTTCGTCGGGATTGCGGTCGCCTTCATGCGCGGTGCCGACAAGGGCGGTGAATTCAGTGGCGTGCTCTGGGGTGACTTCCTGGCGCTGCTCGGCGGTGCTGCCTGGGGTTCGACCACGGTTTTGATCCGCACCACCCGCCTGTCCTCGCTACCGGCCACCCAGACGTTGCTGTACCAATTGCTGACGGGCTTCGCGCTGCTGTTGCCGGTGGCCCTGCTGACCGGCCACACCACCTTCAATCCAACGCCCCTGGTGTGGCTGAGCCTGGGCTTCCAGTCACTGGTGGTCAGCTTCGCCAGCTTTTTGCTCTGGTTCAGCCTGTTGCGCCGCTACCTGGCGTCACGCCTCGGCGTGCTGTCGTTTCTCACGCCCTTGTTCGGCGTGGCGCTCGGTGCCTGGCTATTGGCCGAGCCCATCGAGCCTGGCTTCGTGACGGGCGCCGTCATGGCCTTGTGCGGCATCGTGCTGGTCAGCGGCTACGGCTGGATCAGCACGATCATCAAACGAGGCGACTCGACGAGCAGGCGCTAAACAAAACCGTCGACGTACCGATAACCCGGCATGCCAAGCGCGACCTGCCCTCCCAGACAGCGTACCGCGCGACTCCGGGTCGATCAGGCGCATGCCGCGTTTCGTGGCAGCCTCGAGCGGCCACCCACTGCAAACGGAAGCCCTCACCGTGCAAGTCATCGATAACCGTGCGCTGATCAACGATGCACTCAGCCAGTCCGCAACGCTGACCGGCGGCCGCTTCGACCACCGCTACTGGTTGAGCAAAGTGACGGACGTGAACCTGCTGATCATCTCCAAACCCGAGGTGCTCTTCGATCTGTCGGTCAAGGTCTACATCCCGATCGCCGGGGGCCAGTCCACGCCCTGGAGCTATGGCGACGGCTGGTTCAACTGGCACTTCCTCGGCAGCAAGGCGGCGATGGTCACCATCGCCCGGGAGATCCTGACCATCGCCATGCGCAATCAGAAGAGCAAGTCGCCGATGCTGCAGGCCTGGCTCGCCGCGCTGGTGTCGTTCAAGCACAGCGACCAGACCATCGCCGTCCTCGAGCCCGAAACGCGCCAGGACATGGCTGGCCGCTAATCGGCTTGCGGAGTCTGGCCTAACAACACCCGGCACATCCGTCTGGCCGAACGAAATCAAGCCTGCGGGCGCTGCCGTCCAAACCCGTCAGTAGGGGCGGATTCATCCGCCCAACGGCGTACAGCCCAGCACGCGGCTGGGCCAATCCCCTCAGTGCGCCGCTGCCTCGCGGCTACCCAGCGCCGCCTCCTCGTAATCCAGTTCGCGCAACAGCGTCTGCAGCATCTGCTCGTCGATCAGGTGGCGCTTGCGCATCCGGTACATTTCCTTGCGCTGCACCGCGATGGCCTGCAGCCGGATATCGCGCTCCAGCGCACGCGTCTGCCGTGCCTGGTTCACCCGGTCGTGGTGGTTCATCAGCGCTTCGATGTCGTGCCGGTAGGACTCGGTTACCCGCGCGGTCACCTCACTGTGCAGCAACGCCTTGTCGGGATCGTCCACCGGGTTGGCCTGTTTCCAGTTCTCCAGCCAACCGACAGCGGCCTGGGCTGCAATTCGCCGCGCCTTTTGCAGCTCTTCTTCATGCTGCTCGAAGTCGTTGTTGGGCAACTGCTTGAGGAAGTACGGAATGCCGAGCGCTCCGACCAGCAAAGACAGGATGATCACCGCCGCGGCGAGAAAGATCATCAGGTCGCGCCCAGGGAACGGGGTGTCGCCAATCATCAGCGGGATCGACAGCACACCCGCCAGCGTGATCGCGCCGCGCACGCCGGCCACCGCACTCAAGGCCGAAAACAACCGTAATGGCTTGTCCTCGACCGGCTTGCCACGCATGCGCCTTACCCGCGCTTCGCCCCAGTGATAGGCGTAGACGAAGGCGAAACGCACCAGCAGCAGCAAACCCATGATTGCCAGCGCGCTGAAGATCAGCATCGGCATCCGATAGGTTTCGTGCCCCGCCGCCTCCCAGACGCGCTCGACGATGCGCGGGAACTGCAAGCCCAGCAGCAGGAACACCAGGCCGTTGAAGCTGAAGTCGAGCATTTCCCAGATGCTGCGGTTGAGGATGCGGGTGGTGGTTTTCACCGGCAGCATGTCGATACGGCTCTGCACCATGCCGGCCGCGACGGCCGAGAGAATACCGGACATGCCCGCATGCTCGGCGAGAAAGAACGCCGCGAAGGGCAACAGCAGAATCATGACCACGTAGGTCGAGGGGTCGAACAGATCGCGCGACGTCATCCATTGCTTGGCCTTGCCCACCGCCCAGCTCAGACCCGCGCCGATGGCCAGGCCGCCCAGCGCGATCACGAAGAATTCGCCTGTCACCGTGAGCAGCGAGAAGCTGCCGGTGATCGCCGCGGCCAGCGCGAACTTGAAGGACACCAGGCCCGTGGCGTCATTCATCATCGCCTCGCCTTCGAGCTGGTGCGCCATGTGCCGTGGCAGGCGCCCCTGGGCGATGGCGATCACCGCCAGCGCATCGGTCGGCGACAGGATGGCCGCCAGTGCGAAGCTCGCGCCCAGCGGAATGGCCGGTAGCAGCCAGTGAATGAAATAGCCCACCACGACCAGGATGATCAGCACCAGCACCAGCGACATGGCCGTCATCTCGGCGCCGTGCTCGGTGAACTCACGCTTGGGAATCTTCCAGCCGTCGTAGAACAGCAGCGGCGGGATGAACAGCAGCATGAAGATCTCCGGCCGCAGCTCGACGCCCATGCCGAAGGGCGGAAGCGCCAGCACCGTCCCCATGATGATCTGCAGGATCGGCAGGGGCAGCGGCACGATGTTGGCGAGAATGCGGCTGGCGCCGACGGCGAGCAACAACAGGAAGATCAGGTAAAGCGTTTCCATGAGGCGGATGCGTCTCTGCGAGGGAGTGGCCTGTTACATGAGCGATGTAACAAAAAGTATAGCCAGAGGTTTTGATATAGCCGGCTCATTCGTCAGATCACTACGGCCTAACGTGATCCGGACCGGAAAAGCCTGATCCACAGACGTTGCATCCAGACGAACCCGTCACCGTCACGACGCGAAATACCCCCCTCTTGGCCTGCCGCTCGTCGGCTGTCCAGCCGTCCAGACATCATGTGCGGCGGCGCGGACAACGAAGCGTGCTGCTGTCATCTGTACTGGACATCGCGCGCAGCACGACTTGCGGTGAGCCGTGCGCGGTGCCTGCGAGCCAGAGCCGCCGGGTTTCGCTGGATCGACCAGCCATCGGTCGCGGGCTCGGACGGCCTGCACCTGGCACATCTTTGGCTGTTATCGGCCAAGTGGCACGCGCCACCCCCACAACAACAAGAAGGATGCCCCCATGACCCTACCCCGCCCGTCCAAGGCCCCGAAACCCCTGCCCTGCCGCCGCTGGCTGGCCCTCTCCGCGTTGGCATTGCTGACAGCCGAACCCGCCCTGGCCGCGACCTGCAGCGGGCTGACCGGAGCCCGCGTGCCCGCCAGCGCCATCGCCCTGCCCACCTCCGGTGCCCGTGTCACTGCGGCAACTGCCGTTCCGGGTGACGCGAGCGCCGGCCCCTATTGCGACGTCAGCGTCGAGATCGCACCGGTCGATCCGTCGGCCCCACCCATCCGGATGCGCATTGCCCTGCCCGAGCAATGGAACGGCAAGGCCATGATGTTTGGCGGCGGTGGTTACAACGGCACGGTGCCGAACGTGGCCGGTAACGTCCCAGCCGGGCCGGTCGACCAACCGACACCACTGGGCCGCGGCTATGCGGTGTTCGGCAGCGATTCGGGGCATCCGGCCAACCCGGTCAACCCCGGCGATTTCGCCTGGAACGAAGAAGCGCTGGCGAACTATGCACACGATGCATTGAAGAAGACCCGCGACACCGCCATGCAACTGATCCAGCGCCGCTACGGCAGCCAGCCGACGCGCAGCTACTTCGCCGGTGGCTCGACCGGTGGGCGCGAGGCCCTGGCGGTGGTCCAGCAATGGCCGACCGACTTCCAGGGCGCCATCGTGCTCTATCCTGCCTACAACGCCGCCGCGCTCGATCTGCAGTTCGGGCGCATCACGCGCGCATTTGCCCAACCCGGCGCCTTTCCCAGCCTGCAGAAGCGCGCCGCGCTGCTCGAAGCCGCGATGCAGGCATGCGACGGACTCGACGGCGTGCGCGACCGGGTTATCAGCCATCAGGCCGCCTGCAATGCCCGCTTCGACCCGGCCAGGGCGAGGCTCAACGGCCGTCCGCTACGCTGCCCCGGCGGCGCGGATATGGGCGATGCCTGCCTGTCCGATGCGCAGATCGCTGCACTGAAGGTTTTCGATACGCCGATCCGCTTCAGCCAGCCGCTGGCCAGCGGCGAAACCGGCTACCCCGGCTTCAATACCTGGGGCACCGACCTCGGACGTCCCGGCGAGGGCCTGCAACTGGTGGTCAACCGCCTGGGCCTCAACACGCTGCAACCGGACTACCCGATGCCCGTGCACGGCACCGGCTTCGCCGAGGGCGCGCCCTACCATTCCGGCTTCTGGGACGAATGGGTACGCTACTTCGTGACACGCAACCCGGCGTTCAACTCGTTGACCCTCGACCCGACACGGCTGGGCCCCTGGCAAGCACGCGTCGACGCGCTGTCCCTGCGCCAGGACGTCAACCGGACCGATCTCTCGGCCTTTGCCGACAACGGCGGCAAGATCCTCATGGCGCACGGCACGTCCGACCAGCTCGTCAGCACCCGCGCCACCGCCGACTACTACCGGCGCGTGCAACGCGACATGGGCGAGGGCCAGACCCGACGCTTCATGCGCTATTACGAGATTCCCGGCTATGCCCATGCCGCAAGCACGGTGTTCAACGCCGCCTGGGATTCGCTCAGCGCGCTGGAAGATTGGGTAGAGCGCGGTATCGCACCCCGTCGCCAGGTGGTGACCGACAGCGTCGCGGTGCCCGGCCGCACCCGGCCACTGTGCGAATACCCACGCTGGCCGCTCTATCGCGGCAAAGGCGACGTGGACCAGGCCCGCAGCTTCATCTGCGTGAACAGTTACCGAGACACCCACTGAGGAGAAAAGCAGGCGACCGGATAGAGCCGGTCGCGTGCTCTTTTTAGCCCTTGAGGAACGCCAGCACAGGCTGGGTGAAGCCGTCGCCCTGTTCGACATTGGACAGGTGCGCGGCTTCCAGCTCGATCAGTTGCGCGCCTGCGATGCGCTGCTGCATGAAGCGCCCGTGCTCAGGGGTCGTGACCGGATCATGGCTGCCGCAGACGATCAGCGTTGGCACCGCAACGGCACCCAGCTGTTCGCGGAAATCGGCATCGCGCACCGCACCGCAGTTGGCCGCGTAACCCTCCGGCGAGGTGCTGGCAATCATCTCGGTGATTCGAGTCACCTGTTCAGGCTGGCGCTCGGCGAAGCCAGGCGTGAACCAGCGCGAGATGGACGCATCGCGCATGTCGCGCATGGCCTGTTGGCCGCCCTTGAGCACGGTATCGATGCGATCGTTCCAGACCTCGTCGGTCCCGATCTTCGCGCCGGTGTTGCACACCACCAGCCGCGTCAGCCGCGCGCCGGCGTTGATGCCCAGCCATTGGCCGATCAGCCCGCCCATGGAGAGGCCGCAAAAGGCGAAGCGATCGAACCCGAGCGCATCGACCATCGCCAGCACGTCGCGGCCGAGCTGCTCGATCGAATAGGGTCCGGGCGTGACCGACGAGCGACCATGGCCACGGGTGTCGTAGCGCAGCACCCGAAAGTGTTCGGTGAAGGCTGGCAGCTGGGCATCCCACATGCCCAGCTGAGTGCCCAGCGAGTTGGAAAGCACCAGGACCGGCGCATCGACCGGGCCGTCGAGGCGGTAATTGAGTTCGCAGTCGGCGAGTTTGACGCTGGGCATGCCCACTCCTTCTTGAATATGAAAATGCCGCCAGGCGAACCGGACGGCCTGGCGATCAGAGGCAAGCAAAGGTCGGAACCGGGCGACGCGCAAGCCCCGCCCGGCCTCGTTCAGACCCGTTCGACGGCGAGCGCCAGGCCCTGCCCGACGCCCACGCACATGGTCGCCAGACCGAGCGTGCCGCCGGATTTTTCCAGGGCATGCACCGTGGTCAGCACCAGGCGAGCGCCGCTCATGCCCAGCGGGTGCCCGAGGGCGATGGCGCCACCCTGCGGATTGACCTTGGGGCTGTCGTCCGCCAGGCCCAGCTCGCGGGTCACCGCCAAGGCCTGGGCCGCGAAGGCTTCGTTCAGCTCGATCACATCGAAGTCGGCGACCGCCTTGCCCAGCCGCTCGCACAGCTTGCGTACCGCCGGCACCGGTCCGACACCCATAACCCGCGGTGCGACGCCGGCGCTGGCCATGCCGAGCACCTTGGCGCGCGGCTTGAGGCCGTACTTCCGCACCGCCTCGGCACTGGCAAGAATCATCGCTGCGGCGCCGTCGTTGACGCCCGAGGCGTTGCCGGCGGTGACCGTCTTGTCCGGCCCGTTGACCGGCTTGAGTTTAGCCAGGGCCTCGGTGGTGGTGTCGGCGCGTGGATGCTCATCGGTGTCGACCACCGTCTCGCCCTTCTTGCCTTTGATCACCACCGGGACGATTTCCTCGATGAAGAACCCAGCCTGCTGCGCCGCCGCGGTGCGCTGCTGGCTGCGCAGAGCGAAGGCGTCCTGGTCCTCTCGGCTGATGCGATGCTCGTCGGCGACGTTGTCGGCGGTCTGCGGCATGGCGTCGACGCCGTACAGCTCCTTCATCTTCGGGTTGATGAAGCGCCAGCCAATGGTGGTGTCTTCAATCTTCTGGGTGCGGCCAAAGGCCGTGTCCGCCTTGCCCATGACATAGGGCGCGCGCGACATGGATTCCACACCGCCGGCGATCGCCAGCTCGATCTCACCACAGGCGATAGCGCGGAAGGCGCTGCCCACCGCATCCATGCCCGAGGCGCAGAGGCGGTTCAAGGTGACGCCTGGGACGGTTTCCGGCAAACCCGCCAGCAGCGCGGCCATGCGCGCCACGTTGCGGTTGTCTTCGCCAGCCTGGTTGGCGCTACCCAGGAACACCTCATCGATTGCCGCCGGATCGAGGTTTGGATTACGCGCCAACAGCGCCTTGATCGGCGTGGCGGCCAGGTCGTCGGCACGCACCGCGGCCAGCGAGCCGCCAAAGCGGCCAATGGGCGTGCGTACCGCATCGCAGATAAAGACGTCGCGTGTCACTCGTCACCTCCAGCTTGTCCATGGGCGGCGGCCGTTCGCGCTTCGAGCGCGCGCAGAGCCTCCAGTTCGGCATCGGTCGGCGCCGCCGTTTCCGTCAGTTGATCGGCGAAACGAATGGCCCAGCCGGTGTTTTCGATCACCTGTTCGCGGTCACGCCGGGATGCAGCGAGGTCACCACGAACTCGTTGGACCCGGCTTCGGGCGTCATGATGCAGAAGTCGGTGATGATCGCCATAGCCAATCTCCGGTGCACCGCCCGCGCCTGGCAAGCGTACTTTCGGTTGGTGATGGTCGCCGATCAGTTTCGTATCGCTATTACCGAGACAGCGCAACACCGACACTCCGGTACGCCTGGCCAACGAGGCGATAGCAACCTGAGCCATCGGCCCGATGCCCGAGCGAATGGGTCACGTAGATCGGCGGCCGATCTTGCCTCGCTCCAACATACCGCCTGACACAAAAAAGCCCCGCACGGCGAACCGTGCGGGGCTTCGTTACCGGTTAGCGGAAATCAGACCGAAAACCGCCCCACTAACCCCCGCAGGCCTACGGCGAGCTGGGCGAGTTCCTGGCTGGCAACGCTCGTCTGGTTCGCCCCTGCCGACGTCTGCATCGACAGGTCACGGATGTTGATCAGGTTGCGATCCACCTCGCGCGACACCTGGGCCTGCTCTTCAGAAGCGCTGGCGACGACCATGTTGCGCTCGCTGATGGTGGCGATGGCTACGGCGATCTGCTCCAGGGCCTCGCCGGCTGCCTGTGCGACTACCAGCGTCGAGCGCGCCTGCTCGTTGCTCAGCTGCATCGCCTGAACGGCGCGGTCGGTGCCATGCTGGATGCCACCAATCATTTCCTCGATTTCCTGGGTCGATTGCTGGGTGCGATGCGCCAGCGCACGGACCTCATCGGCGACCACCGCGAAGCCTCGGCCGGCGTCGCCGGCACGTGCGGCTTCGATGGCAGCATTGAGTGCCAGCAGGTTGGTCTGTTCGGCGATCGCACGGATCACGTCAAGCACCTTGCTGATGTCGCGGACCTTGTCGGCCAGCTCACCCACTTGCCCAGCCGTGGTGGTCACGCCCTCGGCCAGTTGGTTGATCGACTGCACGGTTCGGGTGACCTGCTGCTGACCATCGCGCCCGGCACGCTCGGACTCCTTGGACGCCTCGGCCGTAGCCACGGCGTTGCGCGCGACTTCGTCGACCGCAGCGGTCATCTGGTTGACTGCCGTCGCGGCCTGCTCGATCTCCCCGTTCTGCTGGGCCAGCCCGCGGCTGGAGTCCTCGGTCACCACGTGCAGCTCTTCCGCGGCGGACGCGAGCTGGGTGGAGGAATCGGAAATGCGCTGGATGGTGTCGCGCAGGTTGGCCTGCATCTTCTTCATCGAATCGAGCAACCGCGCCGGCTCGTCCTTGCCGGCCACGGCGATCGGCTGGGTCAGGTCACCGGAAGCGATCACCTCAGCAGCACGCACCGCTTCGGACAGCGGCTGGACGATGCTGCGGATCAACAGCCAGGCCAGCAGCGCGGTAACCAGAGCGGCGACGATGATGGCTGTGATGACGGCTATCCGAGCGCTGTGATAGGTCTCGGCGGACATCTCCGCAGCAGCGGCGATGCCTTTGGTATTGAATTCGCCAAGCGCAATGAGGGTTTTCATCAGCGCATCGGCGTTGGCGGCCATCGGTCCGTTGAGGTAATCGCGCGCCTCATCGGAACGACCTTGATCTACCAGCGAGAGCACCTGTTTCTGGTCGTTCAGGTAAACGCCATAGGCGCTTGCGAGCCTGTCGAACAGCCCTTGCTCTTCGGCGCCCGTCATGTAGCGCTTGTAGTCCTCGAACTGCTGCGCCACCTCGGTCCTCAATTGCAGAATCGTATCAGTGGTTTTGGACAACGATGCTGCGTCGGTATGCATCAGCGCCCGGAGGGTGAAGATCCGTTGCCGAAGAATCGACTGGTTCATTTCCTTGAGCGTCGTGACAGAGGGCATCCAGTTGTTGTTGATGTCATCTGAAGCGCTGTCCATCCGCGCCATCTGCGTGAGCGAAAAGACGCCGATGCACAGCAGGAAGAATGCAACCAAACCAAACCCCAAGGCAGCCCGGGGCGCGATACCGAAATTTCGTAGAGACATATGTCACTATCCATGAATGAGCCAACTACGCACCCGAGGGGTGCTGGCGGACAGGCGGTCGAGCCAACCCAATCCATGCTGCTCTTATCGGATAGCTCAGACGTTGCTTAAGTACCGCCAATCGCTTTTGTTGATCGAGATCAATGGTTTTGCCTATGGCGACCTTCACCTGGATAAGCACCCGCCGCGCGCAGCGTATCGGCAATCGCCTGCGCCGCGACCGATAGCTCGTGCCCCGGCTTGGTGAGGATGCCCACAGGCCGCTCGATCACCGGGTCGCGCAACGCGACGCAGCACGCACCGAGTTCAAGCATTTGCGCGCGGCACAGCGCCGGCACCGCACTGACGCCCAGCCCGCTGGCAACCATGCGCCCAACCGTCGCCAGCTGATGGCTTTCGTACTGCACCGACAGCGCACGCCCCCGCTGGCGGAGAGTTTCCTCAAGCATGAAGCGCACGGTCGAAGGCCGCTGCAAGGTAATGAAGGGCTGGCCGAGCAAGGCCTCCCACGCCACCTCCGCTTCGCTCGCCAGGGGCGAGCCGGCCGGCACCACCGCGACGAAGCGGTCGCTGTAGAGGGGCGCGAAACTCAGCGGCATGCTCGGCTCAGGCTCGAAGGCGATGCCGATCTCGACCTGCCCGTCGCGCACCATCTCCATGACCTGCTCGTTGATCACGTCGTGCACCGTGACGCTGATCGAGGGGTAGCGATCGCTGAAGGTCCGCAGCACCGCTGGCAGGAGATTGCCGGCAAAGGACGGCATGGAAGCCAGCGCCACCCGGCCCTGCTGCAAGGTGAAACGCTGGCGGAGCTCATCCTCGGCGTTATCCCAGTCAGCCAACAGCCGACGCGCCAACGGCAACAACGCCTCACCCTCCGGCGTGAGGCTGACAGCACGAGTGGTGCGGCTGAACAGGCGACCGCCGAGCCCTTCCTCCAGCGCCTTGATGGTCAGGCTCAGCGCCGACTGAGACAGGTGCAGGCGTTCGCAGGCCTGGGCGAAGCTCAGGGTATGGGCAACGGCCAGAAAGGCCCGCAGTTGCTTCACGGTCATGGCATTCGCTTCGGGCAGTTGGTTTATTTGTTTTTATCAATCAATCCCGCTTAAAAATCAACTTAACAAATAGAGGCATCGGCGGAACACTCCAGCGACAACCCTCCGCTATCAACAACAAGAAGGACAGGTTCATGGCTGGTTTCGACAAACGCGTGAATTCCTATGCCGAAGCGCTCGATGGGCTCGTAGACGGCATGACCCTCCTGGCCGGCGGCTTCGGGCTCTGCGGTATCCCCGAAAACCTGATCGCCGAGATCAAGCGTCGCGGTACCCGCGACCTGACCGTGGTCTCGAACAACTGCGGCGTGGACGGCTTCGGGCTGGGCCTGCTGCTGGAGGATCGACAGATCCGCAAGATGATCGCGTCCTATGTGGGCGAGAACGCGCTGTTCGAGCGCCAGCTGCTCGATGGCGAGCTCGAGGTCGAGCTGACGCCGCAAGGCACCCTGGCCGAAAAGCTGCGCGCCGGTGGCGCCGGTATCCCGGCGTTCTATACCGCCACCGGCTACGGCACGCCCATCGCCGAAGGCAAGGACGTGCGCGA
Source organism: Stutzerimonas marianensis (assembly GCF_022810315.1). Classification (NCBI taxonomy): domain Bacteria; kingdom Pseudomonadati; phylum Pseudomonadota; class Gammaproteobacteria; order Pseudomonadales; family Pseudomonadaceae; genus Stutzerimonas; species Stutzerimonas marianensis. The sequence goes on along the minus strand of NZ_JALGRD010000003.1, from coordinate 154,940 downwards.
ATTCGACGGGCGCCCCTTCATCCTCGAACACGCCATCACCGGCGACTTCGCCATCGTCAAGGGCTGGAAGGCCGACCGCTACGGCAATGTCATCTACCGCCATACCGCGCAGAACTTCAACCCGCTGGCCGCCGCCGCGGGCCGGATCACGGTCGTGGAGGTGGAGGAAATCGTCGAGCCCGGTGAGCTCGATCCCACGCAGATTCACACGCCGGGCATCTACGTCGACCGCATCATCTGCGGCACCTTCGAAAAGCGCATCGAAAAACGCACCGTCCGTAGCTGAACAGAACGAGAAGAGGACCCGAGCATGGCACTTTCCCGCGAACAAATGGCCCAGCGCGTCGCCCGCGAGCTGCAGGATGGCTATTACGTAAACCTGGGTATCGGCATCCCTACCCTGGTCGCCAATTACGTGCCCGAGGGCATGGACGTGATGCTGCAGTCGGAGAACGGGCTGCTCGGCATGGGCGTGTTCCCGACCGAAGAGGAACTCGACGCCGACATGATCAATGCCGGCAAACAGACCGTCACTGCCCGCGTCGGCGCTTCCATCTTCAACTCCGCCGAATCCTTCGCGATGATCCGCGGCGGCCACATCGACCTCACCGTGCTCGGCGCTTTCGAGGTGGATGTGCAGGGCAACATCGCCTCCTGGATGATCCCTGGCAAGCTGGTCAAGGGCATGGGCGGCGCGATGGACCTGGTCGCCGGTGCCGAGAACATCATCGTGCTCATGACGCACGCGTCGAAAGACGGCGAGTCCAAGTTGCTGCCCCGATGCACCCTGCCGCTGACCGGCGCCGGTTGCATCAAGCGCGTATTGACCGACCTGGCGTACCTGGAGATCGAAAACGGTGCGTTCGTCCTCAAGGAGCGCGCGCCAGGCGTGAGCGTCGAGGAAATCGTCGCCAAGACAGCCGGCGAACTGGTGGTCCCCGATCAAGTGCCGGAAATGGTGTTCTGAGTGCCGCACGCCATGCGGTACAAGCGCCGGGGCAGTTGACCTGACGCGCGACGTGCTGGATATAAGCCAGCACGCCGTCGGCGAGAGCGCGTCATGTACCTTTCACTGGCGCTGAATAACAACATCCAATCCATCCGGAGCCTACACATGAAAGACGTCGTCATCGTCGCCGCCACCCGCACCGCCATTGGCGCCTTCCAGGGCAGCCTGGCGAACATCGCCGCGCCTGACCTGGGCGCCGCGGTGATCAAGCGCCTGCTTGAACAGACCGGGCTGAACCCCGCCGAGGTCGATGAAGTCATCCTCGGCCAGGTGCTGACCGCCGGCTCTGGGCAGAACCCGGCGCGCCAGGCCTCGATCAAAGCCGGCCTGCCCGATGCGGTGCCCTCCTTCACGCTGAATAAAGTCTGCGGTTCGGGCCTCAAGGCGCTGCACCTGGCAACCCAGGCGATCCGCTGCGGCGATGCCGACGCAATCATCGCCGGCGGGCAGGAGAACATGAGCCTCGCGCCCTATGTGCTGCCCAAGGCGCGCACCGGCCTGCGCATGGGGCACGCCGAGCTGGTCGATTCGATGATCAGCGACGGCCTCTGGGACGCCTTCAACGATTTCCACATGGGTATCACCGCCGAGAATCTGGTCGACAAGTACGGAATCAGCCGTGAGGCGCAGGACACGTTTGCCGCGGGCTCGCAACAGAAAGCCGTGGCGGCGATCGAGGCCGGGCGGTTCAAGGACGAGATCACCCCGATCGAGATTCCCCAGCGCAAGGGTGACCCACTGCGCTTCGACACCGATGAACAGCCACGTGCCGGCACCACCGCCGAGGCGCTGGCCAAGCTCAAACCGGCATTCAAGAAAGACGGCACCGTCACCGCGGGCAATGCCTCAAGCCTCAACGACGGCGCGGCGGCCGTGTTGCTGATGAGCGCCGACAAGGCCAAGGCGCTCGGCCTTCCCGTACTCGCGACGATCAAAGCCTATGCCAATGCCGGCGTGGATCCGGCGATCATGGGCATCGCACCGGTTTCAGCGACGCGCCGCTGCCTGGAGAAAGCCGGCTGGACGCTCGATGAGCTGGACCTGATCGAAGCCAACGAAGCCTTCGCCGCCCAGGCACTGTCGGTCGGCCAGGAACTCGGCTGGGCCGCCGACAAGGTCAACGTCAACGGCGGCGCCATCGCGCTCGGCCACCCCATCGGCGCCTCGGGCTGCCGCGTGCTGGTCACCCTGCTGCACGAGATGATCCGCCGCGACGCGAAAAAGGGCCTGGCCACGCTGTGCATCGGCGGCGGCCAGGGCGTGGCGCTGGCCATCGAGCGCACCTGACCGGCTTTTCCAGGAGCAGCCTGCGACCCGGACCACGACGGGGGCTGAAACACGGATCGCAGGCAGAGCCCGCCCCTCTACAGCAGCTCTATCAGCCGGGATCGGGCCACGACGGCGCTGCCCCGCAGCGCATGTCCCAGGCAGAGCCAGCGCCAGCGTTCAACCGCGACAACCACCACACATAGCAATAAAAACAAGGACCAATCCATGCTCAACGCCATCACCTCGGCGAGTGTGAAGCTCGTACAACGCTACCTCCCCTCGCCGTTCGTCTTCGCCATCCTCCTCAGCCTTATCGTGCTGGTCGCCAGCATGACCGTTACCGGCCAGGGCCTGCCGGCCATGGCCAGGCACTGGGGGTCCGGGTTCTGGAACCTCTTGACCTTCGCCATGCAGATGGCCCTGATCCTCGTCACCGGCCATGCCCTGGCGAGTGCGCCAGCCATCCACCGCTTGCTCGCCGGGCTTGCACGCACTGCCCGCACGCCGGGGCGCGCGGTGGTGATGGTTACCCTGGTCGCCTTGGCCGGCTCCTGGATCAACTGGGGCTTCGGCCTGGTGATCGGCGCGGTGTTCGCCCGCGCCCTGGCCCGTGAAGTGAAGGGCGTCGACTATCCACTGCTGGTGGCAGCGGCCTACTCGGGCTTCCTGATCTGGCATGGCGGGTTGTCCGGTTCGATCCCCCTGTCACTTGCCACTGGCGGTGCCGACCTCGAGCGCATGACGGGCGGCGTCGTTACCGCCGCGATCGGCGTCGGCGATACGCTTTTCACCAGCATGAACCTGACCATCATCGCGCTGCTGGTCATCGGCTTGCCGATCCTCAACTGGGCCATGCACCCGAAGAACCCGAAAGTTGCCGATCCGGCCCTGCTGCGCGATCCGGAACACGACGCCCTGCCGCGCACAACCATGGCCCAGCGCCTGGACGACAGCCGGATCCTCAACGGGCTGATCGTCGCACTCGGCGTGGTGTACTTCGGCTACTACTTCGCCGAGAACGGCTTTGCGCTGACGCTGAACATCGTGATCGGCCTGTTCCTGTTCATCGGCCTCGCGCTGCATGGCTCGCCCGAGCGCTACATGCGCGCGGTACAGGATGGCATCGGCGGCATCAGCGGCATCGTCATCCAGTTCCCGTTCTACGCCGGGATCATGGGAATGATGGTCGGCGCCAATGCCGACGGGCTCTCGCTGGGCAAGCAGGTCACCGATACCTTCATCGCCTGGTCGTCGGCGGACACCTTCCCCGTCCTCGCCTTCCTCAGCGCCGGACTGGTGAACGTCTTCGTACCCTCCGGCGGCGGCCAATGGGCGGTGCAAGGGCCGATCATGCTGCCAGCCGGCGAAGCCCTCGGCGTGACTCCCGCCGTGACCGCCATGGCGATTGCCTGGGGCGATGCCTGGACCAACATGATCCAGCCGTTCTGGGCGCTGCCCATTCTCGGCATCGTTGGCCTTGGCGCGCGCGACATCATGGGCTACTGCCTGCTGATGCTGGTCTATTCGGGTCTGGTCATTTCGGGCTGCCTCTACTTCTTCGGCTAAGGCGCGAAAGTCGCTGCAAACCGTCGGCGTCACATGAACAAAAAAGGCCGGCATCCATGGATGCCGGCCTTTTTTTCGAATCGTGGATCGCAGCGCGCTGTGCGCCGCCAGGCTCAGGCCAGACGGAACCGGCTGACCTGCGCCTGCAACTCACTTCCCAGCCGAGCCAGGTCGGCGCTCGCTGCGGATGTCTGCGCCGTGGCCGCCGCCGACTGATCAGCCACGTCGCGGATGTTCGAGACGCTCCGGTTGATCTCCTCGGCAACCGCGCTTTGCTGCTCGGATGCAGTCGCGATCTGCTGGTTCATCTGCTGGATGCTCGATACGGCACTGTTGATCGCATTCAGCGCCTCACCGGCCAGCTGCGCGGCCTCGACAGTCTGGTCCGCGAGCGCGCAGCTTTTGCCCATGACTTCCACGGCGCCCTCGGCACCGGATTGAAGCGCGACGATCAGCTGTTCGATTTCGGTAGTGGATTGCTGGGTGCGACGCGCCAAACCCCGCACTTCGTCAGCCACAACCGCGAAGCCTCGCCCGGCCTCTCCGGCACGAGCGGCTTCGATTGCGGCATTGAGCGCGAGCAGGTTCGTTTGCTCGGCGACCGTCTTGATCACATCGAGCACATTGCCGATGCCGGCGCTGTCGTGCTTGAGCCGCTCGATCGCCTCCGACGACTCCTCGATGGAACGAGCCAAGGCTTCGATTCGATCGATGGTCTGCTTGACGACCGAATGGCCCTGTTGCGCCTGGATGTCGGCAGACGAAGCGGAATGGGCCGCCGATTCGGCATTTCGGGCCACGTCCTGGACGGTGGCGGTCATCTCGTTCATCGCCGTGGCGACCTGATCGGTTTCGAGTTTTTGCTGCCCGACGCCAACACTGGTCTGTTCGGTTACAGCGGACATCTCCTCGGCCGCCGACGCCAACTGTGCAATACCGTCTGACAGGCGCGAAATCAGCAGGCGGAGGCTTTCCGTCATCTGCTGCATCGCCTGCATCAACTGCCCGAGCTCGTCTCGCCGATCATCCTTGAGATCGGCCGAAAGATCGCCCTCGGCGATGCGGCGTGCGACCGACACCACCTGCTGCAACGGGCCGACGATCATCTGGGTAATGAGCACGGCACAAAGCACGCTCAGCACCAGCGCCACCACGGTCGCGCCGACAAGCACCATGCGCACCTGGCCCTGCTCTTCACGAAGCTCCTCGACCTGGCTCGCATAGGCGGTCTGAGCGACCTCAACCATCTGCCGCGCGTACTCGGTAAGCTCCTGCTCACTGGCGATTCGCTCCGCTTGCGCGTTACGGTAATCGACAAATTCCGATCGGTATTCACCCAGACGGGCAAGCGCCTCCTCGAGCGCCTCCTTGCTACGCCCAACCGGAAGCTCGGCAGCCAGCGCCGCGCCAGCCCGCGCAGAGGTATCGAGCTGGGCGACAAGCGCCTCTGCGTCTCGCGCCTGACCGCCGATGACGAAATTCTTTTCGAGTCGCCGAGTATCGGAGAGCTGCTTGGCGAGCTGAGATGCTTGCGTGGACAGGTCGAGTGTCTGAATGCTTTCGGCGTCGCCCGTGGCCAGAATTTGCTCCTCCACACGCCTGCGCAGTTCCGCCTCGGCTGTGTTGAAGCCCGCATGTGCGTCCCGAGCGACCGCTTCCATGTTGTCTTCGGCGAGCTGCGTCTTGCGCATCGCCTCGGCAAACTCCGCGAGCCTGGCCTGATACGCCTCACCGTCACGCTGAATGCGGTCCATCAGCTCGATGCTCTGAGCGCTGGAAAACGCCTCGCGAGCGGTCAGCGCGATTTGCTGCGTCATATCGATCGCGGTGCGTGCCTCGTCCAGAAACCTCGGGTCACGGCGAAGCAGGTAGTTCTTTTCTCCCTGCCGCGCGTCCGCGACCAGGGCTTTGATATCGGCGACCTGATTGATCTTGCCGAATCGGTCGAAGACCGAGTTCAACGATTCGTAGCTGATCCACGCAATGATCAGCGTAATCGTCAACACCACGCCAAAGCCTGCCAACAACTTGCGCCTGACACTCAGGTCAAGCAAGAGACTACGTAGCCCGCTCATAGGTACCTTCCAGAAAAGTTGTACAAGCATTAATGCCGCGACGCGCTTTGTACAGCTCTTGCCATGTAAGGTCAATAAACAGGCGACACTATTCCGACAGTTGAACGGGCACCACGCCCTTCCCTCGCTCGAGACCAAAGCAAACCAGGGACAAGCAGTCGGGCATAAAAAAGCCGGCACACAAGGTGCCGGCTTTTTATTGGCGATGAGAAACGCGTGGCGTGATCTCAGATGCGGAACTGACGCACCAGGCCGCCGAGACGCTCACCGACGCTGGCCAGATTTTGCGCGGTGCGCGCGCCCTGCTGGGTTTCCTCGGCGACGTTCTCGACCGCCGTGGCGATCTGATGAACGCTGCGGTTGATCTCTTCCGCCACCGCGGTCTGCTCTTCGGCCGCGCTGGCGATCTGCGCGTTCATGCCGTTGATGGTGGCGATCAGCTGCGCGATCGCATCCAGCGAGGCACCGGCCTGGTTGGCCTGCGCGCTGCTGGCGTCGCCCGCTTCGCTCGAACGCCCCATCGCGGCGACGGCCTGCTTGGTGCCGGTTTGCAGGCGGTCAATCATGCCCTGGATTTCCTGGGTGCTCTGCTGGGTACGACTGGCCAGCGCGCGAACCTCGTCGGCGACCACGGCGAAACCGCGGCCCGCCTCGCCGGCACGCGCTGCCTCGATCGCGGCGTTGAGCGCAAGCAGGTTGGTCTGTTCGGCAATCGAGCGAATCACATCGAGCACGCCGACGATGGCGTGCACATCCTGCTGCAGCTCGTCGAGCGAGGTGCCGCTGCTGCGGATTTCCTCGACCAGCGCATGTATCTGGCGAATGCTCGAATCGACCACGGCCTTGGCTTGCTGGCCTTCCTTGTCGGTCTGCTGCGCGGCTTCGGCGGCACCCTGAGCACTGTGTGCAACCTCTTGGGCCGCAGCCGACATTTCGTTGATCGCCGTGGCGACCTGATCGGTTTCCTGCCGTTGGGTTTCCATGGCCTTTTCGGAGCGCTGCGCCTGCGCCGCTACCTCGGCTACCATGCCGGTGAGCTGGCCGGTCATCTCCGCGACCTGGCTGACCATGGTGTGGATCTTGCCGACGAAACGGTTGAACGAGCTCGCCAGCTGACCGAGCTCATCGTTGCGGTTCTCCGGCAGGCGATGGGTCAAGTCGCCGTCGCCGGCGGCGATGTCATCAAGCTGAGCACGGATCACCTGGATCGGCTTGACGATGGAGTTGCTGATGACTACGCCGGCGATGCCCAGCGCGACCAACATGATGCCGGCGATCGCCAGGATGCTGCTGAGGATGGAATTGACGCGACTGTCGATGTCCTTGCGCACCTCGTCCAGGGCCGCTTCGATGTTGTCCAGGTTGACGGCCGTGCCCAGCGCCAGATCCCACTTCGGCAGGTAGTAGCTGTAGGCGAGTTTCGGAACCTGCACCTTTTCGTTGCTCGGCAACGGCGAGGAATAGTTCACGTAGTAGGTGTTGTTCTTCGCCACGGCAACCAACTCGCGGTTGATATACACGCCGTTGGAATCGCGACGGTCGCTCAGGTTGACGCCCACGTCCACCGGACTCTCACCGCGGAACAGGCGGACCACGTTCGAATCGTGACCGAAGAAGTAGCCGTCCTTGCCAAACTTGATCTTCTTCAGAATGGCGATGGCCTGGTCACGGCTGGCCATATCGCCCTGCGCGGCCGGCTCGTAGAGGTGCGCAACGCTGCTGACCCCGATGCGCATGTAGTCTTCGAGCCGCGCGCGGGCGTCGTCGATCATCCGCTCACGGGTGGTTTCGATCTCTTCCTCGGCCAGCGAGTGGAGAATCTTTGCCGCCGCGCCACTGAGCACGAGCGCGAACAGGGTGACCGGGACCAACGCCAGCAGCAGAACTTTCAGTTTCAGTGTGATTCGCATGGGATGAGCATCCACATAGATAGTGTGATTACTCCCGGGTCATCGGCTGACCCGCCGCAAAGTTCACCCCGCTCCGCTGGTCGGCATCAGGAATGTGACGAGCGGCCCATTTTTTGACCGCTCGCTGTACCGCGACGACCTCCTTTCGGTGCCCCGTACACGGCAGCCACGGTAAAGCCGGCAGAAGACGGGACTCGGTCTGAAAACTACCGTTTCGCCTGTTTTACCCGCACATTCCCGTCTGTCCGCCAGGTTTTGCCGGCAGATGAACGGCGCAACTTTTCCTTACAAGTCCCTGTCGCATCTAGGGACTGGGACTTGGCTCCGAAGTAGCGACTAAGGAACGAAGCCTGGCTGCGAAATCGTTCGTTGGGGGTGAGCCGTCACGCGTCGACCGCAATCGTCGAAGCGGGCTCATGGATGCAGCCGCCGTCCCGGCCTGAAAGGACGGCACTGGGATACACCTGGGCAAGGATAGGGACGATGCTCTTCAACTCCATGGTATTCATCGCCGGTTTTCTTCCGGTTGTTCTGCTGGGCTTCATCCTGCTCGCCGGCAGTGGCCGACAGCGCTACGCGGCCGTCTGGCTGACGCTCGCCTCGCTGGTGTTCTACGGCTGGTGGAACCCTGCCTACGTGCCCTTGCTCGTCGGCAGCATGGTCTTCAACTACCTGCTCGGTGGCCTGCTGATGCGACGCCCCTCGCGCGCCGTGCTGGTGCTGGGCGTGGCGGCGAACGTGGCGCTGCTGGGTTACTACAAGTACACGGGGTTCCTGTTCGGCACGCTCGATGACGCATTCGGGCTGGGCTGGTCCGTCGGCGATATCATCCTGCCGCTGGCGATCTCGTTCTTCACCTTCCAGCAGATCGCCTACCTGGTCGACGCTCATGATGGCGAGGTCAGCGAACACGATTTCGTCAATTACTGCCTGTTCATCAGCTTCTTCCCGCAACTGATCGCGGGGCCGATCACCCATCACGGCGAGATGCTCAAGCAGTTCAAGGACGAATCGACCTTCCGACCGCGCCTGGACAACCTGTCGCTGGGGCTCACGGTGTTTCTGCTCGGGCTGTTCAAGAAGGTGATCATCGCCGACCCGCTGGGCGCCAATGCCTCGCCGATCTTCGCTGTTGCCGCCGACGGCACGGTGCCCGCCCTTTACGATGCCTGGTTCGGCGCGCTCAGTTACACGCTGCAGATCTACTTCGATTTTTCCGGCTACAGCGACATGGCCATCGGGCTGGGTCTGATGTTCGGCCTGCGCCTGCCGGTGAACTTCAACAGCCCGTTCAAGGCGCACAACGTGATCGACTACTGGTCACGCTGGCACATGACGCTGACGCGGTTTCTCACCGCCTATCTCTACAACCCCATCGTCATGCGCATCACCCGTTCGCGGATGGCCGCAGGCAAGCCGCTGCCACGTCGCGGCAAGATGAGCCTCGGCACCTTTGTCGTGCTGGTCGCCTACCCCACGGTGCTGACGATGTTCGTTTCGGGTGTCTGGCACGGGGCCGGCTGGCAATTCGTGGCGTTCGGGCTGCTGCATGGCTTCTACCTGGTCGTCGCCCATGGTTTTCGTGCCTTCAAGGCCCGCCAGGGCCTGCCGCTCGACAGCGACAAGCCGTTGCATCACGGCGGCGCGGTGCTGCTGACCTTCCTCAGTGTCGTGGTGGCGATGGTGTTCTTCCGGGCCGACAACGTTGGCGCTGCGCTGGCGATGCTGTCCGGCATGGTCGGCCTCAGCGAGTTGACGACCCGATTCGATAAGTCCGACTACCTGACCCTGGCGATCCTGCTCGCCTTCGTCTGGTTGATGCCCAACGTGCAGCAGTGGATGGCGCGCGTGCGCACCGCGCTGGATGCGCCACCGCGCGAGCACTGGCTGCTGCGCTGGTTTCCCGTCGCCGTCTGGAGCCCCAGCCCGGTGATCGGCCTGGCCATTGGCGTGATGGGCTTCTTCGCCCTCGCGGTGGCCTTCTCCGTCGCCCCTACCGAGTTCCTCTACTTTCAGTTCTAGACAAGGAGTCCGTTGCTCATGGATCAGCTTCTCTGGTTGGCGCAACACCCCGATCTCGGCGCCGCCATCGGCGAGGCCAAACGCGAACCCGACGCCATGGTCCGCCTGGCCGAGGCGGCTCGGCTCGCCGGTTTCCGCCGCGACTTCACCCAGACCACGCGCCTGGACCGTCTGGCCAGCGAAGGTCTGCGCGCCGTCGCCGCCGGGGAATGCAGTGCGCCAGGGCTGCGCCCGCTACGCATCGCCCTGCTCGCCTCGCATACGGTCGATCATCTGGTCCCGGCGATCCGGGTCGCCGGTTTGCAACGCGGCTTGGCGGTGTCGGCGCATGTCGCCCCTTATGGCCTGTACCGCCAGGCACTGCTGATGGACGATGCCGAGCTCAGCGCCTTCGCGCCGCAATTGACCCTGCTGGCGCTGGATGCCCGCGACGCGCCGCTGCAACTGCCGCTGGAAGCCTCGCAAGAGGAGGTGGATGCCGCCGTCGCCGAGCGTGTCGAGGAGCTGCGTCTGCTCTGGCGCCGTGCCCGCGAGCGGCACGCCGCGCAGGTGGTGCAGCAAACGATCGTGCCGGCTGACCCACCGCTGTTCGGGTCCTTCGAGGCGCTGGTGCCCGCCTCGCCCTATGCGCTGATCGAGCGACTCAACGCGGCCATCCGCCAGGCCGCTCGTGAAGACGGCGTGCTGCTCATGGATCTCGCCTGGGAAGCGGCCCGCGGCAGTTACGGCGACGGCCTGGCCGAGCCGCTGCGCTGGCATCAGGCCAAGCAACTGGTCAGCCCGCACCTGGCACCGCTGTATGGCGACCAGCTGGCACGCATCGCGGCAGCCAGCATCGGGTTGTCCCGCAAATGCCTGGTGCTGGATCTGGACAACACGCTCTGGGGCGGCGTGGTCGGTGACGATGGCGTCGAGGGTATCCACCTCGGCCAGGGCTCGCCCAGCGGCGAAGCCTTTCTCGCCTTCCAGCGCTACGCGGCGCTCCTGGCGCGGCGCGGCATCATCCTCGCGGTGTGCAGCAAGAATGACCTGAGCGTCGCCGAAGCCGCGTTCGATCATCCCGAAATGGCGCTCAAGCGCAGCGACATCGCCGCCTTCGTCGCCAACTGGGACGACAAGGCCGGCAACCTGCGGCGCATCGCCTCGATGCTCGACATCGGCCTCGATAGCCTGGTCTTCGTCGACGACAACCCGGCCGAGCGCGACATCGTGCGCCGGGAACTGCCCGAGGTGGCCGTGCCGGAACTGCCGGACGACGTCGCCGATTACCCGGCCCGTGTCGCCGCGGCCGGCTACTTCGAGGCGGCCTCCTTTACTTCAGACGACGCCACCCGTGGCCGCAACTATGCGCTCAATGCCGAGCGCAAGGCCGCGATGAACCAGGCCACCGACATGGAAGGCTACCTGCGTGGCCTGGAGATGGTGCTGACGGCCACGCCCATCGGCGCCGCCGAGCTCGCGCGCAGCACCCAGCTGATCAACAAGACCAATCAGTTCAACCTCACCACGCGCCGCTACAGCGAGGCGGAGGTAGAGCGGATCGCCAGCGACCCGCGGTCCGTGGCGCTGGCGATCCGGCTGGCGGACAAGTTCGGCGACAACGGCCTGATCAGCGTGGTCCTTGCTCGCCCGGACGAGTCGCTTGCTGAAGACGAACTGCTGATCGACAGCTGGCTGATGAGCTGTCGCGTGCTTGGCCGCCAGGTCGAGGAGGCCGTGCTCGATGTGCTCGCCACCGCCGCCCTCGCCGTCGGCTATGGCGCGCTGATCGGCGAGTACCGACCCACCGAGCGCAACGCCATGGTCGCCGAGCACTATCCGCGCCTTGGGTTCGTCCAGCATCCGGCGCCTGCCGACACCCCGGTCGACGCGACCTTCTGGCGCTACGACCTGACCCGCCCCCGCACTTCCAACCCTTTCATCGAGGTAAAGGCATGACCGAAGCAGAAGTTCTCAAGGCACTCACCCCGGTTTTCCACGACGTGTTCGACGACGACAGCATCGTCCTGTCCCCGGAGATGACCGCCAATGACATCGACGGCTGGGACAGCCAGACCCACGTCATGCTCACCGTGGCGGCCGAGCAGCGCTTCGGCATCAAGTTCCGCACGGCCGAGCTCGAATCATTGCGCAACGTCGGCCACTTCGCCCAGGTCATCAGCGCCAAGCTCGAAGGGAGATAGATCATGATCCAGGCAGCAGAGCTTCCCCGCGCCGAGGACGAGGCAACCCGTGCGGCCAGCGCGCCGGGCGGAATACGAGCGAGCTACCTGCTGTCGGTCCTCCTCGGGTTAGTCGGCGCCCTGGCGCTGTTCTGCCTGACACTGTTCACCCTGGAGCGCACCGGCAACCTGCCGCCGCCGGCGTTTTCCAACAACCTCTGCGTGGACGAAAAGCTGAATTTCCTGCGCGCCAACCCGATCCGCTCGCCCAACCTGCTGGTGATCGGTTCATCGGTGGCCTGGCGTCACGTCGACGGCGACGCCCTGACCCAGGCGATGCCAGAGTTGCGCCCGATGAACGGCGCCTTCTGCGGGTTGTTCGCCAACCAGTCCACCTACGTCGGGCAATGGCTGCTCGACCGCGAACCCGGCATTCGCAGCGTGGTGATGATCGCCGACCCGCAGGATTTCGCCGGTTGCTGGCGCGTGCCGACGGCGGTCTTCAACCGCGAGCATGTCGACCCCTATGTCTATGGCGATGCCTCGCCCTGGGGTTACTACATGCGCTATTTTGCGCCCCAGTCACTCGCCCGCAACGCCCTGACCGTCAAGGCCCAGCGCGCCGGGCAGATCGAGTGGGATCCGCTGGTCTTCAACCGCCACGGCGACGGTCCGCTGGTGACGGACAACACTCGCGAACTGCTTTATGGCCGCCCCGAAGCGCTGGACCGCAACTGCTTCGCGGCCCTGCGCCAACTGCGCGAACGGCTGGAGCAGAGCGGCCAGCAACTGATGGTCGTGTCCACACCGCTGCATCCCGAGTGGAAGGAAAGGTACGATCCGGACGGCACCTTCATGGCCGATTTCGACCAGCGCATCCAGGCAAGCCTGGGTGACCACGGCACCTATTGGAACGCCGACAAGGACTGGCGCACGCCGGACAACGCCTTCGTCGATGCGGTGCACCTGCGCTGGTCAGCCGCCCAGCATTTCACCCTCGCCTTGGCTGAACAGATGCGCCGCGCCGCGACCGGCCCAGCCGCGCCGAACGGCCTGGAAACCGCCGGGCTCGAATAACTGGGCGCTGCCAATTCATCGCAGCCCCGCCGGGCGAACAAGTTCGCCCCTACATCAACCGTAGGGGCGAATTCATTCGCCCAAAACCCCACACCCACCACCAGGCTCACCTTCGACAAGCCCCTTCACCCCCCCGTAGGGGCGAATTCATTCGCCCAAAACCACCACAACACCCACCACCAGGCTCGCCTTCGACAAGCCCCTTCGCGCCCCACCGTAGGGGCGACTTTATTCGCCCAACCACAACAACACCGGCACGCATTTGTACGAACGCCTTCGCCCTACGCCGCACCATATGGGCAACCTACCTCGTTCACGCCATCCCAGCCGCGGCGGTCACGCGACCGCGGCACTCGCCGAAGCCGATCGAGGCATAGCCATCCCGACGGCAACGCGCCTTGAGAATGATTTCGTCGCCATCCTCCAGGAAGGTGCGCTTCTCGCCGTTTGCCAGCTCGAGCGGCTGCTTGCCGCCCTGGGTGATCTCCAGCAGGCTGCCGAGGCTTTCGGGGCTGCTGCCGGACAGGGTTCCCGAACCGAACAGGTCGCCCGGTTGCAGGCTGCAGCCGTTGACGCTGTGATGCGTGACCATCTGCGCGACCGTCCAGTACATGGTCCGTGTGCTGCTCAGCGCGATGCGTTGCGCCGCCAGCCCCTTGCTCCGCATGGCATCGGTCAACAACAGGACTTCCAGCTCGATATCCAGCGCGCCCTGCTGCTGGTCGCCCTGGTCGTAGAGATACGGCAAGGGTTGCGGATCGCCTTCGGGTCGGGCCGGCTGGGCGCAGCGGAAAGGCTCGAGCGCCTCGGGTGTCACCACCCAGGGCGACACGCTGGTGGCGAAGCTCTTCGACAGAAACGGGCCCAGAGGTTGATATTCCCAGGCCTGCAGGTCCCGGGCGGACCAGTCGTTGAGCAGACAGAACCCGGCGACATGGTCCGCCGCCCTGCCGATCGGGATCGGCTCGCCGCGACTGTTGCCCGGGCCGATCCAGATCCCCAGCTCCAACTCATAATCGAGCCGCTTGCTCGGACCGAACGTCGGCTCGCTCGCCCCGGGCGGCAAGGTCTGTCCATTCGGCCGTTTCACCGTGGCGCCGGACACATCGATGGTCGATGCCCGGCCGTGATAACCGATGGGCACGTACTTGTAGTTCGGCAGTAATGGGTTGTCCGGACGGAACAGCTTGCCGACATTGTTGGCGTGGTGGATGCCGACGTAGAAATCGGTGTAGTCGCCCACCCGGGCCGGGACATGCAGTCGGCAACGCTCCATCGGCTGCAACAACGACTCGCCCATGCGCTGTAGCTGCTCGCGCTGCGTGCTGCCTTCGCCAAGCAGCGCCTGCAGCGCATCGCGCAGCGCCTTGCGTGCAGGTGCGCCAAGGGCAAAGAAGGCGTTGAGGCTGTCGCCGCTGGCGGCCTGCGCAGCGTCCAGTGCCTGGCCCAGGAACAGGCCGGCCTCGCAAGCCGCACGCAGGTCGAGGATGCGATCACCTATCGCCACGCCCCCACGCGGTTCGTCGCCGTCACGGCTGAACACACCCAGCGGCAGGTTCGCGAGGGAGAAGTCCGGGTGGTCGTTGGCCGATTCGACCCAGCTACGGGCTGCATGTTGGGGATGTCCGGTCATGTCATTTCCTGTTCTTGTCGAAGGTTTTCGTCAGGCCGGCCCAGCAGCTGTCGTAGTCCTGCTGCAGCTCGGGGCTTTCCAGCGCCTGGCGAGTGGGGCGAAGCACCTGGCCGGTTTCGAACATGAAGGCCATGGTGTTCTCGATCTTGTGCGGTTTGAGTTCGGCTCGGATCGCCTGTTCAGTCGAGACATGGTCCGGCCCGTGAGCGCTCATGCAGTTGTGCAGCGAGGCGCCGCCGGGCGAGAAGCCATCGGCCTTGGCGTCGTAGGCGCCGTCGATGAGGCCCATGAACTCGTTCATCAGGTTGCGGTGGAACCACGGCGGACGGAAGGTGTTCTCGGCCACCATCCAGCGCGGCGGGAAGATGACAAAGTCGATATTGGCCATGCCATGGATGGCGCTGGGTGAAGTCAGCACCGTAAAGATCGACGGGTCGGGATGGTCGAAGCTGACCGTGCCAATGGTATTGAAGCGGCGCAGGTCGTACTTGTACGGCACGTTGTTGCCGTGCCAGGCGACCACATCCAAAGGCGAATGGTCCAGTTCGGTCGCCCAGAGTTCGCCGAGAAATTTCTGCACCAGCTGAACGGGCTCGTCCCGCTCCTCGTACTGGGCGACCGGCGCAAGAAAATCGCGCGGGTTGGCCAGGCCGTTACTGCCGATCGGCCCCAGATCCGGCAGGCGCAGCGCGCAGCCATGGTTCTCACAGAGGTAGCCCCGCGCCGTCGCGCCCAACAGCTCGACGCGAAAGCGCATCCCGCGAGGGATCACGGCGATCTCCAGCGGCGCCACCTCGAGTGCGCCCAGCTCGGTGACGAGCCTCATCGCGCCCTGTTGCGGCACGATCAGCAGCTCACCGTCGGCGTTGAAGAAGACCCGCTCCATCGAGCAATTCGCGGCATAGCGGTAGATGCTCGCGCCGGTCGGCTGACCGGGCTCGGCGTTGGCAGCCACGCATGTCAGCCCGTCGATGAAATCGGTCGCGGTGTCAGGGAACGGCTGGGGGTTCCAGCGCAGGCGATTGGGTGTGATCGGCCCCAGCTCGCTGCCGAGTTGCCGGTCCAGCCGCTGATAATGGCCATGGTTGGCCGATGGCCGGATGCGGTACATCCAAGTCCGCCGCGCCTCGCTGCGCGGCACCGTGAACGCCGTGCCCGAGAGCAACTCGGTATACAGCCCATAGGGCACCTTCTGCGGCGAGTTCTGCCCGACCGGCAGCGCGCCCGGCAAGGCTTCGCTGCTGAATTCATTGCCGAAGCCGGAGAGGTAACGAGCGGTTTCGCGGGCTTGTTCTTGTAATGGCATGGCCGTCTCTCACTTTTTGCGTAACGCATTTACGCAAAAAGTAATTTGAACTCGACATGAGCGTCAAGCTATAAACAGCGGCTTCATGAGCAGGCGCCATACAGGCAGTGGATTCCATGGCAGACAGCAATACGGACACAGCGCCTCGCCGGCAGAAGGTACAAGCCGCCGAAGTAGGCACCGACATACTCACGGCGCTGGCTGAACTGGCACCCGCGACCTCGCTGTCGCGCCTGGCCGAGCACGTCGGCATGCCCGCGAGCAAGGTTCACCGCTACTTGCAGGCGCTGATGGCCAGCGGCTACGCCGAACAGGATCCGCTGACCAACCATTACGGCCTTGGCCGGGCCGCCTTGTTCGTCGGCCTCGCGGCGCTGGGTCGGCTGGACGTGGTCAAGCTCGCGACGCCGCATCTGGCGCAGCTGCGCGACGAGCTCAACGAGACCTGCTTTCTTGCCGTCTGGGGGAACCGCGGCCCGACCGTCGTACACGTGGAACAGGCGGTACGCGCCGTGACGCTGGTGACACAGGTGGGCTCGGTACTGCCCTTGCTGGGCTCGTCGACCGGGCTGGTGTTCAACGCCTTTCTGCCGAACGCGGAGACCGCCCTGTTGCGCGAGCAGGAGATGAGCCAGCCCTCGGCGCCTTCCTCTTCAGAGATGACCAGCGCCATGGAAAGGCTGCAACGCACCCATGTGCAGGCCGTTCATGGCCTGTTGATGGCTGGCGTCAATGCGCTCTCGGCCCCGCTGTTCGGCGCCCAGCAGCGACTGGCTGGGGTCATCACCATCGTCGGTGCCGAACCCGGTTTCACGGCTACGCCCGACGGGTCGCAGGCGCAGCGACTGCTGGAAATCGCGCGCAACATCAGCGCCCGACTCGGGGCCTGACAAGGGCCCCGTCGTCACTTCTATTACCCTGTTCGACGCACCCGGCTTTCTGCGTTAGCGCCCAGCGGCCATAAAAAAGCCCAGCGCAAAGGCTGGGCTCTTTCGGATCAAGCTCAGTGGGGCGTCAAGCGGAGCCATCCGCCTTGTGCCCCGCCTCCATCTGCCTGCGCTTAGCACGCCGCGCCAGCATGTTCAACGCCTCGATAGCCGCCGAGAACGCCATGGCGGCGTAAACGTAGCCCTTGGGCACATGCGCGCCGAAGCCTTCGGCGATCAGCGTCATACCGATCATCAACAGGAAGCCCAGGGCGAGCATGACCACCGTGGGGTTTTCATTGATGAAGTTGGCCAGCGGGTTGGCGGCGACGAGCATGACGGTCACCGCCACGATCACGGCGATCACCATGATGGCGACGTGATCGGTCATACCGACCGCCGTGATGATGCTGTCGACGGAAAACACCAGATCCAGCAGCAGGATCTGTGCGATGGCTGAACCGAAGCTCATAGTCACGGTGGTGCCGACGGCCTTGCCTTCGAACATGTCGCCACCGGGGGTCGGGTCCATGCTGTGGTGGATTTCCTTCGTCGCCTTCCACAACAGGAACAGGCCACCGGCGATCAGGATCATGTCCTTCCACGAGAAGGCCTGGCCGAACAGCTCGATGACCGGTTCGGTGAGCTGGACAATCCAGGCCACGGTTCCCAGCAGGCCCAGCCGCATGATCAGCGCCAGGCCGATCCCGATGCGTCTCGCCCGCTCGCGATGCTGCTCGGGGAGCTTGTTCGTCAGTATCGAGATGAAAATGAGGTTGTCGATGCCGAGCACCACCTCCATGGCGATGAGCGTGGCCAATGCCACCCAGGTCGTGGGTTCGGAAAAAAGCTGGATCAGCGATTCCATCAAGGGTCTCTAGGTTTGGTCAGTCGTAAGCCCGCTTTGCGGGCGGAGGATCATAGCCATATTGACCCGGCGAACGCTGACTCGGCGCAGTCGGTTTTTTGTATCAAGTCATGCCGAAGACGGCTGCGCACCGAACACGGCGAAACTCCGCCTCTTCGCAGCTGCACTAATGGCGGCTTTCCGCCTGAAGGAAGTTGCCCCTGCCGTTGCCTGTTCCGGTTGGCCGGCCAACCAGCAGCTGCCGCATGTGATGGCCACAGGCCCGCTGCGGCTTTCTGCCCCTCGTCCCCCTTCTTTCTCGACCCCGCTGCTCCGGTTGCACGAATGGCATACGCCTTGCTCCAGAGGCAACCAGGTGACGAACCATCACCGAACAAGAACAAGCCCTATGCACCGGGACGCTGCGTCGGCCCGTCACAACAAGAGGAAATGCAATGCCCACCATCGCTGCCATGGCGCTTTCGAGCCCCTGCTTTCGTCAGTACCGGAGGTCCCGGTCAGGGCAATCCTGATCCCAACCGTGCGCATAACCGACAGGTCATCGTTCTTACGGCTCGTCTAACGGAGCCACGAGTTTCGCCTACCTGCCGCGGCTAGCGGACGGCCGACCGACCGGCACACCCGTGCCACCCCCTCATGCTGGTTATTTCTGGAGACACATCCATGAACGCCCTGCGGCGCGCTTGGGATCATTTCGAGGAAGGCTTCATTGCCTTCCTGCTGGCCGCGATGACGCTGGTCACTTTCGTCTACGTCATCCTCAACAACCTCTATACGGCGTTTTACAGCCTCGGAGACCGCTTTCCGGCGGGCGATGACCTGTTCTTCGCTATCGGCGATTTCATCATCGGGCTGGCCCAGTCGATGACCTGGAGCACCGCGCTGACCAAGGCACTGTTCGCCTGGCTGATTTTCTTCGGCCTCGCCTACGGTGTGCGCACCGCCGGCCACATCGGCGTCGATGCGCTGGTCAAGCTTGCGCCACGCCACGTGCAGCGCTACATCGGCATCCTCGCCTGCCTGTTCTGCCTGGGGTATGCCGGGCTGCTCGCCGTTGCCAGTTTCCATTGGATTTCGGCGCTGCTGACCGCGGCTATCGGCGCGGAAGACCTCGGCCACTTCGGCGTAAAGCAGTGGCATATCGGGATGATCGTGCCCATCGGCTTTGCCCTGGTGTTCATCCGTTTCGCGGAGATCCTCGTGCGCCTGCTACGCAATGAGCAAACCGGACTGGGGCTGGCCGACGAGGCCGCCGAAGCCGTCAAACTGGGCGCCGAGGAGCCGAAGTAATGACCATATTCTTTCTCTTCGTCACGCTCTTCGCGCTGATGTTCATCGGCGTGCCGGTTGCCATCTCCCTCGGCCTGGCCGGCTCCCTGACGATCCTGCTGTTCAGCCCGGACTCGGTGACGTCCTTGGCGATCAAGCTGTTCGAGACCTCCGAGCACTACACGCTGCTGGCGATTCCGTTCTTCCTGCTGGCCGGCGCCTTCATGACCACCGGTGGCGTGGCCAAGCGCCTGATCGACTTCGCCAACGCCTGCGTCGGCCACATCCGCGGCGGCCTGGCGATTGGCGCCGTGCTGGCGTGCATGCTGTTCGCCGCGCTGTCCGGCTCGTCCCCGGCAACCGTGGCGGCAGTAGGCTCCATCGCCATCGCCGGCATGGTGCGCTCGGGTTACCCGCAGGCGTTCGGCGCCGGCATCGTCTGTAACGCCGGCACGCTGGGCATCCTGATTCCGCCCTCGGTCGTGATGGTGGTCTACGCCGCCGCAACCGAAACCTCGGTGGGCAAGCTGTTCATGGCGGGCGTGGTGCCGGGCATTCTGCTGGGCATCATCCTGATGGTGGTGATCTATGTGGTCGCGGTGAAGAAGAACCTGCCGGCGCTTCCGCGTGCGACCTTCGCCGAATGGCTGTCGGCGGCGCGCAAGGCGATCTGGGGCCTGCTGTTGATGGTCATCATCCTCGGCGGCATCTACACCGGCATGTTCACCCCGACCGAAGCGGCGGCGGTGGCTGCGGTGTATTCGGCTTTCGTCGCACTGTTCGTCTACAAGGACATCACCCTGCGCGACTGCCCGAAGGTGGTACTGGAGTCGGGCAAGCTGTCGATCATGCTGATGTTCATCATCGCCAACGCCATGCTGTTCGCGCATGTGCTGACGACCGAACAGATCCCGCAGCAGATCACGGCGATGGTGCTCGAAGCAGGCTTGCAGCCCTGGATGTTCCTGCTGGTGGTGAACATCGTGCTGCTGGTGGCCGGTGCCTTCATGGAACCGTCGGCGATCATCCTGATCCTGGCGCCCATCCTGTTCCCGATCGCCGTGCAGCTGGGCATCGACCCGATCCACCTGGGCATCATCATGGTGGTAAACATGGAGATCGGCCTGATCACGCCGCCGGTGGGGCTCAACCTGTTCGTTACCTCGGCGGTAACCGGCATGTCCGTGCCGCAGGTGGTTCGCGCCGCCATGCCCTGGCTGATGCTGCTGATCGGCTTCCTGGTGGTGATCACCTACATCCCAGCGGTATCCCTCGCCTTGCCGAACTGGCTGGGCATGTAAGCACCGCACGAGGAAGCCCGGCCTGGCCGGGCTTCCTCTTCCACTACCGCCGATGCGGCCCCGACCAGCGTCAGGCGATATCGCGCATCCGGCTCATGTCTTTCGACGGCGGGCAACCGAACTGGCGGCTGTATTCGCGGCTGAACTGGGACGGGCTTTCGTAGCCGACGCGATAGCAGGCGCTGGACACATCAAGCCCCTCGCTGAGCATCAGCCGACGCGCCTCCTGCAGGCGCAACTGCTTCTGGTACTGCAACGGGCTCATCGCCGTGACCGCCTTGAAGCGGTGATGCAACGTGGAATTGCCGAGGTTGGCGACTCGAGCCAGCTCGTCGATCCGCAGCGGTTCGGTGTAGTGCTTGTTCAACCACTCGATTGCGCGCGTCACCCGGTGCGTCTGCGAATCGCCCAGCGCGATCTCGTAGAGGCGCCGCCCGCTGCGGCCGCGCAACAGCCGGTAGTACAGCTCACGCAACGCGAGCGGTGCGAGCATGCCGATATCGCGCGGCGTTTCCAGCAGGCGTACCAGGCGCAGCATCGTATCGAGCAGCGGTGCATCGACGCTGTCGAGAAACAGCCCGCGACCCGGCTCATCCGGTACACCCGCAGGCGGCGCGTCGGCAATCAACTGGGCGATCTCGGCCGGGTCGAGGTCCAGCCGCAGGCACAGATACGGCACTTCCGGACTGGCCTCTAGCACCTGACCGGACACCGGGAGCGTGACCGACACCACGAGGTAGTTGAGTGGATCGTAGAGGTAACGCTCATCCCACAGCGCAACCTCCTTGCGCCCCTGGACGATCAGGCAGAGTGCCGGGCGATGCACCGTGTGGATGGGCTCCGATGGCGCATCGCAGCGAATCAC
Organism: Stutzerimonas marianensis; assembly: GCF_022810315.1. Classification (NCBI taxonomy): domain Bacteria; kingdom Pseudomonadati; phylum Pseudomonadota; class Gammaproteobacteria; order Pseudomonadales; family Pseudomonadaceae; genus Stutzerimonas; species Stutzerimonas marianensis. The sequence goes on along the minus strand of NZ_JALGRD010000003.1, from coordinate 133,682 downwards.
ATGCAGCGGCGCTATCGCCGTTTCGAAGGCGCCCGGCTCCGGGACCCGCCGCATCAACAGATGCGCCAGTTCAGCCCGGTAAGCGCCGATATCCTGAAGCGTGGAAATGTTATCCATGTCGAAGCTCTCATCGATTGCCAAGTTAAGCAGACGCTAGCCACCGCGACCCGAAACCCGACCCAGGTGAGGTGGAAACATAACGCGCGGCGTTCAGACAAAGAAGCCGGCGTCCTGTAGGGTGATGCGCTCGCCTGATGGCGCCATTTTTTTGGGCGAATGAATTCGCCCCTACGGGCATTGGCGTTTGGCTGTGGGGCGAAATCGCCCCCAACGGGCCGCGTCTGTCTGTAGGGGCGAACTTGTTCGCCCACGCCCCTCAGGGATACCGGCTCGAATGCCTCTCGCGAGTGTCGAGGTATGCGTCGAGGCTCGTAATCGAGCGTAACGCAGTCTGGCCAAGCGCGGACCTAACGCCAGCTGCAACGGAGCGGGCCCGGTGCCACTCACTGGCGGTAAAGCACCATCCCGCCGTGGTAGAGCACACCGTCGCGGAAGGTGCCGTCCGCAGTGAAGCCGGTATCGTCCCAATACCGAATGTAGTTGCCTTCCACCTCATAGCGACCCTGGTAGGCACTTTCTCGCGTGCCGCGCGCCTCGTCATAGCGGCCGTTGGGCAAGAGTTCGTGGCGAACGTGACCGTCAGCCGTGACCCAAAGGCCAAAATACGGATGGTGCTCGGTTTCACAGGTCTGCATGGCTACCTCCGGGCGTGAACGCCGTTCAGCCGATCCGGCCAAGGGCCGTGTTGTCCGAGCCATCCTCGGCGACGCGAAATCGAGGCGTCCGCTCGGCCCCCTCTTCGACCACGCGAAAGCCAGGCGTACGCTCCGCGCCGTCCTCGGCCATCGAGATACCGACTGGCGAAAAGCTGGCGGCGCTGGCCATGACAATGCTGAAAGCGGTACCGATCAGAAATTGAGTGATGCGTTTCATGTGCTGTCCTCACAAGTCGAATAGCGGATTCGGAATGGCCGCTCCCTGCCCTTCGTGCTTTCCGTTTCGCAAATCCAGACTACGAACACGAGCCCACGAACCGTTATGCCGAAGGTGTCGTGGGCTTGCCTGATCCTGTATGGCGTGGCCGACCGCTCGACCGGCCACGCCGGCTGGATCGGGCCGGGCGTCAGCCGACGGCGACGGTCATGCCGCCATCGGCCATGACCACCGAGCCGACCATGAAGCTCGCGCGGTCGGAGGCGAGGAATGCGACGATCTCCGCGATCTCCTCCGGCTGCGCCGCCCGGCCAATCGGTGCGTTCTCACCGTGCTGGGCCAGGAAGCCCGGGCCGTCCTCAACTACGTCGTTGAGGATGTTGGTCACCACGTCACCGACGCCGATGGCATTGACACGAATGCCGTGCTCGATGGCCTCGAGCGCCAGCGTGCGGGTCAGCTGGGCCAGCGCGCCCTTGGACGCCGTGTACGCGGCAATGGTCGGGAACGCAAAGTAGGACGCATAGGACGCGATGTTGACGATGGCGCCCGAGCCGTGAGGCATCATCGCCTTTACCGCCTCGCGACAGTGCAGGAAGGCTGCGGTGGCGTTGACCGCCTGGATGCGCTCCCAGTCGTCGCGAGTCATGTCCACAACCTTCTTGTTGATGATGATGCCGGCGTTGTTGACCAGGATGTCCAGCCGGCCGAAGCGCTCCACAGCCAGGCCGACCGCGCGTTCGGCAGCACCGTCCTCGGTAATGTCGGCAACCAGCGGCTCCAGCCCCGGCCGTCTCAGCTGCTCGACGGCGGGGTTCCGGTCTTCGGCAACCACCTGGGCGCCCCGGGCGTGCAGCAGTTCGGCAATGGCCTTACCGATACCGCTGGCCGCGCCGGTGACCAGCGCAACCTTGCCTTCGACTTCGTTGGGAATCGGATACTTGATGTTGCTCATGATGCTCTCCTCATTTGCGAGTCGACGTGCCATTGGCGGCTCGTCGTGGACGGCTTCACGATCTCGTAACGGGAGGCGGCGGGCTTTCGCAGCTTTGCCAAAGCTGTCGGGGTTTTGCGCTGAACTGCGAAACCTTCGTTGACGAACGGCTACCGGTCGCTTCGCTGCGGCGCGCTAATCTGTAGCCATTTATCCGCCTGGAAACATAACCCATGGGGCCAGAGTCCATTGCCTGACGCGACGCACAGCTCCCCCGAATCGATGCTGCACGCCTTGCCGGGCGTGCCCCGGCGTGTGACGTTCGTTCCGGCCATGAAGGATGTCGTGGTGCTGCTCTTCGACCACCAGACCATCAACGAGCCGGTGTGGGTGCCGGTCGTGGCGGAGCCATTGCTCGTGTGGGTGATGTCGGGTGCGGCGAGGGTCGAAGAGCGTTCGCCGGGCGGTGAATGGGCGGCTGTTCATGTCCACGCGGGCGACTTCTTCCTCACCCACACCCGCGAGCCCTATGAAATGCGCTGGCAGACCGAGGGAGCCGAACCCTTCCAGGTCATGCATCTGTACCTTGGCCTGCCCTTGATCGATCGCGCCGCTCGGGAAGTGCTGGGCACCGAAGCCCCGCCAGTCGCATTTCCTGACGTCTCAGGGGCGCGAGACGAGCTAGTCCGCCTGTTGCTCGACCCGTTACGGCGGGAGCTGTTGAACGAACGCCCGCCGAGCGCCATGTTCGTGCTGGGCCTGACGCAGGCGCTGGCCGTACACCTGGTGCGCCGCTACCGCGGCACTGGTGGCCAGCGTCCACGCCGCAACGCGCTGCAGGCGTACAAACTGCGGCGCGTCATCGAGCGGATGACGGCTGGCCTGGCCGAGGACTTTCATCTGGCCGACCTCGCCAAGATCGCGGAACTGAGCGAATTCCATTTCAGCCGCCTGTTCAAGCACGCCACGGGTCTTTCCCCGTCTCGGTATTTCATTCGCTTGCGCATGGAACGCGCCCGGCGACTGCTGCGCGAAACGGACCGCAGTATCATCGACGTCGGAATGGAGGTCGGCTACTCGAGCCCCAGCCACTTCTCCCAGGTATTCCGCCGCGAAGTGGGCGTCACACCAAGCGTCTACCGCCAGGCGTGACGCCGGTTCTCAGCGCGCGTCCGTCGGCGCTCCGGATGGGTCGCCAGGCTTGCGGTCGTGCGCGGTATCCGGCTGCACGTCCGGGTTGTCGGTGACGAAATCCGGTTCGGGGGCATGGCTGGGGTTCTGGTCCTGCCCCGGCACCGGTTGCTGGTCGTGCGGTCTGTCGAGCGGGTCGATACTCATGGAACACCTCTGGAAAGGATGCGATGGGCTCCTGGCTTGGAGGCGCGCCGGGCGAGTTCGTGCGGGTCGGCCGTCGGTTCGAACCGGCTCGGGTCGCGGGCGGCCCGACTTGTCCAAACCGCTCATCCAGATTGCAGGCTTTTGCCATTGTTGACGCTACCCGCCAGCGCCAATATCCGGGCATCCAATAACAAGAAACCGGGAGCCAGCCATGCGCGACCATGCCACAGCGGCCAGCGAGTTCGATTACGACCAGACCGTCTCCACCCTCCTGTACGGCGACCTGAGCGCGATGAACGCCTGCGTCGAGTGCTGCGACCGGCATGCCGATACCGACAAGATCGCCCTCGTCTGGGAAGGCCGCGACGGCCAACGTGCGACCTGGACCTTCGCACAACTGAAGGACGCCGCCGCTCGCTTCGCCAATCTCCTTCACAGCCAGGGCATCGAACCGGGCGATACCGTCGCCGGCCTGCTACCGCGCACACCGGAGCTGTTGATCACCATCCTCGGCACCTGGCGCGCGGGCGCGATCTACCAGCCCCTTTTTACCGCCTTCGGCCCCAAGGCAGTCGAACACCGAATCAAGGAGTCCGGCGCGAAGCTCGTCGTGACCGATACCGCCAACAGCGAAAAGCTCGACGCCATCGAAGCGACGCCCCAGCGCCTGGTGGTGGGCGACGGCGCCGATGATTTCTGGACCCAGGTCAACCGTCATTCCACCGATTTCGAGCCGGTGCTGCTGCACGACGATGCGCCTTTCCTCGCCATGTTCACCTCTGGCACCACCGGCCCCGCAAAGCAGCTGCACGTTCCGCTCAAGGCCATCGTCGCCTTCGTCACCTATATGCGTGATGCGGTCGATCTCAGACCCGAAGACAGCTTCTGGAACATCGCCGACCCTGGCTGGGCCTATGGCCTGTACTACGCCGTCACCGGTCCCCTGGCGATGGGCCACAGCACCTTGTTCTACGAAGGCGGTTTCACCGTCGAAAGCACCAGCCGCATCGTCAATGAATACGGCATCACCAACATGGCCGGTTCGCCCACGGCCTTCCGCCTGTTGCTCGCCGCCCGCGAAGAGGTGGAAGGCTGCATAAAGGGCCGCCTGCGCGCGGTGAGCAGCGCTGGCGAGCCGCTCACACCTGAAGTCATCCGCTGGTTCAGCAGCGGCCTGGGCTGCACCATTCACGATCATTACGGCCAGACCGAACTGGGCATGGTCCTGTGTAACCACCATGCGCTCAGCCATCCCGTCCGCATCGGTACCGCCGGCTACGCGATGCCCGGGCATCGCGTCGTGGTACTCGACGAACAGCAACGCGAACTCGGGCCCGGCACGCCGGGCATGCTCGCGCTGGATCGCACACGCTCCCCGCTGCTCTGGTTCGGTGGCTACCTCGGCACCCGCACCAAAGCCTTCGTCGGCGACTACTACCTGAGCGGCGATACCGTGGAATTGAACGAAGATGGCAGCATTAGCTTCGTCGGCCGCGCGGACGATGTGATCACCACCTCGGGCTACCGCGTCGGTCCTTTCGACGTCGAAAGCGCCCTGGTCGAGCACCCGGCCGTGGTCGAAGCGGCCGTGATCGGCAAGCCTGACCCGGAGCGTACCGAGCTGGTAAAAGCCTTCGTCGTGCTGCATCCGAGCCAGACGGGCGACAAGGCGCTCGCCGACGCGCTGCAGCAACACGTCCGCCAGCGCCTGTCTGCCCATGCCTACCCACGCGAAATCGAATTCGTCAGCGAGCTACCGAAAACGCCAAGCGGCAAGATCCAGCGGTTCCTCCTGCGTGATCGCGAGAAAGCCGCCCAACAACCCACCGCCGCCGCAAGCTGAACACACCTCGCCCAGCCCCGCCGCCATGGCGCGGGGCTGCAGCAAGGCCACGCCGCTCACCGGTAATTCGACGCCATGATCGTTTCGACCGAAGACCGCTACCTGCCGACCGAACATGGCGACGTATTCTCCCGCCGCTGGCGCACCCGCCATGCCCATCGCACCCCGATCGTCCTGCTGCACGACTCGCTCGGTTGCGTCGAGCTATGGCGCGATTTCCCCGAACGCCTGGCCCTGGCCTGCGAGCGCGACGTCATCGCCTACGACCGACTCGGCTTCGGCCGCTCAGCCCCACACCCCGGGGGCTGGTCGAATCACTTCATCCGTGACGAAGCCCAGCGATACTTCCCGCCAGTGCGGGACATGCTTGATATCGAACACTTCATCGCCCTCGGCCACAGCGTCGGCGGCATCATGGCCTCGAGCCTCGCCGCACATCATCCGCGCCACTGCCAGGCGTTGATCACCATCGCCGCCCTCGCCTTCGTCGAAGACCGAACCCGCCACGGCATCCGCCAGACCCAGGCCGCCTTCGCTGAACCAGGCCAACTGGAACGCCTGCGCAAATACCATGGCGACAAAGCCGAATGGATCCTCGCCGCCTGGATCGATACCTGGCTGTCCGACAGCTACGCCGACTGGACCATCCAAACCAGCGCCCCCACCCTCACCTGCCCGCTCCTCGCCATCCAAGGCACAGACGATGAATACGGCACCGTCACCCACGCCCACCGCATCGCCGCACTCGCAACCGGTCGTGTAGAGACGTTATTGCTGAAGGGCTGCCAGCACGTCCCCCACCGGGAGCGACCGGAGCTGGTCGTCGATGCGATTGCAGGGTTTGTTGGGTGTTTGGAGGATTAGTGAGTGTGCTGGGACAGCGAATTTTTCGGCTTTCACTGTGTGTGACCCAACGCCTGGTTAAGGGGCGGGCTTTAGCCCGTCCCAGTGAGCGAAGCGAACGATTTGAACCACTAGTTAGGTTTCTTGGTACGGTACGCCATAAAGAACATTTCTAGCTCGCCCTTCAAATTCGTGCGCATATGTTTGTAAAGTACACCATTCAATGCGCGACAAACAATTAATGGCGGCGCTTCTAATGCTCGCCCATTCATTATGGCTAAACATAAATTGATCATCGCAGTGGAATGCATCACTGCTTAAATTTTCGCAGCTTTCAAATATTGAGAGTAACTCGTTTTTTATATAAGCTGGAATGTCATTTCCGTAATCGTCAGCAAAATCTTTAATCCTTAATATTTTTTCGCTCCACACTTCGCATGCGGGGCAGTATGGTATCGATTCGCTCTGCTGTTTTGCTTCGAGTGCAAGAAATTCTAGCCCGTAGCAGAGTTGTAGGAACGAAAGTAGCTTTTCATACTCATCATCTGCATACCAGTTCCATACCCTGGCTGAGAAGCTGGTTTCCATGTGATACCTAACGTTTGGTTAAGGGGCGGGCTTTAGCCCGTCCCAGTGAGCGAAGCGAGCGATTTAAACCACTGGATAGGCCATGGCGACCTAGGTAACGTAGATATCTACAACCGCAGCTAGTATCTGAAAAACCAAGCTGATACCGATGATTACTACGACTAGTTTTAATAGTCGGCGATTATTCACAGCTGAACGGCTAGACTGCAAAATCCTTAGGTTGAGTTCTTCAGTAGTTATTGAGCGGGTCATACCAGATTTTGCGGTATTGTAAGCGTCCAAAAAAATAGTTTCAGGTAGCTTCTCTTCGGCCACCTTGATACTTAGGTCACCGAAATCTAGCCGCGAGGAAATGAACAGGGCAATGGCTTGTAGCAGGATAGCTGCCAACCCGATTAGTTTTCCGACTACAACAACCTGCTCTGGATTCATCTACAGCCTAACGTTTGGTTAAGGGGCTGGCTTTAGCCAGTCCCAGTGAGCGCAGCGAACGGTTTGAACCAGTTGTTAGAGACAGATCTAACTCGTAATAATGTCGTATGCAAAGACAATTTTTTCTATCTGGATAGATGCAGCTCTTCTGTCATCTGCGACAGCAGTTATGAAATTTGTTTTCTTACAGTCAGGAATTTCATCGTCGGTTAGTAGATTTACGTCCATCCATTTTCCGTCATCGGAGATGGCGGTTATGTTGCTGATAGCGATTACATGACCATCGACTGTTCTCAAACCGAAATACCATTGATCTTGCATCATTCGAGCAGTGTACCAAGCGGGCAAAACCTCAATAGCGGCGCCTGCATCTGTGATCATGGCTATCTTCTTGTTTATTTTTCGCCATTGCTTTTCTGTAAACCATAAACTTCCGAGTGCTGTTAGTCCGCTAATAACGGCGATAACTGTTTCTAGCATAGTTGCCTCTAACGTTTGGTTAAGGGGCGGGCTTTAGCCCGTCCCAGCGAACGAAGCGAGCGATTTGAGCGCATTGTTATGCGCCTTCCGCTGGATTGTTTGCCTTGTAAAGGTAAATGTATACGCCTGCTAGAATTCCAATAGCAATTGCGTAGCCGCCAATCATGGTGATTGACACAGGTTGGAAAGCAGCTTGAAAGGTCGTTTTTTCTGCCTGCATTATGAAGTAGATAGCCCCGAAGCTGGCTCCCGAAATCGAGCCGCAAGCTAAAGAAGCTGCATAACCAAACAAAATTAGTAGTTGACCTTTCAGTCTATTGCTTTTGAAAGCTAGTAATGTGGCAAAGAAAAGCCATGATACAAGGGCTGCGCTAGAAAAAAGCCCGAGATTCATTGCCCAATAGTGCAATTCGCGACCTCCCACCGGCGAGGTATAAACGGCCAGCAAGGTGGTAAATGCAGCAATTCCGCCGGTGATAATTAGGTTAGCTGAACGCATTACTTTCCTTAGTGCATAACGTTTGGTTAAGGGGCGGGCTTTAGCCCGTCCCAACGAGCGAAGCGAGTGATTTGAACCATTTGTTAGCCTGCAGATACACCGAAAAACTGCCGTGCAGATTTTGCAAGCGCTGGAAGCTGACCAAGTTCTGTGCAGATGTTTCCTTCGAACTTCCATGGCTCAGTAATTCCGAGGTTTGAAATGGAGACCTTAAAGTTTACGATGCCGCGATAGTTGCAGGTTGCCTCCAGCATAAATTCACCTTCTATTGATTCCCACTTTTCAGAGGTTTGCCAAGGCAGCTCATGGCTTGCAAGGTATTCAAAAAGATTTGCCAGGCCGTATGCATCGGTATACGCCCAAACCTCACGCTTAACACTTTGCGCAGAAGAACTGAAACAGACAGAAAAGTAGTCGCCTTGCACGTCATCAAAGATGAGTGTGTTGCCAGACTCTGTAGAGTGAATAGCGAACATCTCTTTCCTCTGTAGGCTAACGTTTGGTTAAGGGGCCGGCTTTAGCCGGTCCCAGTGAGCGAAGCGAGCGATTTGAACCACTAGTTAGGTGCTGGATTAACCGATAACACTGCTTCATGCACTCCGCTTTCGGGGTTAAATGGCACAAAGCTGTTTACCGCTTTTTGAACCCACAACTTACCGCACGACTGACACTCGTAGGCCATAATAGAGCTGTTCAATAATGCGCTTCCGATAATGTCGTAGCAGGCTTCGGCCGCTTTCGGTCGCCAGGGCGTATTTCCGTATCGATTATCTAAATGAGCCTCTAGATTTCCAGCTTTTGCTGCAATTAATAGAGAGTTCATTTCTTGCGCCAAATCTTGAATAAAATTCTCTTCCTGCTGATCTTTTATGATCGAGGCTTTGTGGGGCAGTGAATCCGTTTGATCACGGATTATGTTGCCGCATGTGCATGCAAGCTTACTCATGAAGCACCTAACGATTAAGCTAAGGGGCCGGCTTTAGCCGGTCCCGGTGAGCGGAGCGAACGGCTTAAGCGCATTGTTAGCCGCTTGACTGGAGTAAGGGGTTTTGTAGATCAAAGCATTGACTCATTACTGGCATGTTCATCCCACCCGGAGCATCAATGAAAGTTTCTGTCTATGACGGTAAGTGCATTCATATGGCTAACGTTTGGTTAAGGGGCGGGCTTTAGCCCGTCCCAGTGAGCGAAGCGAACGATTTGAACCAGCAGTTAGAAGCCATTACGCACCGGTACTCCAATAGAATAGGACAAAATTATTAGGGGTTTCGTACAGGTATTCAAATTCATTCCATTTGTTTGCCAGCGCGATCACATTGGAATCGCAAGGAAAGAGATTGGAGGATGGATAGCTAGGAGATCGATTCTTGTTCAAAAATACGCCCCACCTATCTGGGTCATATATTGCGCCTGAATTTATTTTTTTATTTATACATTTCTCAATTGATTCAACTATACCCTGGATATTTCCCCGGGCATCTTCATGCGGGATGTCCTCGGCTTTCTGAATCGCCGGAAAAAGCCATTTCTCCACGATCAAGTCAATTTCGCTATTGAGAGTTTCGTTTATGCTCCACTCTTCATAAAAATGAAGTGCATAATTCATTAGCGCCAAAAATGCGAAGGAGGTAAGTGAATCTGTTTTCTTCTCGCAGAAAAAGATACTTGCCGAGCAGAGCCCTTCATCGAACGTCCGATACTCAACATGGTCAACGCGAATGCCCGACGAATGTAGCAGCGCTTCCTTGAAGCAGTTGCCAGAGGTGCTTAGCTCGATGATTTCGGCGGCTTTCATATTATTGGCTATGGCTTCTAACTATAATTAGACACCAATTGGTGTATAAGCGGCCGAACGGGCTTGGTGTATAACATTCCGGCTCAACCCTAATTTTCGTTTAACTTCAATGCGTTACCCGGCGCAGTGACCTGATAAGGTGTTTATGCACCATTCGCTTGGCACGCCGGTGGCGGTGTTTCGATGCGATGTGAATGTGCCATACGGTACGTCATGCAGGTAAGCGAAACCATGGCGTGCTACGCAAAGCGCTTGCGGGAAATCGCCTTTCGTCGTGCTGCGGTGCAGCACAGTAGCCGGCATGGAACAGGCACCACTAAAAGAACGTGGGAGCCGTCCACGACTATCACTTACGCACCCACCGGTTTGACTGCCGTGTCGGCCGCTTCGTAGAGTCAGCTGCTGCCCCCTCTCCTGCTCGGAGCGCCCCATGATCGACCTGACTTTGCTGCTCGCCTTTGTCGCAGCCGCCTCGCTTCTTACCGTTACGCCAGGTGTGGATACAGCGATCGTGTTGCGGTCCGCGGCAGTGGGTGGGCGACGGCAGGCGGTGATGGCTTCGGCCGGTATTACCTTGGGTTGCCTGACCTGGGGAGCGGCAGTGTCGCTTGGCTTGGGTGCTTTGCTTCATGCGTCCGAGATGGCCTATAGCGTCGTGAAATTGGCCGGTGCGGCGTACCTCGTCTGGCTTGGGATCGGGCTGCTATTGCGGCCTCGGACGAGTTTCGAGACGGGGGCTGGCAAGGCAGCGGCTGGCAGCCTCGATGCGTTCTGGCGGGGGCTGCTGACGAACCTGCTGAACCCGAAGATCGGCGTCTTCTACATCACCTTTCTACCGCAGTTCGTTCCGCAGGGGGCCGGCGTGGCGGGGTATTCGTTCTTTCTGACGTGCGTCCACGTCGCACTGACGCTGGTCTGGTTTGGCGTGCTGATCGCCGCTACGGTGCCGCTGGGGCGTTTTCTGCGGCGTCCGAGCCTGATGAAGGCGCTCGATCGCATTACCGGGGGCGTGCTCGTCGCATTCGGGGTCAGGCTGGCGACGTCCCCGGCGCCTTGACAGGGCATACCTCGGGCCCGCGCCGAGTCGGGCGTCGCGCCGTCCGATTCGTGCCGTTACCTCGACTCGCCTCTCACGACCAAGCCGATGCCGACCGCCGACACAGCGGTTCCCAGCACCATCCAGGCCGACAAGGGTTCGTCGAACATCACCCAGGCCCACAGCAGTGTCACGCCCGGGCTGAGATAGAGCACGCTGGCGACGCGGGTCGGTGAGGAGCGGTTCACGCAGACCCAGTAGAGGCCGTACCCTCCGAGGGTCGCCAGTCCGGCGGTCCAGAGGACGCTTAAGGCGAAGCCTGAATTCACCACCGGAAGCAGACTCCCCTCGCTGCCCGCGACGAACGCGAAGGCGATACCGGAAATCCCGCATTGCAGCCAGAGGTTGGGTAGCAGACCGAGCGCATTGGCGGCAGCGCCCCGCTGCCGCTTCCACAGGGTCGCGATCGCCAGGGACAGCATGCCCAGCAGCGGCAATCCGTACGCCCACGGGGGCGCACCGCCCCAGGCCAGGGCATCCCAGGTTACGAGCAGTACCCCGCTCAAGCCCACCGCCAATCCAAGCCAGACACGCCTGCCCAGCCGTTGCCGCAGCACCAGCGTCGTCAGCAGGGCCATGCCGATAGGCAGCAGGTCCGCCAGCAGCGCGGCGAGGCCCGCCGGCACGCCGAGTGCGATGCCCTGGACCACCCCGTAGAGATAGCCGGCCATGGCCAGCAGACCGATGCTGGCGTTTTCCAGCAGGACGGCCGGCGATGCGCGGCGTAGCGACCGGGCCACGAAGGGCAGCAGGATCAGGGTGACCAGGACGCAACGCCAGAAGACCACCAGCATCGGCGACGCATGATCGATGGAGAAGCGTGCCCCGATGAAGCCGGAGCTCCACGAAACGACCAGCGCGGCTTCCAGCAGCGGCAAGGGAAGGTAGTTCAGCCACTGCGCCAGGGCACGGCGACGAGATGAGGCGACTCGAGCGATCGTGTTCATGGACACAGGCTAGAGCCAGCCTCTAATCTAATAAATCAAAACTTATTTCAATACTCGTTCAGAAAAGGTGAATCATGACAGCCACTCTGGATATCGAGCTTGTCCGCACCTTTCATGCGGTCGCCCGGATGGGCCGGTTCAAGGCGGCCGCGGAATATCTGCACAAGAGTCCGGCCGCCATCAGCGTGCATATTCAACGGCTGGAGGCAATCGCCAACGGCCGGCTGCTGGAGCGGGATAACCAGGCGGTTTCGCTGACCTCGCTTGGCAAGCGGCTACTGGCCTCGACCCAGGATTTGCTGCGCGTGCATGACCGCGTCCTGGCCGATCTGCAGGGCACACGGCTCACTGGACGGGTCAAGCTGGGCGTGCCCGACGACTATGCCGAGCATGTGATCAGGGACATCCTGCCCGCCTTCACCGCGGCCTGGCCCAATGTGATCCTCGATGTGAAGACGGCGCCGAGCCATACACTGCGCAACGAGGTGGAACGCGGCAAGCTGCACGCGGCGGTGGTCGCCCGCGCCAAGTGCGCGCAGGCCGACGAGGCACAGGTTCTGACGGCGACGACTCCCGTATGGGTTGGTCCGGCGACCGGCATGCCTGAACGAGCCGAGCCGCTTCCGCTTGCCGTCTATGCCGCCGATTGCCCATACCGCGAGGCGATGATGAGTTCGCTGAAGCAGGCCGGTCGAAATTGGCGCGTGATCATCGATAGCCCGTCCAGCCAGGCCGTGCGGGCCTGTGTCGAAGCCGGACTGGCGATCAGCCTGATCGACCGCGCGCGGATCACGCCGCAGATGCGCGTGCTCGACGGTCTGCCCGCAATTGCCGAGCATGAAGTCGTCTTCATACGAGCGACCAAATCCCAGGCCGACGAAGCAGTCGACCTGCTCGGTGAAAGCGTGCGCCAAAACTTCCGGCTCTAAGCCGCCGCAGCTCGTCGGCCGCCGGGCTGAACAACTCGGGAGCGCCGATACTCAGAGCCATCCTGGACAGACCGGCGGAGTACACCATGTCCCATTACACTGGCGGCTGCCTGTGTGGCCGCGTGCGCATCCTGGCCAGCGGAGAGCCGTATCGTGTTGGCATCTGTCACTGCCTGGATTGCCGCAAGCATCACGGCGCCCTCTTCTATGCAGCCGCCATCTTTCCGCCTGCCTCGGTCGAGGTCGAAGGCGAAACGCACGAGTTCGCCGGTCGGCATTTCTGCCCCCGCTGCGGCTCATCCGTTTTTTCGTACATGGCCGGCGAGCTGGAAGTGCACCTGGGTGCGCTCGATGCGCCTGACCAACTGACGCCCACCTATGAATGCTGGACGGTTCGACGCGAGGGGTGGCTGCCGCCCTTCCCGCTCGATCGCCAGTACACGCATGACCGGGTGGCAGACGAACCGACAACAGGCGAGCCAGGCTGAAGGCGTCAGCCTACGCCTGTCGGGCCGTCGATGACGATGCGCACCTTTCGACCGAGCTCGCTGGGTGTATAGGGTTTGGAAATGACGTCGAACTCGGTGCCGCCTGCATCGGTACGCTCCAGCGAGCTTTCCGCGTATCCGGTCGTCAGCAGGACCTTCAGGCCCGCCCGACGGCGCTTGGCCTCCCGCGCCAGCATGACCCCATTCATCCCGCCGGGCATGATGAGGTCGGTAAAGAGCAGGTCGTAGTCGGCCTGTTCCAGCATCTGCAGGGCGTCGCTGGCGGTCAGGGCCACATCCGCGACATACCCGTAGTCTTCGAGAACGGTCCGCGCCAATTCCGCGACATCGGGTCGGTCGTCGACCACCAGGATGCGCTCTGATCCGCTACGTTCCTGCGGCCGTTCGTTGGCGCGCAGATGAAGAATCTGGCCGTCGTCTGCGGGGAAATACAGTCGCAGTGTCGAGCCGACGCCCTCTTCGGAGTAGATGCGAACGATGCCACCCGATTGTTTGACGAAGCCGTAGACCATCGACAACCCAAGCCCTGATCCCTTGCCCTCGTCCTTGGTGCTGAAGAAGGGATCCATCACGCGTGCCCGGATGCTGGCGGGCATGCCGACGCCGTTGTCGGTGACCGCGACGCTGACGTAACGCCCCGGCAACAGCCCTTCGTAGGGCAGCTTGCCCTGATCCTCGACCAGGACGTTTTTCGTCTCGATGCTGACCGTCGGGTTTTCGCGACCGTCCAGCGCATCCCGCGCGTTGATCAGGATGTTCAAGAAGGCCACTTCAGCCTGTGTCGGGTCGATGCGGCAGTTCCACAGGTTGGCGTCGAAGTTGTGTCGTATCCGCGCACTGCCCAGGGTGCGCTCGGCCAGCTCCTGCAGGTCGCTGATCAGGGTGTTGAGGTTGAGCACCCGCCCTTCCAGTTTCTGCTTGCGCGAAAACGCCAGCAGTTGCTGGGTGAGCGTGGCGGCCCGGTCCGCAGCGCTGCGTGCATGGCGAACGCTGCGCTGGATCCGCTCCTGGTCGTAGGTGGGCTTCATGGCGGCGCGGTCCAGCACTTCGAGGTAGCCGATCATGACCTGGAGCAGGTTGTTGAAGTCGTGCGCGATACCCCCGGTGAGCTGGCCCAGCGCTTCCATCTTCTGCGCCTGGCGAAGCCCCTCCTCGGCGTCACGGCGGCGGCTCACATCCAATTGGGAGGCAAAGAAATAGATGAGGTCACCGGCATCGTTGTAGACCGGGGAAATGAATAGCGCATTCCAGAAGGTGGAACCGTCCTTGCGGTAGTTGATCAGCTCGACCGACACCTCACAGCGAGCCTCCACCGCTTCTCGTACCTGCGCGACCACGGCGCGGTCCGTTTCCGGCCCCTGGAGAAAGCGGCAGTTGCGTCCAACGATCTCGTCTCGGGTATAGCCGGTCATCTCGAGAAACGAGCGGTTGGCGAAGATGATCGGGTTGTCGTCACGGTTCGGGTCCGTGACGATCATGGGCATGCGGGTGGTTTCCACCGCGGCGAAGAAGATGTTCTTGCCGGAGCCGGAGATGTCACCAGTAGAGCTGTTATCGACGCGGAAATCGTGGTCGCCTTTGTTCGCCATCAACGCACCTGAAAGGACAGCATGGCGCCCAGCGGGGTGCGAGCACCTTCCTTATTTGCGATCAACGAAACGGCTAAAAGTTCTACAACACGCACATTCATGTACAACTAATCAGCGGCGTCGACCCGCTTGACCGCTTGGCCTGACGGCGCCCCTCACCTATAGTCGCCACCCGCACCCGACCGCAGCGTCTGGCGCGGGTTTCTCGCTCGGCGAGGGATCCGATTCGCCGGGTAAACCTGCCTCCTTCGGCCTGGTCTGGCAGTCACCAGGCTGGCTTTAAACCTCTCTCGTAACGGACAACCGATGCTTGCGCTCACGATCTTTCTCGCCACCCTGACCCTGGTGATCTGGCAGCCCAAGGGGCTTGGCATCGGCTGGAGCGCGCTCGCCGGCGCGGCGGTCGCGTTGGGCACGGGAGTGGTTGGCCTGGCCGACGTGGGCGTGGTCTGGGGCATCGTCTGGGACGCCACCTTCACCTTCGTCGCGCTGATCATCATCTCCCTGATCCTCGACGAGGCCGGCTTCTTCGCCTGGGCCGCGCTGCACATCGCTCGCTGGGGGCGTGGCCGCGGCCGCCTGCTGTTTCCGTTGATCGTCGTTCTGGGCGCGATGATCAGTGCGCTGTTCGCCAACGATGGCGCCGCCCTGCTGCTCACGCCCATCGTGCTGGCGATCCTGATCCGCCTGGACTTCAGCCCGCCGGCGGCCCTGGCCTTCATCATCGCCACCGGTTTCGTCGCCGATACCACGAGCCTGCCGCTGGTGACGTCCAACCTGGTCAACATCGTGACAGCGAACTACTTCGGCGTGTCCTTCACGCGTTACGCGCAGGTCATGGTGCCGGTGAACCTGGTGTCGCTCCTGGCCACGCTGATCGTCGTCGGGCTCTATTTTCGCCGTGAGATTCCCCACCGCTACCCTGTCGAGCGGCTGGAAGCACCCGCAACCGCCATTCGCGACCACCAGGTGTTCCGGGCAGCGTTCCCCTTGCTGACACTGCTGCTGGTAGCACTCTTCGTGACTGCCCGCTGGGAGATTCCCATCGCCCTGATCATGGGCAGCGCCGCCCTGGTGCTGATGGCCATCGCGGGCCGTTGGCTGTCGTCAGGCAAGGGGCATGTCATCTCCATGCGCACCGTACTCGGCAATGCACCCTGGCAGATCGTGCTGTTTTCGGTAGGGATGTATCTGGTGGTCTACGGGCTGGGCAATGCCTGGCTGACGGCCTGGGCCGCCGAGGTGCTGGCCTGGCTGGCGGCGCGAGGTGAGCTCGTCGCGACCATCGGCACCGGCTTTGCCGTGGCGATCCTGGCATCAGTCATGAACAACTTGCCCGCCACGCTGATCGGCGCGCTGGCGGTCGACCAGGTGCAGGTCGCCCCGCTGGTGCGTGAGCTGATGGTCCTCGCGAACGTCGTCGGCAATGACCTGGGGCCGAAATTCACCCCGATCGGCAGCCTGGCGACGCTGCTCTGGCTGCACGTGCTGGCCGGCAAGGGCTACCGCATCAGCTGGGGTCAATACATGAAGGTGGGGCTGATCATTACCCCGCCGGTGCTGCTGGCGACGCTGATTGCCCTGGCCTTGTGGTTGCCGGTGGTTTCGGCGCCGTAGCGCACAAGCCAGGCGCGCTCCCTGCGCGCCCGGCTCGAATGCACGGCAGCCAGAGCGGCCGCCGTGGCGAGGGTCACTCCGCGGTGCTGAGCACGCCGCGTTGGATCTGGTCGCGCTCGATGGATTCGAACAGCGCCTTGAAGTTGCCTTCGCCGAACCCGCTGTCGCCCTTTCGCTGGATGAACTCGAAGAACACCGGGCCAAGCAGCGTCGCCGAGAAAATCTGCAGCAACAGCCGACGTTCACCGCCTTCGGAGGTGCCGTCGAGCAGAATGCCGCGCGACTTCAGCTCATCCACCGGCTCGCCGTGGTTCGGCACACGCCCTTCGAGCATCTCGTAGTAGGTATCCGGCGGCGCGGTCATGAATTTCGTGCCGCGGGCCTTGAGCGCGTCCCAGGTCTTGATCAGGTCGTCGGTGAGGAAGGCCACGTGCTGGATGCCCTCGCCGTTGAACTGCATGAGGAATTCTTCGATCTGCCCGGCGCCCTTGCTCGATTCCTCGTTCAACGGGATGCGGATCATGCCGTCCGGCGCGGTCATGGCCTTGGACGTCAGGCCCGTGTATTCGCCCTTGATGTCGAAGTAGCGGATCTCGCGGAAGTTGAACAGCTTCTCGTAGAAGTCCGCCCAGTAGGCCATGCGGCCGCGGTAGACGTTGTGGGTCAGGTGGTCGATGAGTTTCAGCCCAGCGCCCGCCGGGTGACGGTCGACGCCCTCGAGGAAAACGAAATCGATGTCGTAGATCGAGCTGCCTTCGCCGAAGCGGTCGATCAGATACAGCGGTGCGCCGCCGATGCCCTTGATTGCCGGCAGGCGCAGCTCCATCGGCCCGGTGGGCATGTCGACGGCCTGCGCGCCGAGCTCCAACGCCTTGGCGTAGGCCTGGTGCGAGTCCTTCACACGAAAGGCCATGCCGCACACCGACGGGCCGTGCTCGGCGGCAAAGTAGGCGGCGTGGCTCTTCGGCTCGCGGTTGACGATGGCGTTGATCTCGCCCTGGCGATACAGCGCCACATCTTTCGAACGGTGATTGGCAACATGCGAGAAGCCCATGCTTTCCAGCACAGGTTCGATGACGTTCGCGGTGGGTGATGCAAATTCGATGAACTCGAAGCCCATGAGGCCCATGGGGTTTTCAAAAAGATCGGCCATGATTGGCTCCTTGACGGTCTGTGCTTGAGGGATGACGAAACGGGTGGTCGTCAGCCTGGCGGTGCACAGGAAATGCCTCGAACGCTACGGCCGAGGTGGTCACCAAGGATGAGTCGAAAGCCCAGGGTTTTCATGGCTGCGGGCTCACTCGGGTTTGTCCGGCTGGGCATCGGGATGCGCGGTATGGAATGCAGGATGCGCCAAAGCCAGGCGCTCGACGCGCAGGATTCGCGAATAGCTATCCAGCGGCACGTTGAAACGCCGCGCTGCATAGAGTTGCGGCAACAGGTAGACGTCGGCCATGCCCGGCTCGCCGAAGCAGTAGCCCTCGTCCCCGATCAGCGCCTCGACCGCCTTGAGCCCTTCGCCAACCCAGTGCGCGATCCAGGCCATTACCTGCTCCTCGCCGACATCCAGCGAGCGCAGCCGGTTGAGGACGGCGACATTATGCAGCGGATGGATATCGCAGCCGATCAGCGCCGCAACGCTGCGATGGCGGGCGCGTGCCAGCGGATCGGTGGGCAGCAGCGGCACGTCGGGGTAACGCTCCTCGATGTATTCGAGAATCGCCGGGGACTGGATGATCTGCTCGCCTTCGTCCGTGGTCAGTGTCGGCACGCGGCCCTGCGGGTTCAGCGCCAGATAAGACGCCTGCCGATGCTCGCCCCCGTCGCGGATCAGGTTGACCGGCACCGCTCGGTAGTCCAGGCCTTTCAGGGCCAGCGCGATGCGAACCCGATAGGACGATGTGGAGCGGTAATAGGTGTATAGGTCCATGGTGGGCGCCAGGCTTGAGCGCGGATGCGCGTCGTTATTGTTTTGCGTAATCAAATTACGTTTAGTGGAATTTGAGGGACCGGTGCTGGGGCTGTCAAGCCTGCACGATGTAAGACCGGTCCCGCGCCTCTCCATTCATCCGCCGCTTAGAACGTTTGGCCGCGCCACGCTGCCCAATCGGTACAAGGCGAGGTGAACCAGATGAACGACAAGCCCCACTCCGATGACAGCCAGACACCGCCGGACTTCGACGAGTACGGCGATGTACCTGACTCCATAGACACCACAGATACGGACGAGCGGGAAGACCGGGACGAGAGCCCGCTGGGCTGATCCTCGACAGTGCAACGCGAGCCGAATCATCCATTTTCGATAGCGACCGGAGGTCTCAATGAATCGCATGTTCAGCAAGAGCGCAGCGCAGAATGTCCATGGCTGGGAGCGCGCGGCGTCCGTCGCGGGCGGTTTGATGCTGATGGGCAAAGGCCTTCGCCGCGGCGGACTCGGCGGGATCGTTCAACTGGCCATGGGCGGCATGGCCCTCGCCCGCGGCGTCAGTGGCCGCTGCGAGGCGAAACGCATCCTGACCGAGCACGATGACGCCCCCCGCGCGCCCGAGGGCGCAGCGGACAAGCAACGATATGCCCACATGCCGCTGGACTCGGAAGTGCACAGCCCGGACTTCGAAACGCCTCGAGTCACCCTGCCCGACGCGACGCCAATGGGCCATGAAACGCATCCTGCCCGCTCGTGACGGGCCAGGGAAGGATATGAACGAGCCGCCAGCAGCAGCCTTCCAGTAGTCAATGGGCCGTGATGTCATGCCGCTCGCGATCCACACGATGCAGCGCGAGCGGCATTCTTTGATTAGGCTCCTGGCGCCCTATGCGGGCGCAGCGGCCTTGGAGAGCACTCAGCGCGGGGCATCCGCCGGACGGCAATTGCCGAGATATTGACGGAATGCTATCAATGCGCCGTGATTCCGTCGCAACATCTTTTAGGGCAGTCAGCAAATGGATATTTCATCGGTAGAGGGGCAGGACGTCGTGCAGTGGGGCGTCGTCTATTCCTACGGTAGCGTGTTGGCGATGTTCGACACCGAGCAGGACGCTCAGAACGAGGCTGCTCTGTTTGGAGGTGCGGTGGTGCGGCTCGCTCGCAACCTGTGGTCAGCGCTGTGCGAGCCGGGCGTGGTCGCTGGCGAATAGCGGGCAAGCCGCTGCGACAGCGCTTCTGATCCAAATGCGGCACGTAGTCTTCGAGGGCGAATCCCCGGTAGGTCACGGCGTTCAAAACCGCGCCAGGCGCCAGCATGCGTCGAAGCCGGAGGTCCGGCGACCGCGCATGTCGCGCGGTAGCACCGGACCTCAACGACGCGTTATTCCACCTCGCCTCAAGCCGTGAACGGGTAATCCGCTTGAGTGGACTTGGCAAGGTTCAAGGGCTTGCGCAACACAGGCTCCAGCGGTTGTCGCGTACAAGCCGCCGGCCGCGTTTCGTGGTGATACGGGACAAGCCCCAGCACGTCATGACGAAGCTCCAGATAACTGTAGCCATCGGCCCAGATCTCTGACTCGCCGCCGGCCCGCCTCACTGTGCGACCTGCCGCAGGTTGGGCAGGATAACGGGCGCCGCTTCCTGTTTGGCTTTCAGCTTGTCGCGTTGCTGGACAACGATGTCCAGCGCACGACTCGGCAGCAGGTCGACGTCATCGAAGGTGATCATCTGGCCGGGTTCGACCGCGCGCCTTAGCGCTGTATGGCGCAACAGGCCGATCGGCACGTGATCCGTCTCGTCTGCCAGGCGAATCGCCTCACCGCGCACGTCGAACCCACCGATGCCGCGCTCGATGACATCGCCCGGCTTCATCTCGCGCTTGGCAATCGCGGCGACACCCAGCGTAGGTGCGACGGAGTTGTTGAGCAGGACGCCGCCTCCGGCCAGCACGCGGCGTACGGTTTTGCCAACCTCCAGCGAGCAGAGGTGGAACGGCCGGGTCAGCACGTAATACGGGCCGCGTCCAAGCTTGAAGTATTCGATCGCCGGTGCCTGGTTCTCGTCATGACGGCAGACGAGAAAGACACCGCCCGCCGAATAGCCACTCGGGATCACGTAATCGACGATCGGCTGGCCCAGCCCGTCCGCGATCAACCCGAGCACGTTGGCGCTCACGTCCAGGTTGGTCGAGGCCAACCCTTCCAGCCCAGGCCGCGAAATGGTCGCGCCGAAGCCATTGCCGACCACGACCTGCTCGATCTGCACCTTGGTGCCGTCCGTAAATGACGTGGTTTGGGTAATGCTGGTGCCCTGTTTGGCCGACCAGTACGCCATGTCCTCTCGGCTGGGATTGTGGTTCAGATAACCCTTCATGTTGCCGTAGACCAGCGGGGTGAAGCCCATCTGCACGGCATCCTCGTGCAGCGCGGCCAGCGACCCCGGCTGGTCACCTTCCGCTTCGGTAATGAGCCCCTGGCCCGCGAGGTAGGAGCCGGTGGTCACCTGCAGCTCGGCATTGACGGTCACGACCGGCAAGCCGGCTTCGAAGGCACGCTCGACCACTTCGGTGCCATAGAAGACGTCACCGGAGCACTCGACGATGATGTCCGAATGCTCGATCAGGTCGTCGATCGAATTGGTCAGCGCCATTGGCAGGGGAAAGCCTGCAAGTTCGTCAAGCTTGCGGCGCGTCAGCACGCGGCTGATGGTCACGTCCTTGTAATGCTGCATGATCAAGCGAACGAAACAGTGCGAGATCATCCCTGTGCCTGAAACCCCTATTCTTTTAACTGTTGCGTCGCTCATGACACATTCCTTCCAGTTTGGATTGCACATCGGACAGAAACATTCTGAAAAAGTTTTTCACATCTCAGCTGCGCAGCGCGGTTTGCGCGGCGAGCATCGGCGCGGGCGGCTCGCCGACGCTGAATGGGTATGCCTTGAACGGTACGCGGCTCGGCGCTGGGCCGGCGGGTGTCGTCGGCCGGTCGCTCATCTGTCGGATCACATGATGGAGCTCTTCGCGCCAGGGCTTGGGGCGAATGCCGAAGGTGCTTTCGATCAGGCTGCAGTCCAGTACGGACCAGGCAGGGCGAACCGCGGCGCGTGGTAGCTGCTCGCTGGCGACCGGCAGCACGCGAGGGGCCTTCTCGATCAGGCCGGCGATCTCCGCTTCGTGGAAGATGGCCGTGGCAAAGTCCGCCCATGAGCACCAGGACGCTCCACTGTAGTGGTACAAGCCCCACTGCAGTTGGCCGTCACGGCAGTAGCGCAGGGCCAGCTCGATCAGCACGCGCGCGACGCTGCGAGCGCGCGTCGGGCAGCCGAGCTGGTCGCTGACGACCGAGACTTCCTCGGTCTTGCTGCCGACATTGAGCATGGTCTTGACGAAGTTGTTGCCGTGCTCACTGTAGATCCAACTGGTCCGCAGGATAAGGTGATGGTCCAGGGTCTCGGTGATTGCCGCTTCGCCCGCCCGCCTCGTCTTGCCGTAGACGCTGCGCGGTTCGGCCGCATCGCTTTCCCGGTAAGGTGCCGTGCCCTCCCCGTCGAAGACATACTCACTGGAGAGATGGAACAGCGGGATGCCATGGCGCTTCGCCGCTTCGGCGAGGTTTCTCGCACCCTCGCAGTTGACTGCTTCGGCCTTGGCGACTTCGGCCTCAGCGTGGTCGAGGTTGGTATAGGCGGCCGCGTTGATAATCAGTGCAGGCCGATATCGCTCGATCGCTTGTTGGATCTGCGTCGGGGACGTGATGTCGAGTTCCTGGCGGGTCAGGCCGATCGCTTCGAGTCCGAAACTCGCCGCCTGGTTGACCACGCAGTGCCCGACCTGCCCGCCCGCACCGCACACCAGCACGCGCATGTTCTGACTGGAGCCTCTGACAAGCGCGTCCTCTTCGGCGGCCACACTCGCCACCGACTGTTCCATGGCCTGCGCGGTGCCTTTTGGGATGAGTTCGCGCACGCTGACACCGAGCGCTGCTAGCGGGGCGTCAGCGGCTTCCGGTGTCGGGGCGAAACTGAAGCTTTCACGCAGCCCGGCGTAGACGATTCGCGCTTTGTTGTACTGGCCACGGGCAACCAGCCGGGCTACGAACAGCAGGCGCGATAGCAGCAGACGCACCACGCGGCGCGAACGGGAATAACGCCGGGCGATGTACAGCTCATTGCGCACCAGATGCTTGTGCAGGGCGATCCGTTGCGGATTCTGCTCACGCATGATGTCCAGCGCCCCGCTGACCTGACGCAAATGCAAGACGCGGCTGCTGCCGACGAGGTAGCCGGGTGCGTCCTGGCTGATGCGCAAGGTGAACTCGGTGTCGTCGCCCCACATGAACATCGGGGCGAGCGGCAGGCCATATCGCGCCAGGGATGCGCGAGGCACCAGGATAGAGACGTAGGTTGCTGGCCGTACGGGGACCAGGCCGAGGTCGAGCATGGCCGGCCAGTTCTCGTAGTCGATGGCATTGGGCCGTGCATCGACCTGAGGCACGTTGGTCAGCTGGCCGTCTTCGGTATAGGCGCGAGAGATGAGGTAGGACCGCGGCTGCTGGCGAGCTGCGAGCTGCTCGTCGGCCTTGAGCAGGTTCTCCAGGGCGTCCGGCTCGGGGATGACATCGTCATCCATCATCCAGACGAAATCGGCCCCACTCTGGTAGGCCAGGCGGAAACCGGCACTGAAGCCGCCGGAGGCACCGGTGTTACGCGAGAGAACGAAAACCTTGAGGTTGGGCAGCGACGATTCGAGCAACATCTCCTCGGTGCCATCGTTGCTGGCGTTGTCCACGACGATGATGCCGTCGCAGGGCCGGCTTTGCGCGTTGATTCCTTCAAGGCAGCGTTTGAGCAAATCCTTGCGTTTGTACGACAGCACGACGGCGTATATCTGATCCATAGGTCGCTCGGTAACGTTCGGGAGGCAGGTGCGGTCAATCCATATTGGCCAGATGCACAGCGTTCGCAGGAGCCGCGACTGTACTTGCATTCAGCCATGATGCTTTGCTCGGACCCGCCAGCGCGCGCCTGGTTCAGCGTTACGTAACGAAATTTTTCGCGATGATGGCGATTTGAAAATTGCCTGCTTTCCGGGCACGCCTGTCGGGCGCGAAAAGGGAACGCTCATGCTCGGTCGTGCTCCCAATCTGCACAGCGTTCACCCTGCCTTGAGGTATCAGTCATGTCCCAGATCCGCCAGCACAATCGCCATATTCACCTGGCCTCGCGCCCGCATGGCGCGCCCGCGCCGGATAACTTTCGTCTGGAAACCGGGCCGGTGCCGGAGCCCCATGAAGGCCAGCTGTTGCTGCGTACCGTCTATCTATCGCTGGACCCCTACATGCGGGGCCGAATGAGCGCCGGGCCTTCCTATGCCCCGCCGATGGAGATCGATGACGTGATGGTTGGCGGTACGGTCTCCCGCGTTGCCGAATCGCGACATCCGGACTTCAGCGAGGGCGACTGGGTGCTGTCCGGCAATGGTTGGCAGGACTACGCCCTCTCCGACGGCACCGGCCTGATCAAGCTCGCCCGCGACATGAAGCATCCCTCGCATGCGCTGGGTGTGCTGGGCATGCCGGGCTTCACTGCTTATATGGGTCTGCTGGACATCGGGCAGCCGAAAGCCGGAGAAACCCTGGTGGTCGCAGCGGCCACCGGGCCGGTCGGCGCCACGGTCGGTCAGATCGGCAAACTCAAGGGTTGCCGTGTCGTGGGGATCGCCGGCGGCGCCGAGAAATGTCGCCACGCGGTCGATACCCTCGGTTTCGATGCCTGTATCGATCACCGTGCAACAGATTTCGCCGAGCAACTGGCCAAGCAGTGTCCGGACGGCATCGATGTGTATTTCGAGAACGTCGGCGGCAAGGTGTTCGATGCCGTGCTACCGCTGCTGAACACTCGCGCACGCGTGCCCGTATGCGGCGTGGTCGCCCAGTACAACAGCACCGATCTGCCGGACGGGCCCGACCGCCTGCCCCTGTTGCTCGAGACGCTGCTGAAAAAGCGCATGCGCATGCAGGGGTTCATCATCTTCGACGACTACGGTCACCGCTATGACGAGTTCGCCCGCGACATGAGCGCCTGGTACGCCGACGGCAAGGTCAAGTACCGCGAGCAGATCGTTCAAGGCCTGGAGAACGCACCCGACGCCTTCATAGGCCTGCTGGAGGGCAAGAACTTCGGGAAACTGGTGGTGCAGGTGGGCGAGGCCTGACCAGGCTGCTCAGCACGAACGCGCCGTCAAACCGGCAACCCTTCGCCCGAGCCGACCAGGCCAAGGATCCCTGGATGAGACCGTCGGCCCGGCCAGACGCGGATCAGCGCTGGTTGGCTCCAACCACCGTTTGGCACCGGCGCGCGTCCTTCGCCTGCTGCAGGTGCGGCGGCCGTACGCCGGGAATCGGTTGGGCCAGGCGGATCTTGAGGAATTCCGTCACGTCCGCGGCCAACTCACGCCCGCCGCCGCCGGGGAAATTGTTGTCGTTGGTGACCAGCAGCGTACGCGAATCCAGCGGCAAGACGCTTTCGATGGTCACGTAGGGAAAGGTGAACTGGCGCTGGCCATCGCGATTGAGGTCGTCCGGGTCGTCCAAACGCATCAGGTCGACCAGCTCGGTCTTGTGCACGACCCCGCCGTTGGCGACCTGGCGGGTGTCGATCAAATAGATGCGCTTGAAAGGCTCGCCACGGGTGGCGGTATCACCGTTGCGCTCGATCACCAGAAAGCGGGAGTCGTCGAGGGCAGTCATGTCGCCGATGGCATGGTTCGGCGCCTGCAGACGATAGAACATGACCCGCCCGGTGTAGCGTTCCTGATCGATGTCGAACTCGCTGATTCGCAGGCTGCCGTCCGGGTCGCCGTCGACCGTTTTCTCCAGGAGCGTATACAGCCGGTCGCCGCGCGGGTTGATCGCCATGCCTTCGAAACCGCCGGAACTGCCCAGGTTGGCCGTGGCCCGGCCGGCGAGCACATCGGCGTGTTGCGGCGCATAGACGCCCGGTAGCGAGATGGCGCTGCGCAGCACGGTGCCGGAGGCGTCGGTCTTGATCAGGTAGGGCCCGAACTCATCGCCGAACCACATGGCGCAGCTCCGGTCGCGCCGCACCGATTCGACATCCAGATCCGCGCCCGTCAGCAGCCGCCCGAATATGATGTCGCCGTCTACGGCAGGCTTGGAGCCATCGTTGTAGTAGAAGCGGTAGTCAGCCTGGATCGGCAAGCCCAGCGTTTGGTTGATGTCGTTGATGCTCAGACGTGACGGGCCGATGAATCGCGCCAGTGGCGTGCCGCTGTGATAGTCACTGGCGCTGACCTTGCCGCTGCCGCCGCTGGCGGTGCGGAAATCGGGCCGCACGCTGTACAGGCGCAGCAGCGTATCGGCGGAGTTGCCCTGGGCGCCGAAGCCGTTGTCGGTCATGACGATGAAGCTGTTCTCGTCCGCGCCAGGCAGGATCGCGGAGAAGCCCTGCACGGGTTGGCGCCCTTCATAAGGCGGCGTGAAGGTGCCGTAGGGATTGCCAGACACCATCTGCCCGGACGTCGGCCCATCCGAGAAGGTGTCGGCGGGCATCATCGCCCAGCCGACCAGGGTGTTGCTGGCGGCCATTACGGGGACAGACAACGCCGCGGCAAGGGCGACGACCAACGGCTTCAGAATACGCATCGGGCTTTCTCCATGGGCAGTGCCGCGGCGCGCGACCGGCGCAGGTGCGGCGTCGTGCCCACCTTATGCCGCGACTATGTCAGCCATATGGCGCTTCGCGCTCCAGTCGACGATTCCCTGGCGCATGCCTCGATCAGGCGACCGCATGCCCGCGCGCGGCTTCGGCCAGGTAGTACCAGGTGGGCCGATCCAGCTCCAGTGAAGCACCGGTGACCGCTTCTTCGATCCGCTCCCAGCGCAGGCTTCCCAGGATGGGTACCGGACGGCCCGGCAGGCGGCGCAACCAGGCCAGTGCCACCTGGTTGGGCGTCGCGCCAACATCGGCCGCCACGGCGTCGAGCGACTGCTGCAGCGCCGGCGTGAAGCGTCCCGCGGCCATTGGCGACCACGCCAGCACCTGAATACCTTCGCTCTGCAGACCATGTAGCCGGCCATCCCAGACCGCCGCCTGCGCCTGCAAGGATAGTTCGATCTGATTGCAGCGAATCGGCAATTCGCGCGCCAGCACCTGGCATTGCAGCAGCTCGGCATTGGACACGCCCAACCAGGCCACCTTGCCGCCGGCAACCAGGTCGTCCAGCGCGCGGGCAACCTCCTCCACGCGCAACAGCGGATCCGGCCGGTGCAACAGGAAGCCGTCGAGCCGCTCGACGCCCAGGCGCTTGAGGGTGCCCTCGACCGCCGTCTTCAGGTAGGCAGCCTCGGTGTTGTAGTGCTTGACCGACCAACGCGAGCGGTCTTGATCGGCGAGCACGATATCCGCCTTGCCGATCAGCTGGATCTGGCGCCGCAGTTCGGGCTTCAAGCGCAGGGCAGCGCCGAACAGCGCCTCGCAGTCTCCGCCAGCGTAGATGTCGGCATGGTCAAAGCCGCTGACGCCCAGCTCGACACAGCGCTCGATGAAGTCGAGCAGCGCCCGGGGTTGTGCCAGCTCCGGATACTGGGTCAGGCGCATCATGCCCAGCAGTACGGGTTGTTCGATGATGGTATTCACGGGCCCTCCAGCCATTCGGGTCTGCGCCGCGGCGATGTGGCGGGTCACAGGTGGAGTACCGACCGGAGCCAGGCGGCAAAGTTCTCGGCCACACGCCCCAAAAAAGGGAATGGGCACGGCCATCGCACCTTTATAGGTCAATGCTCGGCGATGGTCCTGCCCGGCAGCGCACCGTCGCAACCACTGAGCGGCCCGTGCAGGGCTCGCCGGCCAGCGGCTGCACCGCCAACCCGTGCAGCTGGGACGGGCCTGGCATGCAATCTGCTTCATCACGAACAACGGCTGCCGACCCTTTCGGTGGCCTCCCCGGGGTCAGCGACGACCATCAGCCAGAAGGCACGGGACGGGTGCAGCGGGCAACGTGGCTCGCGTCAACACCCCCACACAATCCATGAATACCAGGCAAAGGCGCCTGGAGCTGCCGACAGCTCCAGGCGCCTTTTTGTTTTTGTACGACGAGTCCGCCCCAGGTCTCGACGGAGGAACCGGTCATGAACGCAATCGTCACCCCGATCAAGAGTGAAACGCTGGTCGTCATCGGCAACGGGATGGTGGGCCACCACTGCGTCGAACAGCTGGTCGAGCGCGGTGCGCTGGGCCAGTACCAGATCCATGTGTACGGCGAAGAGCGCCAGCGCGCCTATGACCGGGTGCACCTGTCCGAGTACTTCGGCGGCCGCGATGCCGACTCCCTGGCACTGTGCGACGCCGGCTATTACGGCGAACACGGCGTGAACCTGCACCTGGGCGTGCAGGTGCTCGAAATCGACCGCGAGCGCAAGGAAGTCGTCACGACCGAAGGCCGCCAGGCCTATGACAAGCTGATCCTGGCGACCGGCTCCTATCCGTTCGTACCACCGATCCCCGGTGCCGAAGGCCATTCGCGCCTGGTCTACCGCACGCTCGACGACCTCGATGCCATTCGCGCGGCGGCCAGCCATGCCAAGCGCGGCGTGGTGGTCGGCGGTGGTCTGCTCGGGCTGGAAGCGGCCAATGCGCTGAAGTCACTCGGGCTGGAAGCCCATGTCGTCGAGTTCGCTCCGCGCCTGATGCCGGTGCAGCTCGACGACGAAGGCGGCAAGGCGCTCAAGGCGCGCATCGAGGCGCTGGGCGTCGGTGTGCACCTGTCGCGCGCCACGCAGGAAATCATCGCGGGTGAGCAATACGCCTACCGCATGAATTTCCAGGATGGCGCTGATGGTAGATGTGAGTATCTGGAAACCGACCTGATCGTCTTTTCCGCCGGCATCCGCCCGCAGGATGCGCTCGGGCGCAGCGCCGAACTGGAGATCGCGCCGCGCGGCGGCATCGTGATCGACGCCGACTACCGCACCAGCGACCCCTCGATCTTCGCCATTGGCGAGTGCGCATCCTGGAACGGCATGATCTTCGGCCTGGTCGCCCCCGGCTACACCATGGCCCGCAACCTGGCCGCCCTGCTCTGCGGCCAGCCGCACCAGCCCTTCAGCGGTGCCGACATGTCCACCAAACTCAAGTTGCTCGGGGTCGACGTCGGCTCCATCGGCGACGCCCACGCCGCCACGCCGGGCGCCAAGAGCTACCGCTTCATCGATGAAGCCAACGCGAGCTACCGCCGTCTGGTGCTTTCCGAGGACGGCAAGCGGGTGATCGGCGCGGTGCTGATCGGCGACAACAGTTACTACGACACCCTGCTGCAGTACGCGCAGAACGGCCTCAAGCTGCCGACCGACCCGTCGAGCCTGATCCTCCCGGCTGGCGAAGGCGCGCCGGCGCTGGGTGCCGATGCCCTGCCCGACACCGCGACCATCTGCTCCTGCCACAACGTCACCAAGGGCGCGGTGTGCTGCCAGGTCGATGCCGGTCTCACCGACCTCGGCGAGCTGAAGGCGGCGACCAAGGCCGGTACCGGATGCGGCGGCTGCTCGGCCCTGCTCAAGCAGGTCTTCGAACACGAGCTGGCCGCGCGCGGCGTGGAAGTCGACAAGAGCCTGTGCGAGCACTTCGCCCATACCCGGCAGGAGCTCTACGGGATCGTCCGCGTCGAAGGCATCCTCAGCTTCCAGGAGCTGCTCGCCAAGCACGGCCGCGGTCACACCGGCTGCGATATCTGCAAGCCGGCGGTGGGCTCGATCCTCGCCTCCTGCTGGAACCAGCCGATCACCGACCCGGCGCTGATCCCGCTGCAGGACACCAACGACACCTTCATGGCGAACATGCAGAAGAACGGCACCTACTCCATCGTGCCGCGCATCGCCGGCGGCGAGATCACCCCGGACAAGCTGATCGCCCTGGGTGCCGTCGCCAAGAAATACGACCTCTACACCAAGATCACGGGCGGCCAGCGCATCGACCTGTTCGGCGCCCAGTTGCACGAGCTGCCGGACATCTGGGGCGAGCTGATCGAAGCTGGCTTCGAAACCGGCCACGCCTACGGCAAGAGCCTGCGCACGGTGAAATCCTGCGTTGGCAGCACCTGGTGCCGCTATGGCGTGCAGGACAGCGTCGGCATGGCGCTGCATCTGGAGAATCGCTACAAGGGCCTGCGCTCGCCGCACAAGATCAAGTTCGCCGTCTCCGGCTGCACCCGGGAATGCGCCGAAGCGCAGAGCAAGGACGTCGGCGTGATCGCCACCGACAAGGGCTGGAACCTCTATGTGGCCGGTAATGGCGGGATGCGCCCGCGCCACGCCGAGCTGTTTGCGACCGACCTCGATGACGAAACCCTGGTGCGCTACATCGACCGCTTCTTGATGTTCTACATCCGCACCGCAGACAAGCTGCAGCGCACCTCGGTGTGGCGCGAGTCGCTCGAGGGCGGCCTGGACTACCTCAAGCAAGTCATCATCGACGACAACCTGGGCCTGGCCGCCGAGCTCGAGGCGCAGATGCAGCTGGTGGTCGACCGCTACGAATGCGAATGGGCCAACGCCATCAAGGATCCGGAGAAGCTCAAGCGCTTCCGCACCTTCGTCAACGACCAGCGCGGCGACCCGGACATCCACTTCGTCAAGGAGCGTGGCCAGCGCCGTCCGGTGCACGCATCCGAACTCCACCTGATTCCCGTCACCGAGGAGGTGCTCTGATGAGCCAGCCAAACGCCGTACGCATGCAACCGACCGAGTCCGTCCGCTGGCGTCCGCTGTGCAGCCGCCGCGACCTGGTCGCCAATTCGGGTGTGGTCGCCTGGCTCGATGGTGAGCAGGTGGCGCTGTTTCACCTGCCCGATACGGAGACCGGCGAGCAGGTCTTCGCCATCGCCAACAAGGACCCGAAATCGGGCGCCAATGTCATCGGTCGCGGCATTGTGGGGCAGCTCAAGGGCGACCTGGTGATCGCCTCGCCGCTGTACAAGCAGCACTTCCGCCTGGCCGATGGCAGCTGCCTGGAGTATCCGGAACAGCAATTGCAGGTCTGGCCCGTGCGCCTCAATGGCGATGCGGTGGAAATCGCTCAAACGGGCGGGGCATGAATTCGTAGGGCCGAACTCGATTGGCAACAGCGGCCCCTACGGAAGCGCTCACTCGAATCTAAAGGCCGGAATATCGGCTAACAGCCAACACACTGAGAATCGACTAATGTCCTACCTCGTTCCTTCGGAATTCGTCACCAAGATGGTCGACGCGGGTGAATCCAAGATCTACATGTCCACTCGCGACACCCTGATCCGCGCCTTCATGGCCGGTGCGATCCTCGCCCTGGCTGCGGTGTTCGCCGTGACCGTCACGGTGCAGACCGGCTCGCCACTGGTGGGGGCGATGCTGTTCCCGGTCGGCTTCATCATGCTTTACCTGATGGGCTTCGACTTGCTCACCGGCGTTTTCGTGCTCACCCCACTGGCCTTGCTGGACAAACGCCCTGGCGTGACCGTCAAGGGTGTGCTGCGCAACTGGGGCCTGGTGTTCCTGGGCAACTTCGGCGGCGCGCTGCTGGTGGCCTTCATGGTGGCGTTCATGTTCACCATGGGGTTCTCCACCGACCCGGGGCCGGTCGGCGAGAAAATCTCGCACGTCGGCGAGTCGCGCACCCTGGGCTACGCCGAGTTCGGCCTGGCCGGCTGGCTGACCATCTTCCTGCGCGGCATGCTGTGCAACTGGATGGTCTCGATGGGCGTCGTCGGCGCGATGATCTCCACCTCGGTCAGCGGCAAGGTGATCGCCATGTGGATGCCGATCATGCTGTTCTTCTTCATGGGCTTCGAGCATTCGGTGGTGAACATGTTTCTGTTCCCTTCGGCCATGATCATGGGCGGCAATTTCTCGGTCATGGATTACATGATCTGGAACGAGATCCCCACCGCGCTGGGCAACCTGGTGGGCGGCCTGGCCTTTACCGGCCTGACGCTCTACACCACGCATGTACGCACGGGCGCCAAGCGCGTGCTGGTGCGCTAAGGCGGGTCGCTCGGTGCGAGCCCGACCGGCGAGAGCGATCAAGGGATGGGGATGAGCCTTTGTGCACGCCGCCGTTCCTCTCACCCCGGCCCGCTCCCAAAGGGAGAGGGCCGCGGTGTCAGACCATCCGGTGACCTTCCCTTGAGCGCCAGTCCATCCGCCAGTCCTGGCCTACCCATCGCAGGGACCGCAGCCGATCTTTCATGAGCACACAACTCAAGGTCTCGGTGGGCCAACACACCGACAAGGGCCCCAAAGCCATCAACCAGGACTTCCACGGCGTCTACATCCCCAGGGAGCCGCAGCTGAGCAGCAAAGGCATCGCCATTGCCCTGGCCGACGGCATCAGCAGTAGCGCCGTCAGCCACATCGCCAGCGAGTCGGCCGTGACCGGTTTTTTCGCCGACTACTACTGCACCTCCGATGCCTGGTCGGTGAAGAAATCGGCCCAGCGGGTACTGATGGCGACCAATTCCTGGCTGCATTCGCAGGGTCAGCGAGGACCTGACCGCTTCGACCCGGATCGCGGCTACGTCTGCACCTTCAGCGCGATGGTCATCAAGTCGACTACCGCGCACCTGTTTCATGCCGGTGATTCACGCATCTATCGCGTCCAGGGCAACGCCCTGGAGCAACTCACCAACGATCACCGTCTGTGGCTTTCCGAACAGCAGAGCTACCTGAGCCGTGCGCTGGGCATCCATCCACAACTGGACCTGGACTACCGCGCCGAACCGGTGGAGCTTGGCGACACCTTCATCCTGGCGACCGATGGCGTGTACGAGTACATCAGCGCCATTTCGATGCTAGGCGCCATCGCGCAGTACGCCGATGACCTCGACGCCGCCGCCCGAGCCATCGTCGCGCAGGCCCTCGAACAGGGCAGCGACGACAACCTCACGGTGCAGATCCTGCGTATCGACGCCCTGCCCCTGCAGGAGGCCGACGAGCTCTACCACAAACTGACCGAGCTGCCCTTTGCGCCCATCCTCGAGGCGCGCGCCAGGTTCGATGGCTACACCATCGTCCGCGAAGTCCACGCCAGCAGCCGCAGTCACGTCTATCTCGCCATCGACGATGACAGCCAGGCGACGGTCATCATCAAGACGCCCTCTATCGACCTGCAGCGCGACCTGCAGTACCTGGAACGCTTTCTCACCGAGGAATGGGTCGCGCGGCGCATCGACAGCCCCCACGTGGTCAAGCCGTGCGCGCAGACCCGCAAGCGCAACTACCTGTACAGCGTCAGCGAGTTCATCGACGGGCAGACGCTGACCCAATGGATGATCGACCACCCGCGTCCAGATCTTGAAACGGTGCGCGGCATCGTCGAGCAGATCGCCAAGGGCTTACGCGCCTTCCACCGCCTGGAGATGCTTCATCAGGACCTGCGCCCGGCCAACATCATGATCGACACCACGGGCACGGTGAAAATCATCGACTTCGGCTCGACCCGGGTCGCCGGCATCATGGAAATCGCCTCACCCATCGAGCGCAGCGACCTGCTGGGCACGGCGCAGTACACCGCACCCGAGTATTTCCTGGGAGAAAGCGGCAGCACCCGTTCGGACATGTTCTCGTTGGCGGTGATCACCTACCAGATGCTCACCGGCGCCCTGCCTTACGGCACTCAGGTCGCCCGCAGCCGAACGCGCGCAGCACAGAAAAAGCTCGTCTATCAACCGATTCGAGACCACGACCGCGAGGTGCCAGCGTGGATCGACGACGTCCTGCGCAAGGCGCTGCACCCGGACCCCTACAAGCGCTACGAGGATCTGTCGGAGTTCGTCTTCGAGCTGCGTCAGCCCAGTCCGGCCTTTCTCGCCAAGGCCAGGCCGCCCCTGATGGAGCGCAACCCGGTGCTGTTCTGGAAAGGCGTTTCCCTGGCGTTGGCGCTGCTCGTGGTGGGGCTGCTGGTCCGCTAAGGCGCTCGCCTCATTCCGGGCGCTGCGGCGCGTAGACGTTGAGCTCGGGATCGGTGATGCCGTCTTTCGACGGATCGAGTATCCAGCGCAACTGCGCAACCAGCTCCTCGCAGTTTTCCCCACGCTGTTGCCAGTCATTGAAGGCGATACGTGCGCCCGCCAGCGCCGTCTCCGCGACCCGTTCGGCGTCGGTGTCAGGCTCGGTGGGTTGCCACTGTTCGAAGACGGCGCTGAGCGCCTGCTGCGCCTCTTCGGCGCCGAGCTCGCCGTCCGACCATCGAGAGGTGATGTCCTGCGCGCGCTGCAGCGCGGCGACCGAGGGGTTGGACGCTTCCATTGTGGGTTACCTCCAGCGAATGCATGTCTTGCTTGGAGTCCAGCCGCGCCGCTGAATTCGCTTGTGCCTACCAGCGGTCTCCCGATGGGCTGACGTCAAGCACGGCAGCTTGCGGTCGGATGGATAGCCCTGCTCGTTCGAGAACACGCCATGTACCTGATCCAGCTCCTGCTACCGCTCTACGACAACACCGGGCAGCCTCTGCCCAAAACGCTCTTTGCCAGCGTGCGAGACGAACTGGTGCAGCGCTTCGGCGGGCTGACGGCGCACGCACGCGCCCCGGTGGATGGGCTCTGGTGCGAAGACGACGAGCATGCCGTGCGCGACGACCTGATCCTGTATGAAGTCATGACAGCGGACCTGGACCGCGGCTGGTGGCAGCAATACCGCACGTCACTCGAGGCCCGCTTTCGCCAGGAGCAGGTGATGATCCGGGCGCAGCACATCGAGCAGCTGTAGTCACAAGCACGATTGAATGAAAATTTAATGAACCCTCGTGTCGGTTCGTTGTCAGTCCTGTCTGCCAGTGCAACGGGGCCAGGCCCCACACACGGGGGGAATGCACCCCTCCCGAACATGAACAGGTCACTTCGGCACGCCCGCTCGACAACAGCCTGACCCGGCGCGGCGGCTTCTTCCTGGCCTGGCCGGATCCGCTTTCATTTACGGCCCGTTCACCGGGGCCTTCATCTTTTCAACGCGAAGACTGCCATGTACTTATCTCGTCATCTCGTCACCCTTTTGTCCCGTTTTTCCCTTGCACCCAGCCAGCGCAACGCCTTCCGGGCCGGCCTGATCGGCACATTGCTGGCCCTGGCCGTACCCGCCCAGGCCCAGGAAGCCAGCAGCGCCCGCTGGGTCAGTGACACGCTGACCACCTACGTGCGCAGCGGCCCGACCGATGGCTATCGCATCGTTGGCAGCCTTACCTCCGGGCAGAAGGTGGAGCTGCTCGACACCCAGGGCGATTACAGCCAGATCCGTGGCGAGAACGGCGACCGTGTCTGGATTCGCAGCAGCGACCTGCAGGAAGTGCCCGGCCAGGCCGAGCGCTTGCCACAACTGGAGCAGCAGGTTGCCGAGCTCAGCGAAGAGCTCAAGACCATCGATGACAGCTGGAAGGCCCGCGTTCAGGGCATGCAGGAAACCCTCGACTCACGCAAGGCGCTGATTGACGAGCTGGAAGCACGCCGCAAGGCCCTGGACGAAGCCCTGACCGCCACGGAATCGGAGCTTCGCGACGCAGAGGCCCGCCTGGGCGACGAGAACAACCAGGTGCTGATGCGCTATATGGTCTACGGCGGCAGCATTGCCGGCGCCGGCCTGCTAGCTGGCCTCATCCTTCCGGCAATGACGCGCGGTCGCAAGCGCAACGACCGCTGGTTCTGACCGAGCAGCGAATCAGGCCGGTTCGGCGGGGGAAAGACTCTCCGCCACGAACGCCGACTCGCCAGGGCGCGCCTGCTCGAGGCGCGCGAGGATCTGTGTCGGTGTCATCGGGCGGTCGAGCAGGAAACCCTGCAAGGTCTCGCAACCAAGCCCGGTGAGAAATTGCTGCTGCTCGGCGGTTTCCACCCCCTCCGCCACCACCTGCAGCCCCAGGGCCTTGGCCAGCGCGATGATCGCCGAGACGATCACCGAATCCTCGTTGCCCACGCTCATGTCACGCACGAAGGCACGGTCGATCTTCAGCTCGCTGGCGGGCAACCGCTTGAGGTAGAGCAGGCTCGAATAGCCGGTGCCAAAGTCATCGATCGAGGCCCTCACACCAAGGGCCGTGAGCTGCTCCAGCGTTTCAATCGTCGTCTCGGGGTTACGCATCGCGACCGTTTCGGTGACCTCGATGGTCAGCATGGCCGGCGGGATGCCATGCCGCCCAATCGCTTCGGTCACCACGCCCAGCAGGTCCGGCTGCTCGAACTGAACTGCGGACAGATTGACCGCGACGGTCCACTGGTCGAGCCCCTGCAGGTGCCATTCGCGCAGCTGTCGACAGGCTTCGTCGAGCACCCATCGGCCGATGGGGACGATCAGGCCCGTCTTTTCCGCGAGGGGCAGAAACGCATCGGGCGACAGCAGGCCGCGTTGCGGATGTTCCCAGCGCAATAGCGCTTCGAAACCTTGTACCGGGCCGGCGGGCGCCTCGAATTTCGGCTGATAGTGCAGGCGCAGCTCGCCGTTCGCTTCGGCCAGTCGCAGGTCATGCAACAGCTGCAACTGTTCGGCCGCGTTGGCGTTCATCGATGCTTCGAAGAAGTTGTAGCCGTTACGCCCGGTGCTCTTGGTGTGGTACATCGCCGCATCGGCGTGCAGCAGCAGATCGCGTTCGCTGTCGCCATCGCCGGGGTAGACGGCAATGCCGATACTGAGCGAGACGCTGAAGGTGTAGCGCGACAGCACGAACGTCTCGCTGATGCACTGAACCAGCTTGGCTGCCAGCGTGGCGGCATCGTCCGGCCCTGTGATGGTGGCCAGCAACACGAATTCGTCCCCGCCCAGCCGTGCCAGGGTGTCCTGCGCACGCACGCAGTCACGCAGCCTTTCGGCAACGCTGACCAGCAGCTGGTCGCCCAGGTGGTGGCCATAGGCATCGTTCACCGCCTTGAAACCGTCCAGATCCATGAACATCACGGCAAAGCTGCTTTGCTCACGTTGCGCCACCTTCAACGCCTGGCTGAGCCGGTCCTCGAGCAGCAGGCGATTCGGTAGCCGGGTCAGGTTGTCATGCAGGGCCAGTTGCATCAGCTCGGAGTTGGCTTTCTCCAGCGAATTGGCCAGCACCGACGTGCGTGACTGCAGGCGTGCGTCCAGCACCGACACGATTAGCGTGATCGCCAGCACGGCCAGGGTCACGACAATGACCAGCAAGGCGAGCCAGTTGGTATCCACGCCGTTGGCGGCGCCGCAATAGCTGCCCTCGGGAAAACTCGCCGCCGCCATGCCGGTGTAATGCATCCCGACGATGGCCAGCCCCATGACCAGCGCCGCCGCGCCGCGCAACGCCTTGACGTGATGCAGGTTCGCGCGCAGGCGAAACGCCAGCCAGAGCGCCGCCCCGGAAGCCGCAACAGCCACCAGAATCGAAACGACCAGCCAAGCCGCGTCATAAATGATGCCCGGCTGCATCCGTAGCGCCGCCATGCCGCTGTAGTGCATCACCGCGATGCCGGAACCGATCAGCAATGCGCCCTGAAGCAGACGCGTCCAGGGCAGTTCACGCTGGCAAACCAGCCACAGCGCCATCGCCGAGGCCATGACCGAAATAGCGAGGGAGCCCGCCGTGATCAGCGGGTCGTAGCCAAGGGGTATGGGCAAGCTGAACGCCAGCATGCCGATGAAATGCATGGACCAGATGCCCAGCCCCATCGAAAACGCCCCACCAGCCAGCCACCAGCGGGCAGCACGGCCTTGCGCGGTTGCGACACGCCCGGCCATGTCCAGCGCGGTATAGGAGGCCAGGACGGCAACAACGAACGAGAAAAACACCAGGATGTTGTTATAGCTACCAACCAGCATGGGCCCTGCCTCGGCGAATGGGGCGCGAATCTTGACCGAAAACCAGATAAAGGCGAAGTGCCATCATGCAGAATCATGCACGCCTCTTCCGAACGCCTCGGTCGCTCGAACCGTGTGTCGGCGCAACCGGACGGTTTTTAAGGATGCAAAAGCACTATCCGCTCAGCGGTGCCGGGCCAGACGTGCGCCGATGCGGCCGTGATCCAGAGCGCTGCGTTGGCAAACTCCTTGACCGAGCCGACAAGATGAGGCGAAATGCCAGCGCTGCGCCGATGAACAGGTCGCGGATTTGCGTCATCGATGATGGCACCCTCCCCCCCTGCACCCGGCATCGGCTCCACGAGCGACACCCGAGTGTGCGCTCCCGACCTGCATCCAGCCCGATGCTTCGCCTGTTAAACGCCGCGCTATTGGGCCGGATTCGATGACGAAATGATAGATGCCACCGGAACACCGGCTGGCAAATCGAATCCAACCCGACTATCGCCGCACCGCCTAAAAGGACACGCGCCAATGGCCTCACTGCAAGAACGCACCTTTACCGTCATTGCCAAGCATGAGCAGGACCTGATCGAAAGCTGGACAAAAGAGCTCGAGGCCAGCGGCATCTACCGCAACGTCAAGGCCGACGAATTCCGGCAGCAGACCGCTGAGTTCATCCGCCTGTTGGTCGCAGGCGCAAGTCGGGCCGAGTCCACCGACATTCGCTCCGCCAGCTGGAACGACATGCGCCAGTTTCTCGAGCAGCTGTCGCACAGTCGCGTGCTGCTGGGCTTCGATTCGCAGCAGACAGCCGGCTTCATCTTCTCGATCAAGCGTCCGCTGATGCCGCTGTTGCAAGCCGAATACGCTGATGAGCCGGGCCTGTTGGCCGATCAGATCTGGGCACTTTCGGAGCTGGTCGATCATTTGGGGCTGCACACGGTGCGCACCTTCCAGCAATCTCGCGAAGCGATCATCAAGCGTCAGCAGGAAGAGCTGCTGGAGCTGTCCACGCCGGTGGTCAAGCTCTGGGACGGCGTGCTGGCATTGCCGATGATCGGCACGCTCGATTCGCAACGCACCCAGGTGGTGATGGAGTCGCTGCTGCAGCGCATCGTCGACACCGGCTCGGAAATTGCCATCATCGACATCACCGGTGTGCCCACCGTCGACACCCTGGTCGCGCAGCACCTGCTCAAGACCGTCACGGCGATCCGTCTGATGGGTGCCGACTGCATCATCAGCGGCGTGCGGCCGCAGATCGCGCAGACCATCGTGCATCTGGGCCTGGATCTGCAGGGCATCGTGACCAAGGCGTCCCTCGCCGACGCGCTGGCGCTT
This sequence comes from Stutzerimonas marianensis, assembly GCF_022810315.1. NCBI lineage: Bacteria > Pseudomonadati > Pseudomonadota > Gammaproteobacteria > Pseudomonadales > Pseudomonadaceae > Stutzerimonas > Stutzerimonas marianensis. The sequence continues at coordinate 95,191 of NZ_JALGRD010000003.1, read as the reverse complement.
GCCCTGCGCCGCTCCGGCCTGACCGTCAGCAAGGTCGTCTAAATGGAACGCATCCCGATTCTACGAATGGGCGATTTCCTGCTCGTGACCATTCAGGTCGACATGCACGACCAATTGGCAATGACGCTGCAGGACGACCTGGCCGAGCGAATCAGCTCGACTTCCGCACGGGCCGTGCTGATCGACATTTCCGCGTTGGACATGGTCGACTCCTTCATCGGCCGGATGATCAGCTCCATTTCCGGCCTCTCCCGCATCATGGACGCTGAAACCGTCGTCGTCGGCATGCAACCCGCGGTCGCCATCACCCTCGTCGAGCTGGGTCTGACCCTGCAAGGCGTGAGCACCGCACTGGATGTCGAGAAAGGCATGCAGCTGCTGCACAAGCGGATGGCCGCTCAATGAACGTGCGCACCAGCGGCAGCCTGGCGGTCCGCATCGAGCAGGATGTGGTCATCGCGCGGCAGGCCGTGCGCAAGCTGGCACAGGACTGCGGCATGCGCCTGATCGACCAGACCAAGCTGGTCACTGCGGTCAGCGAGCTGGCCCGCAACACCGTTGTCTACGGCGGTGGCGGCGACATGGACTGGGACGTCCTCGACGAAGGCCCGCGGACCGGCATCCGTCTGACCTTCCGCGACGAAGGCCCGGGCATCGCGGACGTCAAACTGGCGCTCACCGATGGCTGGACTTCGGGCGGCGGCCTGGGCCTGGGCCTGACCGGTGCGCGACGCCTCGTGGATGAATTCGATCTCGACAGCACGCCTGGCGTGGGTACGCGGATCAGTATCATCAAATGGTCATGACTGCCGGTGGCGCCACGACCCGCGTGGTACCGATCGAGGATGACAGCCAGATCGGCCAGGCCAGACGTGTCGCGCAAGCGCTCGCGACCGAGCTGGGGTTCAACGAAACCGATGCCGGCCGTGCGGCGCTGGTGGCGACCGAACTGTGCACCAACCTTCTGAAGCACGCCCACCACGGGGCTCTTCATATCCGCAGGATACCGGGGCGAAACGGCAGCGGGATCGAGCTGATCGCCGTGGACCGTGGCCCCGGCTTCGACCCGGCCCAGTGCCTCGCCGATGGTTTTTCCACTGGCGGCACCCAAGGAACCGGGCTCGGCGCCCTGTCGCGTCAGACGCAGGTCTTCGATATCCATTCCGATAGCCGGGGCTCGGTCGTCCTGGCGCAGCTCTACCCTCGCCACGCCTCGGCCCTGCCCCTGCGCTTCGGCATCAGCCAGCATGCACTGAACGACGACCCGGCCTGCGGCGATACCTGGCACATCGCGCTCAAGGGGGCACGCGTCGCAGCGCTGGTGATAGATGGCATCGGCCACGGGCAGGAGGCCGAGCGCGCCAGTCTTGCCGGCAAGGCAGCATTCGCCACGGCCCCCTTCGACGAACCAAGCAGTAACCTGATGAGCATGCACCAGGCGATGTCCGGCACGCGGGGCGGCGCCGCCGCCGTCGCGCTGTACGACGCCAACACCGGGACCCTGCGTTTCGCCGGGGTCGGCAATATCGGAGCGCACCTGCTGACGACGGAGAAGAGCCGCGGCCTGGCCTCGCATCCCGGTATCATCGGCGGCCAGTTCCGCAAGGCCCAGGTATTCGATTATCCGGTCGGCGACAGTCGCCTATTGATCATGTACAGCGATGGCCTGCAGTCCCGCTGGAATCTGCGCGACTATCCTGGCCTGGTGCACCGTCACCCGGCGATCATTGCCGCGCTGCTGCACCGCGATTTCAGCCGGGGTCGCGACGATGTAACCGTTATGGTGATTGCACTGGAGGCAATCGGTGACTGATTCCGAACGCTACGAGCAATTGCGCCGCGAGAACGAATCGCTACGCGCGGAGCTTGAAGAAACCAACCAGGGCGTGCTGGCGCTCTACGCCGAACTCGACACCCAGGCCGAGCAACTCCGGCAGGCCTCGGATTTGAAGAGCCGATTCCTGTCGTACATGAGCCATGAGTTCCGCACGCCACTGGGCTCGATCCGCAGCATCACCCGGCTGCTCAGCGACGAACTCGACGGCCCGCTGAGCCCCGAGCAGCACAAGCAGGTGCTGTTCATCAGCAGCGCTGCCGGGGAACTGACCGACATGGTCGACGACTTGCTGGACCTGGCCAAGATCGAAGCCGGTCGGATCACCATCTCGCCGGCCTGGTTCGACATGCTGGACCTGTTCTCTGCCCTGCGCGGCATGTTTCGCCCGATCGTGGACGCCAACGCGGTGGACCTGATCTTCGAGGAGCCGCTGGACATGCCACGGCTCTATACCGACGACAAGAAGCTCGCGCAGATCCTGCGCAACTTCATTTCCAACGCGCTCAAGTTCACCCAGAACGGTGAGGTTCGGGTCTCCGTGCGTCCCGAAGGCGACGCCGCGGTGCGCTTCGCCGTGACGGATACCGGCATCGGCATCCCCGAAGACCTGCACCTCACACTGTTCGAAGACTTCGTCCAGATCGATTCGCCGCTGCAGAAGCGGTTGCGTGGCACGGGGCTGGGTCTGTCCCTGTGCAAGCGCTTCGCCGAACTGCTGGGTGGGCGGGTCGGTGTCGAGAGCCAGCCGGGCGTCGGCTCGACGTTCTACGTGATCATTCCCGTCGCCATTTCCACGGAGCCGGTCAATGCAGCCTAAGAACACATTGCTGGTGGTAGATGACAATGGCGCCACTCGCTATGCGATCCGCCGTGTGCTCGAACGACACGGCTACAGCGTGCTGGAAGCCGGTACGGGCAACGAAGGGCTTGGACTGATTTTCAGCGAAACGATCGATGCACTGATTCTGGACGTGAACCTGCCGGACATGAGCGGCTTCGATATCGTCCGGCAATTGCGAACCGACGACCGGACCCGGCTGCTGCCGGTCATTCATGTATCCGCCGCTTCCATCCAGACCGGCGACATCATCACCGGCCTGGACGCGGGCGCAGATGCCTATCTGATCCACCCGGTAGACCCGGACGTGTTGCTCGCCACCTTGCGCACGCTGCTGCGCGTCCGCGATACCGAACACGCGCTGCGCGAAAGCGAAGCGCGGTTCCGCGACATCTTTTCCCAGGTTGCAGCACCGATCGCCGTGATCGACACGCAGTTGCACATCCATGAAAGCAACCGGGCCCTGAGCCAGCTGCTGGGTGAGCAGCCCGACCCTTGCGCACTGGCCGCCAGTCTGGCCGATGGTCAGCAACCCAAACTGCAAGCGCTGCGCGAAGCGCTTTCCAGCAGTGCCCGCTGGCAGGACACGCTGATCATGGAGGTCGCCGGAAATCGGCGCGAGACCAAGTGGCAGGTGTCACCCTATCGCGCGGACGAGCTCGGGCTGGTGGTCATCGAAGACGTGACCGAACAGCGTCAGCGGGAGCGCTCGCAGCGGCAGCAGCTGGACAACGCCAACACCGAGCTGGCCCGCGAAGTGGCCGAACGCGTCCGGACGGAGGCGCAACTGATGCAGGCGCAGAAGATGGATGCGCTTGGCAAGCTCACTGGCGGCATAGCCCATGACTTCAACAATCTGCTGACCGGCATTATCACCGGTATCGAACTGCTCAAGAAGCGCATGGACGAAGGCCGCAACGACGCCGTCCTGCGCTTCGCCGACACGGCGCTGAACTCGGCACGCAGCGCGGCTTCCATGACCAATCGCCTGCTCGCGTTCGCCCGCCAGCAGCCGCTGGATGCGCGCCCGGCGGACCTCAACGAACAGATCAGGTCGCTCGAGGAGCTGCTGCAGCGGACCATCGGTGAGCACATCTCGCTCAACCTGGACCTTTGCGCGCAGGGCGCCGTCGCCCAGGTGGATGCCAATCAGCTCGAGAGCGCCATTCTCAACCTCGTGATCAACGCCCGTGATGCCCTGCCGAACGGCGGGAACATCACCATCCGCACCGCTGCCTTGCAGGCTCAGGGCGATCCGGATCTGGACGACGGCAGCTATGTGGTGCTCACGGTCAAGGACGACGGTACCGGCATCGCGCCGGAGATCCTCAGTAAGGTGTTCGAGCCGTTCTTTACCACCAAGCCGCTCGGCCAGGGCACAGGCCTCGGCCTGTCGTCGATCTACGGCTTTGCGCGGCAATCGGGTGGCGAGGCTCGGCTGACCAGTGTGGTCGGCGAAGGCACCGAGGTTTCGCTGGTGCTGCCGACGGCAATAGCCGCCAGCGTCGCAACCAGCAACCTGAGCGACATGCCGATGGGCCAGGGCGAGCATGTGCTGATCGTCGAAGACATGCCCGCGGTGCGCATGCTGGTGGCCGAAATGCTCGGCGAAGCGGGTTATCGTTGCAGCGAGGCGGGCGATGTCGCCACGGCCCTGTCGGTGCTGCAGGATGATCCGAGCGTCGACCTGCTGCTGACCGATGTCGGGCTGCCGCAGCTGTCCGGACGAGACCTGGCGGACACGGCCCGCCTCCACCGCCCCGCTCTACCGGTGCTGTTCATGACCGGCTACGCCGAGAACGCCGTGCGCCGCGACCGTTTCCTTGTGGCCGGCATGGACATGGTGGTCAAACCCTTCCAGATCGGCGACCTGTTAGCGAAGGTGCGACAGATGCTCGACCAGCCGACCGGGCCGACCGCCCACTGACCCCTCGCCAACCGATTAGTCGCCACGCTTCGACCGAGCGTCGGTTGCGATCAGATCACTGTAATCACCGTAGCGATACCAGTCGTCGCCCATCATCTCAGCTGGGTGCTGGGTACGGTCGGCTCCGTTGCCGCAGGCAAGCGAGTCTGCCGGGCAATAGCGGTCGCAGCCCCAGCAGATGCGCTCGGGGTGCGGCGGGTTGAGCGGAAATTTCTTGGCCATCGGCGGCTCGGTCAGGGCTGGAGAATGAGCCCTCAGGCTAACCGGGCCCATCGCCTCTGAACTTGACCCGGCTCAAGGCTGACGGGCCATCTCGTTCAGACGTTCACCTCGGTCAGCTCCATCACGTGCGTGATGGCACCGGCCTTCGCATCCCAGACATAGCGGAAATGCGCCCCCTGCACAGGCAACGACACAGCCTGCGGGCGAAACGCGGCCACGCACTCGTGCCCCTCGAGCCTGACGCTTCGGTACAACAACCCCCAGGTCTTGCCGTCGCGCTGTTCACGCGCGAACGCCTGGCTGACGGGGTAGGCACTGATATCCGGGTCGTGCAACTCGGGCTGGTCACGCACGTCGATCAATGGCTTGACCACCCTGTTCACGTAGGCGCGCATGGTGATTTCGACATTTGCTTCGCGCGTGGCGGCCAGGAAGCGCTCCTGGTGAAATTTGGTCTCGGCGATCGCGGCATCGACCGAACTGGCGCAGTAATAGACGCCATAGGTGCCATCGCTGAAGCGGCTCTCGTTACCGATATGGGTGAACGCGGCCATCACCACGGTCGCGCCCGGCCCGCTGACACGATCGCCCGGTGCAACGCGCTGCAGCATACCCGCCTCCTCGCGCAACCGGTCGTTGGTCATGGCCTCGATGGCGAACGCGACCTCCAGATCAGCCGGATCGAGCGTATCCTCGAACACGCCCAGCGGAGGGTAGGAACTGTTCACCAGCCGGTAGGCCTTGCGCCAGCCCGGCAACACCGTCTGCGGCGGCATCAGCCCCGCACCCCGTCCAGATAGCGACGCACGTCGGCCAGGTCCACCACCTGGCCGCCCAGCATGTAGTCCAGAGCACTGCGCCCGTTGAACGGCGCGGCATCGTTGGGTTTGTGTACCCACTCGTACGCCCGCTCAACCTGATTGCTGAAGATTATTCTCAGGGCCTTGTGAATACCCATCAGATAGGAAATGCGCTCAAGGGTATCTCGTGGCAGACGCACTTCAGGCAACTTCTTGTACTTGAAGTAAGTGGTATTGCCGACCGAGCCCAAAAGAATCCGCTGTTGTTCGGCGCTGCACTTCCACAACCCCATCAGGTTGAAAAAGAACGTCAGCGCCACTCGCCCCGCATCGGGTGAGCTGATATCGGGTTTGCTGACCGCCTGTTCGAAATTCATCCGAACGCTCCGTCTAGTTGGTAACACAACCACAGACTACTACGCATCTGGATTATTACAACCTCTTTTATACATATACGTATTACTGAAGCCAACTATTACTGAGCGAATCTTCCATCACCTCCTTTGGCTTTGCCTCGAAAGCTTGCCGCTAACGCTCCGGCTCACAACACAGGCGTAGCGACGCCGCTCACGGCAATCAAGGTGGAAGAGTTCCGCCAGATTGAACCCTGCCAGCAGGCGCCGCTCTACCTAGGACAGTGCCTAACGAAGCTGGTCAATCGGAGGTCACGTGCTACCCAACCTCCAGACAGCGGGGTTACCCGTCAGCGTTGGCCTGCTGCTCGTTTGCGCAGTCGTGATAGGTATCGTTGGCACCCGGCTGACTCGGGTTGTCGATGAGCTGGCCGATCGCACCGGCATAGGCGAGGCAATGGCCGGCGCGATCCTGCTGGGCATGGCAACCTCTCTGTCCGGCATCGTGCTTTCGGTTACAGCTGCCTGGGAGGCGAAACCGGAACTGGCCATGAGCAATGCACTGGGCGGGATAGCCGTGCAGACACTCTTCCTGACTGTCGCGGATCTCGCCCTTCGGCGAGTCAACCTCGAACATGCGTCCGCTTCGATTGGCAACCTGATGCAAGGCACCTTGGTGTTGTGCCTGTTGGCGCTGATCATGGTGGGCGCTTTCGCCCCGAACGTTACCCTGTGGAGTATCCATCCGGTCACCCCGCTGTTATTGGTTGGCTACCTGTACGGGCTGCGCGTGATCGCCAAAGGGCAACGCGAGGCTATGTGGCTACCCACTCTTACCCGCGAGACGCGCGAGGACGCCCCAGCAAAGCAGGCCAAGACCAGGACACTTACTTCGCTCTGGGTTCAGTTCATGATCATGGCCGCGATACTCGGTTTCAGCGGGTGGCTGCTCGAGGCGTCAGCTAGCGAAATTGCCAGTCGAACCTGGCTAAGCGAAGCGGCCGTTGGCGTCTTGATGACGGCTGTCGTTACCTCGCTTCCCGAACTGGTGACTTCAGTTGCAGCGGTCAGACGTGGCGCATTGACGCTGGCCGTCGGCGGTATCATCGGAGGCAACGCGTTCGATACCCTGTTCGTCGCTGCCTCGGATGTCGCCTATCGAGAAGGTTCGATTTATCACCACGCCTCCAGCAGCGTGCTGCTCTGGGTCGCGCTGTCGATTCTGATGACAGCTGTTTTGCTCATGGGCTTGCTTCGCCGTGAGAAGCACGGCCTTGGCCGTATCGGCTTTGAAAGCGTGACCCTGATCGGGCTCTATTTCGCGGGCGTCGCCATGGTACTGACCAGGAGCGAACTCGGCTGAGGCCCCTCAGAACAACCCAAGCTGTTCATCCACCAGCGTGTCAAATCGGTCGTTCACGAACGGCAGGATGGCGTCTGCAATAGGCTCCAATTGACGCGACACATAATGGTCGTAATCGATCGGCGCCCGCCTCACCTCAAGCGGCTCAGGGCCAGCCACGGTGATCAGGTAACTGATCCAGCCGCCGTTCTGATATTGCCGCTGTCGACCATGCTGCAAGTTGTAATCGTCGGCGATCCGTGCGGCACGCACATGCGGCGGGACGTTACGCTCGTAGTCGTCCAGGCGACGACGAAGCCGCTTTCGCAGGATCAGCAAGCCATCCATCTCACCTGCCCGCGTGCGCCGGACGTAATCGCGCACGTACTCCTGATAGGGTTCATCATTGAAGATGCGTCGGTAGAGTTCCTGCTGAAACTGCTGAGCCAGCGGCGACCAGTCGGTGCGTACCGTTTCCAGCCCTTTGAAGACCAATCCGTCACTGCCATCGGCACGGGTGATCAATCCGGCATAACGCTTCTTGCTGCCCTCCTCCGCGCCGCGGATGGTCGGCATGAGGAAGCGCCTGAAATGGCTCTCGAACTGCAGCTCCAGCGCGCTCTGCAGCCCGTACGTCTGCTGCAGGTGCTCGCGCCACCAGGCGTTGATCAACTTCACCAACTGCCTGCCGATCCGCGCCGCGTCCTCATCACTGTGCGCACGCTTGAGCCAGACGAAGGTGGAATCGGTATCGCCGTAGATGACGCTGTAGCCTTCGGCTTCGATCAGCTCCCGGGTGCGGCGCATGATCTCGTGTCCGCGCAGTGTGATGGACGACGCCAGACGCGGGTCGAAAAAGCGACAGCCGCTGGAGCCGAGAACGCCGTAAAACGCATTCATGATGATTTTCAGCGCCTGCGACAGCGGCTTGTTGCCCTCGCGCTTGGCCGCTTCGCGCCCTTCCCAGACGCGCTCGACGATCGCCGGCAGGCAATGCCGCGTGCGCGAGAAGCGGGCGCCGCGAAACCCCGGCACCGAGGCCTCGTCAGCGGGCTGCCGCATGCCCTCCACCAGCCCCACCGGGTCGATCAAAAAGGTACGGATGATCGACGGATAAAGGCTCTTGTAGTCCAGCACCAGCACCGATTCGTACAACCCCGGCTGCGAATTCATCACGAAGCCACCAGGACTGGCTTCCGGTGGCCGCCCGCCGAGGTTCGGCGCGACGAAGCCCTGCCGGTGCATCAGCGGAATGTAGAGGTGCTCGAAGGCGGCCACCGAGCCGCCGCTACGGTCGGCTGGCAAGCCGGTCACGGTGGCGCGCTCGAGCAGAAAGGTCAGCAGCTCGGTTTTCTCGAAGATCCGCGTGACCAGTTCGCAGTCCTTGAGGTTGTAGCGCGCCAGCCCCGGCTTGTCCTCCGCGAACAGGCGGTTGATCTCGTCCATGCGCTGATACGGCGTGTCGATGGCCTTGCCCTCGCCGAGTAGCGTCTGGGCAACGTGTTCCAGACTGAAGGATGCAAAGCTCCAGGTCGCCGAACGCAACGCTTCGATGCCGTCGATCACCAACCGGCCGGGCACCGCGGCGAAATAGTGATGGCTGCGCTGACCATGCTCGCGCCAGGTCATTTCTTGCCCACCGCGTCCCAGGCGCAGGGGGACGCCATAGCGCTGCGCCTGATCTCGCAGCACACGCAGATCGAACTGCACCAGATTCCAGCCGATGATCGCGTCGGGATCGTGCTGCGCCATCCATCCGTTCAGTCGTTCGATCAGCTGGGCCCGGCTGTCGCAATACTCGAGGGCGAAATCCACCACCGTCTCGTCACCATTGGCAGGCCCTAGCATGTAGACCTGACGTTGGCCGCAGCCTTCCAGCGCGATGGAGTACAGCTCGCCTCGCATGGTCGTCTCGATATCCAGCGAGACCAGCCGAAGCGAGGGCCGGTAATCGGGCGCAGGTCTGATCTGCGCGTCGACCAACACGCCCTCCCCGTCGACATGCCCCAGGAAACTGACCGGCGCGGTGATGAAGCGCTCCATCAGGTAGCGTTCGGGTGGCCGGATATCCGCCTCGTAAACCTCGACACCGGCGGCCCGCAGCCGCTTGTCGAGGCTCATCAGTTGGCGGTGCTGCTTGCAGTACAGGCCAAGCACCGGCCTGTGGTTGAAGTCGGCCAGGTTCAGCGGGCGCAGCTCGACGTCTCGCTCGCCGGCCAGCAGCCGTTCGGCCTCGCGCTGCTGCGCGGCTGGCAGGAAGGCCACGGAAGGCTGGACGGGCACGCGAATCCGGCGCGGCCCCGCGTCGGTCGCCACCCAGAACTCCACCTCGGTGCCGGCCGCCGTGTCGCGCCAGTGGCGTGTCAGGACGAAGCCCTGCTGCAGATCCAAAGAATCGCCCTTAAAACTCGATCGGTGACGCGCATTCTACGTGGCTCGACGATCTGTCGCGCGCTTCATCACAGCGCCATGTCATACGATGTCTTAGCGGGAACCGGATGGACTAAAAGCCAATGAAGGCTTACGTAATCGGCCTTCTAGTTTTGACAAAGCCGGAGCCGGCCACAATACTCAGCCAGGTTGTACGACAACAATAACAATGGAACCCCGCACGCCCATGCCTTCTTCCGATTACGGATGGCCACCTCGCTCTCGCGACAGCCCGGCCGAACTCGTTACCTGACATTGCTACTACAGACGCGCTTTGCCGCCATCGGCAAGGACAGTCGCCTTCGCCCTGAAAAAACCACTCGATTAGGACGCTTGCCATGACAGCACCCACTACCGATCCCGTACCTGGCGCCAGCGCAGCGCGCCGCGAGTTCCTGCGGAAATCCCTGGTCGTCTCGGCCGGAGTCGCCTCGATGGGCGCCCTCGGCCTGCCACGCATCGCTTGCGCCGAGCCCCTGACGCAGCGCTACCCGGACGAACTGGTCGAGATTCTCGACGAGAGCTTCGCCAAGTACCGACTGTTCAATGCGAGTGTCGAGCGCCTGGCGACGGGCATGCGCTGGGCCGAAGGTCCGGTCTGGGTGGGCGACGGCCGCTATCTGCTGCTCAGTGACATTCCGGAAAACCGCATCATGCGCTGGGATGAGATCACCGAATCCTTCGATGTCTACCGCGAGCACTCCAATCATTCCAACGGCCTGGCGCGTGATCTTCAGGGCCGCCTGCTGGTGTGCGAAGGCTCCACGACGAACGGCATCGGCCGCCGCGTAACGCGCACCGAGCCCGACGGCAGCATCACGGTGCTTGCCGATACCTTCGAAGGTAAACGCTTCAATTCGCCCAACGACCTGGCTGTGGGCCACGACGGTTCGATCTGGTTCAGCGACCCGCCCTTCCAGACGAGCAACTACTACGAAGGCCACAAGATCGAGACCGAGCTAGACGACGGCGTCTACCGGATCGATGGCGAGACCGGTGCGGTAACGCGCGTGATCGACCAGATCGCCGGACCCAACGGGCTTTGTTTCTCGCCGGACCAGAAGACCTTGTACGTCGTCGAAGGACGTGCCAAGCCGAACCGGCTGGTCTGGGCCTATGCCGTCAATGACGACGGCACCCTGGGCGAACGCCGCAAGCATATCGAGGCGACCGCCTACGGCGCGCTGGACGGCATCAAGTGCGACGAGGACGGCAACCTCTGGTGCGGCTGGGGCAGTTCCGGGGCACCGGAGGCGACGCCTGCGGACCTGGATGGCGTGATGGTGTTCAACCCGCAAGGCAAGGCCATCGGCAAGATCCGCCTGCCCGAGCGCTGCGCCAATCTCTGCTTTGGCGGCGCCAAGGGCAACCGGCTGTTCATGGCCAGCAGCCACTCGGTGTATGCGCTCTACGTCAACACACGCGACGCAAGCTTCGGCAAGCACGGCAGCTGAACAGGCATGACGCTCAACCGTCTGCAGGCGCGCGCCTGGCTGAAAGCGATACCCGGACGCCCCTCGCTCAGGCGACCGACGTATCCTCCCCGAGGTGGATCACCCGCGCGGCGCGCAGCATGCACTTGGCCATCTCCGGCGGGGAGAACTTCGTCAGGATGTCATTGGCACCGGCGGCCTTGGCCTTGTCGGTGCTGATGGTGCTGTCCAGCGAGGTGTGCAGCAGGACGTACAACGACGCGTAATCCGGATGCTTGCGCAATGCCTGGGTGAAGGAATACCCGTCCATTTCCGGCATCTCGATGTCGGAAACCACCATGTTGATGGCGTCGTGGCTACCGTTGAGGCTGTCCAGCCTGTCGAACGCCTCGCGCGCGCTGCGCACCGCATGGCAGGTGACGCCCATCTTGGTGAGCGCCGAAACGGACATATGGATCGCGACCTGACTGTCATCGACCACCAGGGCGCGTGTTTCGGTGAGCAGCTGGGCATCCTGGCTGTCGAGTTCCGAGATGTCTGCATCGACCGGCACCGGGGCGATGTTGTGGATGACCTTTTCCACGTCGAGGATCTGAATCAGCTCGCCATCCACCTCCGCCGTGCCGGTGATGAAGGAGCTGGTCCGTGCACCGTAGGGCGGCGGCAGGATCTTCGAGGAACGGATATGCACGATCCTGACCACCGACTGCACATGCAGGCCCTGCTTGGACCGGCTGATTTCGGTGACGATCAGGCAGCCACCCTTCGGGTCCTGCAGCGGGGCCATGCCGATGGCCAGGCTCAGGTCGATCACCGACAGCGGCTGCCCGCGCAGGGTTGCCACGCCTCGCACGTGCGGGTGCGACTCGGGCAGGCGGGTCAATGAAGGCGTCGGGATGATCTCGCTGACCTTCAACAGGTTGATCGCCATCTGCTTGCCGCTGCGCAGCGTGAAAAGCAGAAGCGATAAGGAGTCGGTGGCGGAAACGTTGCTCATGGGTCGTCCTGTGGGAAAGCCGGGCTCGTGTCGAGAGGTCACCTCGCTCCCGGCTTGTCGGCAGGCGTGGCGGAATCTTCAGTGGCAAGGTGTTGCGGCCCGATGAGCTGCCCTTGCCCCACTCAGACGCGCTCGAAGATCGCCGCGATACCTTGCCCACCACCGATGCACATGGTCACCAGCGCGTAGCGCCCCGCCGTCCGTCGCAGTTCATGCAAGGCCTTGACGGTGATGATCGCACCGGTCGCTCCCACGGGATGGCCGAGGGAGATGCCCGAGCCATTTGGATTGACGCGCGCCGGATCCATGCCCAACTCCTGCATTACCGCGCAGGCCTGGGCGGCGAAGGCCTCGTTGGCCTCGATGACGTCCATCTGCGCCAGTTCGAGGCCGGTGCGCTCCAGCACCTTGCGCACTGCCGGCACCGGGCCGATGCCCATATAGGCCGGCTCGACGCCGGCATGGGCGTAACCCACCAGCCTGGCCATGGGCTCAAGCCCGAGGTCGCGGGCCCGGCCGGCCTCGGCCAGCAGCAGCGCGGCTGCGCCATCGTTGAGGCCGGAGGCATTGCCAGCGGTGACGGTGCCGTTGTCCTTGCGGAACACCGGTTTGAGCGCAGCCAGGCGCTCGGCGGTGAGGTCCGCCCGGATGTGCTCGTCGGTGTCGAACACCGTCGTACCCTTGCGGGTAACCAGCTCGATCGGGACGATCTGTTCACGGAAGTAACCGTTCGCCACGGCGCGGGCGGCGCGCTGCTGGCTCTCCAGCGCCAGCGAATCCTGCCGCTCGCGGCTGATGCCGTAGCGTTCGGCGACGTTTTCCGCCGTCACGCCCATGTGGAACTTGCCCCAGGGGTCGTGCAGCAGCGTATTCATGTAATCGATCGCCTGTGTGTCACCCAGCCGCGCGCCCCAGCGCAGGTTCGGCAGAATGAACGGGCCGCGGCTCATGCTTTCAGCGCCGCCACCAATGGCCACATCGGTATCGCCCAGAAGGATCGCCTGCGCCGCGCTGATCACCGCCTGCAAGCCGGAGCCGCACAAGCGGTTGACGTTGAAGGCGGGCGTTTCCAGCGGCACGCCTGCATCCACCGCGGCGACCCGCGCCAGGTAGCCGTCGCGGGGCTCGGTCGGAATGACATTGCCCATCACCACATGACCGACGGCATCCGCCGGCGCACCCGAGCGTTCCAGCAGGCCGCGGCAGGCCGTGGTGGCGAGGGTGATCAGGTCGGTATCCTTCAGCGCGCCGCCAAAGGAGCCGATCGCGGTGCGCACCGCACCGCAGATGAAGATGTCGCGTTCAGCCATGAGGTGTCTTCCGTTCAGATTCGAGCCGCACCCAGCCTCACGGCCGGCGATCCGCCCGATCCTAACGTCCCAGCCAGGCCCCGCAAGAGGTGCGGATGCACAGTGGCTCTGTGAAATCGCAGAACCGGCTGGTCATCGCCGCCTCATCGCCACCGGCGCCATGGCATCGGTGGCGATGAGCGGGGGGTGCGCCGCTTTGCCCGCCTTCTTGCGCGCGCTGATGCTGGCGGCGCACTGGTCCTCGTTGTTGAGGATGACGATGCATGCCAGGCACTGAATGCATTCGTCGTAGTCGATGCGCCCGTCACGCCTGATCGCGCCGATTTCGCACTGGTGCTTGCAGTGCTGACACGGCTGGCCGCAGGCCTCGATACGCGTCAGCCAGGAAAACAGCCGTAACCGCCCGAGTATCGCCAGCCCGGCGCCCAGCGGACAGATGTAGCGGCAGTAGAACTTGTGCACGAACAACCCGAGTCCGAGCAGCGCTACGGCGTAGAGCACGAACGGCCAGGCGCGCACGAAGAACAGCGTGATACTGGTCTTGAACGGCTCCACTTCTGCAAGCCGCTCGGCCAGGGTCAACGAGTGAAAGGCGACCGGGACCAGCGCAATCAGGATCACGTACTTGAGCCACTGAAGTCGGCGATGCAGAGGATCCGGGATCTTCCACTGACGGATGTGCGCGCGCTTGGCGACCCAGCCGAGCATTTCCTGCAACGCGCCGAAGGGGCACAGCCAGCCGCAGAAGAGCCCGCGGCCCCAGAGGAAAAGGCTGACAAAGGTGAAACTCCAGAGCGTGAAAATTACCGGGTCCATGAGGAAGACGCGGATGTCGAAGCCATGCCACAGCGCCAGCAGCAGCGTGAAGATGTTCACCACCGACAACTGCCCCTGTGCATAGAGCCCGATGAATACCAGGGTAAACACCAGGAAACCGGCGCGAAACAGGTGGAAGCTCCGGCTGTGCCGGCTGATGCGATGCTGGCGAAGAAAGGTCCAGGTCAATGCTGCCAGCGCCAGTACGACCAACGCCACCTGCCACCAGCGCTCCTGCCACATGCGCAGCCAGATGGGGATAGGTTCGGCTTCGTCCGGCGCCGACTGGATCTCGAATAGATCGCGGTCGAGCTGAAAGTCGCGGGTGAAGGCGGCATCGCTGCGCACCAGGTGGTTGCGCTGCAGGTCCACGTTCAGCCGCAGGCCGGCCGGCTCGGCGGGGTTGAAGGCATTGTGCGCCTTGATTCGAAAGACGTTCGCCTCGACATCGCCGGCCGGCACGTCGAGCCACTCCATGACGGCCCCGTTGTTGAAGTTCATATCATGCAGCTCGATGGCGCGGTCATGTTGCATCAACACCAGCCGGCTGGGTGCAGTAGCCGGCACGAAGTCGTCCGGCACATGGCGGTACATCCCTGAGGAGAGCACCAGCAACGCCTGCTCACCGACTTTGAGCTCTTCGTTGAGCCTGGCGAAACCCGCTTCGCCCAGCAGGTTTCGGCCGATGCTGGGTGCGTTGAGGTAGGCGAAGTGAATGTCGCTGAAGCTCGCTTCATCACCATCCAGACTCAGGTTCTGAAAGCCGTCGAGCGGCTGGCCGATGGCCCGCTCGACTTCATCACGGCTGAGCGTCCAATGCTGCACATAGCCGCGCTCGAGCAAGCCTTGCCAGTCAAGTGGCTCGTACAGGTCCGTTCGCGCGCTCGCCAACGGGCCGCTGGCGAAACCATCCAGCTGCTTGCGCGCCACGCTCAGAGCGGACAGCAGCACCGTCTCGTTGAGGATCACCACCGACACGGTCGCCTTGCTCACCCCGTCGATGCGCGTCACCGAGCCGCCCTCGCCCGCCGCGCCCTTTTCGCTACCCACCACGATGGGCGTACCGATGGACTTGTGCCGGTATTGATCGACGAAATCGAATAGCGACTGCTCGCCCAACCCGTGTAGAAATACCGGCTCGTGATGTTCCAGTACCTTCACGCCCGCCAACACACCGGCCGTATCCAGGCCGATCAGCAAGCGGATCGGCTTGCCAGAGAAGCCCTGGAGACTGGAGTAGTCAGTGGACTCGAAGGCATACCCCAGCAACTCGTCGAGCTGGTACACCGCGTGCACCGGCGGGTCGTCCTGCTTGGGCTCGATGCGCGTGGCCTTCGGGAAGAGTTGCTGGATCTCGGCTTCAAGCGTCTGGGCAAAGGTCACCGGGCCGGCGAGCAGGCCGATCAGCAGCAGTAACAGGCGAACACGCGCGATCA
This sequence comes from Stutzerimonas marianensis, assembly GCF_022810315.1. Lineage (NCBI taxonomy): Bacteria > Pseudomonadati > Pseudomonadota > Gammaproteobacteria > Pseudomonadales > Pseudomonadaceae > Stutzerimonas > Stutzerimonas marianensis. The sequence continues at coordinate 79,450 of NZ_JALGRD010000003.1, read as the reverse complement.
TCGAGCCTCCATGGGCAATCTCGGGGCCATCGCCTCCGTGGCGGCCGTCATCCCATGCTAGGCAACGCCTCGCCTCGCGCCATGCGACTTGCGGACTGGAAGGCCAGTACTTCGGTCTCGGTTCGCGCCCGTCTGGATGACGGAACGATGGCGCCCGATAGCGGGCCCAAGCTAGTGGCTCGCGCGGTCAGCGATCGCACGGTTCGGGCGTGGTCGATCCGCGATACTCTGCGAACTGACCGGCCAGACCACAACACATCCATGGGAGGCTCAGCGATGACCAAGGCAGTCAAACCGGACGCCGAACAGCCCTACTTCGATACGCCCGCACATATTCCCGCCGGCAGCGACCATCAGATCCCGCACAGTCACCGGCTGGTCTACAAGGATCACGACGTGATCGTCCACCTGACCGGCTACGAATACGAAACTTTCGGTGAAACCCTCTGGGCCGTCGGCGCCGAGGTGGTCCGGGAGCGGGAGATCGTCGTTCCGGTAGAGGTCGATCAGACCCGCCACTACCGTGGCTACGACGAGGCGCTCGCCCGCGGCACGGAAATGGGCAAGGCCCTGGTCGATGCCCTCGAGACCCCTTGAAATAACTGGCCGCCATGGCGGCTCGACTGCAGGAGACAGGCATGAGCGATAACGCGACCGTACGCCACGATGGGCAACAGCAACGCTACGTACTGGAGATCAATGGTCAGGCACTCGGCATCGCCAGCTACAGCGACGAAGGCGAACGCCGCCTCTTCACCCACACCGAAGTCGACCCGAGCCTCGAAGGCCAGGGCATGGGCAGCAAACTCGTGCGCGAGGCCCTGGACAACACCCGCCAACAGGGCAAGCGCATCGTGCCGGTATGCGAGTTCGTCAGCGCCTATATGAGCCGGCATCACGACTGGGACGACAGCCTGGACGCCCGCTGAGGTCAGCATCCGGCGGGCCCGTCGCGTATCATGCCGGCCGCCGGCGAAGGGTTTAGCGAACCCGCCGGCGCCGAGACGTTCACCCTCAAGGTCCTGCCATGCAAGACGAACTGCACATCGAAGACATTCACCCGGGCGACGGCAAGGCCGTTGTCAAAGGCGCACTGATCACCACGCAATACCACGGCCAACTGGAGGACGGCACCGTCTTCGACTCCTCCCACGAGCGCGGCAAGCCTTTCCAGTGCGTGATCGGCACCGGCCGCGTCATCAAGGGCTGGGACATGGGGCTCATGGGCATGAAAGTCGGCGGCAAACGCCGGCTGTTCGTGCCCGCTCATCTCGCCTACGGCGAGCGGCAGATTGGCAAGCACATCAAGCCGAACTCCAACCTGATCTTCGAAATCGAACTGCTCGAAGTGTTGACCCGCAACGACTGATGTGAGGGCGCGCACAGCGTAGACCGTCGCGGCCAACTTTGTCGCCGCGCGGCACTCAAAGTCGTCACTGGCGCATGTCTGCCCGGCCGACGCCGGCCCGGCATACAATAGCGGCCAGTTGCCAGCAAGGCACCATCCACGATGGAACGGTCTTCAGATGACTCCAGCAGCCCCAGCCGCGTTCGAACACAGCCCCGCCCTGTCCGGCGGCGGCGAACTTGGCGAACTGATCCGTACGTACGATTGGTCGCAAACCGATCTGGGCCCGCCGGAGCATTGGCCGCAAAGCCTCAAGACCGTCACCGCCATGCTGCTGCTCTCGCCTGTACCCATCGTGCTGCTCTGGGGCGAGAGCGGCATCATGCTCTACAACGACGCCTATTCGGTTTTCGCCGCCGGCCGCCACCCGCGCTTGCTGGGCTCTGCAGTGCGCCAGGGCTGGCCCGAGGTCGCCGACTTCAATGACCATGTCATGCGCGTCTGCCTGGCTGGCGGCACCCTCGCCTACAAGGATCAGGAACTGACGCTGCACCGCAACGGGCGCCCGGAGCAGGTCTGGATGAACCTCGACTATTCGCCGGTGCTGGATGAAACCGGGCGACCCGCGGGCGTCATCGCCTTTGTCGTGGAGACCACCGAGCGCGTCCGCGCCGAGCGGCACCTGCTCGCCGAAAAGGATCGGCTAACGCGCCTGTTCGAACAGGCGCCCGGCATCATGGCGATGCTGAGTGGCCCCGAGCACCGCTACCAGATGGCCAACCCGGCCTATGCCAACCTGGTGGACAATCGCGACCTGCTGGGCCGGCCCGTGCGCGAGGCCCTGCCGGAGATTGCTCGCCAAGGTTTCATCGAACTGCTCGACGAGGTCTACCGGACCGGCATCGCCTATGTCGGCAACTCGGTGGAACTGACGATCCAGCGTACGCCGGGTGAAGCCGAGGAAACCTTCATCCTCGACTTCGTCTTTCAGCCCGTGATCGACCACGAAGGCATCGTGACCGGCATTTTCATGGAGGGCCACGATGTCACGCAGCGGGCACTGGCCGAGCGCCGCATGCAGTTTCTCGACGCCCTGGGCAAGGCCACCGCGGCCAGCACCGATGCCGATACGATACTGGCCACGACCACGCGCATGCTGGCCGAGCATCTCGGTGTGTCCGTCTGCGCCTATGCCGACATGGATCCCGACCAGGATGGCTTCACCATCCGCGGCAACTGGGCGGCCAGTGACGCACAGGACATCGTCGGACACTACCAGCTTGCCGATTTCGGCCGGCTCGCCGTAAGTAACCTGCGGGCCGGCCTTCCCCTGGTACTGAACGACACCGCCCGGCAGCTTCCCGTCCACGAAGCCGCGACCTTCATCGACCTCGGGCTGGCCGCGACTGTCTGCATGCCGTTGACCAAGCAAGGCCGCCTCACGGCGCTGATGGCCGTTCACGACCGGGCGCCACGCGACTGGAAGCTCGAGGAACTGGCCCTGCTGACCGAGGTGACCGAGCGTTCCTGGGCGCACATCGAACGTGTGAGGGCAGCAGCCGAGGTGCGGCAGGCCGAACAGCGCTTTCGGCGTGAACTGGAGCTGCAAGTGGCCGAGCGCACCGCCGCGCTCGCCCAGAGCGAGGCGCAGATCCGCACCGTCGCCGCCAGCTCCCATCTCTATCAGTGGCTGCTCGACAGCCAGGGGCGGATCGTCTACGCCAACCCCACGTCGCTGACCGGCGCCAATGTCGCGCGCGACCACGTGGTAGGCCTGCCGTTCTGGGATGCGCCCTGGTTCACCGCCACGCCCGGCATGTCGGCCACCGTCGAGCGCTGTGTTCGAGCAGCGGCACAGGGCGCCAGCGACCACCTCGACATGCAACTGCGGCTACCTGGTGGGCCACGTTCGTTCGATTTTTCCATCCGACCGGTGCTCGACGAAAGCGGTCAGGTGGTCGGCATCGTCCCCGAAGCGGTGGACAGCACCGCGCGGGTGGAGGCCGAACAGGCGCTCCAACAGGCGCAGAAGATGGAAGCGCTGGGCAACCTCACCGGCGGCATCGCTCACGACTTCAACAACTTGTTGACGGCCGTGATGGGCAATCTGGAGCTCCTGCGCAAGCGGGTCGCCGACGATTCGCCACTGCTGCGGCTGATCGATAACGCCCGTATCGGCACCGAGCGGGGCGCGTCCCTCACCCGCCGCATGCTGGCCTTCGCGCGCAAGCAGGAGCTGCAGGCCGAACCCATCGAGCCCGGGCGGCTGATCGAGGAAATGACCGAGCTGCTTGGCCGCTCGCTCGACCCTGGGATCGTCATCGAGACGCAGGTCGAATCGCGCCTGCCAACGATCGAGGCCGATCCGAATCAGTTGCAGACCGCCCTGCTTAACCTGGTCCTGAACGCCCGTGATGCCATTGGCGGCCAGGGCCGCGTCATCATCAGCGCGCACAGCGAACGGATCGAAACCCGGCCCGGCCTCAAGGCCGGCACCTACCTCTGCCTGGCTGTATCCGACGAAGGCGAAGGCATGGACGAGGTCACTCTCAAGCGCGCCATTGAGCCCTTCTACACCACCAAGGGCGTCGGCAAGGGCACTGGGCTGGGGCTGTCCATCGTGCACGGTTTCGCCGAGCAGTCGGGTGGCAAGCTGGTGTTGCGCAGCGAACCCGACGTCGGCACCACGGCGCAGATCTGGCTGCCGGCGATGAACGAAGCGCTTATACCCTTGCCGCCGATCGCCGACATTCAGGGCCTGCCGTTCGCCACGCAGCCACTCGACATCCTGGCGGTCGACGACGACGCGCTGGTGCTGGGCAATACGGCAGAAATGCTACGGGACCATGGCCATCGGGTGACCACCGCGCAGTCCGCGGCGCAAGCGCTCGAGCGGCTCAAGGAAGCGCCGTTCGACCTGCTCGTCACGGATCACGCCATGCCCAGGATGACCGGCGCGCAGCTGGCCGAGGAAGTTCGCCGGCTGTACCCCGACTTGCCCGTGTTGCTGGTCAGCGGTTACGCGGCGATTCCACCCGGCACGGCGGCGGAACACCTGCCGCTTCTGGCCAAGCCCTTTACCCAGGCGGCATTGCTGAGGGCCATCGCGGCACTCGGCGAGCGTGACCGCCCCTGACTCCCCGCCGCCGAACCCAGCCCATGCCTTCTCCGTCAGAAGAGAAGGCATGGGGAGCAACAGTCCGAAACCCCGGGGGTTATTGCCGTACGCTGCTCAACGAAGGTCAGGCGTGAGCCGGCCGCTGAACGGCACCGAGCGACTCGCCCATCGCCTCGCCGACCACCGAACCGATCATGTCCGCCGTGATGGCGCACAACGTCCAGCCCAGATGGCCATGCCCGGTGTTGTAGAAGACGCAAGGCGCACGACCGCGGCCTACCTTGGGCATCATGTTCGGCATCATCGGCCGCAGGCCCGCCCAGGGCACCACGCTGCGAGTGCTGACGCCGGGGAAGCATTCGGCAACCCAATCCACCAAGGGGCGAATCCGGTCGGCTCGAATGTCACGGTTGTAGCCGTTGAACTCGGCGGTCCCCGCGACACGCAGACGGTTATCACCCAGACGGCTGGTGACCAGCTTGGTTTCGTCATCGAGCAGGCTGACGGTCGGCGCCGCAGCACGGCTGGCCTCGTCGTCGAGGTTGACGGTGATCGAATAACCCTTCACCGGGTAGATGTTCAGGCGATCGCCCAGTTGCGCCGCCAGGGCGCGGCTGGCCGTACCGGCGCAAATGACGATGCCGTCGAAGTCGAGCTGCTGCTCACCTTCCGCCGTGGCCAGCGTCACGCTGGCACCCTGGCCGTTGGTGGCGACCTTCGCCACATCCTGGCCGTACCGGCAATTGACGCCCAGTCGAATCGCCGCCGCCGCCAGTCCGTTGGTGAACTTGTGGATGTCACCGGTCGAGTCGCACTCGGTGTAGTAGCCACCGTAGTACTGCCCCGCCAACGTCGGTTCGATGTGGCGGATTTCGTCGGGCGTCACGGCCCGCCGCGGCAAACCACCTTCGGCGAGCAACCGGGACACCTGCCCGGCGTGGTCGAAGCCGGCCTTGTCGCGATAGATGTGCAGGATGCCGGCCTTCTTGAGATCGAAGTCGATGCCTTCTTCTTCGGCCCAGGCGAACAAATGCTCGCGCGCGGCGATGGCCAGGCGTGCCGTTTCGATGGTGTTTTGTCGGTACTGCGGGATGGAGCCGATGAACTCGGCGAACCAGGACAGCTTGTGCCAGCTCGGCTTCGGATTGACCAACAGGGGCGCGTCGCTCTTGAGCATCCATTTGATGCCCTTGAGGATGGTTGACCAGTGCGTCCACACCTCCGCGTTCGAGGCCGACAGTTGGCCGCCGTTGGCGAAGGAAGTCTCCATCGCGGCGTAGCGGTGCTTCTCGAACAGGGTAACGGCGAAACCGCGCTTGGCCAGCGCGTAGGCGGTGGTGATGCCCGTGATCCCGCCACCGATGACGGCAATATGCTTCATGAATGCAGCTCCAGAGACGTCAGGGTTGAGCCCATCCGCGACATGCGGATCGGGCGCCCCCTCTGTTCTGGACCTGAGAGTTTCACGGGCGCTGCCCGCTTGCTCCTTCGGTGCGACGGGCGACGACGGCCCGACGGCTCTTCAGAGTTCACCCGCGACATCGGTCCTTTTGCCTGAGAGTTTCCGGGGCGGTTGCTCCTTCGGCGCTGCGAACGGCCCTGCCGTGCAGTCTCTCCCGATATCACGCACTGCTGTCGGCCAGAGGCCGAACAGCAGTTGAAACTTAGGCACGCAGCGTGCCAGAAAAGTCCCTGCTGGCGCCAGCCATGCTTTCAGGCATCAGCACTGACAGAGCGCTCCGCCGTGGTGCAGTCATCCAGCTGACGCACCTCAGCGACCCACGACTTCGATCAACAGCGCGATATCGACAGGCTTGGTCATGTGCACGTCGAAGCCTGCCGCCACCGCGTTCTCTTTGTCGCTCGGCTGACCCCAGCCGGTGATGGCGATCAGGCGCACAGTGCGGTCCTTCTCGCGAATCAGGCGCGCGACCTCGTCACCACGCCGGCCGGGCATGCCCACGTCCAACAGCACCACATCCGGCTTGACCGCGTGGTAGCGCTCCAGCGCCTGCACACCGTCGAACGCGAGGTGCACGTCGTGCCCTTCGAGCCTCAGCACCTCGGCCATGGTCTCGGCGATGTCACGGTTATCGTCGGCTACCAGGATGCGCCGGCTGCTCAGCCCGGGCATGGTTTCAGCGAGACGCTCGTCTTCGATAGGCGTCGCCGGTAGCAACGGCAGGCTGAAGCTGAACTCCGCGCCCTTGCCCTGCCCCTCGCTGAATACCTGAATCCGCGCGTCATGCAGCTTCGCCAGGCCCTGAGCCAGGGCCAGGCCGATTCCGAGCCCGGTGTTCACCTGCCCCTCGCCTACCGGCACCTGGGCGAAGCGCTCGAAGATAAGGCCTTGGTGCTCCCTTGCCACACCAAGGCCGTTGTCGGCCACCGAGAGCCGCGCCCTGTCGCCCTCGTGCGTGACGCTGAGGCGGATGCGCCCACCGTCGCTGGTGAACTTGGCCGCATTATTGAGCAGATTGATCAGAATCTGCTCGAGCCGCAGTGGATCGGCTTCCACCATCAGCGGCGTTTGCGGCAACGTCACGGTCAGTTCGTGCCGCCGCGACTCGATCTTGGCGCGTGCCGTCTCGACCGCGGCTTCCACCACGGCACGCAAGTCCAGCCGCTCTTTACGCAACGCCAGCTTGCCCAGCGTAATGCGGGAGATATCGAACAGATCGTCGAGCAGCAGCGCCATGTGGCGCACCTGACGCTCGATGATCTGCTGGCTGCGCACCTTCTGTGCCTCGCTGGCCGAGGGCGATCCGAAGAGCCCTGCCGCCAGGCGGATTGGGGCGAGCGGATTGCGCAACTCATGCGCCAGGGTTGCGAGAAATTCATCCTTGCGTCGGCCGGATTCACGTATGGCCTGCTCCTGCTGCTTGGCCTCGGTGACGTCAGCGAACCACACCGCCAGGCTCTCGTCGAAGGGGGTCGCGACCAGCCGCACCCAGCGCTCATCCTCGAAGGCGGTACTGCGCAGCTCCAGGTCGCGCGGCTGCCGATAGCGTTGCACGTCCAATAAGGTTGCCAATGCCTGTGGGTTGGCGCCGGTACCAAGCACCTCACGCAAGCGTCGCCCGGTCAACTCGGAAACGCTGCCATGCAGGCTGGCTGCACCGGTGGCGTTGATGAAATCCAGGCTGAAATCTTCCGGCTCCCCATCGGCGCCCCGCAGCGGAGAGAGGATGGCGAAGGGCACCGTAGATGAATCCAGCGCGACCTGCAGCCGTTGTTCGAACATGCCGGCCTTGCGCTGAGCACGTGCGCGGTCGATGAATACCGCGGCCAGCCCCGCCGCCACATCGGCCAGGCGGATCTCCCGCTGGGTCGGTGCCCGCGCGTCCCTCAGTTGGACGGTCAAGGTGCCCAGCACGCGGTGGTCGCTATGGCGGATCGGCGTGCTGTGAACCGAGCGGAAGCCCTCGCGGCGAGCGACCGCCACGAAGTCCTGGAAGCACGGGTCAGTCTCGGTATCTACCACCACAACCCGCTCGCCACGTTGCACCGCCGTGCCGCATGCACCCAGCCCGGGCGTCACGTTGTCCATCAGCATCAGCGATTCGGTGGAAAAGCCGCGCGAGGCGTGAATACGCAGCGGCGAAGCGCCGTCGCTCAGCGCCAATAAGCCATGTGCAGCGCCGTGCAGCGTGCAGAGGGTATCGATGATGGCCTGCAACTGCTCGCCCAGCTCTGGCATCTGCAGCAGTCGATTGCTCAGTGCCTGCAGGTGCTCGAGGTCGCTCACCTGCTGGCGCAGGTCCTGCTGCGCCAGCTCCAGCCGAGACAGCATGGAGTCGCGCTCAGCTTCGCTGGCACGCCGCGCCTCGGCGGCATTGACGAGCGCGCGACCGACCTCGCCGATTTCCTCGATTTCGCTGTTCGGCGCCTCGACCGCCTGGCCTTTGCCGATGGCTTGAGCGGCGCGGCGCAGCTGGCGCATCGGGACGTTGATCCGCCTGGTCGCGAACAGTGCCGCCGCTACGGCGAACATCAGCGACAGCAGCAATCCGCCACCGTAGATCGTGTAGGCCCTTACGGCGCCAGCCTCCACCACGCTGGTCTGGATCCCGGTCGCCACAACCCAGCCGGACGGTCTCAAACGCACGAAGGAGGTGTAGAGCCCATGCCCCTCTACCGAAGCCGAAACCCCTCCGCCCTCCTCGTTCGGGTTCTCGCGAAGCATTTTCTGCAGCAGGGGCGCAGCCTGGCCTCCAACTGTCTCTTCGTGCCGCAGCGTACGGGCGATGCGTACGCCGTTGGCGTCGAGCACGGTATTGACCCAGCCGGCTGGCAACCGACGGTTACTGATCACGTCGGCAATCGCCTGCGGTTTCACCACAGCACTGAGGACATAGCGTGTCTGCCCAGCGACATCCACCAGGACCCGCAACGGGATGCCCCATGCGCCGCTAGGTCCGCGTGCCATGTTCCCTATCTGCGGCTCGTTTCTTGTCATCAGATTGGCGAAGCTACCGGGCTCGGATATTTCACGCGACTCCGAAGGCGGATGCAGCGAGGTGCGCCGGAGCACCTGCCCGTCCAGATCGATGATCAGCACCGCATGCCAGCTGGGAAGCGACGGGAGCACCCGCCGGACCATGTCGGCGAATGCATCGAGATCGCCGTCGTCGAGCAAGGACGACTGGGACAGGGCCTGTAGCACATTGAGCGACCGGCTCAGCTCCACTTCGACAGCGGTCGCGGCCAGCCGCGTCGCCTCGAGGCTGCGCTGTTCGGCCAGGCGTTTCTGTTCATTGACAATCGAGAGCATGCCCAGCCCGGCCACCAGCGCCAACGGCAGAATACCGGCCAGCGCAATCGCGATGAGGCGGCTGCGCAGAGGGACCGAGCGGGGCGGCGTGGCTCGCCGTACCTGATTCAAGATAGAAACCTGCCTGATATTCAATGCTGCGAGGGCTGACGTGCTGTCGCACCGGGCCACGGGGCGCCAGACACAGCGGCCTAGCTTAAGCGATTCGCCCGCGTCACATAGGACCTTTCTCGGAATGCCCGGCGAGGTACGACGATCGGTTAAGGGAACGCTTTCCGGCGGGGAAGTTGCTTCGGCAGATGGCCGTGTGACGAAGCTGTGATGGACGTTTCACCCTGATACGAAAAAGCCCCGCCGATCGGCGGGGCTTTGCATCATGACGGGCCAGCCTTTGGCGAACCCGGTGGTTTCGGGTCAGCGCGGCAGCTTGAAGGTAATGAAGCTGGCACGCCCTTCACGCAATACCCGCATCGACACCGATCGATTGCTCGGCAGCTTTTCGGCGATGCGTGTGAAGGTCTTGACGCTGTCGATGGCTTCGTTGCTCAGGTGCGTGATGACGTCGCCCGGCCGCAGACCGATCAGGGCGGCCGGCCCATTGTTCACATCACGAACCACCACACCGCTCTCGACCTCAAGGCTCTTCTTCTGCTCGTCGGACAGCTCGCCCACGGTGACACCGAGCCTGTTGCTGCTGGCCGACGAGCCGCCTGCGCCGCCGCCGGCGACCAATTGTGCATCGTCATCCGGCAACGCGCCGATGGTGACGTTCAGCGTGCGACGGCTGCCCTCGCGCACCACTTCGAGTTTGGCGCTGTCGCCCGGCTTCATGCTACCGACCTGGTGCGGCAGGTCCCCCGACATGTCGATGGGCTTGCCGTTGAGGCTGAGGATCACGTCACCCACCTTCAGGCCACCCTTGGCCGCCGGACCGCCGTCGAGCACCTGCGCGACCAGCGCACCGGCCGGACGATCCAGGCCGAAGGACTCGGCCAGGTCCTTGTTGACCTCCTGAATGACCACGCCCAGCCAGCCACGGCTGACCTTGCCCTCCTCGCGCAACTGGTTCGCCACGTCCATGGCAACGTCGATCGGGATGGCGAACGACAAACCCATGAACCCGCCCGAACGGGTAAAGATCTGCGAGTTGATCCCTACGACCTCACCGTCGAGGTTGAACAGAGGGCCACCGGAGTTGCCGGGGTTGATCGCGACGTCAGTCTGGATGAAGGGCACGTAACTCTCGTTCGGCAAGGTGCGCCCAGTGGCGCTGACCACACCGGCAGTCACCGTATGGTCGAAACCGAACGGCGAGCCGATCGCCACGACCCACTCGCCCGCCTTGAGCTTTTCCGAGCTGCCGATCTTGACGATCGGCAGCTCGTCGTCGGCCTTGATCTTCAACAGGGCCACGTCGCTCCGCGGATCGGCGCCGACCAGTTCGGCCTGCAGTTCGCTGCGGTCAGGCAGGCGAACCATGATTTCGTCGGCGTTTTCCACGACATGGTTGTTGGTCAGGACATAACCGTCCTTGGAGATGATGAAGCCGGAGCCCAGGGACTGGGCTTCGCGCTGGCGACCGGGCTGGCGTGGAATACCCCGCTCGAAGAATTCACGAAACTGGGGCGGAATGCCTTCCAGGTCGGGCATCTGCGCGGCACCGCGGACGGGCGCGTTCTGCTTGGTGCTGATGTTGACCACCGCGGGCGAGGCGTTTTCGACCAGCGGCGTGAAGTCCGGAAGGTCGGCGTGAGCGACAAGCGTCTGCCCGAACAGTGCGACGCCCGCCACGACCGCCAGGAAATTTCTGCGAAGTAACATGGTGACTTGTCTCCCGACGTGAACAAGGTGTTGTGCTTTTCATGCGACGCAGCCGGCGTCGGCAATCAGAAACTAAAAACAGCGGGCAGCCATGTCCAGCGTAGCCCGTGCCAGGCCGGACATGGCGCACCCACAAGGGGGAGCAGGCTGTTCCGTCAGCCTGCCCAAGACTCTACGCGATCGAAAGTCAGCTTCGTGTGAGCGCTACGTAAAGGGAAAGTAAGGATTTGCCAGTCGCTTGGCAGGTGCTAGTCAGCCATGCCCGCCAACCGGTTGACCAGCTCAGGCAGATCCTGCATTCGCTCGATCACCGCTGTCACACCCAACTCGCGCAGCGCCTGGTCATGGCCGGCGGGAATGTGGCTGGCGCCCGTGAAACCGATCACCTGCATGCCGGCCGTTCGAGCGGCCAACACCCCGGTCGGGCTGTCTTCCACTACAAGGCACCGCCCGGGCGCGACCCCCATCCGCTCGGCCGCCAGGAGGTAGACATCCGGCGCCGGCTTTGGCGAGGCAACCATCTCGGCGCAGAAGATCCGCCCCGCTACGCGCTCCGACAGCCCGGCACGCCGCAGCGACGACTCGACGTTGTGCAATCGGCTGTTGGAAGCCACCGCCAATGGCAGGTCGATAGCCATGAGCGCCTCGCGCACCCCGGGGATCGCCTGGACCTGCTCGGCCACGACCCTCTCCGATTGCCGGCGCAGGTCGCTGTCGAAGGTGTCGGGCAGGCTCAGCCCGAAGCGCTTTTCGATCAGCTCGATAATGCTTGGCACGGTCAGGCCGAACGTGCCCTCCAGGGCCTCGTGCAGCCGTTCGGCCGGCACATGCAGACTCAGGGCTTCGAACAGCACGCGATGGCTGAGGATTTCGCTGTCGACGATCACGCCGTCGCAATCGCTGATCAGCAGGTCGATAGAAGACATCGGGGCTCCGTTTGTTTGGCCGTGGAAGCGCGGCAGCCGCGCCGGAGACCCTTGGACTGTAACGGCTGCGCCAAGTTTGGCCGCCACCGGAGCCTTTTCAGCGAATGCCCAGCAACCGATCCGCGGACCAGCGTCCTGCACCCCGCCCGATCACGACCAGCATCAGCCCGACCCAGGTCAGGTGTGTCGGCCAGGCATCGGGATACACGAACACCTGGATGACCAGCGTCATGACCAGCAGCGCAAAGGCAGACAGCCGCGCCAGCAGACCGAGCACCAGCAAAAGCGGAAACCGGTGCTCGGCGTAGGTCGCCAGGTGCGCGGCCAGATGAGGCGACAGTACCGGTAGCGCGTATTCGGTTTCGAACAGGCTGTAAGTGCTCGGTTTGAGGGTGAGCAGTCCGCTGACCTTGGTGCGCCCGGAATAGAAAAACACCGCGGCGATGGCCAGGCGCGCCACAAGGGACAAGGTGGAGTCGCTGATGAGGCGTTGCAGCCAAGCGGCCAGGCGGTTCCAGCGTTGCTGCCAGCGTCGCTCGAACGTCGAAGCGGGCGGGTTCAGGCTAGTCATGTCGATCTCCTTTGAAAACGCCGGCCGCGAACAGCGCGACCAGCAGCTCGTTGAAATCCAGCGCGGGCTCCGCCTCGAGGGCGACCACCGAGGCGGCATCGAGCCGTAGACCCTGCGCGCAGGCATCGAGAAAGGCGCAGCCACCGTGGCTCAGTGCCTGCCAGCGCACGGCACCGCCCCACCGGCAAATCAGGGTGCCTTCGCCCTGCCAGATCGAAGGTTCCGGCAGCTCTGCGCCGTCACGATTGCAGCGCCACAGCGTGAACGCGGGCAGCCCGGACCAGTGCCAGCGCGCCGCGACGCAGGGCTGGAGGTGCAATCCGGCCAGTTGCTGGGGCGTCACTGCGCGCAGGGCCCGAGGCATCAGCCGCGGCTGCTCGGCGGCGGTGAACACTTCCAGCCACAGGCGATCGAGGCGCGCGACTTCGGCGAGGTACGGCAGCGCTTGCGCTGGCCCGAAGCGCTGCAGGAAGTCCGCGAAACCATCGCCATAGTCGATCAGCTGAGGGCAACTCGGAGGCGTATGCCGGGCATAGGCGGCGGCCGCGGCGGTCATCCAGTCGGCGCCGACCAGGCGCTCCACGGTTGGAAAGTTCGCTCGCAGTGCATCCACGCAGCCTTTAAAGGCGGTGTTGCGGTACACCGCGAAACCCGGCTGCTCGGCGAGCGCGCGCAGCCAGTCGGCACTGGTGTCGGGCTCGTCGCTCTGGAGCGCGGCCGCGAAGGCATCCTGAAAAGCACTGAGCGACGTCTTCATGCGGCCCACCTGCGGTCAAGCAGCCGCTGGGCACGGTCACGCTCGATGAGCAGCTCAGCGAAGGCCGGCAGCCGGTCGTCCCGTTCGATCAGAGTCGGGCGCGCACCGATTCGGCTGATCAGCCGCTCATACAGTGCCCAGACCGCGTCGCCGATCGGCGCATCATGCGAATCGATCAGCAGCCCGGACTGCGTAGAGCCGTCGGGGCTATGCCCGGCCAGGTGCACCTCCCGGACGGCATCACCCGGAAAGCGGTCGACATAGCCGGCCGCGTCGAAACAGAGGTTGTGCGCACTGACGTGCACGTTATTGACGTCCAGTAGCAAGCCGCACCCGCTGCGACGCGCCAGCTCGGTCAGGAAGTCGATTTCGTCCCAGTCGTGTCCGTCGATGCGAAGGTAGTGGCTGGGGTTTTCCACGGCGATCTCACGGCCGAGCGCGTCCTGGGCGCGCTGGACGTTATCGACGATGCGGCGCAACGCCTCGCCGGTGCGCGGGAATGGCAGCAGATCGGGGTGGTACTGGCCTCGCCAGGTGGACCAGGCGAGGTGTTCGGAAACCAGCGCCGGTCGAACCTGCTCGACCAGCGCCACGAGACGCTTCAGGTGGACCTCGTCTGGCGCACAGTCGGCCGCCAGCGACAGCGACACACCATGCAGCGACACCGGATGGCGATCGGCGATCGCCTCCAGCCAGGCCAGACGCGGCCCGCCGCCGAGCATGTAGTTCTCCGGGTGGACCTCGAACCAGATCCCTGACGCAGCGCAGTCGTGCGCCGCCTCGTAGTGCTCGGGCTTGAGACCGAGGCCTGCACCCAGATCGACCGGCATGCTCATGGCGATGCTTCCTGTCAGGATTCGATCGGTGTCAGCGAGCCCATGCCGTTGGGCGTCTTGATCGAGGTGCAGGTGCCGGCAGGAACGTGTTTCCAGGCATTGCCCTGGTAATCCATCTTCGACGTGCCGGCGCAGCTGGTTCCGGCGCCAGCCTTGCAATCGTTCTGGCCGGCAAGCGAGACGCCGTAGCACTTCTCCATGGCGCCTTCCTTCTTCTCGTCGGCGGAGGCGCCCGCGGCGATGGAAGCGAGGGCGACGGCTGCAGCAGCAAGGGCGAGGGTCTTCATGGGTCATTCTCCTGAGGATGTGGCTGCCAGCGATGTTGCCGGCCGCTCGACCAGTAATTCGCCGGTGCGGGTGCGTTGGTTACAGCGAGGCGAAAATTTTTTTTGAGATTTACCCGAGACCGCCCTAACGTAGCGGCGCGCACCCTCGCAGGGGCCCGGCGTGCAAGGCACGCTGCATCGATTCTTCCCGCTCGTGTAACCAGGGCAACCGATGGAACGAACTACCCCACATGAGGTGTTGAAAGCGCGCGAGGCCGTTCTGCAGCGCCTGTTCCTGCAGGGGCTCGACGGCGACGAGGCGGCCTATCGGCAGTTCCTGACGCTGCTCGGTGCGCACCTGCGCAGCTTTCTCAAGCGCCGGTTGCAGACGGCAGCGGTTGAGGACTTGCTGCAAGAAACCTTGCTCGCGGTCCACAATGCGCGGCATACCTACCGCGCCGATCAGCCGTTGACAGCCTGGGTGCAGGCCATCGCGCGCTACAAGCTGATGGACCATTTCCGCGCCCATGCCCGGCATGAGGCGCTGAACGATCCGCTGGACGACCAGGCCGCACTGCTGGCCGACGAAGATCACCAGGCCGAACAGGCACAACGCGACCTGGCCAAGCTGCTCGAGCAGCTGCCCGACAAGCAGCGCCTGCCGATCCTGCACGTCAAGCTGCAAGGATTGTCGGTGGAGGAGACCGCCCGGCGCACCGGGCTTTCGACATCCGCGGTCAAGGTGGGCGTCCACCGTGGTCTGAAGGCGCTGGCCGCCCTGATTGGAGGTTCCGGATGAATACGAACGAGCTGATCGACATGCTCGCCAGCCACGCCCCGGCGGTAGATCGGCGGGTCGTCGCCCGGCGCTTCACCCTCGCGATAGCCGTGGGCCTGCTGCTGGGGTTGCTGGGGCTGCTGGTATTCCTTGGCATCCGCCCGGACCTCGCCGAGGTCGCCCGCACGCCGCTGTTCTGGCTCAAGCTGGCATTTCCCGCCTCCCTGCTCGGCGGCAGCCTGTGGATGACGGCGCGGCTGGCCCGCCCGGGCATGCCGGTGGGCGCCAGCTGGGCGGCCGTGGCAACCCCGTTGACGATCGTCTGGCTGGCGGCCCTCGGCCTGTTGTTCAGTGTCTCGTCAGGGAGCCGGCATATCCTGGTGCTCGGCGAGACCTGGCGGACGTGCCCGGTAAATATCGCGCTGCTGTCGATACCGGCCTTCGTGAGCGTGTTCTGGGCCATCCGCGGCCTGGCGCCGACCCGCCCGCGCCTCGCCGGAGCGGCTGGCGGGTTGCTGGCGAGCTCGACGGCAACCCTCGCCTACAGCTTGCACTGCCCGGAGATGAGTGTCGCCTTCTGGGCCGTCTGGTACGTGCTCGGGATGGCCGTTCCATCTGCCATCGGCGCCCTGCTCGGCCCACGTCTGCTGCGCTGGTGACCGCACAACGCCCATTTTCTTCAATACCGCTCCCCGGTCGCCCTCCTATCGTCGCGCCTTCAATTGCGTACCCGAGGAGCTCCGATGAGCCTGTTGCTCTCCATGGCCGCCTTCGCGCTGGCCTCTTCCATCACGCCCGGCCCGGTCAACATTGTCGCCCTCAGCGCCGGCGCGCAGCTCGGGCTGGGGCCTGCGATGCGTCACGTCAGCGGTGCGACGCTGGGCTTCACCCTGCTGTTGCTGGCGATCGGCCTGGGGCTGGATCAGATACTGCTGAGCTGGCCATGGCTGACCGAAGCCATTCGCCTGGCGGGCGTGGCGTTCCTGCTCTACATGGCCTACCGTCTGGCCCGCGATGACGGGCGCTTCAACACGGAGCGCCCCGCCCTGCGGCCAGGGCTGCTGCAAGGTGCAGCGATGCAATGGCTCAACCCCAAGGCCTGGCTGGCTTCGGTGGCCGGCATGGGCCTGTTCGCTGCGGGTGGCGACGGGCCGGCGGTCTGGCGCTTCGCGGCGGTGTACTTCGTGATCTGCTACGCGTCGCTCGCCTGCTGGGCGTTTGCCGGTACGTTCCTGCGGCACCATCTGGCCCGGCCAGAGCGGGTCCGAGCACTCAATCGGCTGATGGCTGCGCTGCTGGCGGGGTGCGCTTTCTACCTGCTGCAGGATTAGCGGTCGCGATAATGCCCCGGGGTCGCCGCCAGCAACAGTTTGAACGCGCGCTGCAGGTGCGCCTGGTCGGCGAAGCCGGCCGCCAGCGCCGCCTCGGCGATGGGCCGGCCGCGACGCAACTCGGCGCGTGCGAACTGCACGCGGCGGTTGGTCAGGTAGGCGTGCGGGGTCATCCCGAACTGCCGTTTGAAGCCGCGTATCAGACTCGATGGCGACACGCCCGCGGCCCGGCTGATCTCCTCCAGCTTGAGCGAGCGCTGGTAATGATCGGCGATGTAGTCGGCCGCTCTTTGCAGCTTTGCGTCCTGGTGGGCAGTCTGCCGTTGCAACCCCAGCCGCTCGTGGAGCGCGGTGAAGAAGGCGACGGCCTCGCCCTGCTTGCGCAGCGGATCGGCATGCGGGTCGGTCAGCTCGGCATGCAGGCGGTGGAACCCGGCTCGCAACCGGTCATCGCGCGTGAGAATGGGGGCGAAACGACGAAAGCCTGAGCTGGCCATGCCGAGCCTGTCCTGCAGATCGGCCAGCCAGGCGGCGTCGACGTAGAGCATGCGGTATGCCCACGGCTGGTTCTGGATCGGGTTGCAGGCGTGCACGTCGCCCGGGTTCATCAGCACCAGTGTGCCCGCCTCGATGCGGCACTGGTGCTCACCGTTGAGGTAGGTGCTGGCACCGCTGTCGATCAGGCCGATGGAGAAGGTTTCGTGGCTGTGCCGGGCGTAGCAGACGCGACGACCGTCCAGCACGGTGCGCGACTCGATGAAGGGCAGCGCCGGGTCGCGCCAGAAACGTGAACAGGCCCGGCTCGATGGATGGTTTGCTTCGGCGTGGCGCATGATCGGCCCTCCGCGACACTTTGCAGGCCGTCAGGTTAGCCGAAAATCCCGCTGCCGAAGCAGTCTTGTGCCCCTTCGCGGCCGGTGCCGCATCGCCCTCGAACCGCAGGCCGCGCTAATGCATGTCGGTCTCGCGCATTCATCCACCCGGGACGTCGAACGGCTTCGTCTGTTCTACTGTCCGAACTTCAATGCTCATGACACCCAGGACCGCATGACTCCGATACGTTCACCACGCCGCACGCCTCTCGAAACCCGTCACTGCGCCAAAGACACCTGGCGTCGGCTCGCGTCCGGGATCGGCGCCGCCGCGCTGCTCGTGCTCGCCGGCTGCAGTACGCAACCACCGGGACCGCCCCCGCCGAGCCCTGAAGAAGTCAGGGCGAAGATCGTCCGTCTGATACCGAGCAGCATCCCGGACCGCCAGGGCTGGGCGCGGGACATCTACAACGCCTTCGATACGCTGGACATCCCGGCGGACAATGAAAACATTTGCGCCGTGCTGGCGGTGACGGTGCAGGAGTCGACCTTCCAGGCCACGCCACCCGTCCCGGGCCTGGCGAAGATCGCGCGCGAGGAAATCTACCGTCGGGCCGCCCGCGTTCATGTGCCACGGTTCATGGTCAACGCCGCACTGGATCTGCAATCGCCGACCGGCAAGACCTACAACCAGCGGCTGTCGGCCGTGCGCAACGAGAGCCAGCTGAGCGCCATCTTCGATGACTTCGTAAGCATCGTGCCGCTGGGCAAGCAGCTGTTCGGCACCTTCAACCCGGTCAAGACCGGCGGCCCGATGCAGGTCAGCATCGCCTTCGCCGAATCGCGCGCACGTGACTACCCGTACTCACGCGAAGGCACTATCCGGGAAGAGGTATTCACCCGACGCGGCGGAATGTTCTTCGGCATCGCGCACCTGCTCGACTATCCGGCCAGCTACGACCGGCCGCTGTACCGATTCGCCGACTTCAATGCCGGCTGGTATGCCAGCCGCAACGCGGCCTTCCAGAATGCCGTCACGCGCGCCAGCGGCATCAAACTCGCGCTGGACGGGGACCTGATCATCCACGGCAGCAGCAAGGTGGGCCAGACCGAGACGGCCGTGCGTTCGCTTGCCAAGCAACTGGACATGAGCGACACCGCGATCCGTAATGCATTGGTACGCGGCGACACACACGGATTCGAAAAGACCCGCCTTTACGAACGCGTATTCGAGCTGGCCGAAAAGCGCGCCGGCAAGCCCCTGGCTCGCGCCGTATTGCCGGGGATTCGGCTGGAAAGCCCGAAGATCACGCGAAACCTGACCACCGCCTGGTTCGCCAACCGGGTCAACGACCGTCACCTGGCCTGCATGAAGCGCGCGGGGAGCTGACGGGCATTCGCTCAACCCATCAGCCCCATCCCGGCAAGCACGAAGGCCCCCACCGCCACGATCAGGCCCAGCAGGATCGCCGCGCCGTCCTGGGTGGTGATGCCAAGGCCGAACAGGCAGATCGCCGAGAACGGCGCGGTGCTGGCGAAAGGCAGCAATTCCAGCGGTGGCACGGATGCCGCCAGCACCACGCAGAGCGCCGCGATGATGCGCAGGAAGCCGCGGCGGGTGGCCCAGGGCAGCCGCCGACGGCTGATCTTGTCCAGCCAGCGCACCACTGGACGGACCTTGTTCAGCCCCTTTTCAAGCTTATGGCCGCTGACGGATCGATTGGCTAGAAAGCGCGGTATCCAGAAGTGGTCCCGACCGAACAGCATCTGCAAGGCGAACAAGGCGATGATGAGGGCGAGCAATGTCGGCACGCCCGGAATTCCCCCGACCGGGCTGATTTCGATGATGGCCGGAACGAACAGAAAGGGGCCGAAGCTGCGCTGGCCGACCTTCTTCTGCATGTCCCCGACGGAGACTTCCGACTGGTCGTCCCCCAGTTCGATGACCGCGTCGATCACCTGCTCGAGGCCGTCAAATTCGTTGCCGTTGGCCATCCGGCCTTCCTCGTTGTCGGTAAATGCACGGACCAGGCAACGCGTATCGCGCCGGGTCGCGCGGCTATTACTTGGGACTCTGCACGCCGAGGATGATTCTTCCGTTTCCGTCGGGTCAGAAGCCGGCGTTGCGAGTCAGCAGGTCGACCAGCGTGAGGGTGAACATCAGCAGCAGCCAGAACCCGGCGCCGAGGGCGAAGAAGCGCACCAGCCCCGAGTGCTGGCCCAGTTGCATGAAGCCGAACAGCACCAGCGCGGCCTGCCCCGCCGCCCCGAGCAACGCAAGGTCGGACCAGGCCGGTAGCCACAACGCCAGCAGGACATTGGCAGCCAGCAAGAGGATCAGCCCAAGGTAGGCCAACAGCAGTTTTTGCAGGCTCATGCAGGCCTCCCGAGCAGGTAGAGCGTCGGGTAGAGCAGAATCCAGATCACATCGACCAGGTGCCAGTAGAGGCCGGCCATCTCCAGCGTCAGGGCGCGCTCGGGCAGTTTCATGTGGCCAAGACGGATGCGTACGGCCATGCCCAGCGCCAGTACCACGGCGATCGCGACATGCAGGGCGTGCAACGCGGTGGAATAGAGATAGATCACCATGTACAGCCGCGAAGCAGGGTCTTCGAGCGGGGACGGGTTGGGCGATCCGGGCAGGAGCCCT
The DNA here is from genome assembly GCF_022810315.1 of Stutzerimonas marianensis. Lineage (NCBI taxonomy): Bacteria > Pseudomonadati > Pseudomonadota > Gammaproteobacteria > Pseudomonadales > Pseudomonadaceae > Stutzerimonas > Stutzerimonas marianensis. The sequence goes on along the minus strand of NZ_JALGRD010000003.1, from coordinate 59,462 downwards.
TCACGGTATTCCCAGGCGTACTCGAAACCCTTCACGGCAAGAAACCCCAGGCCCAGCAGCGCCGCGACGGCCAGCCAGATCTGGACGTGGCGGTCCTCGCGCTGGCGTGCGGCCCTGACCACCAAGCTCATGCACAGACTGCCGGTGAGCAGTAGCACGCTGTTGAAGCCGGCCAGCACGAAATGCAGATGACGCACCGCCTCGGCGACCGGCTCCGGGTATTGCAGGCGGTAATAGCCAATCACCAGGAACAACGCGCCGAACATCATGACTTCCGTGGCCAGGAACAGCCACATGCCGAGATAGGTCGCCTCGCGCTGCTGCGCGGCCGTACTGAAGTGCTCGGCGAGGTAACCCTTACGAGCGTCCATGGGTCGCCTCGGGTGGGTACTCGTACGCCTCGAAATCGACGATGGGCGTCTCGGTGAAATTGTGCGTCGGCGGCGGCGAAGAGGTACGCCATTCAAGGCCGGCGGCGTCCCAGGGATCGTCATCGGCGATCGGCCCGTAGCGCAGCGACCAGATCAAATAGAAGAACGGCAGGATGTAGGCCGCCGCGAGGATCGCCGCGCCGGCCGAGGACAGGACATGGAGAAACTGAAAATCCTCCCCGTAGCTGTGATACCGCCGCGGCATGCCGAGATAGCCCAGCAGAAATTGCGGGAAGAACGTCAGGTTGAAGCCGAGGAAGATCATCACCGCCGCGATCTTGCCCCACAGCTGCGAGTACATCCGGCCGGTCATCTTCGGCCACCAGAAGTGCAGCGCGCCAAAGAACCCCGCCACCGCCGCGCCGACCATGATGTAGTGGAAATGCGCGACCACGAAGTAGGTGTCGTGCACGTGCACGTCCGCCGCCAGCAGCGCCAGGAAAAGGCCCGTCACCCCACCGACGACGAACAACCCGATGAATGTCACCGCGTAGAGAAAGGGTGCATTGATGGTGAGGTTGCTTTTGTAGAGGGTCGCCGTCCAGTTGTAGACCTTGATCGCCGACGGGATGGCCACCAGAAAGCTGAGCAGCGAAAACACCATGCTCGCGTACATGGACTGGCCGGCAACGAACATGTGGTGGCCCCAGACCATGAAGCCGATCACCGCGATCGCCAGGCTCGAATAGGCGACGAAGCTATAGCCGAAGATGCGCTTGTGCGCCGCCGCCGTGACCAGCTCGCTCATCACGCCCATCGCCGGCAGGATCATGATGTATACCGCCGGGTGGCTGTAGAACCAGAACAGGTGCTGGAACAGGAGTGGGTCACCACCCAGCGCCGGGTCGAACACGCCGATGTGGAACAGGTGCTCGGCCGCGACCAGGATCAGCGTGATCGCCAACACCGGCGTCGCCAGCACCAGAATCACCGAGGTGGCATACAGCGACCAGCAGAACAGCGGCATGCGAAACCAGGTCATCCCGGGCGCGCGCAAGGTGTGGACCGTGACGATGATGTTCAGCCCGGTGAGGATCGAGGAAAACCCCGTGATGAACACGCCCAGGATCACCGCCACCACATGGCCGTTGCTGAACATGGTCGACAGTGGCGTGTAGAAGGTCCAGCCGGTGTCCACGCCGCCAGCCAGCAGCGCGAAGATGGTGAACGCACCGCCGCCGACCAGCAGGTACCAGCTGAACAGGTTCAGTTTGGGAAAGGCCATGTCCTTCGCACCGATCATGATCGGGATGAGGAAGTTGCCAAACACCGCCGGGATCGACGGGATGAGGAAGAACCACACCATGACCACGCCATGCAGGGTGAAGGCGCGGTTGTAGCCATCGGCGGTCAGCAGATCGCCGTCCGGGGTGATCAGCTCGATGCGGATCGCGCTGGCCGCGAGCCCGCCGAGAAAAAAGAAGGCGGTCACGGCGATCAGGTACATGATTCCGATGCGCTTGTGATCGGTGGTCATGAACCAGGTGCGCAGCCCGTGCTCGTCGGCCAGGTAACTCGGGCGCTGGTTTGCGGCGGGGTTCTTCTGGCTCAACGGATAACACTCCTGGGTCGGAACAGGCCGCATTCGGCGGTGGTTGCTTCAGGGTTGGTCAGCGCCATCCTGCCCTCCTTCGCCGGCGTGTCCGAGTGACTTGATATAGGCAGTCAGGCGCAACACCGCTTCCTCATCCAGCACATTGTCGAAGCTCGGCATGATGGGTTCGAAGCCGGCCACGATGTGCTTGTTCGGCAACAGGATGCTGTCGCGGATATAGCCATCGTCGGCCACGACCGACTCGCCGCTCTGCAACGCCACGCGGCGGCCGTAGAGCCCGGCCAGATTGGGCGCATTCGCGACGCTGGCGTCGCCGTGGCAACCACTGCAGCCGAACTGACGGAACAGCGCCCCGCCCTGGTCGGCCAGGCTTTCGGATGTACCGGCCTGCTCCAGCCAGGCCGCGTACTCCTGGGCCGGCAGGATCACCAGATCCGCCAGCATGCGCGAATGATCGGTGCCGCAGTATTCGGCGCAGTACGCCTGGAAACGCCCGGTCTTGCTGGCCTTGAACCAGAGCTGGGTATAGCGGCCCGGCAACAGGTCCTGCTTCACTCGCAACGCCGGGAAATAGAGGCTGTGGATGACGTCCTGCGAAATCATGTTGAGCTTTATCGCCTGGCCTACCGGCACATGCAGCGTGTTGATTTCGCGCTGGCCGTCCGGGTGCTGGAATTTCCACATCCATTGCTTGCCCACCACCTGTATTTCCATGGCATCGGGCGGTGGCGTGCGCACTTCGTAATAGAGCCTGGCGGAGACCAGATAGATGACCATGGCGCCTACGAAGGGCAGCGCGATCCAGGTCATTTCGACCTTCATGCTGCCGCGCGGTCGATGGTCGCGTGGCACCTTCGTACCCTTGCGGTAGCGAAACGAGAAGAGCACCAGCAGGACGAACACCGGGACGATGAAGAACATCATCATTCCGGTGAAGGCGAAGACCAGCCAGTCGACGTTGCCGGCATAGCTCGACGCGGTTTCCGGCCAGAAGCGAACGAACTCCTCGTTCACGCGCCGCCCTCCCGCTTGCGGCGTTCAAGCCAGAGCGTGACGCCGATGAACCCGCCCAGCAGCAGCGTGGTGCCGATGCCACCGACCTGCAGCGCGCCGATCACCAGGTTGTCGTAACCGCCCGTGCGCGGATCGTAGTGATAACAGAGCAATAACAGCTGATCGCCCAGCGAGCCGACACGACCCTCGCCTGCGTCCACCAGCGCCAGCCGCATGTCGTCCGGCTGGTAGCCGAGGCCGTAGAGCCAGCGCACCAGTCTGCCGTCCGGGCTGAGCGTGGCGATGGCCGAGGCATGGGCGAACTCGCCGATCTCCGGGTCCCAGCTGTAGTTGAAGCCGACCGCCTCGGCCAGCCGGTGCCCGGCGGCCGGATGCGACGGGTTCGGCTCCGGCCGAGTGGCCGGAACGACTTCGCTGAGAAAATGCACGTGAGGCGAGTCCACGAGCTGCGGCCAGCGCGTGCGCAGCTTGGCGCGCTCGGCCTCGGCATCGGCTGGGGTCTCGCGCGGGTCGATACTGAAGGCGACCACCTCGTAGTCCTTGCCCAGCTCGAGTGAAAGCGCGGACAACAGGTTGAACAGGCTCGCCAACTGTGCCCCGCAGACGTTCGGGCACCGGTAGTAGACCGGCGCAAGAATCACCGGCCGGTCGCCGAGCACATCACCCAGCGTGACGCGATTTCCGTCCACGTCGACGAAGCGCAGCTCGAGCGGCACCTGGGCGCCGGGTTTCTGCTCGATCCCGGCCGCCGCAAAGGGATCGAAAGGCGTGTCGGCCTGCGCCGGCCCAAGCAGCAGCCAGGCGAGCCAGGACAGCCAGAGCATCCACAGCGGGCGCCTCATGCGGCCGGAACACAAGCGACAGATGATCACGGCTGCGCCCTCCCCCTGGCCTGCTGCTCTCGTGGGGTGGGTTGGCCGGCCTCGGGTTCGGCACGCGACGGCCAGCCGCGCTCGGCCAGCAGGAGGATGCCGCGATCGACCGGGATGCGCGCCAGCCCGGCGTTTCGGTCCACCCAACCGTAGTGTTCGATCAGCGCAAGGCCATCGGTCGTTACCCCTGTTCCGCCCGCTCGTGGGTCGCTTTCCAGCCGCGGCTCGGGTGGCTTGCCTACGGTACGCTCCAGTGCAGTGACCGGCTTGTCCGGCTTCAGGTCGTACCACCAGAGCAAGCCAGCCACGCCGAAGCCGGCGACCAGCAAGGTTGCGAAAATCCCGAAGCCAACGATCAGCAGCACCTTGACGTTGGCGTCCTGATGCTCGAAACCGTCCCGCTGGGAACCCGGATCGACGGGTACGCTCATGTGCTTCTCCTCGGCAAGAGGGCCAGCGCCAACAGGCCGATTCCCGCCAGCCAGGCGCAGAGCAGCGCAAACGCCAGCCCCAGCGGTCTCACGGCATCCACGCCCGGCAGGCTCAACCAGACGCCTTCGGCCAATCCGAGCGTCAACGTCGCCACGGCCAGGGCTGTCAGCGGAATGCGGCGCTCTCTGGCCGGCCAGAGCAAGGCGAGGAACACCAGCGCTTGGCCGCCTGCCAATACTCCGGTCAACCATGCCCAGCCGCCGTCGACACGCTGCTGGTACCAGCGGATTTCCTCGGGCAGGTTGCCGTACCAGATCACCAGGTACTGCATGAAATGCAGGTACAGCCAGGCCAGCGCGGCCGAGGCCAGCAGGCCACGCAGCACGCCCGGACGGTTGCTGCCGCGTGCCACCGCCCCCAGGCAGCAAAAGGCGATGCCACTGAGCATCAGCCGGCCAAACCAGACCAGGCCGAACAGGCTGGAGGTGAAGTGAAGGTCGAGCGACATCGCCCAGTCGACGGCTGCCAGCGACGTGCTCAAGACCAGCGCAATCAGACCCAGGCCAGCGGCTGCCGGTTGGCTGAGACTCAGCGGCAGCACCCACCAGGCCAGTGCCCACCACAAGGCCAGATACAGGACGCCGCGCACCGCAAAACTGGGCCAGGCGAGCCAGAGCCCGCGAAAGCCGCCTTCATCGACGCCAACCCACGCATAGAGCGCCCCCGCGCCGATCAGCACCGGCAAGGCAGCCAGCGCGATCACCGGCACGCTTTGGCTGCTGTGCACCGTCAAGGTCCACAGTTGATCGCGCGCGCTGCCGCTGACCAGCGCCACGCTGAGCCCGAGGCCCAACGCGCCCAGTGGAATCGCGGCCAAGCCGAGCAGGCTCGCCAGGCTGGCCGCCACGGCTTCGCGGCTGACCAGCCACAGGCACGCCAGCAACCCGAGGGCGCCAAGCCCGGCGGCAACCGTTGCCATGCGATGCCGGTTCATGGCAGGCGCTCCAGGGTGTTGCGGTCGATTTCCGGCAGCTCGGCCACCTCCACACGCCGGCTGAATTGCAATGCCCGAATATAGCCGACGATGGCCCAGCGGTCCGCCGGTTGCACCCGCGCCGCATAGCTGTACATCTGGCCGTAGCCGTGCGCGATGACGTCCATGAAGTGCCGGTCCGGCGCGGCGATCAGTCGGGGTTCGGCCAGATCCGGCGGGCGGGGGAAGCCACGGTTGACAACCGTCCCGTTGCCGTCGGCCGCAACGCCGTGGCACGGCGAGCAGAAGATCTCGAAGCGCTCGCGCCCCCGCTGCATGAGTTCGACCGTCAACGCGGGCCGCTCGGCCAGCACGGCTTCGCGTGCCAGGTCGCCGCGCGCAACGGTGCCCACCGGCGGGGCCTGGTTGACCTTGCCGTCCGGGAAGAACCGGCTGGCTTGCTGCGCATCGGCGCGGGGCTGGTTGGCCATGTCGTCACAGCCAAACAGCGTACCCAGCAGCAACAGGAGCAGCGCGCCGCGAATCATGCCGGCACCTCGCTGACCGAAATCGCGCGCTCGGCCAGCCACAGCGCGGTACCGGTCCGATCGTAGAGCGGATCGTCTGCGCGAATGCAGAGCAGGAAGCGATCGTCCGTTGCGCGTTCAAAGGCGCTCGCGTCATGCAAGGGATGCCAGAGCAATGGCAAGCGGCACAGCCACAACAGGCCGAACACGGCGAAGCCCGTCGCGAACCCCACCATGAGCAGGAAGGTGACGATACTGAAGCTCTGCAGCGCGATGAGTGGCCGCCCGCCGATGTCCAGCGGATAGCTGAGGTTGGCGTAGACCTGCATGCCCAGCCCGAAGACGATCCCCACCAGTGCGCCGACCACCCCGAACCAGTAGGCGCGGTCGCTGCGGTGCCCAAGCACGGCCTCGATCCCCTCGACCGGAAACGGGCTGTAGGCCTCGATCCGCCGGTAGCCCGCCGCACGGGCGGCACGCGCCGCCTCCAGCAGCGCGTCGGGGTGGGCGAAGTCGGCCAACAGACCATAGTGGCGCTCACTCATGGGCGCCTCCGCGGTGACGATGCAGCACCTCCTTGAGCTCGAACGTCGAGATCATCGGCAGGAAGCGCATGAATAGCGAGAACGGCACCATGAACAGGCCGAAGGTGCCGACGAACAGTGCCCAGTCCCAGAACGAGGGGCTGTACGCCTGCCAGCTGGACACCAGAAAGTCTCGGGTCGGGGGCTGGATGATCAGCATGTAGCGCTCGCACCACATCCCTGCCAACACACCCAGCGCAATCAGCAACATGGCGCGGCCATTGCGCCTGATGGCCGGCCACCAGAGCGCCTGCAACACGACGAGGTTGAGGATGATCGCGGCCCAGAAGCTCCAGGCCGTCGGCCCCGTGATCCGGTTCATGGTCACCAGGATCTCGTGCTCCTTGCCCGAATAGAACGCGATGAAGGGCTCGGCGAAATAGCCGTATCCGGTCATCCAACCGGTGGCCAGCAACAGCAGCCCCAGCTTGTCCAGATGACGATCAGTGATGAGGTGATGCCAACCAAAGAAGCGACGCAGGCCCAGCGCGATGACGATGACCATGGCAAACCCGGAGAACACCGCGCCCGCGACGAAATACGGCGGGAAGACCGTCGAATGCCAGCCGGCTTCTAATGACAGGTCGAGCAGAAACGAGTAACCACTCGAAACCGAGAACACCAGCGGCACGGCGAGAATCGCGATGAAGCGATAGGTGCGGCGCCAGTGGCTCCAGTGCGAGGCGGCACCCCGCCAACCGAGTGCGAGCAGGCCGTAGAAATATTGATAGTGGCGTTTGCGGGCTCGGTCACGCGCTGAAGCGAAATCGGGGATGGCGCCGACATACAGAAACAGCAGCGACACACCGAGGTAGCCCAGCACAGCGAAGAAGTCCCAGGCGGTGGGGCTCTTGAATTGCGGCCATAGCTCCAGGGTGTTCGGGTAAGGCGCGGTCCAATAGAACAACCAGGGCCGGCCGAGGTGCAGGATCGGAAAGATCCCCGCGCAGATCACCGCCATCAGGGTCATCAACTCGGCGAGCCGGTTCAGCGAATTGCGCCAGGGACGGTTCAGCAGCAGCAGGAGCGCCGAGATGAAGGTACCGGCATGGCCGATCCCCAGCCACCACATGTAATTGAGAATGGCGAAGCCCCAGTTGACCGGGACGTTGTTGCCCCAGACGCCGACACCTTTCGCCAGTACGACCGCGGCCGCGGCGACGAACACTCCCAGCAAGAGGCAACTGACGCTAAAGAGCACCCACCAGGCCCTTCGGTACCGGTCGAAGTGCCCGGGCAGGTCGAGCACCTGCTCCGACACCGCGCCAAGCGGCATGTCCCGCGGCAGGAAATGCGGTGTGTCAGCCATCCTGCCCTCCTTTACCGGGCCACTCGCCAAGCGGCTGATCGGGCAGGACCGGCGGATCCTCGACCAGACCGAGGTAGGTCGTCTTCGGCCGGGTATTGAGTTCCTCCAGAAGGCGGTAGTGCCGTTTCGTGTGGCGTTCGCGATTGACGGCGGCATCCGGGTCATTGAGGTTGCCGAAAGTGATCGCCTGGGTGGGACAGGTCTGCTGGCACGCCGTCCTGACCTCGCCGTCGGCGATCTCGCGGTCCTCGATCCGCGCCGTGATCCGCGCCTCGCTGATGCGCTGCACGCAGTAGGTGCACTTTTCCATGACGCCTCGCGAGCGCACCGTGACATTGGGGTTGCGCTGATGCTGGATCGACGGCGGGTCATCCCCGGTCAGGTCGAACCAGTTGAAGCGGCGCACCTTGTATGGGCAATAGGACGAACAGGTTCGAGTCCCAATGCAGCGGTTGTAGATCTGCTCGTTCAACCCGTCCGGCCCGTGTACGGTCGCATTGACCGGGCAGCCCACCTCGCAGGGCGCCTGGTCACAGTGCATGCAGGGCACGGGTTGAAAGGCCGAGGTGGGCTCGCTCGGATCGCCGGCGTAATAGTGATCGACGCGCAACCAATGCATGTGGCGGCCCATCTCGACCTGTTCCTTGCCCACCACGGGGATGTTGTTCTCCGCCTGGCAAGCCACGACGCAGGCGTTGCAACCGATGCACTGGTCCAGATCGATAACCATGCCCCAGGCGGTATCGCGCGGCTGTCGAGGCGGATAGAGGCTGATCGCCTCGGGCGTCGGCGCTACCTCACGAAAGGCCTCCTCGCGCGGGTGGCTGCGAATCAGATCCTGCCCCTGCAGCACGTGATGCGGCTGGGTGGAAGCCAGGCGCATGTGGTCGTCCAGCCGAGCCAGCCGGGCACCGTGCCGCATCCACGGTTGCTGCGCCGTACGCAGCGGCGCGACGTCGTAGCCGAGCCCGTCACCCACACGGCCGGCGCGTTCGCGGCCATAGCCGCCGAACAGGCTCAGGGTGTCATCGGCCTGCCCGGGCATGACCCAGGCCGGACCTTCGACCACCCTGCCCTCGAGGGTGACGCGCAGGCGATCGCCGCTCGCAATACCCTCCCGCTCCGCCAGGGCTGGCGACAGGCCGATCACGTTGTCCCAGGTGAGCTTGCTGATCGGCTTGGGCAGTTCCTGCAACCAGCCCAGGTTGGCGAAGCGTCCGTCCCAGACGCAGGGGTCTGGCCTGAACGACAGGGTCAAACCGTCCACGGGCAATGCCGGCGGGTCCCAACGGGGTGGCCTCGCACGGGCCTCGATGGTCCGCAAGGCGCTGTCGCGGATGAAGCCCAGCTCCAGTGCCTGGCGCCAGCGCCGGTCATCGAGCATGGGCCAGGTTTCGCGCACCAGCCCCTGCGCATCGGGTGACAGTTCGCCCTGTAGAACGGCGAGCACTTCGGACGCCGTGCGGCTACTGTAGAACGGCTGGACCAGGGGTTGCGTCAGACAGACACTGCCATCGGCTGCGCGGCCGTCGCACCAGCTGTCCAACGCATGGGTCAGGGGAAGATGCCAATGGCAATGCGCGGCCGTCTCGTCGTAATAGAGCCCGGCATGGATGCGCAGTGGGACCTGGGCCATCGCCTCGGTGAACGCGAGATCGCCAGGTGCCGTATGCGCGGGGTTGACGTCGAGGATCACCAGGGTATCGACGGCCCCTGTGCGCATCGCCGCCACCAGGTCCTCGAGGCCCGATAGTCGTTGGCCGCCGGCTTCAAGCCAGATGAATGGCTCGGTGTATTCGACGGTCTTGCCAACGTTGCCAAGCTGCTGGTTCAGCCAATGCACTGCCGCTTGCACGTCGAGGGGGACATAGTCGCCGGCCGTGATCAGGCAACGCCCGCGCCGCGCCTGTAGTTCGGCGGCGACCGCTTCGATCCAGCGCTGGCTGGCGTGCGGCAATGGCGCTGCGTCTGGGCCTCCCAACGCCGCCGCGAGAGCCTGAACATAGCTTCTCAAGGCCGTGGGCGTGACCCGCCGACGCTCAGCCGCCTTGGCCCCGGTTACGGTGGACAGCGACTCGACGACGATCAGCCGAGCCTCACCCTCGCCGCGGGCCGCTCGGCGCTTGCGCTCGCTCCAGGCGATAGCCTGCGACAGTTCCCGTGGGCCGGCACCGAGCCAGTCATGTTCGAAGCTCAGCACCCATTCCGCACGCTCGAAGCGATAGCGGGTTTCCAGAGCGCGGCCAAACGCACGTTCGCTGGCAGCGTAAGCATCGCCCTCCCAGGGTTCGAAGCGATGTAGCGTCGCCTGTGGCCAACGTTCGAGCATTGCCGCCACCTGCCGGCGCAGCGTCGGTGAACTGCTGGCCCCCATCAACAGATGCAAGCCGCGTCCAGCTCGCGTGTCGGCTCGGGCCGCCTGCTCCAAGGCTGTGCGCTGGAAGGCGTTCCAGGTACTGATATCCCCTTCATGGCGTGGCGCTTGCGAGCGGTCCGGGTCATAGAGCTGCAGGATGGTGGCCTGGGTGAATGCAGTGGCTGCCCCCAGGCTCGCGGGATGATCCGGATTGCCCTCCAGCTTGGTAGGCCGACCTACATGCGTGCGCCCCAGCACCGGCTGCGCAAGGCCGGCGAACGGAACCGCACTGGCGTACCAGCGAGCCTGACCGGGTACGAGATTTTCTGGCTGGACGACGTAGGGCACGCCCTGCTCCGGCTCCTGCCCGCAGCCCGCCAGGCCGGCGAATGCCATCGACGCGCCCATCAGCTGCAGGAAACGACGACGGTCCATTTCCGGCGCAATGCTGGGGAATTCAGCCTCGACGAAGGCCGCAAACGCCGGCTCATCGGCCAACTGCTCGAGGCAGCGCCAATAACGCGGGCCATGCTGGCCTTCGAGACGTTGGCGAATAGCAGCGTAATCGAGCGGCATGCGATCCATGGATTACCTGTGGCAGGTGTAGCAATGAGTCAGGTGGCGGGTGTCGATGTGGTGCGCCTTCACCAATTGCTGGCCGACCTCGCGCCGATCGAGCTCGGTGGACCAGCCCATCGCCGTGATCGCTTCGCGCGGTCGCAGCCGCGGCGCCGGGTCCTGGTGGCAATCCAGGCACCAGCTCATGGTGAAGGCCTCACCGCGGTACATGAGCGGCATGGTGTCGACCTGGCCGTGGCAGGTTTCGCAACCGACACCGGCGTTGACGTGAACGTCATGCTGGAAATAGACGTAATCGGGGAGCTCGGCCACGCGGTTCCAGCGCAAGGGCTTGTCCTCGGCCAAGCTCTGGCGAACCGGGGCCAGCATCTCGGCACCTGTCCATATCTGGGAGTGGCAGCTCATGCAGGTCTCGGTCGGCGGCAGCCCCGCCACGGCGCTTGTTTCGACGCTGTCATGGCAATAGCGGCAATCGATCTTCAAGGCGCCGGCGTGGTGTTCGTGGCTGAACGGCACGGGTTGTCGCACCACCCATCCCTTGCGACTGATGTAATCCGAGCGATCCAGGACCATGACCACGATGAGCAATCCAACCAACCCGCCGAACAGGATGAGCAAGGCCAGACGCAGCCACATATCAGCCGAACGGGGGAAAATCTGAGGCATGCCTGACTTCTAGGGACGAATGTATCCGTCTGTTTCGGCCGCCGATCGTCGGATGAGTTCAGCCGAACGCGGCAAATGACGAGATTGCCTCACGCATGAGCGCTCGCTTCATCCAACGCGCATAATGACAATTGGGCGAAACCGGAGTGTGAACAGAATAATTAACATGCTGGCTGTTTATTCTGTGCAACCCTTTATTAACGACAATAAAAAAAGCGGAATCCGTTTTCACGGATTCCGCTTTGTCTTGACGCTGTCTGTTATAGATCAGCTATCAGGAACTGCGACCGCCACCGTGGCTGTTTTGGCCGCCTTTTTTGCCAGCCTCAGATGCCTTCTCGCGATCGTTGGCGAAGTTTCCGCCACTGTTCTGCCCGCCCTTCTGGCCGGCTTCGGATGCGCGCTGGGGGTCGTTGGCGAAGTTGCCACCGCTGTTCTGGCCGCCTTTATGGCCGGCTTCAGAAGCGCGTTGCGGATCGTTGGCAAAGTTGCCGCCGCTGTTGTGACCGCCCTTTTGTCCTGCTTCGGAGGCCTTCTCGCGATCGTTTGCAAAGTTACCCGGATTTCCGCTCTTATCATTCGACATGAGATTACTCCAGTTACTTGGTGGTACTAAATAAGATGCGACTCAAACTGCAGCCGCCTCACTATCTCCGAAAGCGGTGAGCGCCTGATAGTTCGCACTTGTCTTTATCGGTCGATGAACGGCTCGCAATTATTCTGCTATCAAACCGTTAATTACTGTCATTGCACTTAGATGGCAACGAAACGCCAATTGCAGGGTTGGCGCTGCTTGCACCGGAGCAATCATTTTTGGAGCGTGCCGCGGTGGAGGTCGCCCCGCACACGACCGCTCATCCGATGGCGCGGCCTGTCAACAAGCTGTAACGCGTGTCGCTCAGTCTCGAGGTCAGGAAAGCCACGACGGCTGGCGCAAGGACGCGGCTCCATAAGGACGACCCCTCACTCGACCGAGCACTTGGAGGCCCCATGAGCAGCAAAACTCTGGAAAACCTGGTCAGGCAGTCCGATCACAGCGCCAAGGCGCCGCTGGAACTGTGGAAGCAGCTGCATCATGGGCACCGGACATACCGACCCAGTGCCGCCGCCCTGGCACGACGCGCATCCTTCGATGCGGCCATGTCCGGCGCAGGTCGCTAACCCGCCTACCCGCTCTCGGCCCTGCGTTCCTGCTGCAGCAGGGCCCAGACGATCGCCAGCCCCACCAACGCCATCGCTCCGGCGCCCAGAAAGATGCTTTGCATGCCGATGTAGGTCGCCAGGCCCCCCATGATCGCGCCGGACAGGCCCAGCGCCAGGTCGAAGAACATCGCGAACACGCTCAGTCCCGAACTGCGGTTGGCGACCCCTACCCGGGACACCACCCCCACGCCCAGCGCCGGATAGAGCAGCGACAGGCCACAGCCGGTCAATGCCGAACCCGCGAGTGCGAAGCCAGGCGCTTCCGCCAGCCAAAGCATGACGAGCCCGAGAATCTCGACCACCAGGCAGGCCACCGCCACGGTGTAGCCGCCGACACGGTTGATGAGGTTGGGGAACAGCAGGCGCGTTCCGATGAAGGCAAAGGCGAACGCCGTCAGGCACCAGGCGGCGCCATCCCACCCGCGCGTGTCGTAGTACAAGGCGATGAAGGCGGTCAGCGTGCCGTAGCCGATGGTCGCCAGCGCCAGGCTCAGCCCGGGCGGGGCGACCTTCCACAGGACCTTGCCGAACGGCAGCCGCGCGCCGGGGTTGAGCGGCGCATCGCCACGTCGCCAGGCCAGGGCCAGTCCGGTCGCCGCGAGTAGCATGGTCACCACGCCCAGACTCCAGAGGCCCAGCGACTGCTGCAGATAAACGCCGAGCGGCGCACCGATGCCGACCCCTCCGTAGGCCGCGATCCCGTTCCAGGAGATCATCCGTGCCGTGCTCTGCGGCCCCAGCCGGGTGATGCCCCAGCTGATCGCGGAAATGCCGATTAGGCTCTGGGTAAAGCCCAGGACCAGGCGACTCGCGAAGAGCACGGCGATGCTTGCCGCCGGCCATGCCGTCATGAGCGCTGCGGCCAGCAGCAAGATGCCACTGACGAATCCGGACGCCATGCCGATCAGAACCGTCTTCTTCGCGCCCCGCTCATCGGCCAGGCGGCCGGCCAGCGGCCTGCAAAGCAAGGTGGTGAGGTACTGGGCGCCGATGACGACCCCGGCGATCGTCGTGCTGTAGCCCAGGGTGTCGTGCACGTAACCAGGCAGCGATGCGAGCGGGATGCCGATCGAGATGAAGGATATGAAGTTGAACACGACCAGCGAGAGGATGAACAAGGTGTCGTTGGCAGCGGGTTCGTTCGAAGCGGGCATGGATACGCCTGTCGTTGAGAGTGAAACCGAGGACGCCGGGCCCTGGCGTGTCCAGGGCTATGACCTGTAACCGAACCCGTATATCCCCAAGCGTGGCGAATTCATCATACAACTGACCCGAGGGTCTGTGGCCATCGATCAGGCTTGCCGGGTCATGACGGTGGGAGCCGGTCGGCGCCATTGCGGCAGCCCAATCAACACCACGGCGCTGAGGATGACCATCATCGCCACCCCTTCCTCGATGCCAATTCGCTCCCCCGCAAAGCTGATGCCCAGCAGCACCGCAACCACCGGGTTGACATAGGCGTAGCTAGTCGCGGCCGCAGGCCGAACGTGCTTGAGCAGATAGAGATAGGCGCTGAAGGCCACGATGGAGCCAAGCAGCGTCAAGTAGATCAGGGCAGCCCAGCCGGCCGGCGTCGGCAGCGTTTCGAGGCGCTCGCCGGACAACCCGCTGCCGAGCAAGAGCACGGCCCCGCCGACGAGCATCTGCGCGGCACTGGCCATGGCGCCGCCCGGCAGGTCGAGCTGACGGCTCCACATCGAGCCAAGCGCCCAGCTGGCGGCCGCGAGCAACACCAGGATCGCCCCCACCGGGCTCGCCTGCAGGTTGTGCCCGAGGTTGAGCAACCCGATCCCGACCAGGCCGAGCAGGATGCCGCCCCACTCCAGACCAGTGGTCTTCTGCCCCCAGATCAGGCCAAACAACAACGCAAACAGGGGCACGGTAGCGATGGCCAGCGCTGCGACGGCCGAAGCCACGCCGTAATGCTCGGCCACGGTCACGCCACCGTTCCCGCAGCTCAGCAGCAGTACCCCGATGAGCGCGCATGAGCGCCATTGCCGCGCGCTGAGTGCTGGCACGCCGCGCCAGCGCAGCCAGGCGAACATCAGGCTTCCCGCGATCAGGAAGCGCAATCCCGCCAGGAGCATCGGCGGCCAGGACTCGACGCCGATCCGAATCACGAAATAGGTCGAACCCCAGATCAGGTAGAGCGCGGCGAAGGCGCCCACAAGCAACAAGGGAAAAGGACGGGTTGGCATGCGGGCAGCCCTGGCGCGAAGGAAGGACGAAACGCCATTCTAGGCAAGGCGCTGATGATACCGACCGGCACAGTCAGCCTATTGTTTGCCGGTGCAGTTCAGCTTCAGCGCCCCAGACCGAACGGATCATCGATGCTCGGACTCGGCTCGGTGAACCAGCAGGGGCCGCGCTCGCTCATGTAGAAGTGATCCTCGAGTCGGACCCCGAACTCGCCTGGCACGCAAATCATCGGCTCGTTGCTGAAGCACATACCCACATCCAGCGGCGTATGGTCACCGCGCACCAGATAGGGCCCCTCATGGATGTCCAGGCCAATCCCGTGGCCGGTGCGGTGAGGCAGCCCGGGCAATTGGTAGTCCGGGCCCAGGCCGCAGGCTTCCAGTGAGCTGCGCGCGGCCTCGTCCACCTGTTCGCACGGTGCCCCCAGCTGCGCCGCCGCGAATGCCGCCAGCTGCGCTTCCCTTTCGAATCCCCAGATCGCTCGCTGATGCTCGCTTGGCTCGCCGAAAACATAGCTGCGGGTAATGTCCGACAGGTAACTGTGCACCCGGCAGCCGGTGTCGATGAGCACCATGTCGCCTCGCTTGAGGCGCTGCGTATAGCTCACACCATGAGGAAAGGCACTGGCCTCGCCGAACAGCACGATGCAGAACACCGAGCCCGTCGCACCGACCGCGCGATGCGCTCGCTGGATGAACTCCACCACCTCCTGCGTACTGATGCCCTCGCGAAGGATGCTGGCCGCGGCTTTCTGGACCTCGAGGGTCATCAGCTTGGCCCGCTGCATCAGCGCGATCTCGCTGCTCGACTTGCGTTGCCGGCAGTATCCGCTGACCGAGGCGGCGTCGACGAATGCGTAGCCGGGGTCGAGCTGACGCAGCCCGTCGAACATGAAGAACGGCAGTGCGGGGCAGATGCCGATGCGCGGACGGGCATGGACGTTCGGCCTGATCTCCATTCGCAGCAGGCAGTCGAATACCAGTCGGTAGGGACTCTCGTGTTCCTGCCAGCCATTGACCGCACCCTGCACCACCATGAAATCGCGGATCGTTCCCTCTTCGAATACCGGAGCGATGTACTCCAGCGCACCATTGGCGGGCAGCAACGCACCAACCAGGCGCTCGCTCGGATTCCAGCGCACCCCGGTGAAGTACTCCAGGTTGCTCCCGGCGCTGAGCAAGATGGCGTCGATACCAAGTTCGCGCATGCGCACCTGCGCCCGGCCGATGCGTGCCTGGTATTCGGCGTGGGCAATCGGCTCCAGCCCATCGGTCATGTTGTGCAGTCGTGCCAGTGCTTCCTGCGGTGTGCTGCCGCCTACGCCGATCGTCATGCCGCTCTCCCGCCTCGTAAGTGAAGTCGCCAGATTTAAGTACAGCTTAAATTTTCAGGCAAAGCTTTTTTGTAGCGGCCTACCTGGACGCCTGGGCATGGGCTGGCGCGATGGCGTTGCGCTGGCCGTATACTGGCGCCTTTCAGCATGGGCGAAGCCAATGACCGTCGATCGTATCGGTGAACGTTTGCGTCGTTACAGACGCGCCGCCAACAAGACCTTGAACCAGGTCGCCAAGGAGTCTGGGCTCACGGCGAGCTTCCTCTCCCAGGCCGAGCGCAACCTGACCGGCGTGTCGATTTCTTCGCTGGCCAACATCGCCAAATCGCTGGGCGTGCCGCTCAACAGCCTGTTCGACCAACCGACCCAGGCGCAGCCCGATTCCCACCAGGGCGAGCGGGTCCGCTACACCATCGAAGGCCAGCCGCTGGCCTACGAACGCCTGTCCACGAGCTTTCCCGGGAATCTGCTGAATGCCGTGAAAGTCAGCATGCCGGTGGGTTATCAGTCAGAACTGATCGCCCATGAGGGCTCGGAATTCGCGTATGTGCTGAGCGGGCGCATCGTCTATACCGTGGATGGTCGCCAGTACCCGCTGGCAGCAGGCGACTCCATCCACTTCGATGCAGGCAAGCCCCATTACCTGGCCAACGTCGGCGACCAGGCGGCCGAAGTGCTCACGGTGACCACGATGGGCCTGTTCGACGATCTGGTGACCCGCTGATGCCAGACCTGGCACCTGCTTTGCTTCGAAATTGTGGTTGAAACCGCGCCTCGCAAATTCAGCCCCGCTTAATTTCGATTGACCCGGTTTTCAGCATCACTTAATTTCGGGGCAGGCCAAGGCTGCGCATTCTTCGACCAGAAGGCAGTTGCCAAGGGTGTTTACAGGCCGCACGGGTAACCCCCGTGGCGAGCGGCAGCAGCGAACATCCTGAGGTCCACGAGACCAACCCTCGATGAACATAAAAAAGAATGAGGTTTGCATGCGAAACACTAACTCCATCCGAGCATTGCTCGCCGCGGGTCTGATTTTCGGCTCTCCCCTCAGCTTCGCCGCCAGCAACCTGGTCTATTGCTCCGAAGGCAGCCCCGCCGGGTTCGACCCGGGCCAGTACACCACCGGTACCGATTTCGATGCCGCCTCCGAGACGGTCTTCAATCGACTCGCGCAATTCGAGCGTGGCGGCACCCGTGCCCTACCCGCCCTTGCGACCCGTTGGGAGGTATCGGACGACGGCCTCAGCTACACCTTCCACCTGCGACCGGGGGTGAAGTTCCATTCCACGGACTACTTCAAGCCGACCCGTGAATTCAATGCGGACGACGTGGTGTTCACCTTCGAACGGATGCGCGACAAGGACCATCCCTTCCGCAAGGCCTATCCCAGCGAGTTCCCGTATTTCACCGACATGGGGATGGACAAGAACATCGCCAAAATCGAGAAGCTCGACGACATGACCGTCCGTTTCGAGCTCAACCATGTCGACGCAGCATTCATCCAGAACCTCGCGATGAACTTCGCCGCCGTCCATTCGGCCGAATACGCGCAGCAGCTGCTCGCCGATGGCAAGGCCGACCAGATCAACCAGAAGCCGATCGGCACCGGGCCCTTCGTATTCAGCCGATACCAGAAGGACGCGCAGATCCGCTTCAAGGGCAACAAGGACTATTGGAATCCGGATGACGTGAAGATCGACAACCTGATCTTCGCCATCACCACGGACGCCTCGGTCCGGGCTCAGAAGCTGCGCGCCGGCGAATGCCAGATCACCCTCAACCCGCGCCCCGCTGACCTCGAGGCCCTGCAGAACGATCCCAACCTCGCCGTGCCCAGCCAGCCGGGCTTCAACCTCGGCTACATCGCCTACAACGTGGAGCACGCACCGCTGGACAAGCTCGAGGTGCGCCAGGCGCTGGACATGGCGGTCGACAAGAAGGCAATCATCGAGGCCGTTTACCAGGGTGCCGGCCAGCTGGCCGTCAACGCGATGCCGCCGACCCAGTGGTCCTACGACGACAGCATCAAGGGAACCGAGTACAACCCGGAAAAGGCACGCGAACTGCTCAAGCAGGCCGGCATCGCTGAAGGCACCGAGATCACCCTCTGGGCGATGCCGGTGCAGCGTCCCTACAACCCCAACGCCAAGCTGATGGCCGAGATGATTCAATCCGACTGGGGCAAGATCGGCATCAAGGCGCGCATCGTCAGCTATGAGTGGGGCGAGTACATCAAGCGCGGCCACGCCGGCGAGCACGATGCCATGCTGATTGGCTGGACCGGCGACAACGGTGACCCGGATAACTGGCTGAACACCTTGTACGGCTGTGATGCGGTGGATGGCAACAACTGGTCCAAATGGTGCGATGCCGAGTACGACAAGATCGTCAAGCAGGCCAAGCGAATCACTGACCAGGACGAGCGCACCGAGCTGTACAAGCAGGCTCAGGCGATCATCCAGCAGCAATTGCCGATCACCCCCATCGCGCATTCCACCGTCTATCAACCGATGCGCAAGACGGTCCAGGGCTTCGAGATCAGCCCCTTCGGACGCAACTCCTTCTACGGTGTAGAGAACCAGCGCTGAATCCGGCTCGGGCGGGCCAAGGCTCGCCCGCTTCGGCCTGCGCCCGTTCCCCACTGGCACGACACGGTAGCCGCCAGGCCGTGTCGTCCGCACAGGAGTATGCAACGCCATGTTCAGTTTCATCGCGCGCCGTCTGGGTTTGCTGATCCCGACCTTTTTCGGCGTGACCCTGCTCACCTTCGCGCTGATCCGCATGATCCCCGGCGACCCCGTCGAAGTGATGATGGGGGAACGTCGGGTCGACCCGGAAATGCATGCGCAGGCCATGGAGCGCCTCGGCCTGAACAAGCCGCTCTACGCGCAATACCTCGACTACATCGGCAAGCTCGCCCGCGGTGACCTCGGCGAATCGCTGCGTACCCGCACCAGCGTCTGGGACGAATTCACCACGCTTTTTCCGGCCACCCTCGAACTGGCGTTGGCGGCCTTGATCATCGCCGGGACGGCTGGCGTGCTGCTGGGCGTCATTGCGGCGCTCAAACGCGGCTCGTTGTTCGATCACGGCGTGATGGGAATTTCCCTGGTCGGCTATTCGATGCCGATCTTCTGGTGGGGCCTGATTCTCATCATGTTCTTCTCGGTTGGCCTCGGCTGGACGCCTGTCTCCGGGCGTATCGACCTGCTTTACGATGTCCCGCCGGTGACCGGCTTCATGCTCATCGACACCCTCCTCAGCGACGAAGAAGGCGCTTTCCTGGACGCCGTGCGCCATATGATCCTGCCTGCGGTGGTGCTCGCGACCATCCCGCTCGCGGTGATCGCACGCATGACGCGTTCGGCCATGCTCGAAGTGCTCCGCGAGGACTACGTGCGCACCGCCAGGGCCAAAGGATTGTCACCTGCGCGGGTGGTGTTCGTGCACGGATTACGCAATGCCATGATCCCGGTGCTCACGGTATTCGGCCTGCAGATCGGCACGCTACTGGCCGGTGCGGTGCTGACGGAGACGATCTTCTCCTGGCCCGGCATCGGCAAATGGCTGATCGAGTCCATCGGTGCCCGCGATTATCCGGTCGTGCAGAACGGCATCCTGCTGGTGGCCTGCCTGGTCATCCTGGTCAATTTCATCGTCGACATTCTCTACGGGCTGGCCAACCCCCGTATCCGACACCAGCGCTGAGGACGCCGCCATGAGCAGTCTCAAGACACTGCCGGCCGCCGAGCCGGCGACCTATTACCCCTCACCCTTTCGGGAATTCTGGACCGCCTTCAGCCGCAACCGTGGCGCGCTCGGCGGGCTGCTGTTCATGGCGCTGCTCGTCTTTTGCGCGCTGTTCGCGCACTGGCTCGCCCCGTTCGACCCGCGCGAACAGTTTCGCGAGTTCCTGCTGACACCACCGGTCTGGCAGGAAGGAGGCAATGCGACCTTCATCCTCGGCACCGATGAACTCGGTCGCGACATGCTCTCGCGCCTGATCCACGGCGCGCGACTGTCGCTGCTAATCGGCCTGGCCTCGGTAATCGTCTCGCTACTGCCCGGCATTCTCCTGGGCCTGATGGCCGGTTTTTCCCCGACCCGACTCGGCCCCTTCATCATGCGCCTGATGGACATCATGCTGGCGCTGCCCTCGCTGCTGCTGGCCGTGGCCATCGTCGCGGTACTCGGTCCAGGCCTAATCAACACGATATTCGCGATCGCCATAGTGTCCTTGCCCTCCTACGTCCGCCTGACCCGCGCAGCGGTAATGAGCGAGCTCAACCGCGATTACGTCACTGCCTCCAGGCTCGCCGGTGCCGGCACCTTGCGGCTGATGTTCGTGAGCGTACTGCCCAACTGCATGGCTCCGCTGATCGTGCAGGCGACGCTGAGCTTTTCCTCCGCGATCCTGGACGCCGCTGCGCTGGGTTTTCTCGGCCTCGGTGTACAACCGCCCACCCCCGAATGGGGCACGATGTTGGCCTCGGCACGCGACTACATCGAACGCGCCTGGTGGGTCGTGTCACTGCCAGGCTTGGCGATTCTGCTAAGCGTGTTGGCGATCAACCTGCTCGGCGACGGCCTTCGTGACGCCCTGGATCCGAAGCTGAAGAACGCCGCATGACGGAGCCCGAGATGCCTGAACAACGCGATACGGAGGCACGCGCATGAGCCTGCTGGATATTCATGACCTGACCGTCCGCTTCGGTGGCCCGGACGCACCCCCAGTGGTCGACGGGCTGGATCTCAGCGTCGATCGGGGCGAGGTACTGGCCATCGTCGGCGAGTCCGGCTCCGGAAAGTCGGTGACCATGATGGCGCTTATGGGTCTGATCGACCCGCCCGGGCAGGTGTCCGCACAGCGTCTGCACTTCGCCGGGCAGGACCTGCTCACCCTGAAGGGCAAACAACGCAGGCGATTGATCGGCAAGGACCTGGCGATGGTTTTCCAGGACCCGATGACCGCCTTGAATCCAAGCTACACGGTGGGTTTCCAGATCGGCGAAGTGCTGCGCCAGCACCTCGGACTCAAGGGCAAAGCGGCGCGCCAGCGAGCGCTCGAGTTGCTCGAACGGGTGGAAATCCCGGCCGCGGCCAGTCGCCTCGACGCTTACCCGCACCAGCTGTCCGGCGGCATGAGCCAGCGGGTCGCGATTGCCATGGCGATCGCCGCCGAGCCACAGTTGCTGGTCGCCGACGAACCGACCACGGCGCTCGACGTCACCATACAGGCACAGATCATGGATCTGCTGCTCAGTCTGCAGCGCGATCAGGGCATGGCGCTGATCCTCATCACCCATGACCTGGCAGTGGTCGCCGAGACCGCACAGCGGGTCTGCGTGATGTACGCCGGCCAAGCCGTGGAAACCGGTCGCGTACCCGCCCTGTTCGATGCTCCCGCGCACCCCTATACCGAGGCGTTGCTAGCCTCCATTCCGGAGCGTTGCAGCGGCCATCGCCTGGCGACGCTGCCCGGTATCGTCCCGGGCCGCTACGATCGACCCGCGGGCTGCCTGCTCTCGCCCCGCTGTCCCT
This sequence comes from Stutzerimonas marianensis, assembly GCF_022810315.1. Lineage (NCBI taxonomy): Bacteria > Pseudomonadati > Pseudomonadota > Gammaproteobacteria > Pseudomonadales > Pseudomonadaceae > Stutzerimonas > Stutzerimonas marianensis. Next base: position 37,888 of record NZ_JALGRD010000003.1, on the reverse strand, counting down.
ATGCGCGTCCGGCGTGCGAGCAGCGACCCGCCCTCGAACCCTACGCCGGCGGCGAGGTGCGTTGCCTCTTCCCGCTCAACCTGGCATCTGCCCAGACAGCCGAGGCCCCAACCGAAACGCCTCGTCGAACCCCGCCACCAGGAGACGCCCATGTCTACTGAACCAACGCACAGCGTGCTCTCGGCCCGGGACCTCACGCGTCACTACGAGGTTTCACGCGGGCTGTTCAAACCCCGCGCGACGGTACGGGCACTCAATGGCGTCTCGTTTGAACTGAAAGCCGGCGAAACCCTCGCTGTGGTGGGTGAGTCCGGCTGCGGCAAATCGACCCTGGCCCGCGCCCTGACGCTGATCGAGGAGCCCACCTCCGGCTCCCTGCAGATCGCCGGGCACGACGTGACCCAAGCGGACCGCGCGCAGCGCAAGCTGCTCCGGCGCGATGTCCAGATGGTCTTTCAGAACCCCTACGCTTCGCTGAACCCGCGGCGAAAGATCGGCGACCAGCTGGCCGAGCCGCTGGCGATCAACAGCCCGTTGTCACGTAGCGAGCGCCGTGAACGGGTCCAGGCGATGATGCAGCAGGTTGGCCTGCGGCCGGAACATTACCAGCGCTACCCGCACATGTTTTCCGGCGGCCAGCGCCAGCGTATCGCGCTCGCCCGCGCGATGATGCTGAATCCAAAGGTGCTGGTCGCGGACGAGCCGACCTCGGCGCTGGACGTCTCGATCCAGGCGCAGGTGCTCAACCTGTTCATGGATCTGCAGGAGCAATTCAACGCCGCCTACGTGTTCATTTCCCACGATCTGGCCGTGGTCCGGCATGTCGCCGACCAGGTGCTGGTGATGTATTTCGGCAGCCCGATGGAGAAAGGACCCGCCGAGGAGGTGTACACACGTCCGCTTCATCCCTACACGCAGGTGCTGCTGGCGGCGACGCCGAGCTTCGACGCCAACCGGTCGATCTCGAGAATAAGGCCAAGCGGCGAATTGCCGAGCCCGCTCGATCCGCCGTCGGGCTGCCCTTTTCACGGTCGCTGTCCCTATGCAACCGAGCGCTGCAGCGCCGAAGTGCCTGCCTTCCGGCCGGTCGGCGACCGCGAAGTCGCCTGTCATTACGCTGAAACGCTGGGCGCGCCACACTGACGCCTCTGTGGAGATGCAGCCGGCGAGGCACAAGGGTGATTGAGCCGTCAGAAACGACGAAGGCCCCGGAATTCGGGGCCTTCGGCTTTACAAGATGGCGGAGGAGGTGAGATTCGAACTCACGGAAGAGTTTCCCCTTCGACGGTTTTCAAGACCGTTGCATTCAACCGCTCTGCCACTCCTCCGCAGAGAGCGGGCGCAATAGTACCCGAACGAAACACACTGTCAAACACTGTTGTTAGGCCCGATTCAAAGCTCTGCTATGATCCGAGGCAATTCGTCTCCGGGCTGAATTCATTTACAGGAGTGTCGCCATGCTCAAGCAACAGTACGCCTCTACGCATACGCAGGTTGAACAACAGGAAGTCAGCCGCGTCCTGCGCAATACCTATGGCCTGCTGGCCATTACCCTGGGCTTCAGTGCCCTGGTCGCCTACATGGCCATGCAGGCCAACGCGGCCTACCCGAACATCTTCGTGGTGCTGATCGGCTTCTACGGGCTCTTCTTCCTGACTGTGAAGCTACGCAACTCCGCCTGGGGTCTGCTTTCGACCTTCGCCCTCACCGGCTTCATGGGATACACCCTAGGCCCCATCCTGAACATGTACCTGGGAACGGCCAATGGCGGCGAGCTGATCGCTTCGGCCCTGTCGATGACGGCACTGGTGTTCTTCGGCCTGTCGGCATTCGTGCTGATCACCCGCAAGGACATGAGCTTCCTCAGTGGCTTCATCACTGCCGGCTTCTTCGTGCTGCTGGGCGCCATGGTGGCCAGCTTCTTCTTCCAGATCAGCGGATTGCAGCTGGCTATCAGCGCCGGCTTCGTGCTGTTCTCGTCGGTCTGCATCCTCTACCAGACCAGCGCGATCATCCACGGCGGCGAGCGCAACTACATCATGGCGACCATCGGTCTGTACGTATCGATCTACAACCTGTTCATCAGCCTGCTACAGCTGATGGGAATCATGGGCGGCGACGACTGATAGCCGACCACAGGATCAAGCCCGCTTCGGCGGGCTTTTTCGTTTCCGTAGCTGGCGTATCATGTCGGCCTGATCGTTCAGGTGCCTCATGAAATTCGTCATCGCGCTGTTTTCCCCTCCCCATGCCCCCGCCTCGCGTCGCGCATTGCGTTTCGCCAAAGCGGTGCTCGAGTCCGGTCACGAGATTACTCGCCTCTTCCTCTACCAGGACGGTGTGCATAGCGCTTCGGCCAACGTCGTGTCACCGCAGGACGAGCAGGACATCGCGGCGCAGTGGGCAGAGTTCGTCAGCCGGCATCGGCTTGATGGCGTGGTGTGCATTGCGGCCGGTTTGCGCCGCGGTGTGCTCGACGAACAGGAAGCCAAACGGTACGAACGAGGGGCCGCCAATCTCGCGTCGGGCTGGGAGCTGTCGGGTCTGGGCCAGTTGCACGAAGCCGCACAGCATGCCGATCGGCTCGTCTGTTTTGGAGGTCACTGATGGCGCGTTCGATGCTCCTCGTCACTCGCCAAGCGCCTTGGGCCGGTCCATCAGCCCGCGAGGCGCTCGATGTGGTGCTGGCCGGTGGCGCGTTCGACTTGCCGCTCGGCCTGCTGTTTCTTGACGACGGCGTCTTCCAGCTCGCACCCGCCCAGCAGGCCGCGCGCTTGCAACAGAAAGATCTGACCGCCAACCTTCAGGCGCTGCCCCTGTTCGGTGTCGAAGCGCTCTACGCATCGCGTTCCAGCCTCCTGGCGCGCGGGCTGGATGCGTCACGCTTGACGCTTCCGGTCGAGCTGCTCGACGACAGCGAACTGGGTGCCCTGCTCAACCGCTACGACCACGTGATCACGCTCTGATGTCGACCCTCCATCTGCTTTCCCATTCCCCTTTCGGCGACAACCGCCTGGATAGCTGCCTGCGCCTGATCGCGGCGGGCGACGGCCTGCTGCTGAGTGGCGACGCGGTCTATGCCTTGCAAGCGGGCACGGCGCCCCGCGCGGCCGTGGAGCGGTTGCCCGAGGCCGTCTCCGTGTTCGCCCTGGAAGAGGACCTCACGGCGCGCGGCCTGGAAGGGCTTCCAGAGCGACTCGAGTCGATCGCCTACGCCCGCTTCGTCGAGCTTTGCTGCCTCTACGAAAGGACGAACGCCTGGCTATGAATACGCTCACGGTTGATGGCACGTCGATTGCTGTCGACAAGGAGGGTTTTCTTGTCGATCTGGCCGAATGGAATGAGCCCGTCGCGCAAGCGCTGGCCCGAGCCGAGGGCATCGAGCTCAGCGACGCGCACTGGGAGGTCCTCTACGTACTGAGAGACTTTTACGCGGAATTCAAGCTCTCCCCGGCGACGCGGCCGCTGATCAAGTACACCGCACTCAAACTGGGTGCCGAAAAGGGCAACAGCGGCCACCTGAACCGCCTGTTCAAGGGCACGCCTGCCAAGCTCGCCGCCAAACTGGCAGGCTTGCCAAAACCGAGCAATTGCATATGAACCTCGTCACGCCTGAAGAACATCCCTTTGCCCCGTTCGTACGCATTCTCGGCAAGGGCAAACGTGGTGCTCGCGACCTGACGCGAGAAGAAGCCAGAGAGGCGATGGGCATGCTGCTGGACGGCAAGGCCGAAGAAACCCAGCTAGGCGCCTTCCTGATGCTGCTACGGCATAAGGAGGAAAGCGCCGCTGAACTGGCCGGCTTCACCGAGGCGGTACGCGAGCGGCTCGATGCGCCAGCGATCAGCGTCGACATCGACTGGCCCAGCTATGCCGGCAAGAAACGGCATTTACCCTGGTACTTGCTGTCGATCAAATGCCTGGCGCAGAGCGGCATTCGCATCTTCATGCACGGCGGCGGCCCGCACACGGCAGGTCGTCTCTACACCGAACAAGTGGTCGACCTGCTGGAGATTCGCCGCTGCGAAAGCTGGGCCGAGGTCGACGAAGCCCTGGCGCACGATCACCTGGCCTTCATGCCGCTTGGCGCCTGGATGCCAGGCCTGCAACGGATGATCGACCAGCGCAACATCCTCGGCCTGCGCTCGCCCATCCACTCGCTCGCCCGCATCCTCAATCCGCTGCGGGCGAGGTGTGGTCTGCAGAGCATCTTCCACCCCGGCTACCAGGCCAACCACCGTGAAGCCAGCCGCCTGCTGAGCGACAACGCGATCGTCATCAAGGGCGAAGGCGGCGAGATCGAGATCAATCCAGACGGCCTCTCTCACCTTTATGGCACCGCGGCAGGCGACATCTGGGACGAAGACTGGCCCGCGCTCTCCCCTCAGCGCCACGTCAAACCAGCCCAACTCGACCCGCAACATTTGTTGGCTGTATGGCGCGGCGAGGCCTCGGATGAATACGGGGAATTGGCGGTGCTATCAACCATTGCCCTGGCCCTGCGCGGCCTCGGTGAGCCGCGGGACGTCGCGTTCGAACATGCTCGGCGTGTCTGGCAGCAGCGCAACTCATCGAACTGAACGATAGGTTGTACCGGTCATTGCGACCATTCCCAGGCATGCATCGACCTAGACTCTGGGCACAGAACAAGTCGTGGAGGGATGCAAATGGGGCTTCTGGTCGACGGGCAGTGGCAGGACCGCTGGTATGAGAACAGCCAAGACGGTGAATTTCAGCGCGAGCAAGCGCAGCGCCGGAACTGGGTGACGCGAGACGGCAGCCCCGGGCCCGATGGCCAGGACGCGGTCAGGGCCGAGGCCGGCCGCTTTCACCTCTACGTATCGCTTGCCTGCCCCTGGGCCCATCGCACCCTTATCTACCGCAAGCTCAAACAACTCGAACCGCTGATAGACGTATCGGTCGTCAGTTGGCTGATGGGCGAACAGGGCTGGACCTTCGATCAGGCCACCGGCTCCAGCGGCGATGCGCTAGATGGCTTGCGACACCTGCACCAGCGCTACACCTCGGACGACCCGCGCTATACCGGTCGCGTCACCGTTCCGGTGCTCTGGGATCGCCAGGCTGGATGCATCGTCAACAACGAGTCGGCGGAGATCATTCGCATCTTCAACGAAGCCTTCGACGAACTCACGGGCTCCAGGCTCGATTTCTACCCCACTCCGCTGCGGGCCGAGATCGATCGGCTCAACGATCGCATCTATCCGGCCGTGAACAATGGCGTTTATCGGGCAGGCTTCGCAACAAGCCAGAAGGCCTACGAAGCGGCATTCGATCGGCTGTTCGCGGAGCTGGATTACCTCGAGCAACGGCTCGAGCGCTCACGCTACCTGACTGGCGAATACCTGACCGAAGCCGACTGGCGGCTGTTCACCACGCTGGTTCGCTTCGATGCGGTGTACCACGGCCATTTCAAATGCAACCTGCGGCGCATTCGCGACTACCCGAACCTGTCGAACTGGCTGCGGGAGCTTTATCAGTGGCCAGGCATCGCCGACACCGTCGACCTGGGTCACATCAAGCATCACTACTACGCCAGTCACCGGCACATCAACCCGACCGGAATCGTCCCAAAAGGTCCAGCCCTTTCGCTCGAGGACTCGCATGATCGTGAACGCTTGCCCGGCAAGGGTATCTGGCAGCGCTGAGTTTAGGGCCTGGCTGCAGATCCCTCGAACCAGGCGAGCTTGTCGCGAAGCTGCACCACCTCGCCTACGATCACCAACGTTGGCGCCTGCACCTGCTCGTTCGCTATACGCCCGGGCAGATCAGCCAGCGTGCCGGTAAACACGCGCTGGTTATGCGTAGTGCCCTGCTGGATCAACGCGACCGGTGTCGAATCTGCACGCCCATGCGCGATCAATTGCTGGCAGATCACCGGCAGGCCGACCAGCCCCATGTAGAACACCAGCGTCTGGCTCGGCGCCACGAGTTCGGCCCAGGGCAGATCACAGCTGCCATCCTTGAGGTGGCCGGTCACGAAACGCACCGACTGAGCATAGTCTCGGTGCGTCAGGGGTATTCCGGCATAGGCTGCACAGCCGCTGGCCGCGGTGATGCCAGGCACGACCTGGAAGGGTACCGAGTGGGCCGCCAGCTCCTCGATCTCCTCTCCACCGCGGCCGAAGATAAAGGGATCGCCGCCCTTCAGGCGCAGGACCCGCTTGCCCGCTTTCGCCAGGGAAACGAGTAGCTGGTTGATTTCCTGCTGCGGCACGGCATGTTCGGCGCGCCGCTTGCCTACGTAAATGCGATCGGCATCGCGCCGGCAGAGATCCAGAATCGCCGGAGCAACCAGCCGGTCATAGAGCACCACATCGGCCTGCTGCATCAGGCGCAGGGCGCGGAAGGTCAACAGGTCCGGATCGCCAGGCCCTGCGCCGACGAGGTATACCTCGCCCAGCGCCTTTGGCAGTGCGCCGTCGAGCTTTTCCTGGAGCATGCGCTCAGCTTCGTGCATCTGCCCGGCCAAGGCGCGCTCGGCCACCGGCCCGTCGAACACCTCTTCCCAGAACACTCGGCGTTGTTGCACATCAGGCAGGCTTGCCTTGACCTGGGCGCGAAAGCGCTTCGCCAGCCCGGCCAGCTGACCATAGACGGCCGGAATCCAGGTTTCGATTCGCGCCCGTATCAACCGCGCCAGCACCGGCGCATCACCGCCGCTGGAGACGGCGATCACCAGCGGGGAACGATCGACGATGGCAGGAAAAATCACGCTGCATAACTGAGGAGAGTCGACAACATTGACCGGCAGCCCACGCACCCTGGCATCCTGCGACACCCGCTCGTTGAGCGCCTCGTCATCGGTCGCGGCAATGGCAAGCACGCAGTCGTTCAGGTCCTGCGGCGCGTAGCCACGCATCAATAGACGGCCACCGCCCTGCTCTACCAGCTCGACCAGCTGCGCCCCGATTTCGGGCGCGACCACCCGCAGCACCGCGCCGGCTTCGCTGAGCAGGCGCGCCTTGCGCAGCGCAATTTCGCCACCGCCGACAACCAGCACGGTCTGGCGCTTGAGGTTATGAAACAGCGGCAGAAATTCCATAGCGAATCCTGTGAACGTGGGATTGGGGCATCACAGCGTCAAACGCCCGCCCCGCCCTTGTCGTCGATCAAGGACGGCGGCCGACCGCCAGATCGCCAGGTCGGCCGATCAGCGTTGTCGGCCGACAATCGGTACGTCAGCTCAGCCGCCGATAACCTCGATACCGCCCATGTAGGGTTTGAGCACCGCCGGAACGCGGATGGAGCCATCCGCCTGCTGATAGTTCTCCAGAACAGCAACCAGCGTACGGCCAACGGCCAATCCCGAACCGTTCAAAGTGTGTACCAGCTCAGGCTTGCCCGTCTCCGGGTTACGGTAGCGCGCCTGCATTCGCCGCGCCTGGAAGTCGCCACAGTTCGAGCAGGAGGATATCTCACGGTACTTGTCCTGGCTGGGCACCCAGACTTCGAGATCGTAGGTCTTGGTCGCGCCAAAGCCCATGTCTCCGGTACAGAGTGCAAGCACACGATAGGGTAGTTCCAGCGCCTGCAGTACGGCCTCGGCGTTGGCTGTCAGGCTCTCGAGCGCTTCGAAGGAAGTGCTCGGCTCAACGATCTGCACCATTTCGACCTTGTCGAACTGGTGCTGGCGGATCATGCCCCGCGTATCGCGACCGGAAGCACCGGCCTCACTGCGAAAACAGGGCGTGTGCGCGACGAACTTCAGCGGGAGCTGCTTGGCATCGAGAATTTCGCCGGACACGATATTGGTCAGCGACACCTCGGCGGTCGGGATCAGGTAGAGATCGGCTTCATTCTCGCGACCGATCTTGAACAGGTCCTCCTCGAACTTCGGCAGTTGTCCGGTGCCCTGCAGCGCCGGTGCCTGGACCAGATACGGCGTATAGGCTTCCTCATAACCATGCTCGCGGGTATGCAGATCGAGCATGAATTGAGCCAGGGCGCGGTGCAGCCGTGCAATCGGTCCGCGCATCAGGGCGAAACGCGCACCCGACAGCTTGGCGGCCGTCTCGAAGTCCAGCCAGCCATGTTGTTCGCCAAGCGCGACATGGTCCTTGACCGGAAATTCGAAGGCTTTCGGCTCACCCCAGCGACGCACCTCGAGGTTGTCTTCCTCATCCTTGCCCACCGGCACGGAATCGTGTGGCAGGTTCGGCAAGCTGAGCATGAGCTGGTCCAGCTCGCTCTGAATGTTGTCCAGCTCAGCCTTACCCGCCTCCAGCTCGGAGCCCATCCGGTCGACATCGGCAAGAAGCGGTGCGATGTCTTCACCACGTTGCTTGGCCTGGCCAATGGACTTGGAGCGGGCATTGCGCTCGGCCTGCAGCTGCTCGGTACGGGTCTGGACGGTCTTGCGCTGCGCTTCCAGCGCCTCGATACGCGCCACGTCCAACTGGTAGCCGCGAGTAGCCAATCGTTCGGCAACGTCTTGCAGCTGGGTACGGAGCAGTTTCGAATCAAGCATGGTGAGTCTCGTCTGTGAAAGCTTCGATAGAAATTGGCGAAGAGGTTGCGGAGTTTACTTCGATAGCGGCCAGCTTCATAACCTGCCGAGCGTGAGCCCGACCCAGGCAGCCAGTACCCCTCCGATGACGCTCGCTGCAAGGTAGATGAATGCCATGCCTATCTGTCCGCTCTCGAACAGACGAAGGCCGTCGAGGGAAAAGCTGGAAAAGGTCGTCAGCGCACCGAGAAAGCCGATCATCAGTCCATTGCGCAACTCGGGCGACCATTCCGGTCGCAGCAGAAAAGTCGCGTACAGGTAACCGATGGCAAGGCAGCCAATCAGGTTGACTACCAGCGTCGCCAGGTAGAAATGTCGCGGCCAGCTCGACGCCACCCAAGTGGAAACGCCAAAGCGGATCAGCGTGCCCAGCACGCCGCCAGCGACCACCGCGAGCAATACGCGCATCAGGGCTTCCTCCGCTGGCGCGTGCTCTCGCGATCCAGACGCGCCAGGTGATCGAGCTTGTCGCGAATCTTGGCTTCGAGTCCCCGCGGCACGGGTTGATAGTAGCGCCGCGGCTCGAGGGCTTGCGGAAAGTAGTCCTCGCCGGCCGCGTAGGCGTCGGGCTCGTCGTGGGCATAGCGATAGCCATCGCCATAGCCCAGCTCTTTCATCAAGCGGGTCGGCGCATTGCGAAGGTGCAGGGGCACTTCCTCGGAGCCGTGCTCGGCCACATCTCGCCTGGCCGCGTTGAAGGCGCTGTATACCGCATTGCTCTTCGGCGCACAGGCCAGGTAGACGATGGCCTGCGCGACCGCCAGTTCGCCTTCCGGACTGCCGAGCCGCTCCTGCACGTCCCACGCGGAAAGGCAAAGGCCAAGGGCCCGAGGGTCGGCATTACCAACCTCCTCGCTCGCCATACGCACTACGCGACGAGCGATGTAGAGCGGATCGCAACCACCGTCGAGCATCCGTGCGAACCAGTACAGCGAAGCGTCCGGATTGGAACCACGAACGGATTTGTGCAAGGCCGATATCTGGTCGTAGAAGGCTTCGCCACCTTTGTCGAATCGTCGGCGACTGTCACCCAGCAGATCCTGCAGAAGCTCGACACTAATCTCCCCGCCCTCTTCTGCCAGATCCGATGCGTTCTCCAGCAAGTTGAGGAGACGACGGCCGTCCCCATCCGCCGCGGCCAGCAGAATCTGAAAACTCTCTTCAGGTAAGCGAAGTCGGAGTTCGCCGAGCCCCTTGGGCTCGCTCAGGGCGCGGGCGACCAGCTTTCGCAAGGCGGCCTCATCCAGGCTTTTGAGTACGTATACGCGTGCACGAGACAGCAGTGCGTTGTTGAGCTCGAACGATGGATTCTCGGTCGTGGCTCCAATGAAGATGAGTGTCCCGTCCTCAACGTAAGGCAAGAACGCATCCTGCTGTGACTTGTTGAAGCGGTGGACCTCGTCCACGAACAGGATGGTGCGCCGACCGTACTGCGCCGCCTGCTGCTTGGCAATTTCCACCGCGTGACGGATCTCCTTCACCCCGGCAAGAACTGCAGAAACGGTTTCGAAATGCGCATCGGACACCTTGGCCAGCAGCCTGGCCAAGGTGGTCTTGCCGACGCCGGGTGGCCCCCAGAAGACCATCGAATGCAGTGCGCCCTGCTCCAACGCCTCACGCAGCGGTTTGCCGCGAGCCAGCAGATGCTCCTGTCCGACATACTCGTCGAGGCTGGTGGCGCGCAGTCGGGCTGCGAGCGGTTGCGCTACGGGTTCACGACTGAACAGGTCCATCGGACGGCCTATCTATCATGCAAACGGCCTGCACGTAGCAGGCCGCATGGGTTGCAAGGACATGCGATCACTCGGTGATCACATCGGTCCCTTCGGGTATTTCGAACCTGAACCGGTCGGCCTCGATCGGGGTGTTCAGCTCGACGCCCTGGAACAGAATGTTGGTGCGCTGACCCACCCCGTCGACCAGCTGCATATCGTTGATCACCCCGTCGCGGAAGGACAGCCGCAGATTATCGAACAGGGTGTCCTTGGCCTTGGGCGTGAGGGTGAAGTCGACGACGCCCCCGGCCTCCTTGTGGCTCACCTCGAAGTTTTCGCTGATGGCCGACACGTCTCCGGACAAGAGCAGCGCCGGCGTGTGGGTCAGGCGCTGGTCGAGGGTCTGGATCGTGACCTGCTCGAGGTCCGGGTCGTAGAGCCACACTTTCTTGCCGTCGGATACCAGTAGTTGCTCCATGGGCTCGTCCGTGTGCCAACGGAACTGGCCGGGACGTTTCAGAGCCATTTCGCCAGAGGTTTCCTGGAGTTGCGTCCCGCTGCCGTCGAGCGAGAGCTGAGAAAAACGCCCTGTCAGCGTCTCCGCTCTCTGCAGCAGCTCGGTCAATCGCTTGGTGGAAGCCTGGTCGGCATGTGCCGGAACCAGCGACATCAGCAAGACGGAGGCGAGAAGCAAACGAATCAACTGCATATGACCTCGAAGCGACTCAGTCGCGTAATGGGGGCGGCGCGAGCACATCTCGCGAGCCATTTGTGTTCATGGAAGTCACGACACCAGCCATCTCCATGGCTTCGATCATGCGAGCCGCGCGGTTATAGCCAATCTTGAGCTTGCGCTGAACGGCCGAAATCGACGCGCGACGGCTTTCGGTCACGAAGCGCACGGCCTCGTCGTAAAGCGGATCTTCTTCGCTACCCTCACCGCTGCCGCCTTCTCCGCTACCGCCATCGAAGCCGCTGCCAGACTCTTCGACACCCGCGAGGATATCTTCTATGTAGTCAGGAGCCCCACGTGCCTTCCAGGCTTCGACGACACGATGCACCTCCTCGTCCGACACGAACGCGCCGTGTACGCGAATTGGTAAGCCAGTGCCCGGCGGAAGGTAGAGCATGTCACCGTGACCGAGCAGCTGCTCGGCGCCGCCTTGATCGAGGATGGTCCGCGAATCGATCTTGCTGGATACCTGGAAGGCCATGCGCGTCGGGATGTTGGCCTTGATCAAACCTGTGATCACATCAACCGACGGCCGCTGCGTCGCCAGAATCAGATGGATCCCGGCGGCCCGCGCCTTCTGAGCGATCCGCGCGATCAGTTCTTCGACCTTCTTGCCAACGATCATCATCATGTCGGCGAACTCGTCGACGATCACCACGATGGTCGGCAGCTTCTTCAGCAATGGCGCCTCGTCCTCCATGCTCTCACGCCGGTACAACGGGTCGGTCAGCGGGGTGCCCGCCTCTTCCGCCTCCTTGACCTTGCGGTTGAAGCCCGCCAGGTTGCGCACCCCCATCGCCGCCATCAGCTTATAGCGACGTTCCATCTCGGCGACGCTCCAGCGCAACGCGTTGGCCGCCTCCTTCATGTCGGTCACAACTGGGCAGAGCAGGTGCGGAATGCCTTCATAGATCGACAGCTCGAGCATCTTCGGGTCAATCATGATCAGCCGCGCGTCGTCCGGCGTGGACTTGAACAGGATCGAAAGAATCATCGCGTTGACGCCCACCGACTTACCGGAGCCGGTGGTACCGGCAACGAGCAGGTGCGGCATCTTAGCCAGGTCCGCGATGACCGGCTTGCCGCCGATATCGTGACCCAGCGCGATCGTCACTGGCGACTTGGCGTCATCGTAAGGCGCGGACGAGAGCACCTCGGAGAAACGCACGATCTGCCGGTCCTCGTTCGGTATCTCGATCCCGACCGTGGTCTTGCCTGGAATGACTTCCACGACACGAACGCTGATGACGGCCAACGAACGCGCCAGGTCCTTGGCGAGGTTGGAGATCCGACTGACCTTCACGCCCGCCGCGGGCTGGATTTCGAACCGCGTGATGACCGGGCCCGGATGTACCGACTCCACGATCACCTCGACGCCGAACTCCTTCAGCTTGATCTCCAGCAAGCGCGACATGGCCTCGAGCGATTCGGGTGAATACTGCTTCTGCTGTTTTTCCGCGACGTCGAGCAGGGACAGCGGAGGCAGGCTGCCTTCGATGAGCGGATCGACGAACAGGTTCGCCTGCTTCTCCTTCAGGACTCGCTTGCTTTGCTCGACCGGCTTCGGCGGTGCCGCCGGTGCGATCACTGGCGCGGGGCGCTTATCGCGCTCGCTCATATGCTTGTTAAGCGACTCTTCACGCTCCAGCAAGCGCTCCTTGACCCTGGCACGCTCACGACGGTCCGACAGCGACCCGGCGACATCGTTAACGACCTCGTCAGCATGACGCAGTTGGGCGACCACCTGCTTGCGCTCGTTTCGCGCAGCCCACCAACGCTCGAAGAAGCTCTGGATCAGTTCGACCAGGTCGAGCGTGATCTTGCCGGTCAGGTCCATGACCTTGAACCAGGACAGATCGGTAAAGACCGTCAACCCGAAAAGGAAAAAAGCCAGCAGCAGCAAGGTACTGCCTTGCACGTTGAGGGCTGACTCAGCCAGCTGACCAAGACTTTCTCCTAACGCCCCACCTGCGGACGCAGGCAGGTTATTGGCGAACTGGAAGTGAATGTAGGCCAGTGCCGATCCCGAAAGCACCAGGAACACGAGCCCGATCAGGCGCCAGGAGAACAACCAGCCGTTCCAGGTCCAGGGCTGGTGACGGGCCCGAAATACCTGCCAGGTCTTGATGGCTAACAACAACGGGAACAGGTAAGCAAAATAGCCCAGCACCATGAACAGTACATCGGCGAACCAGGCTCCGGCCCGGCCGGCCGCGTTCTGCACCTGTTGTACGTTGCTCGTGTGTGTCCAACCCGGATCGGCGGGGTCGTAGGTCAGCAATGCCATCCAGAGACAGGCGCAGAGTGCGCCGAGCGCTATCAACGCGCCCTCTTTGAGACGGTAGTGCAGTTGTTGGCGCCAGACGGAAGCTGGCGCGGTAGAGGAGGAATTCTTCAAAACGCTTAATTTCCTGCGCCAGCGGCGCGTTCTATGAACCGTATCAGCCAGAACCTGGGCATTGTACGGGTTTGTCGACTGGATGACATGCCGGTTCCGTGCCGGCTTGGTCTTTTCTCGATGCTTCGGTGTAGCATAAACGCCAGTTTTTTCTGCGGGGCTCGACTGGAGCACGCTTCCCTATTAGCAACAAAGACTTATGAGGGCTTTTTATGAATGAAGTCAAGCATTCGCGTCTGATCATCCTCGGCTCGGGCCCGGCCGGGTATACCGCCGCGGTCTATGCGGCGCGCGCGAATCTCAAGCCACTCATGATCACCGGCATCCAGCCGGGCGGCCAGTTGACCACGACCACGGAAGTGGACAACTGGCCAGGCGATGTGGAAGGCCTGACCGGCCCCGCTCTGATGGAGCGGATGCAGAAGCATGCCGAGCGCTTCGACACGCAAATCGTGTTCGACCATATCCATACCGCCGAGCTGCAACAACGTCCTTTCGTGCTCAAAGGTGACAGTGGCACTTATTCCTGTGACGCACTGATTATCGCCACAGGTGCGTCGGCACAGTACCTCGGCCTGCCGTCAGAAGAAGCCTTCGCCGGTCGCGGCGTTTCGGCCTGCGCAACCTGTGACGGGTTCTTCTACCGCAACCAGGTGGTCGCCGTGATCGGTGGCGGCAACACGGCCGTCGAGGAGGCGCTCTATTTGTCCAACATCGCCAAGGAAGTGCACCTGGTGCACCGCCGTGACAAGCTGCGATCGGAAAAGATTCTGCAAGACAAGATCATGGAGAAAGCGGCGAACGGAAATATTCGCCTGCATTGGAACCACACCCTCGAAGAAGTCATCGGAGACGCGAGCGGCGTGACAGGCATGCGCCTCAAGAGCACGCTGTCTGGCGAGGAGAAGACCTTGGAGTTGGCTGGCGTCTTCATCGCAATCGGACACAAACCCAATACAGATCTGTTCCAGGGACAGCTGGACATGAAAGATGGTTACCTGAAGGTGCGCGGCGGCGGCGAAGGCGATGCGACCTGCACCAGCATCGCGGGGGTGTTTGCCGCGGGCGACGTAGCCGATCATGTTTATCGTCAGGCCATCACGTCGGCGGGCGCCGGCTGCATGGCCGCCCTGGATGCGGAAAAATACCTGGACCTCTGACTTTGAGGAGGCCGCTCTTCGGTGCCCTGCCGAGCGCACTCGAATGCTGACCTGGCTGTCACGGGGAGACCTGGTGTTCCCTCCCCTGGAAAAAGCCATGCGCGAGCCCAATGGACTGCTGGCAGCCGGAGGCGATCTGTCACCGCAACGCCTGGTGGCCGCCTATCGCCACGGCTGTTTTCCCTGGTATCAGGAAGGGCAGCCGATTCTCTGGTGGTCGCCGGATCCGCGAACGGTACTTTATCCAGACGAACTGCATGTCTCGCGCAGCCTGCGCAAGACCCTGCGCAAGGGCGACTTCACGGTGACGCTGGATCAGGCCTTTACCGACGTGATCCGTGGCTGTGCAGCACCGCGTAGCTACGCCGAGGGCACGTGGATCACTACCCCCATGCAGGAAGCTTACATCCAGCTGCATGCGCTCGGGCACGCTCACTCCGTGGAAGTCTGGCAGGAAAACCGCATGGTCGGCGGACTCTATGGTCTGGCCATGGGTCGACTATTCTTCGGTGAATCCATGTTCAGCCGAACGACCGATGCGTCCAAAGTGGGTTTCGTGACATTGGTGGAACGTCTCCAGGGCTGGGGATTCAAATTGATTGACTGCCAGATGCCAACCCAGCATCTGGCCAGTTTTGGCGCTCGCCCGATCCCCCGTAGCGTGTTCGCAGAGGCTCTGGCCAGGCATCTGGACGAACCCACCTCAGCCCAATGGGGATCCTAGTCGAGGGCGTCAAGCTGACCTAAACTGAGTCCATGATTTTCGAGAGCTGACCATGACTTCACTGGCTCGTCTCAAGTTCTACGCCACGCAGCCACATGCGTGCAGCTACCTGCCCGATGAACAGGCCACAACGCTTTTTCTCGACCCGAGCCAACCCATGGACGTTCAGGTATATGCCGAGCTGTCCGAGATCGGCTTCCGCCGAAGCGGCGATCACCTCTACCGCCCTCACTGCCAGCGCTGCACTGCCTGTATTCCCGCTCGCATTCCAGCTGAAGGCATACAGCTCAACCGCCAGCAAAAGCGCATCCTCAAGCGCAACGCCGACCTCAGCGTTACGAGCACCCGACCTGCCTTTACCGAAGAATACTATTCGCTCTACGCCACCTACATCGAACAGCGCCACGCCGATGGCGACATGTATCCTCCGAGCCGGGATCAATTCCATACCTTTCTCGTACGGGACCTGCCCTTTTCCCGCTTCTACGAATTCCGCCTGGACGGGCGACTCCTGGCACTCGCGGTGACCGATGTGCTGCCCAACGGGCTCTCGGCGGTCTACACCTTCTACGATCCCCGCGAGGAGAAGCGCAGCCTCGGCCGGTACGCCATTCTCTGGCAAATTGGGGAAGCCTCTCGACTCGGACTCAAGGCAGTCTATCTGGGGTACTGGATAAAGAACTGTCGGAAGATGAACTACAAGACCGAATATCGCCCGATCGAGCTGCTCGTCAATCAGCGCTGGATTGTCCTGAGCTGAACGCTTGGCTCAGAGGGCCCTTTCAGGCACAATACGGGCCGCTTTTACCCAGGCATCTGGCACTGGGTCAATCAATGAATACCGAGGACTTTACTGAATGTCGAAAGAAGACAGCTTCGAAATGGAAGGTACTGTCGTCGACACCCTGCCTAACACCATGTTTCGCGTGGAGTTGGAAAACGGGCACGTCGTTACTGCGCATATCTCCGGAAAGATGCGCAAGAACTACATCCGGATTCTCACCGGTGACAAGGTTCGGGTAGAGCTGACCCCTTACGATCTGAGCAAGGGCCGCATCACCTACCGCGCCCGCTAAGCGGACGCGAGAAGAACGCCCGGTCATGCCGGGCTTTTTTGTGCCCGCAGAATACAGCTGATAGCTGAACCCCCAAAAAGAAACGCCCGACGAGCAGATTGCTCGCCGGGCGTATCATTGCGGTTGATTTAGGGTCAGGCCAGCTCGGCCGTGGTCTCGAACTCGAAGAACGGTTCACAGTCTCGAATATCAACGTGCACCACGCCGCCATGCTCGGCGAGCTCACCAAACAGGATCTCTTCGGCCAGGGGTCGCTTAATCTTGTCCTGAATCAGGCGAGCCATGGGCCGAGCCCCCATCTGAACGTCATAACCCCGCTCCGCCAGCCAGCTGCGTGCTGCATCGGACACCTCGAGCGTGACATGCTTGTCTTCGAGCTGTGTCTGCAGCTCGATGAGAAACTTGTCGACGATGCTCTTGATGACTTCGTGGCTTAGCCGACCGAACTGAATGATGGTGTCGAGGCGGTTCCTGAACTCGGGCGTGAAACTCTTCTTGATGACTTCCATTGCATCTGACGCGTGGTCCTGATGCGTGAAGCCGATCGAGGCACGCGCGGCTGTTTCGGCACCGGCATTGGTCGTCATGATGAGAATGACGTTGCGGAAGTCAGCCTTGCGTCCGTTGTTGTCCGTTAAGGTGCCGTGATCCATGACCTGGAGCAGCAGATTGAAGACCTCCGGATGCGCTTTTTCAATTTCATCCAGCAACAGAACGCAATGCGGCTGCTTGGTAATCGCCTCGGTCAACAAACCGCCCTGGTCGAACCCGACATAGCCAGGCGGCGCCCCGATCAGCCGGGATACGGTATGCCGCTCCATGTACTCCGACATATCGAAGCGCACCAATTCAATACCCAGCGCACGCGCCAACTGGCGGGCTGCCTCGGTCTTGCCGACGCCGGTAGGGCCAGCAAACAGGAAGGAACCGACCGGCTTGTCAGGAGCCTTTAGACCTGCCCGCGACAATTTGATGGCTGTCGCCAGCGAATCGATGGCGTCATCTTGGCCAAACACCGTCAACTTCAGGTCACGCTCCAGGTTACGCAACAGCTCCTTGTCGGACGTACTGACGTGCTTTGGAGGAATCCGCGCGATTTTCGCAACGATCTCCTCGACCTGTTCGACATCGATGCGCGACACGCGCTTGTCTTCGGGTTGCAGCCGCTGAAATGCGCCCGCCTCATCGATGACATCGATCGCCTTGTCCGGCATGTGCCGGTCGTTGATGTATCGCGACGCCAGCTCCGCGGCGGCACGCAGGGACTCGTCGCTGTACTCGATGTTGTGGTGCTGCTCGAACCGCCCCTTGAGGCCGCGCAGAATGCCGATGGTGTCTTCAACCGACGGCTCGGATACATCCACCTTCTGGAAGCGCCGCGCCAGGGCACGGTCCTTTTCGAAGATGCCACGGAATTCCTGGAAGGTCGTTGACCCGATGCAGCGAATCTCGCCGGACGAGAGCAGCGGCTTGAGCAGGTTGGAGGCGTCCATCACCCCGCCGGAGGCGGCGCCGGCGCCAATGATCGTATGAATTTCATCGATGAACAGCACGGCCTGCGGACGCTTGCGCAGCTCCCCAAGCAGAGCCTTGAAGCGCTTCTCGAAATCGCCCCTGTATTTGGTGCCGGCAAGCAAGGCACCCAGGTCAAGGGAGTAAACCACGGCGTTGGCGAGGAGCTCTGGAACCTGATTGTCCACGATGCGTTTCGCCAGGCCTTCGGCGATTGCCGTTTTGCCAACCCCTGCCTCACCCACCAGCAGCGGATTATTCTTGCGGCGCCGCGCCAAGATCTGCGCGACCCGCTCCACTTCATGCTCGCGCCCCACCAGAGGATCGATGCGCCCCTGGCGAGCCAGATCGTTCAGATTACTGGCATAGGCATCGAGCGGGTTGCCGGCGGTGCTAGCGTCGCCACCCTCCTCGTCTTGCATGTCCGAATCGCCTTCCGGACTTCCATTACTGCCTGGCACCTTCGAAATGCCATGAGCGATGAAATTGACGACATCGATACGTGCGACGTTCTGCTGCTTGAGCAGAAACACCGCCTGGCTCTCCTGTTCGCTGAAGATAGCCACCAGTACGTTCGCACCTGTGACTTCGCGCTTGCCGGAACTCTGCACATGGAACACAGCACGTTGGAGTACGCGCTGAAACCCGAGCGTCGGCTGGGTCTCGCGTTCTTCATCGTGCTGCGGGATCAAAGGAGTGGTGGAGTCTATGAACTCCTGGAGATCGTGGCGCAGCTTATCCAGGCTTGCACCACAGGCACGCAGCACCGTCGCGGCGGCCTCGTTGTCGAGCAAGGCCAACAGGAGATGCTCCACCGTCATGAACTCATGACGCTTTGTACGAGCCTCCTTGAAAGCCAGATTCAGAGTGACTTCGAGCTCACGGTTCAACATAGCTTTCACCTCTTACCCAACAGTCGGGGTTAACCGTCTTTCTCGATCTCACAAAGCAACGGATGCTGGCATTCCCTTGCATATTGATTGACCTGCATTGCTTTGGTTTCAGCGACATCTCTCGTGTAGACACCGCAAACGGCTCGCCCTTCGGTATGAACCGCCAGCATGATCTTGGTGGCAAGCTCCCGATTGTGGTTGAAAATTCCTTCGAGCACCTCGACGACGAAATCCATCGGCGTGTAGTCATCATTAAACATGACAACTTTGAACATGGGAGGTGCCTTCAGCGCTGGCTTGGCCTCTTCGACGGCCAACCCAGATGAGTCGTCGCCGGCAGTGCCGGGGCGATCCTGGTTGAATATTAGTCGAGTCTCTGGGAATGCACGCATGCGAATACGGTTCTGGATCGGGGCGCCGAGGCCGGGTAATTTGAAAAGGCTTCACAGCCACCTGACGAGTCGCCTTGACTAACTGCAAAACGGTGATACAAACAGTAATTGCCACAACGGCAACAGGTTGCGCGCATGGGGCTATGTGCTGCATCAGCGCGGAATGAAATGGATGTTACTCCAGTGATGGACTCCTTTGCAGAGGGACAACAGCATGCTAAGCGGTAAGGTCAAGTGGTTCAACAACGCCAAAGGCTATGGGTTCATCGTAGCAGACGGCGGCGATGAGGACCTGTTCGCCCACTACTCGGCCATCCAGATGGACGGGTATAGAACGCTCAAAGCCGGCCAGGCGGTCATGTTCGATATCCTGCAGGGTCCAAAGGGCCTGCACGCAACCAACATCAGGTCGCTACCGACGACTGCAGAGGTGACCGCTGTCGCCTCGCAAAGCTCGACCGTCGACGCCTGATGCAATAAAACAAAAAGGCCGATCACCGATCGGCCTTTTTGTGTTTTGCTCGCGTTTACATGTGCGAGATCATGGCGTCGCCGAACTCGGAGCACGACAGCAAGGTCGCGCCTTCCATCAGCCGCTCGAAGTCATAAGTCACCGTCTTAGCCGCGATTGCGCCTTCGGTGGACTTGATGATCAGATCAGCCGCTTCGACCCACCCCATGTGTCTCAGCATCATTTCGGCCGACAGGATTAGAGAGCCGGGGTTGACCTTGTCCTGGCCGGCATATTTCGGCGCGGTGCCATGGGTTGCTTCGAACATCGCGACGGTATCGGACAGATTGGCGCCTGGCGCGATACCTATGCCTCCCACTTCCGCCGCCAGCGCGTCGGATAGGTAATCGCCATTGAGGTTCAGCGTGGCGATGACATCGTACTCGGCCGGCCGCAACAAGATCTGCTGAAGCATGGCATCGGCAATGGCATCCTTGACGACAATGTTCTTGCCGGTGTTGGGGTTCTTGAATTGCATCCAAGGGCCGCCGTCGAGCAGTTCGGCGCCGAACTCGGTACGCGCGACTTCGTAACCCCACTCCTTGAACGCACCCTCGGTGAATTTCATGATGTTGCCCTTGTGCACCAGGGTCACCGAGCTGCGATCGTTGTCGACCGCGTACTGAAGAGCCTTACGCACCAGACGCTTCGTGCCTTCCTCGGAAACCGGCTTGACGCCGATACCGCAATTCTCAGTAAAACGGATCTTCTTGACGCCCATCTCTTCGGTCAGAAACTTGATGACTTTTTTCGCTTCCGGCGAACCGGCCTTCCATTCGACACCGGCGTAGATGTCCTCGGAATTTTCACGAAAGATCACCATATCCACGTCGGCCGGCTTCTTGACAGGGCTGGGTACGCCGGTGAACCAGCGAACAGGACGCTGGCAGACATAAAGATCGAGTTCCTGGCGCAGCGCCACGTTCAGCGAGCGAATACCACCCCCGACGGGCGTGGTCAGTGGACCCTTGATCGACACGACATAGTCGCGAACGACTTCAAGCGTTTCTTTCGGCAGCCAGGTGTCCTGATCGTACACTTGAGTCGCTTTCTCGCCGGCATAGATCTCCATCCAGGAAATCTTGCGCTGACCACCGTACGCCTTCTCCACGGCCGCATCGACTACCTTGATCATCACCGGACTGATATCGACGCCGATTCCGTCACCCTCAATGTAAGGAATGATCGGATTGTTCGGCACGTTCAGGGTGTTATCGGCATTGACGGTGATTTTGTCACCGCTGGCAGGCACCTGGATCTTTTGGTATCCCATGCTGGACTCCGTTTTGTTGGTTAAAACAGTGGTCATCTCCCGGAGAGTAACCCAGTTGATTTCGCCGAAACCAGATGTTCATTGGTCTTAGAGGCGGGCCATTCTTCGACCGCAGCGTGCAGTGGTATACTGCTTAGGTGACTAACGAGTCATAGGTCCCAGGCGGTCATCTATAGAGACCCCTATCCTGAATCCGTTCGATTGCTACCGCAGCCGGACGGCTCGAATGCTCGACACTCTAGTGGTGCAACCAACATCATCGCGGCGAATCCTCGATTTCTGGTACGCCAGACGGCGGCCAGAGCGCCTACCTGCGCATATCGAGGTTCTATGTACGCTCAGCAAGAGAGAGTTAACCCTACATGTCCACCCGCTCGAAGATCATCTATACCTTCACCGACGAAGCCCCTGCGCTGGCCACCTATTCGCTTCTGCCCATCGTTGAGGCTTTTGCCGGGGCCGCTGACATAGCCGTCGAAACACGTGACATCTCTCTTGCAGGGCGCATCCTCGCCGCCTTCGCTGACCGCCTGAATGCGGACAAGCGCGTCGAGGACGATTTGGCCGAGCTTGCCGTTCTGGCAACGAAGCCGGACGCAAACATCATCAAGCTGCCGAACATCAGCGCCTCGGTTCCTCAGCTGCGCAACGCCATTGCCGAACTCCAGGCACAGGGCTACGACGTCCCCAACTTCCCCGAGGATCCTCGTACCGAAGAAGAAAAGGACATCCGTGCCCGCTACGGCAAGGTGCTCGGCAGCGCCGTCAACCCGGTCCTTCGCGAAGGCAACTCGGACCGCCGCGCTCCAGCCGCGGTCAAGGCGTACGCGCGCAAGCACCCTCACTCGATGGGCAAATGGAGCATGGCTTCACAGTCGCACGCCGACTACATGCGCGGTGGCGATTTCTTCTCCAGCGAGCAATCCGTCACCATGGCCGAGGCCGGTAACGTTCGCATCGAGTTCATCGGCAAGGACGGCAAGGTCGAAGTCAAGAAAGAGCTGTCGCTCGAGAAGGGCGAAGTTCTGGACAGCATGTTCATGAGCTGCAAGAAACTGCGCCAGTTCTTTGAGCAGACGCTGCAGGACTGCAAGGAGACCGGCGTCATGTGGTCCCTGCACGTCAAGGCAACGATGATGAAGGTCTCCCACCCGATCGTGTTCGGGCATGCGGTCAGCGTGTATTACAAGGAAGTCTTCGACAAGTACGCCGACCTGTTCAAGGAGCTCGGCGTCAATCCGAACAACGGCCTGTCCAGCGTGCACGACAAGATCAAGAGCCTACCCGCCTCGCAGCAGGAAGAGATTCTCGACGACATTCACGCCTGCTACAGCCGCCGTCCGGAAATGGCGATGGTCGACTCGGTCAAGGGCATCACCAACCTGCACATCCCGAGCGACGTGATCGTCGACGCTTCGATGCCAGCCATGATTCGCAGCTCCGGCAAGATGTGGGGCAAGGACGGCACCCTGAAAGATACCAAGGCCGTCATGCCGGAGAGCACTTACGCTCGCATCTATCAGGAAATGATCAACTTCTGCAAAACCAACGGTGCATTTGACCCGACCACCATGGGTACCGTACCGAACGTCGGCCTGATGGCTCAGAAAGCAGAAGAATACGGCTCGCACGACAAGACCTTCGAAATGATGGCAGACGGCACCATGCGTGTCGTGCTCGCCGACGGCACTGTGCTGATGCAGCATCAGGTCGAAGCCGGCGACATCTGGCGCGCCTGCCAGACCAAGGACGCGCCTATCCGCGACTGGGTCAAGCTGGCTGTCACGCGTGCACGCCAGTCGAATACCCCGGCCATCTTCTGGCTCGATCCGGAGCGCGCGCACGACCGTGAACTGCAGAAGAAGGTCGAAACCTACCTGCAGGATCACGACCTGAGCGGTCTGGACATTCGCATGATGGGTTACAACGAAGCCATCCGCGTCAGCATGGAGCGTCTGGTTCGTGGCCAGGACACCATCTCCGTCACGGGTAACGTGCTGCGCGACTACCTGACCGACCTCTTCCCGATCATGGAGCTTGGCACCTCGGCCAAGATGCTGTCGATCGTTCCGCTGATGGCGGGCGGCGGCATGTACGAGACGGGCGCAGGCGGCTCGGCGCCCAAGCATGTGCAGCAACTGCTCGAAGAAAACCACCTGCGCTGGGACTCGCTGGGCGAATTCCTGGCGCTGGCCGTATCGCTCGAGGAGACCGGCATCAAGACGGACAACGCCAAGGCGAAAGTACTCGGCAAGACGCTGGACGCGGCTACAGGCAAACTGCTGGACAACGACAAGTCGCCGTCGCGGCGTACAGGCGAGCTGGATAACCGCGGCAGCCACTTCTACCTGGCGCTGTACTGGGCCCAGGAGCTTGCCACTCAGACCGAAGATCTGGAGCTGCAGGCCCATTTCGCACCGCTGGCCAAGCAGTTGAGCGAGAACGAGGAGAAGATCGTTGCCGAACTGGCACAAGTCCAGGGCAATCCTGTAGATATTGGTGGCTACTACCGCTCCAATCCCGAACTGACTAGCAAGGTCATGCGCCCCAGCGCGACCTTCAACGCCGCCCTCGCCTCGCTGAGCTGATCGACCAGGCAGAAGGTGCGTTAAGAAAGCCCCGGCCCCGTCGGGGCTTTCTTTTTTATTGTCCCCTTATGGAGCTATTCATGGCCTGGCATCCCCATATCACCGTGGCCACGGTCGTTGAGTCGGCGGGTCGCTTCCTGATGGTCGAAGAATCAAAAGGTGGAAGGCTGGTGTTGAATCAGCCGGCCGGCCACCTGGAATCCGACGAAACACTCAAGGCGGCCGCGATTCGTGAAACCCTCGAAGAAACCGGCTGGACGGTCGAGCTGACCGGCGTGGTCGGCATCTATCTCTATACCGCGCCGAGCAACGGCGTGACCTACCAGCGCGTCTGCTTTGCAGCCAAGGCACTCCACCACGACGCATCCCGATCGCTGGATGAAGGCATTGTCGCCGCAACCTGGTTGAGTCGAGACGAGTTACTGGCGCAATCGTCGCGCTGGCGTAGCGAGCTGATTATCCGGTGCATTGACGACTACCTCGCCGGGCCAAGCTATGACCTCGCGGTCGTGCGCGACTGATCTACGCATTCACCGCGGAGCGGACCAAGCCTGTTAGAATCTCGCTTTTTTGATCGGCCTTCCTGAGCTCGTATGCCTGCTACCGTTTCTGCCGCCCCCGAAAACCTGCGTGTCATCGTCGGCATGTCCGGCGGCGTCGACTCCTCGGTCTCCGCCCTGCTGCTGCTCGAACAGGGCTACAAGGTCGAAGGCCTGTTCATGAAGAACTGGGAAGAAGATGACGGCACCGAATACTGCACCGCCAAGGAAGACCTGGCCGACGCTCAAGCCGTTTGCGACAAGATCGGCATCCCGCTGCACACGGCCAATTTCGCCGCAGAGTACTGGGATAATGTCTTCGAACACTTCCTTGCCGAATACAAGGCCGGACGAACGCCAAACCCGGACATCCTCTGCAACCGGGAAATCAAGTTCAAGGCGTTTCTGGATTACGCGCTCACCCTGGGCGCCGACCTGATTGCCACCGGGCACTACGTCCGCCGACGCGATGTCGCGGGACGTAGCGAGTTGCTCAAGGGGCTCGACCCGAACAAGGATCAGAGTTATTTCCTCCACGCTGTCGGCGGCGCGCAGCTTGGCAAGACACTGTTTCCCGTCGGGGAACTCGAAAAACCCGAGGTGCGCGCCATCGCCGAGCGTCACGGCCTGGCGACCGCCCGGAAAAAGGACTCCACAGGTATCTGCTTTATTGGCGAGCGTCGTTTCAGCGATTTCCTCAAACAGTACCTTCCCGCCCAACCGGGAGACATCGAGACCGTCGAGGGCAGCGTGATCGGCCGCCATCATGGCCTGATGTATCACACCATTGGTCAGCGGCAGGGCTTGGGGATCGGCGGACTCAAGGCGGCGAGCGACGAACCTTGGTACGTCCTGGGCAAGGATCTGGAACGTAACGTATTGGTGGTGGGCCAGGGCAACGATCATCCGATGCTGTTCTCACGCGCCCTGTTGGCCTCGGACATCTATTGGGTGAATCCGATGGAATTGAACGAACCTAAGCGGCTCAAGGCCAAGGTTCGCTACCGTCAGGCCGATCAGCCTTGCCTTCTCGAGCGCACGGAGAGTGGCTATCGCGCCGTTTTCGACGAACCTCAGCGCGCGGTCACGCCGGGCCAGTCGGTGGTGTTCTATGACGGTGAGATTTGCCTCGGTGGCGGCGTGATAGAACGTGCAGAGCCCTGGTCTGCGGGAGGTCGCCCATGACGCCGTTGCAGGAGCAACTCATTGCCTTGGGCGCTGTGTTCGAGGCAGCAGCGCTCGTCGACCGTATCGCGCGGACCGGGCAAGCGCCTAATGCGGCGATGGCGAGCCTGCTCGGCAGTCTGCTGGTCCGTGAAGAGAAGCCAGCGCTTGATATTTACGGCGGAGACGACCTGAACCTGCGCGAAGGCTATCGCGCGCTGGTTGGCGCGCTGGAGCGCGACACCAGCAGCTTGCAACGCGAACCTCTGCGCTACGCCCTCGCGATGATAGGGCTGGAGCGCCAACTGGATAAGCGAAGCGACATGCTGCAAGTTATCGGAAGCCGGCTGGATCAGATCCAGGCCCAAGCGGACCATTTCGGACTGACGCACGAAAACGTCATCGCCTCATTCGGCGGTCTGTACCAGGACACCCTCAGTACATTTCGCCAGCGGATCCAGGTCCAGGGAGACATGCGTCACCTGCAACAACCAGACAACGCCGCCAAGATTCGGGCCCTGCTCCTCGCTGGCATTCGTGCCGCGCGCCTTTGGCGTCAGCTTGGCGGCCATCGCTGGCAGATGATTTTCAGCCGCCGGAAGATGCTCGACGCGCTCTATCCGCTCCTGCGCACAGGCTAGGCGCCGCTGCTGACTGACCGTCAGGTTTCCCGGGAAGGCCACCGGGATGCTTTCATGTATAATCGCCGCCCTCTTTTCGTTGCTCGACCGTCCGAGAATGCCCTCTATGCAGCTTTCCTCGCTCACTGCCGTATCACCTGTCGATGGCCGCTATGCCGGCAAAACCAGCGCTCTGCGCCCAATCTTCAGCGAGTTCGGCCTGATCCGCTGCCGCGTCCTCGTGGAGGTGCGCTGGTTGCAACGGCTTGCGGCACACACCGGGATTCCAGAGGTGGCGCCCTTCTCTGCCGAGGCCAATGAACTGCTGAACAGGCTTGCCGAAGATTTTCAGGTCGAACATGCCGAGCGGGTCAAAGCCTTCGAGCGCACCACCAATCACGACGTGAAAGCGGTCGAATACCTGCTCAAAGAGCAAGCCAAGCAACTGCCTGAACTGGCCAAGATCAACGAATTCATCCACTTCGCCTGCACGAGCGAAGACATCAACAACCTGTCTCATGCCTTGATGCTTCGTGAAGGTCGCGATCAGGTCCTGCTGCCACTCATGCGCCAACTGGCCAACGCGATTCGGCAACTCGCAGTCGAGCATGCCGAAGTGCCGATGCTCTCTCGGACGCACGGTCAACCTGCCTCGCCGACGACCCTGGGCAAGGAGCTGGCCAATGTCGTGTACCGCCTGGAGCGCCAGATTGCGCAGGTCGAGGCCGTTCCACTGCTTGGCAAGATCAACGGCGCGGTAGGCAACTACAACGCCCACCTGTCGGCTTATCCCGATGTCGACTGGGAGGCCAATGCACGTGCGTTCATTGAGGAGGACCTTGGTCTTGCCTGGAATCCCTACACGACGCAGATCGAGCCACACGATTACATTGCCGAGCTGTTCGATGCGGTGGCGCGCTTCAACACCATTCTGATCGACTTCGACCGGGACATCTGGGGCTATATCTCTCTCGGTTACTTCAAGCAGCGTACCGTTGCCGGTGAAATCGGCTCGTCCACCATGCCCCACAAGGTCAATCCGATCGACTTCGAGAACTCCGAAGGCAACCTCGGCATTGCCAACGCCCTGCTTCAACACCTGGCCAGCAAGCTGCCGATCTCCCGCTGGCAGCGTGACCTGACCGACTCGACCGTCTTGCGCAATCTTGGCGTGGGCTTCGCACACAGCGTGATCGCGTACGAAGCGACCTTGAAAGGAATCGGCAAACTGGAACTCAATGCCCCACGCATCGCCGAAGACCTGGATGCTTGCTGGGAAGTATTGGCCGAACCTATTCAGACCGTAATGCGTCGCTATGCGGTGGAGAATCCTTATGAAAAGCTCAAGGAGCTGACTCGCGGCAAAGGCATCAGCCCCGAAGCCCTGCAGACGTTCATCGACGGCCTCGATATTCCGGCCGACGCCAAAGAGGCGCTACGCAAGCTCACGCCGGCCGCGTACATCGGAAACGCCGTAGCCCAGGCCAAGCGAATCTGAACCCATCCTTTTCAGCCCACGCCCGGCTGTGCCGGGCGTTTTTATTGGTCGCTCGCCCTCGAGCAAGGTGCCTTCATGACATCCGACATTCCCCTTGAGATCCTCGGCGGCATCAGCGCACGCGAGTTTCTTCGAGAGTATTGGCAGAAAAAGCCACTGCTGATTCGCCAGGCTCTACCCGGCTTCGAAAGCCCCGTATCACCAGATGAGCTGGCCGGGCTATCCCTCGAGGAAGACGTCGAGTCGCGCCTGGTCATCGAGCATGGCGAGCGCCCATGGGAACTGCGTCGGGGCCCCTTCACCGAAGATACCTATCAGCAATTGCCCGAGCGCGATTGGACACTGCTGGTTCAGGCTGTCGACCAACTCGTTCCGGACGTCGCCCAGCTCGTCGAGCATTTTCGCTTTTTGCCGAACTGGCGCATCGATGACGTCATGATCAGCTTTGCCGCGCCAGGTGGCGGTGTCGGGCCGCACTTCGACAATTACGACGTATTTCTCCTGCAGGCGCATGGCAATCGGCGCTGGCGCGTGGGCCAGATGTGTGATGCCGAAAGCAAGATGCTGACGCACCCGGACCTGCGCATCCTGGCCGAATTTCAGGAAGTGGAAGAATGGGTGCTGGAACCGGGCGACATGTTGTATCTCCCGCCGCGCCTGGCACATTACGGTACCGCCGAAGACGCCTGTATGACTTATTCGCTCGGCTTCCGGGCACCGAGCGCAGCCGAAGTGCTCACGCATTTCACTGATTTTCTTGCGCAGTTCCTGCCCGACGAGGAACGCTACAGTGACGCCGACCTGACCCCAGCGGATGATCCTTACCAGATTCAAAGCGACGCGCTCGACCGCCTGCGTACGATGCTCACCGAGCATATGAGCGACGAACGCCTGTTGCTGACCTGGTTCGGTCAGTTCATGACCGAACCCCGCTACCCCGAACGGGTGCAAGGCCCCGAAATGGAAGAATCCGAACTGTTCGCGGCCTTGTCAGATGGGGTGGTGCTTGTGCGTAATCTCAGCGCACGCCTGGCCTGGAGCGAAGTCGATATCGGACTGCTGCTATTCGCCAGCGGCCAGAGCCGCCTGTTACCCGCTCACCTCCGGGATCTGCTCAAGCTCCTGTGCTCGGCCGACGCTCTGCATGTCGACAACCTGCAACCCTGGCTCGCCGATGAGGATGGGCGTAATCTGATCTGGCAGCTGGTCAAACAAGGAAGTCTGGAGTTTGCTGATGAGTGAAATCGACGTTCGCATCGCTGACTGGCAGCGGGATAACGCAGAGCTGCGCAGAATACGCGAGACCGTATTCATCGCCGAGCAGTCGGTTCCACCGGAACTGGAATGGGATTCCGACGACGCCGATGCGGTGCATTTTCTGGCGTTTGAAGATGGGTACGCAATCGGCACCGCAAGGTTACTTGGCGACGGTCACATTGGCCGGGTATCGGTGCTAAGGGATTGGCGCGGCATGAACGTCGGTGAAGCGCTGATGCGCGCCGTCATTGCCGAAGCCGAACGGCGGGGGCTGGAAGAGCAACGCTTGAGTGCGCAGGTCCATGCCACCGCCTTTTACGAACGCCTAGGTTTCCACGTAATCAGCGAGGAGTTCCTCGAGGCCGGAATCCCCCACGTCGACATGCTGCGCAAGAGTCAATGAGATGAGCGAAAGCGAACCGGATCGAAGCGAAATACCGGCTGACCTGCCGGCAATCGACTTCGAGTCACCCGGTCGCTTTGCCTATGACATCAATCCGGCACCCATGCAGCCCGGCGATAAACCGCTAGCCGGACGGCGCCCCTTCGACACCGCTGAGCAGGCCCGGGAGCACGCACTAAACCTGCTACGGCAGGCGCGACGAAGCCTGAGTCTTTTCACCCCGGATCTCGAGGCGTGGCTTTACAACAATCTTGAAGTCCAACAGGCGTGCGCCCTTATGCTGCGCGCCCATCCGCGTAACCGCATGCGTGTGCTGATCGCCGATTCCTCGCGCGCCATCAGGGAAAGCCATCGTCTACTGGCGCTGTCGCGCAGACTGACCAGCACCATGCAGATTCGCAAGCTCAATCCCGATTACCCTATGGAGCAAGGCGCGTATCTGATTGTTGATGATCATGGGCTGCTCGTGCGCCCAAGCGTCGAACGCTTCGCCGGCTATGCGCTGTACCAGGACGCCGCTCGCGCCCGCCAGCGTCAGCAGCAGTTCGATACAGCCTGGTCACACAGCCTTACTGATCCCGAGTTGAGGAGCTTCCTGCTATGAAGCGGCGCCGTCTCTCCCTCCTATCTGCCCTGCTGGTATGCCTGCACAGTCAAGCAGCGACCGAAGTGATCCCGCTCGAATACCGCATGGCTGATGACGTACTGGCCGTTGCCCAGTCCGTGGTCGGTGAGCAGGGCAAGGTCAACGCCTACGGCAATCAACTGATCGTCAACGCACCCGATTCCGTGATCGCAGAGCTGCGAACCGTGTTGTCCCGGCTCGATACGGCACCGCGCCGCCTGTTGATCAGCGTCGACACCCAGAATGCGGCGAGCGACAGCGAATCCGGATTCCAGGTCGACGGCTCTTTCGGCGGAGGGAACGTCAGACTGGAAACCGGCCAGAACGGTAATTCAGGCGAGAACAGGGTGCGGATCATTCGGCATAGCACCGCGAGCCAAGGTGGGGGCGTGCAGCAGGTGCAGGCAACCGAAGGATATCCGGCCCTGATTCAGGTCGGTCAGAGCGTACCGATTACTACACGTGACACCGATGGGTATGGGCAGATCTATCAGCAGACCCAATATCGCGACGTGACACGCGGCTTCTATGCAACCGCGACCGTTCATGGCGAGCAGGTTCAGGTCACGATCAGCAGCCATGACGACCGCCTAGACCGCTACCAGCCCGGGGTGGTCAACGTCCGAGATACCGATACGCGTGTCAGCGGCCGTTTAGGTGAGTGGATACCGCTCGGAGGCGTCAATGAAAGCGCCAGTGGCAACCAGCGAGGCACCTTGCGCCGTTACTCCACTGCCGGTCAGGAAGACTTCTCGCTGCGCCTGAAGGTCGAGCGCCTCGATTAGGTACATGTGAACCCGCCCCTAACGTCGTCCTCAAAGAAAATGTAGTGACCTGAAAAATCAACTACAAAACATTTGACGAAGCTTTTTCCCCGGCGCATTATGGCCCCGCTCCCGCTAACCAGGGGCCCTGATCGAGGGCCTCCGGACCGCTCGGCCAACCAGCAAGCGATCCGTGACTGTACTGCCCACAAGGCGGACTGACGAGGTTGCGACTGGAACGAGTCGTCCCGAGGGACGGGGAAGCGATTGACGCGCAGCATGTAGAAGCAATCCGCTGAGCCACCGATGGCGCCTTGCCGTCGTGCCGGAATGCCACGACCATTCCGCAGCAGATACCTCCTCATGCGGTCGTAACTGCACACCCTCCTTCATGGTCAATCTCGTCTCGGTCGGTATTTCGACACTCTGCCGCGTGTTGCTCGCATCAGCTCAACATGCAGGTTTCGGTGGGAACAGTCGGTGCTCAACCAAACACGAATTTTTTCTCGAAAGGAT
Organism: Stutzerimonas marianensis; assembly: GCF_022810315.1. Lineage (NCBI taxonomy): Bacteria > Pseudomonadati > Pseudomonadota > Gammaproteobacteria > Pseudomonadales > Pseudomonadaceae > Stutzerimonas > Stutzerimonas marianensis. The sequence goes on along the minus strand of NZ_JALGRD010000003.1, from coordinate 7,000 downwards.
TGACCATGTCCGCTTATCAAAACGACATCAAAGCCGTTGCCGCTCTGAAAGAAGCAGCTGGAAGCAGTTGGAGCGCGATCAACCCTGAATCCGTGGCCCGCATGCGTGCCCAGAACCGCTTCAAGACCGGCCTGGAAATCGCCCAGTACACGGCCGACATCATGCGCCGGGACATGGCCGAGTATGACGCAGACTCGTCGCTTTACACCCAGTCCCTCGGTTGCTGGCATGGCTTCATCGGTCAGCAGAAGCTGATCTCCATCAAGAAGCACCTGAAGACCACCAACAAGCGCTACCTCTACCTGTCCGGTTGGATGGTCGCAGCTCTGCGTTCCGAGTTCGGCCCGCTGCCGGACCAGTCCATGCACGAAAAGACTGCCGTTTCCGACCTGATCGAAGAGCTGTATACCTTTCTGCGTCAGGCCGACAGCCGCGAACTGGACCTGCTGTTTACCGCTCTGGACGCCGCTCGCGAAGCCGGCGATACCGCGAAGGCCAACGAAATCCAGAGCCAGATCGACAACTACGAAACCCACATCGTCCCGATCATCGCCGACATCGATGCTGGCTTCGGTAACCCGGAAGCCACCTACCTGCTGGCCAAGCGCATGATCGAAGCAGGTGCCTGCTGCATCCAGATCGAAAATCAGGTCTCCGACGAGAAGCAGTGCGGTCACCAGGACGGCAAGGTTACCGTTCCGCACGCCGACTTCCTCGCCAAGATCGCGGCCGTTCGTTACGCCTTCCTCGAGCTCGGCATCGACAACGGCGTCATCGTTGCGCGTACTGATTCCCTGGGTGCCGGCCTGACCAAGCAGATCGCTGTGACCAAGGAGCCGGGCGACCTGGGCGACCTGTACAACTCGTTCCTGGATTGCGAAGAAATTTCCGAAGCCGAACTGGGCAACGGCGACGTCGTCATCAAGCGTGAAGGCAAACTGCTGCGTCCGAAGCGCCTACCGTCCAACCTGTTCCAGTTCCGCAAGGGCACTGGCGAAGACCGCTGCGTTCTGGACTGCATCACTTCTCTGCAAAACGGCGCCGACCTGCTGTGGATCGAGACCGAGAAACCGCACGTTGGGCAGATCAAGGCCATGGTTGACCGCATCCGCGAAGTCGTTCCAAACGCCAAGCTGGTCTACAACAACAGCCCGTCGTTCAACTGGACACTGAACTTCCGTCAGCAGGTGTTCGACCAGTTCGTGGCCGAAGGCAAGGACGTTTCCGCCTACGACCGTGCCAAGCTGATGAGCGTCGAGTACGACGAAACCGAGCTGGCCCAGATCGCCGACGAGAAGATCCGCACCTTCCAGCGTGACGGCTCGGCTCACGCCGGTATCTTCCATCACCTGATCACCCTGCCGACTTACCACACCGCTGCCCTGTCGACCGATAACCTGGCCAAGGGGTACTTCGCTGACCAAGGCATGCTGGCCTACGTCAAGGGTGTTCAGCGTCAGGAAATCCGTCAGGGCATCGCCTGCGTCAAGCACCAGAACATGGCTGGCTCCGACATCGGCGACAACCACAAGGAATACTTCGCTGGCGAGGCTGCTCTGAAGGCCAGCGGTAAAGACAACACCATGAACCAGTTCCACTGATCGCGCGGCCCGGCGTCCCCCGGGCCCACAGCTTCCCGGGCCCCGCATCGGCGGGGCTTTTTTTTGCTCGTCCATTCGTCGGGCGGGCCGGCACTGTCATTAACTTGTCGTCTGTTCAACATAGCGTCATAGCTCCGTCGATTACCCTAATGGAGCTACGTCGTGACTGACGATAATCACAACATCATGTTTGGCAATGGCGATGAGCGTCCGAGCAACCGTTCCGCCAATCCTCATATTCAGGACGTGATTGCCGTGGGGCGGCGTCAGGTCATAGCCGGCGGAGCTGCCTTGGGCGCGCTGGCCTTCCTGGGTGGAATGCCTGCGATCGCAGCCGCTGCCGCCCCCAAAGGTAACGCACCGGCTTTCCAACGCCGCAGCCGACTCCCCTTTGGGGCGGTCGGGGTGACCCGCGCCGACGCCATCACTGTTCCAGACGGGTACACGGTGGACGTATTCATTCCCTGGGGAACGCCCATCTGCGGGAGCTACCCCGCCTACCTCGAAGACGCCAGCAACAGCGCTGAGGATCAGGCTCAGCAAACCGGCATGCACCATGACGGCATGCATTTCTTCCCCATGGATGCGCGCTTCAAAGGGCGCAAAAGCGACCACGGCTTGCTTGCACTGAACCATGAGTACGTCGATAGCGCGCTGCTGCACCCGAACGGCCCAAGTGTGCAGGATGGCAAGCGCACCAAGGCCGAAGAAGTCCGTAAGGAAATCAATGCCCACGGCGTCTCGGTCGTAGAGATCAAACGCAACGCGCGAGGCGATTGGGCAGTCTTGCCATCCGCGCGCAACCGGCGCATCACCGGCGCAACCCCAATGCGCATCGAAGGCCCGGCGCGCGGCCATGAGCTGATGCACACGCGCTACAGCCCAAGCGGCACCACGACCCGTGGCACGCTGAACAATTGTTCCAACGGCTATACACCCTGGGGTACCTATCTGACGTGCGAGGAGAACTGGGCAGGTTACTTCGCCAGCCGCGACGCCGAACTGCCGAGGCATCTCGAGCGCTATGGCGTAGGTACCGCTGGCCGCTATGGCTGGGAGACCGTGCCTGGAGATGAGTTCCAGCGTTTCGATGCCACCACGATCGGCGAGGACGCACGCTCGGACTATCGGAACGAGCCCAACACGTTCGGATGGATCGTGGAAATCGATCCGTTCGATCCCGACTCCACACCTGTAAAGCGCACGGCGCTCGGGCGCTTCGCCCATGAAGGCTTGGTCTTCGCTCCCGCCAAGGCAGGCTGGCCGGTCGTATGCTATTCCGGCGACGATTCGCAGAACGAGTACATCTACAAATACATCAGTCGGGACAGGTACCGTCCGCTACGGGATGACAGTCGTTTACTCGACGAGGGAACGCTGTACGTGGCGCGCTTCAACCCGGATGGCACCGGGGACTGGCTCGCGCTGGACTTCGAGGACGCCAGCTTCCAACAGGCTTGCCTGACTGCTGGCGTCCAATTTCGTGATCAGGGCGAGGTCCTGATCAACACAAGGCTTGCGGCGGATATTGTCGGAGCGACCAAGATGGACCGTCCCGAATGGGGCGCCGTGCATCCCGACACCGGCGAAGTGTATTTCACACTGACGAATAACTCGGCACGTCAGGAGGCGAATGCCGCCAATCCAAGGTCCCCCAACCCTTACGGACATATCGTCCGTTGGCGCGAAGACGGCCGCAACAATATCGGCACTACCTTCCGCTGGGATCTGTATCTGCTTGCCGGTCCGGAATCGGATAGCCGCGATCCCCGTGGCAGGTCGCTCGATCAGGACAATGTCCTGGCAAGCCCAGATGGACTCTGGTTCGATGATGAAGGCCGCCTCTGGATTCAGACGGACATGAGCGGCAGCCAACTGAGCGCCGGTCCCTTTGGCAACAACCAGATGTTGGTTTCCGACCCGAAGACAGGCCAGACCAAGCGCTTCCTGGTCGGCCCGACAGGCGCTGAAATTACGGGAATCACCTCGACGCCCGACTTCAGAACGGTCTTCGTGAACGTGCAACACCCCGGGGAAGGATCTACACCCACGCAGTACACCAGCGTATGGCCCGACGGACCAAGACGGCGTCCGCGCTCGGCGACGGTAATCATTCGACGTAAGGATGGTGGTCGCGTGCTTTGAGCCCGCTGGGTCTAGATGCGCCCCTTGGCGGGTGCATCTAGACCGGAGGTTCCCGCTCCCCCTCCGGCGACGTGAACAACCCCCACGCAGAGATGAATAGCGCCGCAATCAAGGGGCCAATTACAAAGCCATTCAAACCAAATAGCGCGAGCCCACCTAACGTCGAAATAAGCACGACGTAGTCCGGCATTTTTGTGTCTTTGCCAACCAATATCGGCCTGAGGATGTTGTCGACGAGACCGATCACCAAGATGCCGTAGAGCGTGAGCACAACCCCCTGAACGATCATGCCCTTCATGAGGAAATAAATCGCCACCGGTGTCCAGATGATTCCCGCCCCCACGGCTGGCAATAGCGAAAGAAATGCCATCAGTACGCCCCAGAGCAACGCCCCTGGAATATCCAGCACTGCGAAAATCACCCCTCCCAGAAAACCCTGCGTGGCGGCTACGACAATGTTCCCCTTCACCGTTGCTCTGACGACCCGGGTGAACTTGCTGAAAAGTCGACGCTTCTGGGTGTCACTCAAGGGCAACGCTCGCCTGACCTTCGCTACCAGTTCGCGACCATCGCGTATGAGAAAGAACAACAGATACAGCATGACGAAAAAGCTGATTACGAACTGGAACGTACCTTGCCCAAAGCTGAACGCCTTGGTTGCCAAAAACTGACTGCCCTCGAGAGCACCGCTGGCCAGCCGGTCGCGTATCTGATCGATATCGCCAAGTCCGAACCGCTGCATCTGCACCTGCAACGACGGTGGAAGCAGCTCTTTTGCGCTGCCAACGATACTTCCCACATCCAGCTCACCGCTTTCGATCTGCCGATAGAGGGACGCCCCCTCTTGCACGAGCAGGCCGGTGATCAATATGACCGGCAGCACCGCCACCATCAGCGATACGAACAGCGTGATCAGGGCCGTCAGATTGCGCCTGTTCCCACAGCGCTGAAACAACCAGCGCTGAAGTGGCGCGAAGATAATCGCCAGTATGACGGCCCAGAAAACTGCGCCGTAGAACGGATAGAGGATCCAACCAAATGCAAGGGATACGACGAGCAACAAGGCCAGGAAGACTTTCTGCTCCAAGGTCGTATTCACAGTTGGTTTCCTATCGCTGGGATGACTACTCCTTAGTCAGCAATAGTCAGCAGGAGTGCGCATGGCTGCGAGGGGCCGTAAGAGCCCCTCTGCCGCGCTAAAGAATCAGGGCGGCTACCCAGCCGAACCCGAGCAACGGTAGGTTGTAGTGAAGAAACGTTGGGACCACGGTGTCCCAGATGTGGTTGTGCTGTCCGTCCGCGTTCAAGCCTGCCGTCGGGCCGAGGGTCGAGTCCGAAGCGGGTGAGCCAGCGTCGCCAAGCGCCCCGGCGGTACCAACGAGGCAGACGATTGCCAACGGGCTGAAGCCCAACTCAAGACCTAGCGGGACGAAGATGGCAGCGATGATCGGAACTGTCGAGAAGGACGAACCGATTCCAATCGTCACGAGCAGCCCAACGACCAACATCACCAGCGCACCGATCGCTTTGCTGTTGCCGATCCATGCAGTCGAGGCATCCACCAGGGCTTTCACTTCTCCAGTAGCCCGCATTACCTCGGCGAAACCAGCTGCTGCGATCATGATGAAGCCAATCATGGCCATCATTTTCATCCCTTCGGTAAACAGATCGTCCGCCTCGCGCCAGCGCACCACGCCTGACACGGAGAAAATAACGAAGCCGACCAAAGCTCCCAGGATCATCGAATCGAGCCATAGCTGAACAACGAAAGCGGCCGCAACAGCAATTGCGGCAACCAACAACGTGAGCGGGCTGTACCGCGCGCCTCGCGGCTCATCGCGCTCGATTTTCCGAAGATCGTAGTTGCGAGGTTTCCTATAGCTGAACAGGGCGATGAGCAGGCCTGCACACATGCCAAGCGCGGGAATCAACATGGCCTGACTGACATTGATGTTGGTCACATCAGCGCCATTCTGCGAAACATTGGCCAGCAATATTTCCTTGAGAAAGATGCTCCCGAAGCCCACAGGAAGAAACATGTAGGGCGTGACTAGACCAAATGCCAACACACACGCAATCAACCGCCTGTCGATTTCGAGTTTGCTGAGCACGAAGAGCAGCGGAGGCACAAGCAGCGGGATGAAGGCGATATGAATGGGCAAAATATTCTGCGACGAGATCGCAACCGCCAACAGCAACAAAACCATCAGCCACTTGATTGGACCAGCCGACTTGGAGTCCTGCGAGCCTACCAACGCGAGGGCACGATCAGCCAGTGCGTTCGCCAATCCACTTTTACCAATTGCAACTGCAAAGGCGCCAAGTAACGCGTAGGACAGAGCCACTGTTGCCCCGCCACCGAGCCCCTTGTTGAACGCAGACAAACTACCATCCAAGCCCAGGCCGCCAAGCATACCCCCCGTAATGGCACCCGCAATCAGCGCAACTACTACATGCACCCTGCACAAACTCAAGACCAGCATAATGCCGACTGCCGCTACGACTGCGTTCATTCAATCCCCCCCACCGCCCGGAAAAAGCGCGGTACTGTGCCCTAACATACTCGTAGTGTCAAAATGCACCGTCACCTCCAAGCGGGAATCAAGCGGGCGGCATGGAGGAAAAAAGCGTAAGATTCGGGCCATTGCAGTCAGGTTTTGGTTGGATGTTCCGTGGAAATTTTTAAAGAATTTACGTTCGAATCAGCGCACCGCCTGCCGAACGTCCCTGCAGGACATAAATGTGGGCGCCTGCACGGGCATTCGTTCCGGGTTGCGCTTTATCTACGAGGCGAAGTGGATCCCCACACAGGATGGATCCGGGATTTTGGCGAGATCAAAGAGGTGTTCAAGCCAATTTATGATCGTCTCGATCACAACTATCTGAATGATTTACCAGGCTTGGAAAATCCAACAAGCGAGAATCTTGCTCGCTGGATTTGGCAGGAGTTGAAGCCGCTGCTACCGGAACTGTCCCGTATCCGGATACATGAAACATGTACCAGTGGCTGCGAATATCTGGGCGACTAAGCCGGAGCAAGGTGACTCTCTAGTGGCGTAGCCGGAACAGGGCTACGCCTCACTCAAGGCTCGATCTCACTAGCTCGCTGATCGTGCTGATTTTCTCTAGCCAACGGTGCACTGGTCATCGCCTGGCCTGGCTGCGCCGATCAGGCGTGTGTATTCCTCGCGAGACGACCCAATAGCGAGGACTTTCTCGGCGTATTTCCTCGCCTCCTGTCCCAGCGATGGCGT